>NZ_JBHUIV010000020.1:131579-394603 GCF_042683085.1 Shivajiella indica | reverse complement strand
GGAAGCTCCAATAAAAAGAAAGGGCCTGATGGCCCCAAACTTTTGTGCTCCTATTGTTACTCTTGTGGTTTTTATTTCCCATCCTAAGCATCAACAATTGATCTGTATTCAGATTGGTTGACTTCAATAAGTTTTTTTTCGAACCACAAAAGTCTGCAAAGTGAACAAAAGAAAGATCCCTAATGGAAGCTCCAATAAAAAGAAAGGGCCTGATGGCCCCAAACTTTTGTGCTCCTATTGTTACTCTTGTGGTTTTTATTTCCCATCCTAAGCATCAACAATTGATCTGTATTCAGATTGGTTGACTTCAGTAAGTTTTTTTTCGAACCACAAAAGGCTGCAAAATGAACAAAGAAAGATCCCTAATGGAAGCTCCAATAAAAAGAAAGGGCCTGATGGCCCCAAACTTTTGTGCTCCTATTGTTACTTTTGTGGTTTTTATTTCCCATCCTAATAAATAATAATTGATCTGTATTCTGATTGGTTGACTTCAGCAAGTTTTTTTTCGAACCACAAAAGTCTGCAAAGTGAACAAAGAAAGATCCCTAATGGAAGCTCCAATAAAAAGAAAGGGCCTGATGACCCCAAACTTTTGTGTTCCTATTGGTACTCTTGTAGTTTTTATTTCCCATCCTAATAAACAATAATTGATCTGTATCCAGATTGGTTGACTTCAGCAAGTTTTTTTTCGAACCACAAAAGTCTGCAAAGTGACCAAAAGAAAGGTCCCTAATGGAAAATCCCGTTAAAAGAAAGGGCCGATGGCCCCAAACTTTTGTGTTCCTATTGTTACTATTGTGGTTTTAATTTCCCATCCTAATAAACAATAATTGATCTGTATTCAGATTGGTTGACTTCAATAAGTTTTTTTTCGAACCACAAAAGTCTGCAAAGTGACCAAAAGAAAGGTCCCTAATGGAAGCTCCAATAAAAAGAAAGGGCCTCATGGCCCCAAACTTTTGTGTTCCTATTGTTACTTTTGTGGTTTTTATAACCATTGGTTTTATGGTTGACCAGGAATTAGACCACCGATGGAGTAATATTGTATTTTTTCTTCAGGTCATGCACCAATCCCGTTGAAAAATCAAATACCCATGCATGTAATCTGAGTTTTTCTCCTCTGGCAATTGCCTGTTTGTAAATAGAGGATTGCTTGATATTTTCAATCTGTTCCAATACATTCAGTTCAACCAGCTTATTGAGTTTTTCTGTTTCGTCTGAAATACTGTCCAAGGTGGATTTATGGTGCCTGATCACATCTTTGATATTCGCCAACCAGTTGTCTATCAGTCCATTGGTCTGATTATCATAGGCTGCTTTAATTCCCCCGCAACCATAATGGCCATATACAATTATATCCCTGATCTGAAGGCTTTCCACTGCATACTGCATCACGGAAAGAAAATTCAAATCAGTATGGGAAACGACATTGGCGATGTTTCTATGTATAAACAATTCTCCCAGGTCTAATCCCAGAACTTTCGAAGGAGAAACCCTGCTGTCGGAACAGCCCACCAACAATGCCCTTGGAGATTGGCCTTCTTTCAGGGCATCAAAATAATCTCCATGAAAGGACAGCATTTCTGCTGCCCATACTTTATTGTAATCCAGGTATTTATTAAGATCTATCTGACACATTACTTTTGGTTTGTTTGTAAAGCATAAGGTGAATATTTCTCAAGCAAATCAAGATTTATTTCATTTTCGAAGGCTGAAACAGCTGAATTGTCATCTAGGAAGACATGGTCATTCCCCACATTTTCAAGGATTCCCCAACGGTTCAACACATCCCTTACAGGTCCTTTGATACTGCTCATACATACATCTATTCCGGATTTTCTCCAAGAAGTAATCCATTCGTTCAATTCATGGGCTCCTGTACTGTCAATATTGGTCACACTTTCCATGTTAAATACGATCATCCTGACCTTTTTCGGTTTATTGGATAACCATTTGTCTACCTTATCCTTAATAAATTCCACATTGGCGAAATATATCGGTCCATCTACCCTAATAATAAGGAGGTCGTCACTTTCAATTAGGTTTTTAAACCTCTTCACGTTCCTGAAAATATTGGTACCGGGAACCCTCCCCAACTGTGCCATATGCGGTCTTGAAGCCCTGTAAATCACCACCAATAGAGACAATACCATACCTGCTATGATCCCGGTTTCAATACCCAATGTCAAAGTGATTATAAAAGTGGCAATCAACATAGCAAAGTCTGATTTGTCTTTATGCCATAAGTGAATAGGCTCTTTAAAATCAATCAGACCCGATACCGCTACCAAAACTACTGCTGCCAGAATAGCGCTGGGCAGGTTATAAAACAAACCTGTAAAGAACAGTAGCGTGAGCACGATCAAAATGGCACTGAAAATAGAAGCCAAACCGGTTTTCGCACCCGCATCATTGTTTACCGCAGTTCTTGAAAATCCGCCGGTCACTGGATAACCCCTAAAAAAGGCAGCACCAAAATTGGCCACACCCAAGCCAATCAGTTCCTGATTAGCATCCAATCTGTAATTTTTATGTTTGGCCTGAATGGTTTTGGCAACTGCAAAACTTTCTGCAAATCCTACCAAAGAAATGGTAAGCGCTATGGGCAACAGGGTTTTCCAAACCTCCATATCAAAAGAAGGGGAAGAAAAAGTTGGCAAACCACTTGGTACATCTCCCACAATTTTTACCCCTTGTGCTGTAAGGTCAAAGCCAGAAACCAAAGCAATACCTACAATTACCGCCACCAAAGGTGCAGGGAAACTTTTATGGATTTTTTTACCGTATTTGATGATAACAATACCGATCACGCCAATGCCAAATGTTAGCCAGTGGATATCCCCAATATTTTGTGCAATGGCTACTACCATTTCCTGGATATGCTCCGAATTGGGAAGATTGATACGTAACAGGTGTTTGATCTGACTTAGTCCTATAATGATGGCAGCTGCAGATGTAAATCCATTGATTACAGGATGGGAAAGGAAGTTGACCACAAATCCCAAACGAAGTATACCCATCCCAAACTGGATGAGCCCAACTAAGAATGCCAAAGAAAGGGCATAAATCAAATATTGCTCAGGAGAAGCTGGGTTCAAACTGGCAATTCCTGCTGCAGTTAACAAGGACACCATTGCCACAGGCCCTACAGCAAGCTGTCTGGAAGTACCAAAGATGGCATACAAAAGTAGAGGTACTGTTACCGCATACAAGCCATGTATAGGTTCAAGACCGGCTAACATTGCATAAGCCATTCCCTGCGGAATCAACATAATTCCCACCGTAAGGCCAGCTGTCAGATCACCTTGAAGGTCTGTTTTTTTATAATTAGGTAACCAATCAAACACCGGCAGAAAATCTTTTATCCTTGCAGATATACTTTTGTTCATAGCTGATAAATCTTGTTTTATGAATCATAAAAACCGGAAAAGAACATGTTCTTTTCCAATTCAATACACAAATGTCCAAACTATCACCATTGGAATTGGTGATGTTTGTTACACGTACCAGTTGAACAGGAGAAAAAAAGAAAATTTTTACATAATCTTCTTCTAAAAATCAATAAATCAAATACTTCTGCCTCATACCCTGATACTCCTCCAAATCTTTCTGCCAGGAAACTTTGATCTCTTCCTCCGATTTTCCTGCCAGGATATCCTTTCTCAACTGATCTGTTCCAGCCAGTTTGTCAAAGAAATTATTGAAGAACTTTTCTTTTTTCCCCGAAATCTGGTAAGCTCTAAGAAGATATTTTAAGGTAAACTGATGGTCCAAAGGTTCATTCCTCAGGTCTTCCCCATAACAAAGCTTGTCTTGCTGTGGGGGATTTTTGGACATACCTACAATACTTACCGGGGTAAAGGTAAATTCTCCGAATTTGGGATCGGGATAACCATAGACCTGGAAGGGATAATAAGTTCCCCTTCCCAATGACACATCGGTCCCCTCAAAATAACACAATGTTGGATATAACCTGATAGCGGTATCATTTGGAAGATTAGGGGAAGGTTTAACAGGCAAACTGTAAGGCATACTATGGTCCCAGTTTTTGACCGGAATAACCTGAATTGGGGCCTTCACCTTTCCTTTAAGCCAACCTTCACCATTGATCATTTGGGCCAACTCCCCTACTGTCAGTCCATGGACCACAGGTATAGGATGCATGCCTACAAAACTTTCAAATCCCTTTTTCAGAACAGGACCATCAATATAATTGCCATTCGGATTGGGTCTGTCAAAAATCAATAAAGGCATCTTGTTTTCCGCACAGCTTTCCATCACATAGTGCATGGTACTGATATAGGTATAAAACCTTACCCCAACATCTTGAAGGTCATAAATCAAAACATCGATATCTTCAAGGGTTTTAGCAGATGGCTTTTTGTTGTCCCCATATAAAGAAACAATCGGTAAACCTGTACGCTTGTCAATTTCAGATTTGATCTCCTCTCCTGCATCGGCATCCCCCCTAAATCCGTGTTCAGGTACAAATACTTTCTTTACCTCCACCCCTTCCATCATCAGGTAATCCACCAGATGCATGTTGTTTTTACTGGTCAAAATAGAGGTTTGATTGACCACCAACCCCACTCTTTTCCCTTCCAACATAGGCAAATATATTTCCGGCTGATCAGCTGCTGGCATGATTACCGCCTGATTATCATCTGCTTTAGCCTGGATACCGGAATCCGGATTTTTACAAAAAGCAAAAGTTGAAATTAAAAAACTGAAAAGAATCATCAATTTGAACGGCTTCATAGTTATTTTGCGCTAGATTTTGACCAAATTAAGAAATTCCTTGAACCTTTCTTATTTCATTGCTAAAAGAATCAGTTTTAAGAAGACGGGCGGTTTTACCGGAACCATCCATAGGATAGCTGTGGCCTCTGTGGCCATAGGTATAGCCATATCCCTGATTTCTTTCATGATTTTGGGCGGGTTCCAGAATGAAATCTCCAATAAGGTTTTCTCCTTTACCGGCCATTTCCAGGTCATGAAGTTTATGTCCGGTAATGCCTTTGAGGAATCCCCTACTTCCAAAAAAACGGATTTTTTCAAAGAATATCCCTCGGAAGCCTATATTACCCATGTTCAATCTTTTGCTCATAAACCCGGTCTGCTTAAAGGAGATGAGGAAGTAGAAGGAGTTTTAATGAAAGGTGTCGGCCCTGAATTTGATTCTATCAGCTTTAAGACTTCGATCAAAAAGGGGCGTTTCATACAGTTTTCGGACTCTATGGCCAGCAATGAAATAATCTTGAGTACTAAGATTGCCAATAAGCTGCTCCTTGATGTAGGTGATCGGGTCACCATGTATTATGTACAGGAACCCCCAAGGTTTCGAAGATTGGAAATCGTCGGCTTATATGAAACTTTCCTTGAGGATTTTGACAATAAGATCATCATCGGTGATATACAGGTTATCCGGAATTTAAATTCCTGGTCAGAAGATCAAGTGGGAGGGTTTGAAGTTTTTGTCCAGGATCCATCCAAGTTGGATGAAAATGAAGAATTGCTGTATGATATCATGGATTTTGACCTGAAATTGGTCAAGGTCAAAGACAAATACATTGAAATATTCGATTGGCTTCACTTATTGAACAACAATGTTTATGTTTTCTTGGGGCTGATCCTCTTTGTAGCAGCTTTCAATATGGTTTCCATACTGTTTATCCTGATCATGGAAAGAACACAGATGATCGGGATTCTCAAGTCATTAGGAGCAAAAAACAGTCAGATCAGAAGGATATTCGTTTGGAACGGGGTACGGATTATAGGTAGGGGATTGTTGTATGGAAATGCCCTAGCCTTGGTTTTCGGATACTTGCAGGATCAATTTAGACTGATACCTCTGGATCCGGTCAATTACTATATGAGTTTTGTTCCCATCTTCTGGAACTGGCCTATTTTCATTACTTTGAATCTAGTGGTCCTATTGGTGACAACCCTCGTACTCTTTCTTCCTGCAATGGTTATCAGCAATATCCAACCGATCAAATCTATACGTTTTGATTAGGTTTATAGCGCACGAAAAAACTTTTAAATTTCATATAGATTACCCCAAAAACGGCTTCCCGAAAAATCCGGGTATTCATTTTAGAAGTACCTTTGGTCCTGTCTGTAAAAATAATTGGAATTTCTTTTATCTTAAACCCCAGCTTCCAGGCTGTAAATTTCATTTCTATCTGAAAAGCATAGCCAATAAAACGGATACGGTTCAGATTAATAGCTTCCAAAACCTTCCTGGTGTAGCATTTAAATCCAGCGGTTGCATCCTTAATGGGCATTCCTGTGATAAACTGAACATACTTACTGGCAAAAAAAGACATCAACACCCTACCCATAGGCCAGTTGACCACATTCACTCCGGTAATGTACCTTGATCCAATGGCCATATCAAAACCTTCTTCCGCACAGGCCTTATATAGTCTGATCAGATCTTGGGGATTATGCGAAAAGTCTGCGTCCATTTCAAAAATATACTGATAACCATTCATCAAGCCATAACGAAAACCCTCAATATAGGCTGTTCCTAGCCCCATTTTCCCCTCCCTTTGGATCAGATGTAAACGTTCCGGAAAATCCTTTTTAAGTTTTTTTACGACATCTGCAGTCCCGTCGGGGGAATTGTCATCAATGATCAGCAACTCAAAATCACCTTCCAATGCCATGATGGACAGGACCATATCCTGGATGTTTTCCAGTTCATTGTAAGTGGGAATGATGACGAGTTTATCTTTGCTCATAAATACCAAAATCCAAAAATATGATTTATCGCATGGATTTTAAGCCTTTAGCCCAAAAAATCACAAAATTGCTTTAATATTGCTTCATCATTATCGACATACCAACATGAAAATCGGGGTCATCACCTATGAGGATAAGGGGGCCTATCCAGCCTCCATCGAAGTCAATGAAGATATTATTTTGGAAAATATGCTCCAAGATTTGGGATTGGATTATCAGTTTGAAATCTGGTCAGACCCAGCAGTGGATTGGAGTAGGTATAATTTGCTTTTAATCAAATCTCCCTGGGATTATTTCGATCGATATGCTGAATTTTTAACCTGGTGTGAACACATAAAAAAATTGGGGATACCCAGCCTGAATGATATGGATACCATTCTTTGGAACTCCGATAAATGGTACCTCAGGGAAATTCAGGAAAAAGGTTTTCCCATCGTGCCTACCCGGTATCTGAAAAAGAAAGAAAAAACAGATATTGGTAGCTATTTCAAGGATTTTGATACCCATCAAATAATCATCAAACCCACAGTCAGTGGAGGTGCCAAAAACACCCTGAAATTGCAGAAAGATACCTGGCAGGAAAACGAGGAAATCATTGCTGAACTCCTTCAAAAGGAGGATTTCATGATTCAGCCCTTTGTGGAAGAAGTGGCCCGTACAGGGGAGTATTCCTATATTTTTTTCAATGGAAAATTTTCCCATGCGGTGCTGAAAAGTCCAAAAAAAGGGGAATTCCGGGTGCAGCATTTCTTTGGAGGAGCCATCCATGTAGTCGAACCGAATGCCGATCAATTGGAATACCTGCAAAAAATGGTGGATAGTTTTGCCGGTGAAACCCTGTATGCCCGTGTAGACGGGGTTTGGACAGAAGGGGTATTTTATCTGATGGAACTGGAATTGATTGAGCCTTATTTGTTTTTGTTCACTTCAGAAAAAGCGAAAGAGAATTATAAAATGGCCATTGAAAAAAGGATTCAAAGATATTTGGAATTGGATTGAAAGAGATATTGATGGATATTGATGGATATTGATAGATATTTATTGGATATTGGATATTGGAATAAAATAGGATTTCCCCTTAACTCTTATATATCGTGTAAGTTTTAGTTTTTCATGTACCTTTTTACTTTTTCCTTTTACCTTGGCTCTTCTTCCTTTTGCCTTGGCTCTTTTTACTTTTTATTTTGCCTTGGCTCTTTAACCAATAAGCCGGTTTAACCCCGGATTTAAGTTCCGATCGTATTGATCAGGTTTTTACTTCTTTAATATATTAAAAACCAAGTCCTGTGCAGTGAGGATTGGCATTGTAGGTGAAGAATACTTGATGAATTTGAGTTCCGAAGTTACTATAGCTTCCATCTTATTTTCTAATGCCATAAAATAATGGATTGCATCTTCGATCTCAGTTAGGTCGGATTTTATGGCATGTAAAACTGTCAGTTTATCACCCGTAATAATTTTAAAATCATTCAAAATCCGTTCTAAAATTTGTTTGGCCAATGTTGCACCATGTGCCCGCTCCAAATAGTAGGCACAGATTTGAAGAATGGAAATACTTAAATAAGGTTCAATTTTTTCTTCGTCTACAAGTCTGAAAATGTTGGTGATGGAATCTTCGTTTCCCTTTCTTTTCAGAAAAAAATCCAAGATAATATTGGCATCAAAAAACACTTTAAAAGCCATATCATTTACCTTTTTTCTTAAAATATTCCTCTTTCCAATCAAAATCTTCAGGATATTTCATCTTGGCTTCCGGTAGATTTTTAACAAATTCTAGCAAAGAAACATTGCTTTCAAGCTCTTTTTTAGTTTTGATCAAGCGCTCAAAATAGTCCTCCACCAAAGCTGATATGCTGGTTTCTTTATTTTCAGCGTATTGCTTAATGGCTTTAATCAGATTTTCGTCTACTGTTATATTGAGCGGTTTTTTCATAATAACAATTAATGCGTATATATTTCAAATATACGCATTTTTTGGATTAAAATTACTTTTTCTACGCCAGACCAAACCATTATTGCATAATACTTTTAATAAGATTTTTCCTCAAAATAGCAGAGGAAGTGATCAGACCGCTCATCAGCGCTCCACCGATTCCACAGGAAACAATATCCTGTCCGGTCAGATACAGGTTTTTAATTGGGGTATGCGGTGTGAGGTATTCATTCCGGAACCTCGAAGGACTGTGTTCGAGTCCGTAGATTTCACCTGACTGGTAACCCGTAAAATTTTTGGTAGACAAAGGAGTGGAAAGCTCGTAATGATCAATCTGTCCTCTCAAGTGAGGTAGTTGTTTGTAAAGGTTTTCCAGCAATCGCAAAGCCCATTTCTCTTTCATCGCTTCATAGTCCTCTCCTCTTTTTCCCCATCGGGTATCCTCCCACTTTTTAAACCAGTCATAAGGTGCCAGAGAGATGATCTCAATGGTGGAGGAACCCGGGTAACGCCTTTCCCAATCAGGATCTTTTGCAGATGGAAATGAAATATACACCACAGGAAATGGCTTTTCATCCGGATTTTCCAGGTATTCACGCACGTTTTTATCGTGGTCATAACCAGGATAAATCCAAAAATTAGATTTGGGCAATTGCAGTTTCTGACTGCTTTTTTTCAGACCGATATACAGGCAAATATGCGCCACAGAGGCACGTAAGCCATCAAACCTCTTCTCCAACTTGTGGTGAAGGGGATGTCGTTTATCAATAAAGCGCTGAAAAGTATTGAAAACCCCTGCATTGCTGATGACTTTATCCGCTTTAAGCTCATAACCATCCGCCATAACCACCCCAACCGCTTTATTTCCTTCCAAAATGATTTCCTTCACCTCAGCATTGGAGTACACCTCCCCTCCTCCTGCTTGGATTTGCGGATAGATATATTCTGCAATTTTAGCTGAACCCCCAACAGGAAAGTAACCCCCATTGAAGTAATGACTGACCAGTATGGCATGCATGGCAAAACTGCTTTGAGCGGGAGGCAATCCATAATCTCCGTATTGTCCGCACAATACACCGATCAGTTTTTCATTCTTTGTGAAAGTATGCAAGATTTCCAGGGTAGTCATATCGGAATATTTAAGAAAACTACGGGAGGTCCACTTCCTTATCCATTTTCCTATCCATCCGGGAAACACTTTCATACTGTAGTAATTCCTACTGCTTTTAATCACACTTTTCACTGCCTCCATATAGCGGTCAATAGCGGCATGGTCTTCTGCGGTATTGAATTCAGACTTCAATTTGGCCACCAAATTTTCCCGTCCCTTCACCAGGTCGTAGGTTTTATCTTCAAAAACAATCCTATCATATACTTCCCCCATATCCTCCCACTGCAATTTTCCTTGGGTAATGTATTCGAAAAGACGGGGCATTAACTTCCATTTGGACTGCATATCGCCCACATAATGAATTCCTACATCCCATTCATAATCATTTCTTTTAAAGACATGGGTAAATCCTCCAATGGTATAGTGCTTCTCCAGTACCAGCACTTTCTGGCCATTCTGGGATAGCAGGGCCGCGGTGGTCAGCCCACCCAAGCCGGAACCAATCACTATGGCATCATAGTGGCCGGAAGGTTTGCTCTGTTTATAAGATGGGAAATTTCGCATGATAAAGCTTTTACCTAAATATAGGATAAGAGCAGAAGAAAGCAGTGTGAAATTACTTAAAAAGCAAGTGAAACTTGTAATTACAAATTCCAGAGGATAGTAAAGTAAAATTACAAATTACCAATTGCGCAATTACGAACTAAAATACTTCAAAGGGATAGGCTACACCGAAGAAGGAAAAAAAACATGGTAGACCAACATCATTTTACAATTATACTTTCTTCATCAAACAAAGGGGCTTCTTGCCCTATTTCAATAAACAAAGCTTTTTCTGGGTTACTTTGGTGAATTTCAAAATATCTGATGCCACTGTTGCCCATGCCCCAATTTCCACAAGTGTGGGTAATCGGCTCAGAGGGTGCTCTTTCCTCATATTCCTTGAGGGCATTACCTGTTGGTCTCAGGACATACCTGTCGACCCCTTTCCTAGTGGATTCGATTTTTTCAAAAGCACATTGCTCCTCCTCATTCCAATACTTCGAATCTGAGATAAATTCAAAAACATCCTCAATTTCCCCGTTTTTTAGCTCGAAAACCTGAATGACCAATGAAACTGCTACCGGTTTACCATTTTCTATCCTTTCGACAAAAGCCCCTGGTAAAGTTTCACTTATGCCAATTTGGATCCCATCGCTTTTCTGGGCCCAGAATTCAATACCCGCACCGGAAACTTTCTCCCACTCAAATCCCTGATAGGGTTCTCTGATGGGTCTTTCAATTATCTCCAATTCTTCCCCTACATTTTCCTCTTGGGTTTTTGGGGGATTTTGGCAGCTAAAAATGGTTAAAATCAAGTATCCAAAAGGAATAATTCCTTTAGCCCGGTATATCAAGTAACTAAAGGAATGCAAACCGCTTTCGGTTAAGAAGTCAACTCTATCTCTCATAATATTCATTCATAAGATAACTTATTTCTTTTTCTGAAACAGCTATCTTGATCATTATTTTACCCTTGGCATCTTGTCAAATATCAGGGTCATTGTGGCAGGATCCAGGGCCTCCATTTCCATCAGATTCAAGGATTTTGTTTTCGGGCTTTATCCGAAACCCCGGCCCGTTTGATTCAAAAACCGCCAACCTACTTTTTCATCCAATCCAAAAATGGGAAATCCATCAAATTACCGCAAACCCTATATTATCTTGATTCAAAATGAAGTTGTGCAAAAGTTACCGCTGTTAGCTGCTGGCGTTCCTGTCCACCGTGTCTGTAAACCATTGTTGCTGTTGAGTTTCGCTGTCATTTTCGTGTCGGCTTGCGTGTCGGGTGTTTTATTTTTTTTTGAAGGGTTGGAAAAAATATTTTGAAATTCTTTCGGGGTGGAAAGGTGGAAGCTCTTTTACAAGCTTTGGTTTGAGCTTGGGCTTGTGAGAATTGCAATTGAAAATCATGAGCACTGCTGAAAAACAAATAACACCAGCGAATAAATGTGCTTACACCTGTGCGATGGCTTTCTATGTCGTTATTTCGTTTGCTATCATTTCTGCTTGTTTTAAAACGGTCTCTGTCGCCAACATTTGCATGTCGGGCGGATAACCGTATTTTCTCAATATTCTTTTTACCGCAACTTTCAATTTGGCCTTTACACTTTCTTTAATTGTCCAGTCGATAGATGCGTTTTGTCTGATGGTTTCTGTCAGCACAACGGCAAGTTCTCTCAACTTGTCTTGTTGCATGAGTTCTCTTGCACTGTCGTTGTTCGCAACTGCTGTATAAAAAGCATATTCAAAGTCTGATAAACCCATGTGCTTTGCTTCATTGTCCATTTCAACAATGTCCTTGCTTAGGTTTATGAGTTCTTCAATTACTTCGGCTGCTGTCAGTATTTTGTTGTGATATTTCTTGATTGAGTTTTCAAGCATTTCTAAAAATGTCTTGCTTTTAACCAAGTTCTTTTTTGCTCTAGATTTTATTTCATCATTCAAGAGTTTTTTCAAAACTTCTAAGGCGACATTTTTATGTTCCATTCCTTTCAGTTCCATTAAGAACTCTTCAGATAGAATTGAAATGTCGGGCTTTTTTATTCCAGCTGCATCAAAAACATCAATTACCTTTTCTGAAACTAAAGCCTTGTCAATGACTTGACGAATGGTCGTTTCAATTTCTTCATCTGTTTTGCCTGAACCTGTTCCATCAAACTTTGCCAATCGTGCTTTGACGGCTTGGAAAAACGAAACTTCGTCTTTTGCATCCATTGCTTGGTCATGCGGAATTGCAATGGCAAAGGCTTTTGATAATGCAGTTACTTCATTGATGTAACGTTTCTTTCCATCTTGCAATCCTAAAATGTGTTCTTCTGCTGCAAGTATCAAAGACAATTTCTTTGAAGTGTCGGCTTCAAAATAGGATTCATATTCAAAGCCGTGATACATTTGAGAAACAATTTCCAATTTCTCCAACATTAATTGAACGGCTTGTTCTTGCAAAATAGTCGGGTCGCCTTTACCGCCTGCATCAGAATAAAATGCCAATGCTTTTTTTAAGTCTGCTGCAATACCCAAATAATCTACAATCAAACCGCCAGGCTTGTCTTTGTAAACTCTGTTTACCCGTGCAATAGCTTGCATCAAGTTATGTCCTTTCATTGGTTTGTCAATGTAGAGGGTGTGCATACTTGGTGCATCAAAACCAGTAAGCCACATATCCCGAACGATGACCAATTGTAATTCGTCATCAGGATTTTTCATTCTCTCTGCAAGCGTTCTTCTTTGTTCTTTGGTGGTATGATGTTTTGAAATTCTCGGACCATCAGATGATGCCGATGTCATTACCACTTTTATAACGCCTTTATTTAAGTCGTCTGAATGCCATTCAGGTTTAAGGTCAATAATTGCCTGATACAAATCGGCTGCAATTCTGCGGCTCATACAAACAATCATTCCTTTGCCTTCAAATACTTCCTGTCGCTGGCTAAAGTGTGATACAATGTCCTTGGCAATAATCCTTATTCGGTTTTCACTACCTACCAAAGCTTCCAACTGTGTCCACTTGGCTTTTGCCTTTTGTGTATTGGTTAAATCTTCTTGTTCCAGTTCATCGTCTAATTCGTGAACTAACTGTTTGCCTTCTTCGGTAAGATTTACTTTTGCCAAACGACTTTCGTAGAAAATACGAACGGTTGCACCATCTTCAACGGCTTGGGCTATATCATAAATGTCCACATAGTTTCCGAAAACTGCTGGTGTGTTTACGTCAGTACTTTCAATGGGTGTTCCTGTAAAACCTAAATACGTTGCATTAGGCAAAGCATCACGCATATATTTAGCAAAGCCGTAAACGATTTTCTTACCAACAACATTTCCTTGTCCGTCTTTGGCATCAATAGTTTTGGCTTTAAATCCGTATTGTGTTCTGTGTGCTTCGTCTGCAATTACAACAATGTTTTTTCTGTCTGAAAGTAATTCATAAACATTGCCTTCTTCGGGTTGAAATTTCTGAATGGTGGTAAACACCACACCACCTGAAGCTACTTTTAGTAATTCTTTCAGTTGGTTTCTGTCATCTGCCTGAACTGGCTCTTGTCTAAGTAATTGCTTGGATGCTGCAAACGTGTCAAAAAGCTGGTCGTCCAAATCGTTGCGGTCTGTAATGACTAGTATGGTCGGATTGTCTAAAGCCAATACGATTTTTCCTGTATAGAAAACCATTGATAATGATTTTCCGCTTCCTTGTGTATGCCAAACCACACCGCCTTTTCTGTCGCCAATGGGCTGATTTTTCACTCCGGGCACTCCATAGCTTTCAGGAGATTCAGCTACCACTGCGGCCATGACCATGCTCCAAGGCGTTTCCCCGCTTTGGCGGGGCAGGCTATGTTCTACGGTAAATCCTGTTGCTCTTAAAGTAGATTCAACTGCACGGTTTACAGCATAGTATTGATGATAAGCGGCTAATTTTTTAACTGTAGTAATGGTGGTAATACCCGTTATGGCATCTTCCTTTTTCGATTTTTCAAAAACAATAAAATGCCTGATTAAGTCAATCAAGGTTTCTTTGTTCAGCATGCCTTGAATCAACGTTTCTAACTGACTTACCAGATGCGATGCTTCGGCTTTGCCGTCTGCCGATTTCCAGGCCATGTAACGACTAAATCCCGCGGAAATGGAACCGGCTTTGGCTTCCAGACCGTCAGAGATGACCACAAAGCCGTTGTAAGTGAACAGACTTGGAATAATGGATTTATACGTTTCTACCTGTTTGAAAGCCGAATGGATGGTGGTGTTTTCATCTGCTGCATTTTTTAGTTCAATCACCACCAAGGGAATTCCATTGACAAAAAGAATTACATCAGGGCGTTTGTTATTGCCATTTTCAATGATGGTGAATTGATTGGCTACCACAAATTCGTTGTTGTGAGGATGTTTAAAATCGATCAGCCAAACCCTGTCGCCACGGTCGTCTCCATCCACACGTTTTGAAACCGGAATCCCTTCGGTTAAAAGACGATGAAAAGTTTCATTGTTGGTAAGCAGTTCAGGTGAAGATATACGCTGAATTTCTTTGATGGCTTCTGCCTGAGTATCAGTAGGAATGCTGTGGTTTATTCGCCTAACGGCATTTTGTAGCCTATTCACCAAAAGCACTTCTTCAAAACTGTTTCTCTCAGGATTTTCTGAATCAGGTGCAATATCCGGTGCATAGATATAATCATAACCGAGTTCTACCAGTTTGTCAATTGCAAATATTTCTATTTCGTTTTCATTCATGGTCAGGATCTAAAATTTTATACCTGTTACTGAGCAATTTAATTATTTCATTGTAGTGTTCCTTGATCTGTGTGGCATTCCACATCTTTGACTTTTGGGTGGTTGCATACATAATTTTTCTTTTGGGTGTCAAAATCCCACCGGAGTATCTTGGATCCGTTGCCTTATCCCAAGCCGACCGATCATTTAACTTTGAGTTAGCCCCTTTGCTAATAAGGCATAGATTTCCCAACGAATGTATCAAGGGTTCCCTTGCATTCTTGTCTCCCTCCATCATGTGGATTTGTGCTTGTGGAAAATGATGCTCTATGGAATTTCGATAGCTGAAATCAAATGCTTCATCTATACCCCAATCTTTATCATTCCACACCCTGTCTACCCACATCAGGTAATCAATTAAGTTAAATAAAAAATGGGGGGTGTTGGTTCCTTCTGCGTAAATTTCCATTTCATCAAAATCAAACTCATCAGAGGTTTTCAAATAGGTTTCAAGCCCAAGCTTATCAAACTGATTTAAGGTAAAGTCCTCCAATTCAGATAGAAATGACTCGGCATCCAAATCCAAAGTTTTTGGCTTTTCGGGATCAAACAGACTCAAGACAAATTGCAGGTAATTTTTATTCTTACGCTGACGGTAGGTAACCTGCAACATTGACAGCAGCTTGACGATACGTTCTTGTAAATCCTGATTATCGAATGTGTTTTTAAAATTTAAGGAAGGATATCGCCTACCCCGATAAGCATAATTTTTCCAATACATAACCGGTTTGGTAAGCATCCATCGGGTATGAGATAATCCTTCAAGTTCCTGAATATCTCCTGCTTCAGGCTCATCTGCATTTTCGCTTCCAGCAGCAGACTTAACTAAATATCTGTCAAATACCACCCGGTAAAAAAATAATTTACTCAGAAAATCCATGGGTTCTATTTCCATGAGCATTCGGGAGGGAATAGACTTGTATATTTTAAGTAGTTTATCTGAACTCAAGGGAACATCTGCCTTGGGAAATATCAATTTCAGAATATGAATCAGGAAATTATTGAAGTCAATGATAGCCGTGTAGGTTATTTCCTGGTCTAATTCGTCTTCATGTTCCTCCAAAGACTTAATGGTGGTTTGTATGGTTTTGCTTTCCAAAATATCCAGAATGGAATGAACTGACTCCTTGGTATTTGTTTGGGCTAATTTTTTTAGGTTGCCGAGATGAATACCATCATAATTATCACCAAATAACTGGGCTCTTTGTTCGGTATTAAAAAACTTTTGGATAGGACGATCCATTTGAGAGCAGGCATCCCAAACATACCCAAAGATAGAACGTTCTTTTGGGCTATTAATTTTTGACATGAGCTGAGCTTTCAGAATTTCATGTTCCTGTAGCTGCCTGCCTCTGTTATTCATAATTTCAAAGTAATTGGCCACATCGGTGTCAGGTGGCATCAACACTTCTACAAGCATCACTTTGTTGTAGAAATAATTAATAAATCCCTCCAGCTTGTTTTGTGTTTCCAATGTTTTAAAAGTCAAAACCGAATTTACTTCCCCTTCTAACTTGATATTGGAAATCGTTTCAAGGGCTGTAAAAAAATTGTTCAGGTTACTTTGTTTCTCATCTTCTTCCGTCTGTTTTGTCGCTGCTTTTTCTATTTTTAAGCGATCAAAAAATGTTTCAACTTCAGGCCGCGAGTCATATTTTAACCTGGCAGGTTTATAGTTTTTGTTTGGAAACAGCCTTGCCAGAATGTGAATGGTAGTAAGTCTTTGTTGCCCATCAATAACTTCCTGTCTGCCCTGTTTATTGCTGCCTGCATACACCTCCAAACTGCCTATGTAATAATTCTGTTTCGGGTTGTTGATATAGCTTTCATAGATATCCTGTATAAACTGCGAAATTTCAGCATTACCCCAATTGTAATTCCTTTGGTAAAAGGGTATCACGTAGCTCTTTTGAATAATTTCAGCAACATTTTTTGCCAAGCTATTTTCTGTATTGGTTGTCATGTATGCCTTAATGTATTTTTACCTCAAAGTGGTTTTTAAAAAATTGTTCTACTATTGGGTTGTTCAGATTATTCGCCTGTCGGCTGATGGGTGACAGTGCCTTTTGTCTGAAAAAATTCAGGTCCAGCAATTCTTTGGCATGGTGAATACCCGCAATCACCTCTGCCGGAAATTGTGCTACACTGGTGTATTTAACAAATTTTTTCTCCAACCTAAATCTAAACACATAGGCATAGAGAAGCAGGTAATATTTCCTTAAACCCAACACTCCAAATTTATCAAACACCAGCATCGAGAGTGATTTGTAAAGCTCAATCAGGTAGAAGTCACCCTTTTTTTTAAAACCTGTGCCATATTCCTGAAAGAACAACCTGAAAAAAGTCAACTCATCTTCCAGCTCATTTTTTTCAAATAGCAGTTGATACATGCCTACATAATTCTGCACGTAATCAAAAAAATCCGTACCGTTTATAATAGCTTGGTTGATTTGAGTGGAGGGCAACAAGCTTTCATTTTCCATTCGGGGAATGAAGCGTCCATTGGCATTTAATTCCCGGTGGTTCACAAAGTTCTGGTAAGGATATTTTATAGCACTCATGTTGCTGCCTTTGAACTCCGTGATATTTTTTCGGGTAAAGGCGTATGCCGGATAAAGTTTTGACCAAATGCGTGTGCGATACAATTGCTCACTGATGACTTGTTTTAGATAATCTTTTTTGCTTTTTGCCGCATTTTCCCAGGCACGATCATAGGCTATTTTGTCCTGGTCTGCTATGTGGTTAAAATATCGGATATGGAAAGCTTTAAGAAGGTTATACGCCTCAAGCGTCATACCTCTTCCGTTTTGCGAATCAAACATCTGAAAAGCCTCACTTATGTTGCTCACACTGATTTGAACTACCGAACAATGCTGTAAAATGTAATGGAAGAGCCTTTCGGTTTCTGTAAGTTCTTCTGCTATCCATTGGGCAAGCTCATTTCCGTTGTTTTTGATGTTTTCTATAGAGTCGGCATGCAAAAACTGTTTTTGTTGTAAGAAAGGTCGGCAAACCAATGTTTTAGCTTGCGGACTGAGCAAATGCAATAAAAGGGTAAGGGTGGTGAGTCTTTGCTGCCCATCTACAATGTCGAGGGATTGTTGGTCTTTGTTGTTGTGCAGGACGATGGTGCCAATGCGGTAATCTGTTTTACGGGCTTGCAGGCTGGCCAAAATATCATCCCAAAGTTGCCGGGTTTCTTTAATTGTCCAAACATAGGGTCTCTGATATTCCGGTATGCGGAACTTTGCAAATTTTAATTCCTGAATGTGCAATATGTCTGCCTTAAAATCACTCATTTCGGTTGTTCACTTTGTTTTCATGTTCCACCCTCACCTCCCCACTCATCAACTTCGGCAACAAAGTATCTCGCAATGCCGTGAGGGTGTGGATTTGATTATTATTTGTAATAACTTTTTCAATGATAGGCTCTACTTGTTGAGACATTAATTTTAACTCTTCGTTACTTGGAATAAGAACTATTGCTTCATCCAAGTCCCTACGTTTAATATGCCCCATTGTGGTTGCGTGACTTGCAGCAATTGAAATAAATTCTGCCAAGTGGTGCTTACACCACAAATAGTAAAACCATTTTGGATAATTTTCGGATGTTACTTTAAACAAATGCTGATTAAGAATGCAATCCTGACCATCCCAGATTTTAACCATTAATGAAGCTGACCAAGCGAAAATAATATCACCATTTCTTACAATGTATTCGGTTTTTATGTCTGTGCTTGCCCAATCTGAATTTTCGGTAATTCCGCTACTTAATTCCTTTATTTTGAGCACGGGCAACTTATCTATTTCATTTTTTGGTAGGAATTTTTGACAAGCTAAACCATTCAAAAAGTTTGCTACTTTGCTTAACGGTAAAGTTCCCCACTCCTCCTTCGCTTCTTCCACAAACCATTGTCTAAACAGCGTTTCAGCCATTTTTTCCAAGGTGGTGTTTTGGCGGTGCAGCAGGTCTATTTTGTCGTCTAAACTGCTGAGTACGGAGGTAATGGCAGTTTGTTCGGGGAGTGGGGGGTATGATATTGGAATTCCTTTTAGAATTTCAGTATTAATAGAAGGCATTGTTGCACCAACTGAAATGTTCAGAATATAATCCCTGAAACTTTTCTGTTGAAAATAATAGGATAGAAATCGTGAGTTGATTTCTTCATTTGGTCGTACTCGAAGCATTCTTGAAGAAAACATCCAACCATTTTGCCTTTCACTAACATAAGCACTTAGGTCAACTGACCCAACTCTTGTGAAAAGTATATCATCAGTTTGCATTAGATATTTACTTAACCTGCCTTTATCTTCATCTGTTATGCTTGGATAATCGAAATCGGTAATTCGAAAATCTTTTATATGTTCAACTGTAACCACAGGTGTTCCACCTGTAATATATTGTTCATTTTTTAACTGACTCCCAAAAGGTCCAGTTTGAACATCCGCTATATCACCCAATTCAGCTTCTTTCCAATTTAGCATTTGCAATTGTTTCTTGTTTTACCACAGTACCCACAATATTTTTCATTTGTAAAATAGGCAACAGCTACTCTTACATTTTGAACAAAACCTTTAGTAAGATGAAAACCACAAATCCTGCAATAATTGTGTCCTGACTTTGCATATTTGTCACATTCTTTACATTTATCTTTAGGAGTTGCCATAATAAATCTTTAGAAGGTTATTATTAATCATTTCATTGAGTTGGGCTTCTTCTTTCAGTTGTGCTTCCAACTCTGCTTTTAAATTTGCGAAGCGTTCAGCAAAATTGAAGTCGTCTTCTTCATCGGGTAAGCCCACATATCTGCCCGGTGTAAGCACATAGTCCAATTCCTTTATCTTGCTTATTGGAGCTGAGGCACAAAAACCCGCAACATCTTCATACTTGCCGTCAAGGTTTCTCCAATTGTGGTAAGTGCTCGCAATTTTATCAATGTCTTCCTGAGAAAGTTCACGGGTTCTGCGGTTTATCAAATGCCCCAAGTTTCGGGCATCAATAAATAAAATTTCGTTGCTGCGGTCTCTGTATTTTCCGTTTTTCCGGTTACGGCTCATGAACCATAAGGCAGCCGGGATTTGAGTATTTAAAAACAACTTGGCAGGCAGGTTTACAATGCAGTCAATAAAACCGTTTTCCACCAAGGCTTTTCTTATGTCGCCTTCGCCTGATGTTTTAGAAGTCAACGCACCTTTTGCCAATACTACACCTGCTTGTCCGCTGGGTGCCAAGTGGTAAATAAAATGTTGCATCCATGCAAAGTTGGCGTTGCCTGTGGGCGGTGTGCCGTATTGCCAACGTCCATCAGTTCGCATTAAGTCCCCGCCCCAATCACTCACATTGAACGGTGGATTGGCAATGATGTAATCGGCTTTCAGGTCTTTGTGTGCATCGTTCAAAAATGAACCTTCGTTGTTCCATTTCACTTGTGAGCTGTCAATGCCACGAATAGCCAAGTTCATTTTAGCCAGTCGCCAAGTGGTTTGGTTGCTCTCTTGTCCGTAAATAGAAATGTCGTTTACTTTTCCTTGGTGTTCGGTTACAAATTTTTCGGAATGAACAAACATACCACCTGAACCACAACAAGGGTCAAATACTCGTCCTTTGTAGGGCTCCAACATTTCCACCAATAATTCTACAACGCTTCTTGGCGTATAGAACTGTCCGCCTTTCTTGCCTTCGGCAAGGGCAAACTCACCCAAGAAATATTCAAAAACGTGTCCTAGCACATCGGCACTTCTTGCTTTGGCATCACCTAATGCAATGTTTCCAACCAAGTCAATGAGTTCACCCAAACTTGTCGGGTCAAGATTTTGTCGGGCAAATACTTTAGGCAAAACGCCTTTTAAGGAAGCATTTTCTTTTTCAATAGCATCCATTGCATCGTCCACAAACTTCCCGATTTCAGGTTGCTTTGCTTTCGATTGCAAGTAAGTCCATCGGGCATCCTGCGGAACAAAGAATACATTTTCTGCCTTGTATTCGTCTTTGTCTTCGGGGTCAGCACCATTTGCTTCGTCTGCTTTTAGTCTGGCATACAATTCTTCAAAAGCATCAGATATATATTTCAGGAAGATTAAACCCAATACAATGTGTTTGTATTCGGCAGCATCTATGTTCTTACGGAGTTTATCCGCTGCTTTCCAGAGTTGTTTTTCTAAGGGTTCTTCCGTTCCGCTTCCGTTCTTTTTTGCCATTTATTTTAAGTTCTTTTTATCAGTTTCAAATTTCATCTTTTCCATCCGAGTGTTAGGACTAAAACAAGCTCTTTTGGTTTTTCAGCGTTGGCTTTGCGTGTCGGCAAAAACCAAATGTGCCTGTTTGCGCGTGGGCTTTTTCTTTGTATGCCGCACAACGTTCCCACGCTTTGCGTTCGTGCGGGGTTTCGAAGCACTTCACTGTCAACCAAGTACAAACTTTGATAGATGCACAAGGCTTGATTTAACCAAAGAACCGCCACTTTTGGGTAGGTGCTGTTGGCAGCTGGCATTCTTGTCATTTGTTAAGTGCTTTAGTTAATTTTTCTTCTAAATCTTCAATACTTGTCCATTCCACACAATTTTCAGGAAGTTCCGAAGTGTGGTCAATTAATGCTTTCAATAATTTTTCGATTTTTTCAAACTTATCATTGTCGTTAGATATAGTCCGAAGCGCATTGTAAGGTTTTTCAGTCTTAATCTCTTCACCAAAATAGGCTTCTTCAAAATTTGGAAGTGAAGCGAGTAATCGTGTTTCAGCTCCAATAGGCTTGGAATTAACTGCCGTTAAAATATTTGGATTATTACCCCAAGCAGGATTTCCATTTCCTGCTGCTGTTAACGGTCTGTCGCTGTCGTGAAGAACTGAATAGCTTGAGCCAAAATGATTTAGGATTTTTACTAACGATACTATTGTTGCCTTACCCCTTGCTCTTATTATATGAACGTCTTTGTATAGGTCGGGCTTTGTGCTTTTAACATAGTTGAAAGCTGTATACTCGGTATCACCTTCAACAATTATTACTTTACCACCAAAGAAAAACTCAGCAACATAAGGGTCGCAGTGATTAAGTAACTTCAAATTTTGCTTGTCGTCATCACTTAGTTGCACTTTATCTGGTCTAAATACCGTTGTGCCTTGGATTGTGCCGTTTTCTCTCCTTTCAACTCTTACAATTGTTGTGTTGTCTCGTGAAAAGTCAATAAATACAGGTGAATGAGTTGTAACCATTACTTGCCAATTTCCCGAAGAGGGTAGGTCATATAAGACATTACAAGCGTCTCGAATTGCATTTGGGTGTAAACAGATTTCAGGCTCATCAATTAATAGTAGGTGTGGTCTAACCGTTGCTAAATCTTTGCCTTTTTGATTATTTTCAGAAATGAATTTCAATGCTGTCCAAAGTAATGTTCTTCTTGCGCCACTTCCTTGTTTTTCAACAGAGCCGAAATATCCACCTTCGGGTCCCATCAATAACTGCGGGTCAGATTTAAAAAGGTTAATTGTCTTGTCAAGATTGTCTTCCGGTTTAGCATCAAAGTCAATTTTATAGTTTGGAAAAACTTTATTTATCAAATCAGAAAGTTCTGAATTAACTTCATCTATTTGTCCCTGCGCTTCTTGGACAATCTTCTTTTGTAACTCTTTGACTTTGCCTAATAATTTATGGTATTCGTTCTCTTCTTCTTCTTGATTGGCAGTTTTAAGATTCTTTACCCTTTCGTTCAGGGCGTTCATTAATAGTTTTTTAATCTCGTCTGCCTGAACTTCAGGCGAATCAAAAGCGTCAACTCGGTGAGGTTCTGGCCTTCTTGAATTAGCCACATTTGGTGCTCCCCAAGGAACTTGCTCGCTCCAATTATTTTCTTGTGCGTTCCATCCTTGTCTAATTGGTGCTCCTTCACCTTTCCAAGTCCATCGTTCTTTTACTAATCTCTCTCCATTTGGTAAATTAGTTATCCATTGATCTCCTGGACTATTGTCATAAACAATTGTATGTAGCTCAATTTCGGGTAAATTGTCAGGGTCAATTTTGTTGTTAGGAAAATCATCTAACTTAAGATTTGCTTTAGCAGAACCTTGAGACATTGCAACTTCATAGGCTTTGAGTATTGAACTTTTGCCAACGTTATTTGCTCCAACAAGAACTACAATTTCATCAAGGTCTATATTCACAGGTGTAGAACCTATGCATCTAAAGTTCTTAATAAGCAATTTTGTAAGTCTTGGTTTAGGAACTTCTGGGTTGTCTGAAACTAACGCTACTACTGGTTCGGCTATTTTTTTTGTCTTTGCCATCTTTATATTTTAGAATTCTGTTCTTAATTGTGGTGTCGCTGTCTATGCTTGCTGCCAACTCACTTATAGGTATGGTCCTTCAAGAATTAGCAACCCTTATTCCATGCGCTATGTCCAGTTTTCCAAAACTAAGGATTTCAAAATAATAAAAAATCCCCTGTTCAGGGTATTTATCCCAAAAAATTGCTTTTTAATCAGATAATAAGGCTTTAATTATGTATAAAAAGAAGCCAATTTCTTCAAAATTTAAAAAAGTAATGGAGCAAATTCAACCAATTTCTTTGTCCTTATTCAACCAGAGCTTTCATTTTATTTATGGATTTCTTGCGGTATCCGGAGAATTTGTCCACCAAAATACCATCTTCATTGATCACCTACAGGCATCAATATGCAGTTTGGCATATTTACTGCCCTTGGCTTCGGCCTGTTGTAGATCAATGCATCCGCTAGGATCCTGCTTCATTAATTTGGCCATTCCCCGGTGTGCCAAGGCCTCCACATGGTCCGGCCTGGCCTTCAATACATCCTCAAAATCCTCCAAAGCCCAGGAGATATGGCCAATGCGTAGTAATACCAAACCCCTGTTGTACTTGGCCACCAAATTGTCCGGATCGTACCTAAGGCACATGTTGAAGGATCCTGCAGCACCTAAAATATCCCCGATCTGAGTCCGGGCCATGCCCTGATAAAAATACACCTTGCTTTCCTCAGGCCTGAGATCCTTGGCCAATTGAAAAAACTCATCAGCACTTTCATACCTTTTGTTGATCAATAAGGTCCTTCCCAACAAAAACAGAATTTCAAAATCCTCCGGGGAATGCTTGGCAGCCATCAACAAATGATTTTCGGCTTTTCGGTAATCTTCCATCTTCCAATACAGTTTACCGATCCCGGCATGCGCCTGTGCATACTCAGGCTCCAACCTCAAAATGGTCTTATAATCCTCCATGGCACTTTCCAAGTCTTCCAACTCTTCATAAGACCTGGCCCTTAGATGGAGGGATTTGATATCGGTCACATTGAGAAACAAGGCTTTGGAAAATTCTGAAACCGCCTTTTCGTAATCTGATTGTCTGAAATACTTCTCCCCCTCAGAAAAACTTCCGAAGCAGGAGGATAAGAAAAACAGGAAAAAGAAAGGTAGCACAATTCTCATAACCAACTATTTTAGCACACTATAAAACTAATAATTTAATTTATTTAAATCAAGGGTTTGACTTAATGATTGAAAAAATAAACCTTAGGTTGCTTTACTCGGGGAATTTTGGAGGTTTTTGGGGTGCTGGATTCATGGAAACACATAAACAGTCCATAATTTTTTTCGAACCACAAAGTCAACAAAAGGAACGCAAAGAATCTATTTATATCAGTTCTGCTTCTGGAGAAGCAGAACAACAGAGTTATTCGAACCACAAAAGGGACAAAAGGGACACAAAAGTTTCTTATTTATTACTGTGAGTAGGGCCGAAATCGAAGAAACCCAAACTCTTCGTGTTACTCCGTGACTTTGTGGGATATTTTTTCCCACCCAAAGGGGACAAAGAATCTATTTATATCAGTTCTGCTTCTGGAGAAGCAGAACAACAGGGACACAAAGAATCTATTTATATTAGTTCTGCTTCTGGAGAAGCAGAACAACAGAGGTTATTCGAACCACAAAGTCAACAAAAGGAACGCAAAGAATCTATTTATATCGGTTCTGCTTCAGGAAAAGCAGAACAACTGAGAGAAGCAGAGTAACAGATCCTTGGTAATTGGTAATTGGTAATTCACTAATTGGTAATTCACTATGGTAATTGATAATTTAAAATTTCACAACACCCCCTTCGTACTCGGCAATTGATTCAATGCTTTGGGATCTTTGGCAACCGCCATTTTGATGGCCCTTGCCATGCCCTTGAAAATCGCCTCAATCTTATGGTGCTCGTTAGTTCCTTCTGCTTTGATATTCAAATTACATTTTGCTGTATCACTGAAGGATTTGAAGAAATGGAAAAACATCTCTGTCGGCATATCCCCTATTTTTTCCCTTTTGAATTCCGCATCCCATACCATCCAGGGTCTACCCCCAAAATCAATGGCCACCTGTGCCAGTACATCATCCATAGGCAATAAAAACCCATAACGATAAATCCCTTTTTTGTCTCCCAAAGCCTTCAGATAGGCTTCTCCCAAAGCCAAAGCGGTATCTTCAATGGTGTGGTGTTCATCGATATGCAGATCCCCTTTGACCTCAATCAAAAGATCTGCCCCTCCATGTTTTCCCAATTGCTCCAACATGTGGTCAAAAAATGGCAATCCGGTATAAATTTCACACTTTCCTGAACCGTCCAGATTTACCCTAATATGAATATCCGTTTCTGAAGTCTTACGGAAAACCTCCCCGATTCTTTCAGGCATTCTCAAATACCGATAAATATCATCCCAATCTTTGGTAGCATAGGTTGCCCCTTCCATGGATTCCCCGAGGAATATGGATTTGCAACCCAGATTTTGAGCCAAAAGCACATCTGTTTTACGGTCTCCGATGACATAGGAATTTTCAAGATCATAATCCCCGTTCAGGTATTGGGTAAGCATCCCTATTCCCGGTTTTCGGGTTGACAGATTTTCATGATCAAAAGACCGGTCGATATGAACCGCAGCAAATTTCACCCCTTCATTCTCCAGGGTAAGCATCATCTTGTTATGGGCCGGCCAAAAATTCTCCTCAGGCAGGGATTCTGTTCCCAATCCATCCTGATTAGTTACTATAACTAACTCATAATCAGTTTCCTCCGCTATTTTTCTTAAATTAGAAATTACCTTCGGAATAAATTCCAGATCTTCCAGGCTGTCAATCTGAAAATCTGTCTGAGGCTCCACTATGATCGTTCCGTCACGGTCAATAAAAAGTACTTTTTTCATCAATATTATAGGTTTTTAATAATAGGTTCAAATTTCTCCAATGCCTCGATCAATTGCTGATTTTCCTCCCTAGTCCCCACAGATATTCGTAGACAATCCTCACACAAGATTACTTTTGATCTATCCCTCACAATAATCATATCATGGATCAGGTATTCATATACTTTTCTCGCATTGTTCATCCTGACCAAAATGAAATTGGCATCAGAGGGAAAGACATGCAGGACAAAATGCAGCTTATCCAGTTCTTCCTCCAGAAAAACCCTTTCTATTCGAATGATATCGACCAAATTGTCTATTTCTGCAGCCCTGTCCAATGAATCCAGTACTTTTTGTTGGGTCAAACCGGAAATATTGTAGGGAGGTTTAATCAGGTTGAGTATTCGGATGATCTTTTCTGAGGCAAAGGCCATTCCTACTCTCAAATTTGCCAATCCCCAGGCTTTGGAAAAGGTCTGCATGACCAATAGATTGGGATAATTATCCAACTCCGTGATAAAACTGGGTTCATCACTGAAATCAATATAAGCTTCATCCACTACTACCAGTCCTTTAAAGTGGGAAAGGATATAACGTATTGCATCCCTATCCATCTTATTCCCGCTCGGATTGTTCGGAGAACAAATGAATAGGATCTTACTATGTTTATCCACCGCCTCCAAAATGGCCTCCACCCGTAATTGAAAATCTTCTGTCAGGTTTACGCGTTTTATGGCAATATCATTGATCGCTGCAGAAACCTCATACATCCCATAAGTTGGGGGCAGTAAAATGATATTGTCCAGGCCTGGAATACAGAATGCCCGCATCAATAAATCGATGGCCTCGTCACTGCCGTTTCCAAGGAATATCTGTTCCTTTTTTACTCCTTTGATCGGAGCAAGTTTTTCCTTGATTTCCTGTTGATAGGGGTCTGGATACCGGTTAAAGGCCTCCCCTGTCAAAGACCCATATGGGTTTTCATTCGCATCCAAAAATACCCCAACCTTGCCCGAATATTCATCCCGGGCTGAAGAGTAAGGTTTAATGTTACGGATATGTGGTCTTAATAATCTTTCTAAATCAAAGGCCATTACTTCTTCTTATCTTTTAGGTACTTCAAACGGATGGATACTGCATTTTTGTGGGCTTCCAATTGTTCATGGGAAGCCATTGTTTCAATAGTTGGACCAAGGGTTTGAATGCCCTTTTCTGTCAATTTCTGGTAGGTTATTTTTTTCACAAAACTATCCAGAGAAACGCCACTGTAATTTCTTGCATAACCATAAGTAGGCAAGGTATGATTGGTGCCTGAAGCATAATCTCCTGCGGATTCCGGGGTGTAATTACCGATAAAAACTGAACCTGCATTGATGATCTGTCTCACTACCTCCTCTTCATTTTCCACGCAGATAATCAAATGTTCTGGGGCATAATCATTGATCAGATCAATGGCAGTTTGCTGATTGGCCATAATTACTGCCAATGAATTCTCCAAGGCCCTTTTGGCTATATCCTTTCTTGGAAGTTTATCCAACTGCTCATCCACTTCTTTTAAAATTTTATTGGTTGTTTTTTCAGATGAGGCCACCAGGATTACCTGAGAATCTACCCCATGCTCTGCCTGTGAAAGCAAGTCTGCGGCTACAAAAGCAGGTATGGCAGTTTCATCAGCATAAACCAAAACTTCAGAAGGACCGGCTGGCATATCGATAGCTACTCCTTTTTTAACTGCCAATTGTTTGGCCGCTGTAACGTATTGGTTGCCAGGCCCGAAAATTTTATCCACTTGAGGCACCGATTCTGTACCATAGGTAAGGGCGGCTATGGCCTGAGCTCCTCCTGCTTTGACAATTTTGTCAATGCCAATTAAGTCTGCAGCGTATAAAATTGCTGGATGGATATTGCCATCTTTATCGGGTGGGGTACAAAGCACTATCTCCTCACATCCTGCAATATTTGCCGGAATTCCCAGCATCAAAACCGTTGAAAACAAGGGTGCTGTTCCTCCGGGCACATACAATCCTACCTTTTGAATCGGAACGGATCTTCGCATGCAGGTTACCCCTTCCATTACTTCCATCTCCAAATCAGGAGTTATCTGGGCTTCATGAAATTTTTCAATGTTTTCTTTAGCTTGGATAATGGCTTCTTTCAATTTTGGATCAACGGTTTCCCTTGCCTTTTTCACTTCTTCAATGGATACCAAAAGGGTTTTAATCTGCACATGGTCGTATTCCAAAGCAAATTTTTTCAAAGCTTTATCACCCATACGCTTGACTTTCCGCATGATGGGTTTGACTATTTTTTCAATATCCTTTGTTTTTTGAACAGGCCTTTTGAGTTTCTTTGCCCATTCCTGTTGGGTAGGATTGATAATTGTTTTCATATTTAGTCAATGCTTATTCTGTTCCTGATTTTACTTATAATTTTTTGCATATTAACAGTAAAGTTCAACCCTGCCCGCCTGATCGGACGGGCAGGCACTTTGTGGTTTTATAACTAATGTTCACTCTTCAGTCATCATTCTTAATTCTACATTCTTTGTCCCACCTCCGCATATCGAAATCCGAAAACCCACTCATCACCCCACACATTGTTCACTCCTGATTCATAATTCATCATTCTTTTCCGAAATCCGCCTTAGAATATCGAAATCCGAAATCCCATTTCAGAGATCCGACTTCAGACATCCCACATCCCTTCTCAAACCACCATCTTCTCAATGGGTACCACCAAAATGCCTTCCGCTCCGGCAGCCCTTAATTCCTCAATATTTTCCCAAAACTGATCTTCACTGATCACTGAGTGTACTGAAGACCATCCCTCTTGGGCCAAAGGTAAAATTGTAGGACTTCTCATCCCTGGTATCAATTGGATTATTTTATCCAAAGAAGCATTCGGAGCGTTCAGCAGGACATATTTGTTGCTTTTCCCTTTTTGAACGGCATTCATCCTGAAGAGCAATTTGTCCACAATGGCAAGTTTGTCTTCGGATAAATTTTTATTGGCAATCAACACCGCCTCAGACTTGAAAATCTCCTCCACTTCTTTCAATCCATTCATCATAAGTGTAGACCCGGAACTGACGATATCACAGATTCCTTCTGCCAGCCCGATACTGGGTGCTATCTCCACTGAGCCTGATATTTCATGGATTTCTGCCTGTATGTTGTATTTGGCCAAGTAATCACCTAGGATTTTGGGATAAGAGGTAGCTATACTTTTTCCCTGAAAATAATGGATATTGGTGTATTCCTGACCTTTAGGAATGGCCAAGGAAAGTCTGCATTTGGAGAAACCCAGTTTTTTAAGCACATCCACATCCTTGTCTTTTTCCACCAGCTCATTTTCCCCAACTATACCCAGGTCTGCTACGCCATCAGCTACATATCCCGGGATATCATCATCCCTGAGAAAAAGAAATTCAATCGGAAAATTGGTGGACGTGGATTTAAGTTTACCGGTGCCATTATAAAATTTGATCCCACACTCCTTTATCAGGGCTAAGGAATCATCACTTAATCTACCGCTTTTTTGGACGGCTATACGGATAATTGAATTCATGGACGCAATATACGTTTAGTATTAAAATGTAAATAGGAATTTTAAATGTTAAGGCTGCAAATATCCATCAACAGCCACACGCGGGCGATATGTAAATGATTTCCTCCTTAGGAGGAATGATGGAAATGATGAACAGTACCAACATGGGAGTTGGCAGAAAAATGGTGGATATATAGCTGTGTTCTGTTCATTACAGCAACAAATATAAAGGCAAAGTTTTAAACTCCAAACTCCAATTGTCAAATTCCAAACTCCAAGCTTCAAATTTCAATTTCAAAAAATTCCAACTATGACAACCTGACACTTGTCCACCGTGGTGGAACAACGACAAATCCAAATTTTTTCTCTCCCCTCATAACTCTACAATCCTCTTTTAAACATTGTTCCATATCGCCGGCGATTCCGATAATTCTTCGATTGGCATCCACAGCACCGCCTCTGAAACCGGGCTGGCATCTTTCAACCCATGGGGTTAAAACCCCAGGTTACTATATCCATCGCCCCTAAGGGGCTGTTTTCATTAAAATCCATCGGCTCTGTGAAACTCGGTGACTACTCCGTGTATCTCAGTGTAAAAAAAAACCTCTCTTCAAGAACCAATCTATCACACTTTCAAGATTCCCACTTTTGTCATTTTATTGACTCTTAAATAATCACCTAATGAACCAATTCCTAAACTCACAAAGCTCCCACTTTCCGAAATCCGCCTTTCGAAATCCCATTTTCAACTATTCACTCTCCACACATACCTCTCCATTCTTCACTCAATACGGATCCACATCCACCACAAACCTCACCCCTCTAAAATCCTTATGCGCCTGCATCTCTTCTAAAATATGTAACAGTTCCTGTTTGAAATGGGCCTGTGCATTTCCTGTTCTGTCCAGTTTGACAATAGATTCAAAAATGTATTGGTTCTTTATTTTGCCGATCAACCCTTTTTCAGGACCCAAAAGTATTTTTTTGACCTGTATGTCGCCCATTAAATTATGAAGGTACCTAGCAGATTTTTCTGCGGTTTTGTAATCTTTATGCCGGGTCGTGATTTTAATGATTTTTACAAAAGGCGGGTAGAAAAAGCGTTGTCTCTCTCCCATTTCCTGAAGGTAGAAACTTTTGTAATCTCCACTGATAATCTGACCGAAAATTGCTTGTTCAGGCTTTCTGGTCTGAATAATAACAGAGCCCTTTTTATCCCTTCTCCCTGCCCTGCCGGCCACTTGGGTAATCTGTTGAAAGGCCCTTTCACCCGCCCGGAAATCCGGAAAATAAAGAATCCTGTCCGCATCCATAATCCCTACCACGGTCACCCTATCAAAGTCCAATCCCTTTGTAATCATCTGAGTACCAACAAGTATATCTACATTACCTGAACCAAAATCTTCAAGCAGACGCTGATAGCCATACTTACTCCTTGTGGTGTCTAGATCCATCCTGGCAACTCTGGCTTCAGGAAAAAGAAGGGATAAACTTTCTTCAATCCTCTCAGTACCCAATCCTACCGCACTCAGTTTGTTGCTTCCACAGGCAGAACAGGCATGAGGGACTTTTTCTTTAAAACCACAGTAATGACAACGCATTTCTTCCCCAAATTGATGGTAGGTCAGGCTTACATCGCAATGCTCACATTCAGGTATCCAGCCACAATCCTCACAGGAAATATAGGGCGCATAGCCTCTTCTGTTCTGAAAAATCAATACCTGTTCCTGATTATTCAATGCCTCCTGAATCTTTTCCCGCATCAATCGGGTAAAATCCAGCTTCAATAGGTTTTTCTTCTTGTCTACCAAGATGTCAGCAAGGTAATAGTCTGGCAATTGGGCTTCCCCAAATCGTTTTTCAAGGGAAACATAGCCATACTTCCCTGTTTTGGCATTGTGAAATGTCTCGAAGGAAGGGGTGGCTGAGCCCAATAATGTTTTGGACTGATGCAGCCATGACAACATTATCCCCGCATCCCTTGCCTGAAATCTTGGTGCAGGATCAAACTGTTTGTAGGAAGGCTCATGTTCTTCATCTATGATGACCATTCCCAAACTGTCAAAGGGTAAAAAAATAGAAGAGCGAACCCCAACCACAAAGGAAAGTTTACCGCTTAAAACCCCATTCCAAACCTCCACTCTTTCATTATCGGAATATTTGGAATGATATACCCCCATACTGCTTCCGAAAACCTGGCGCAACCTACCCACCATATGGGTAGTCAGGGCAATTTCAGGCAAGAGTAACAGGACTTGGGAACCACCTGCCAATACCTCCTTAATCAGCGTAATGTAAAGTTCTGTTTTGCCACTTCCTGTGATGCCATGCAGTAAAACAGTATTCTTATCCTCAAACTCTTTTTTGATCTGTTGAAAAGCTTCTTCCTGTTCACTCGATAGTACGATCTCCTCATTACTTCCCTCTTCCTCTTCAAACCTGCTGATGATGATTTTGAATTCTTCCAAAACCCCGTTTTTTATTAAAGTTTTCAAGGAGGAAGCTGAAAGTCCAGCGTCGGAAATTACTTTTTTTTCTAATCCTTTTTGGTTCAGTTCCGGCTTTTTATATACAGGTACTTCCTGGAGATATTTCAATAAAATCTCCTCTTGCTTAGGTTTGCCCGCAATTTCATTGAAAAGTGCTTCCAGTAATTTTTTATCCTTCACATGTTCATGGGAAAACCTGATCCTGGATTCCACTTTTGGGCTATATTTTTCTTTGACCTGTTCAAAAACAATAATCGCTTCCTTGATCACCAAACTTTTCAGGATGCCATGAATGGATTTAATGCCAAGCACCGCTTCACAATCCTCATAACTCATCTCTTCCTTGTTGGCCAGCGCCTGAAGAAGAAGTTCTTCCCTTTCATCCAAGGGATATGGGCTAGTGTCCGGATCAAAGGTAGGATTGAGTTGAATTTTGCTTTCACTACTGAGTTTTAATCCGGATGGTAGGGCTGCATTCATCACCTCTCCTATATGGCAGCAATAATATTCAGCCATCCAGGCCCAAAAACGGATCTGAATCGGGTTGACTGTGGCGTGGTTATCTAAAAGATCAAGAATGGGTTTGGCATCATAAGAAGTGGGAGGTTTTTGATGAACCCTTCCTATGATCCCGGTAAGTATTTTCTTTTTTCCAAATTGTACAATTACCCGAAATCCTATACCAATACTTTCTGCCAGGTTTCTGGGGATTTTATAGGTAAACATTTTGGGAATGGGTACCGGTAATATAATATCCGCGAAAAGGTTGGACTTCTCGTCTTTATTGTCGTATTGATCTCCGAATAAACTCTCCAAAAGTGTCAGAAGGCTAAAGTTGGAAATTGGCCGAATGTCCGACCGAAACTTACCCACGCTTAATGCAGGTCTTTTTTTATTAGTGTAAATTAAGGCATTTCCAATTGAATCCACATTTTAAAAATGCAAAAGAGAAATAATTTTTCCGAAAGACAGAAAACCCTATTTTTACCTGCTGTCAATTTATCCAATCTTACCAAACTTCATGAATAAACGGAATTTTCTGAAAACCCTGGGAATCAGCTTGGGATCGCTTCCTTTGTTTTCCTCTATTTCTATCCCTTCTGAAGAAGCAGGAACCACCCTGCCAAATCCATTAAAAAAAGGGGACAAAGTAGGTTTAATCAGCCCTTCTGCTGCCACCTCCGAAAGGATTCAGTTTCAGTTTGCCAAAGAGGCATTGGAGGCCCTGGGTTTTGAGGTCAAATTAGGTGAAAACCTGAAAAACAGGAGAGGCCATCTGGCAGGTACTGATGAAGAAAGGGCCAATGACCTCAACAGCATGTTTTCGGATGCTGAAATTAAGGCAGTCATTTGTATCAGAGGAGGATCGGGAGCAGCTAGGATTTTACCCTTAATTGATTATAAAGCCATTAGAAAAAACCCCAAACCCATTCTTGGCTATTCAGATATCACCGCCCTGCACAATGCCATTCATGCTAAAACAGGCTTGATTACTTTCCATGGACCCAATGGTTCCGGGAGCTGGAACAGTTTCAATGTCAAACAATTTGAAAGTATGTTTTTCAATAGGGAATTGATGACTTTTGAAAACGAAGTGGTCAAAGGGGATGACCTGGTGGTCAAACAAAACAGAATACAAACCTTAAGATCAGGGACAGCCAAAGGAAAAATTTTAGGGGGTAACCTTACTGTTTTGACCTCCCTATCCGGAACTCCTTTTCTTCCTGACTTTAAAAACAGTATTTTATTTATTGAAGATATTGGCGAAGACCCCTATAAAATTGACCGGATGATGAGTACACTCAAACTGAATGGTACTTTAGAAAAAATCCGGGGATTTATTTTCGGTCAATGTACAGACTGCAATCCCTCCGGAGGATATGGCAGCCTGACTTTGGATGACATTTTGGATGATTATATTCTCCCGCTTAATATCCCTGCATATAAAGGTGCAATGATCGGACATGTTGCCAAACAGTTTATCGTCCCTATTGGGGCAGAAGTAGAAATGGATGCAGATTCCGGCACTTTTAGGTTGTTGCATCCTGTTTTTAAAGATTAATGTCGTGCTATGAAAACTGTCTGTTTACTCACTATCCTTTTTCTGACTTTTTCAGGAAGGGATGCCATTCTAAATCCTGAACTTATGAAACAAAATTACACATACCTCGCGCTTGGAGATTCTTACACTATTGGTGAAGGGGTGGAAGAAAGCGGAAGATATCCCAATCAAACCGTGGCTTTATTGAACGAGAAAGGTATGGAATTGGAACTCTCAGGAATCATAGCCAAAACAGGTTGGACTACCAATGAACTGGCAGAAGGAATCGAAAAGGCAGGCATTAAAGGAAAGAAATATGACCTGGTCACCTTGTTGATTGGGGTAAACAACCAATATAGGGGAAGAGACGTTGAAAATTACAAATCTGAATTCAAAGAATTATTGCAGGATGCCATTGATTTTGCTAAGGGAAATGCCAATCACGTGGCAGTCATTTCAATTCCTGATTGGGGGGTAACACCATTTGCTCAGGAAAGGGGAACGGACCAGAAAAAAGTTGCCTTGGAAATAGACATCTACAATCAAGCGAATCAAGAGATCGCAAAAGAATTGGGGGCGCATTATATTGAAATTACCGAAAGATACCGTGAAATAGGTGCCTTACCTCAAATGGTTGTAGCCGATAAACTCCATCCAAGTGGCTTGGTTTACAAAGAATGGGCAGAACAATTGGTCCAGGTTATTGAACAGAAAATGATTTTTGATTAAGATTTTTTCCTTTGACAAATATTTATTGATAATCAAGAATTTATGGCAAAGGAATTGTTATGTTATTAAAAAACATAACCAACTATGAGAGGCTTAATTACCATTGGACTTTCCATTCTGTTATTGGCCATGATGTCCTGTAATTCTACCAAGCTTACTGAAAATAATTCAGGGGAAGAAAAGGTCTATTGGGTGAATAGCAGCAAGGTCCCCTGCGAAGGAGTTGCTCCTATGTCTTGTCTACAGGTCCAGGAAAGTGAGACCATTGAAGAAGGAAAATGGAAATTCTTCTATTCTAACATTGAAGGATTTGACTATGTACCAGGAAATATCTACAGGATTAAAGTAAAGGTTCAAAAAATTCAGGGTACCATTCCTGCTGATGCCTCTTCACTTCATTACCAACTGGTTGAGGTTATGGAGAAATACACGGATTTGACTTTGCGATTGACGAATATCTGGCTGGTGAAGGAAGCGGGTGACCTGCTGAATCCCAAAGGAGCGAAAGGTGACCTGACTTTCGAAATCAATGCCGGTGAAAGGAAATTTTATGGTTACTCCGGTTGTAATACTTTTAGAGGCACGATCGCATCAATAACGGATAAAGAAATCAAATTTGGACCTTTAGCCAGTACTAGGATGGCATGTGGTGAGGAAGAAATGAAATTGGAAACAAAAATCATGCAGGACTTAGAGAAGGTCAGCCAATACCATCTCGAGGGCAATTATCTTTCCCTGATGGATTCCGACAAAAATGTTTTGATAAAATTATTGAATGTAGACTAAAAAAAGGGAAGCGTTTCTGCTTCCCTTTTTAATTTTTATCATTTTGAATTTTTAGCCTTTTGGCAAAACATTCGAAATCAGAGAAACTTTCTCAATGGGTTCTGATGCATTGGAATAAATCCTTACTACGGAATTTTGTTTACCCATTTTTCCTGCTGAATTAAAGACCACCTTTAATTCTCCTTTTGCACCAGGAGCAATAGGCTCTTTAGGCCAGTTGGGAGCGGTACAGCCACAGGTCACTGCCACATTGGAAATCACCAAAGGAGTATCACCTGTATTGGTAAATACGAAAGTATGCTCAACTTTATCCCCTTGGGTGATGTCTCCAAAATCAATGGATTTCTCATTGAATTCAAGGACCGCGCCTTTCTTTTCTGTCTGTGCCTGCACGGCAAAAACGGTCAAGACCAAGGCTGCTAATAAAAACATTTTCTTCATGGTTATTGTATTTAGTTTTCGTTAGTTTCTTATTCTGAGCTGCTAATATAAAACTTTGGATGAAAGTTTACCATAAACAACTCCTTCTTTGCTCTAGTTACCGCTGTGTACAGCCATCGGATATATTCTTTGGTGACCATTTCATCTGTAAGGTACCCCTGATCCACAAAGACTGCATCCCATTGACCGCCCTGTGATTTGTGGCACGTCAAAGCATACGCAAATTTGACCTGTAAGGATGTCAGATAGGGGTCTTTTTTTATCAACACCATTCTTTCTGCCTTATTGGCCACATCTGCATAATCCTCCGAAACCTGCTTATACAGATCCCTGTATTGTTCAGGACTCAAAGCGGGATGTGGACTATATAGCGTGTCCATCACCACCTTTGCCTCAAAGTAAGGTTCATCGGGATAATCCAGAAGCCTCAATTCCAATGTCGCAAATCTCAGGCCATACATTTCTTCAAAAGATCTTATTTTTACCACTTCTGCAAAATCCCCGTTGGCCAAAAAATTAACTTTTTCAGATTCAGCCATGTAGGTATAGTTATTTTTGACAATCATCAGGAGGTCTCCTGCACTGATTTCATCATCAAAAAAGTGAATATTTCTCCGGATGTATTGATTATACTGCACAGCCGATTTATTAGAACGGGTAATGATGACCGTATTCTCAGTCCCATATTTATTGTAGGCATACCTTAGGCCATCCTCCAGTCTCTCTCCGGTCATCTTATAAATATCCTTAAATTCTATCGTAGAAAGGGCAATTTGAGGAGTTTTGGAAGATATCTGATTTCTTAAATAGGTGGCATTATATAAAATCCCAGAAGTTAGCTGCTGTCGCATCACCTCTGTTAATTCTATAACATCCACTTTTAACCTAAAATGTCTGATCAGGTAATCCCTATCTAAAGCAGGGCTTAGGTTACTACCCACCGGAGGTAATTGGGCAGTATCTCCGACCAGTACCAACCGATTACTTGATTCTTGAAAAACATAATGGATCAAATCCCTCAGTAAACTTCTGCCATTGAATGATTCATCTGCGAGCATGGATGCCTCATCTACAATAAAAAGGGTATCCTTATAATAATTTTTCACCAGATCAAATCCTGCCCCAAGCTCTCCTATCTGATCTTTGGGTCTATAAATGATCTTATGGATGGTAAAAGCGGATTTATTACTATAATTCCCCATTACTTTTGCTGCCCGACCTGTTGGTGCTAACAGCATGGATTTTATTTTCAGTCTAGGGAGTGTTTTTACCAAAGCAGAAATAAGGGAAGTCTTACCTGTTCCTGCATAACCTCTCAAGATGAAAATTGGGACATCAATAGGTCCTTCTTTAAAAAAAGAATCCATCTTAAAAAAGAATTCCCTTTGCCCCTGCGTAGGCTCAAAAGGCAAATATTTAGCCAATAAAAATGAAGGCTTCACCATACCTTCCTTATCTTTACCTTTCATTTCATGACGAATCTAAGGGTAATATGACGAAATTGGAAAAAGAACTGGTAGATAAATTTGGAGGAAGATTAAGAACCCGGGTAAATGGTATTTTAATTAAAGATGACAAGATTTTAATGATTAAACATAAAATGTCTGCTGATAGGTTTTTTTGGAATGTACCAGGAGGAGGAATGAAATACGGCTTCAGTGTAGATCAAAACCTGGAAAGGGAGTTTTCAGAGGAAACCGGGCTAAAAATCAAAGTCAAAAAATTTATTTGCGCCCACGAGTTTCTAGAGCCACCCCTCCATGCGATTGAATTGTTTTTCGAGGTGGAGCAAATGGGAGGAGAATTGAAAATGGGGATAGATCCGGAACTTCATGAAAGCATGCAACTAATCACCGAAATCGGGTATTTAAACCTCGAAAATCTCAACTTGATAAAAAATGAAGAAAAACATCCATTATTTTGGGGAATAAAATCACTTAATGATGTGGGAAAATGGATAGGATATTTTAATTTTGAAAATAATTCTATAAAATAGCAACTTGTTAAAATACCATCAACCTTTACAAAAGATTAAATCATCTCAAAAATGACGCTAACCAGAATTTTATCCGTAGTATTCTTATTGGGGGCTCTTGGATTGGGCTATATGCTTTACAAGAGTGTTGACGATGTCATGCAGGAAGAAAAAAGAATTGCAGCCATCGAATCCAGAATTATCGAAAAACTTCAAATGTTGAGGGATGCCCAAATTGCTTATATAGCTACCAAAGGCGAATATGCCGGAAGCTGGGATTCGCTTAGACAGTTTATCGAAGAAGGTAAAATCTGGATTGTTCAAAGAAAAGAAACTACCACATTATTGGCTTATGGTAAAGAAGAAATATCAGTTTCTTATGATACATTGGGATCTGTTTATGTAATGGACTCTTTGTTCAATGAAAGGAGATATCCTAATTTCAATTTGGATAATCTTCACATTGTACCGGGTTCAGGTGGTAAAGAATTTGAATTCTTTGCAGATAAAATCGAAAGAAGCCAGAGAGAAATCGGTGTTTTTGAAATCAGGGATCCGGATCCGATTAACCCAAAAAGAAGGTTAAATAACAAGGAAAAAGCACTTAGGGTAGGGTCTAGGACTGATTCCTCCACTTCTGGTAATTGGGAGTAATCTTGGTTCAACAGACAGAAAATACTTTGAAAAAACTTTATTGCGATAAATATGATCCTTCTATGGTATCCTATTTATCGCTTTTCTTATATAATCATATCCGGATTCTTTTTGCTAAGGATAAAAACAATAAGATAGTAGCTGTACGCACCTGGAATCTTTTGGCTTCCTCGGAAGTTCCTATTTCCAATGTATGGAAGGATGATTTATATAAGCTGGATGTACCTACAAAAGTTTTCGTTCATAACAACCTGTTTTCTTTGGTACCCGGTGTGCTTTTCAATCCTGATTTTCTGGGGACATATTTGTCCTTTGCAGGAGATCTGACGACAGATATACATCCCTTTTCCAATAGTTTGGAAAGTAACAATTATTATTTGGTCGGAGGTCTAGGAAGTCAGTTGTTTCAACTACTCAGTGACGGTAAGTCAAGCATTAAATTTCACCATGGTTCCAGCTCATTCCTGTCTTTTTGTTTGAAGGAAAGGCCTAAATTTCTTCCACAGGAAATTCTGATATATATGTTTGACAAATCCTTTTACCTGGCTGCATTTAGCAAACAGGAATTGGCTTTATTCAATAAGTTTGATATCCAGAATAGGGAAGAACTGCTTATGTATTTATTTGGTATAACCAATCAATTGGGATTTGACAGAAAATATTGCCGATATACGCTTTTTGGTGCTAAGAATAATTTCGATATCAAGGAAAATTGGGCTGTGGAATATTTCAAATATTTCAATATCACTCATCCTGAAATTAACCAATCCTACCACGAGGGAACAGAATCTTTTTCGAAAACTTTTCATTTTGAATCCCATTGGGAATTTATTCAATAACATTTCATGAAAAAAACAGCCATTTTCCCTGGTTCATTCGATCCGTTTACCAAAGGCCATCATGATATTGTCATCCGGAGCCTAAATCTTTTTGATGAAGTGATTGTGGGAATAGGTTACAATTCAGCCAAAAAAAACAGATATTTTGATATTGAATTGATGGTCGAAAAAATCAATGGGCTATACCAAAACCAACCGGAGGTCAAAGTAGTGGTGTATAATGAGCTAACTTCCACTTTGGCAAAAAAACATGATGCCAAATTTTTAATCAGGGGCTTAAGAAATACGACCGACTTTGAATACGAAAACACAATCAGTCAGATGAACAGGAAGCTTAATCCTGATTTAGAAACTGTTTTTTTGATCACGTCCCCACAATATGCAACTGTGAGTTCCACCATTATCAGAGAAGTCCACCGATATGGGGGGGATATCAGTGATTACCTTCCCTACCCAATATGAACTTTAGGCACCAATTTTAAAAACTGTTTGTACAAATACCTCATGGAAGGATAAGAATTAACCAATGCTACTTTGGCCTCATAATGGGTCAGCCACCTGATATCATCAATTCCCTCTTCTTTTTGGGGCTTCATCCCAGCATCATTTAGGTTTTCCATCGCATACCAATAGGTCTTTTTAAGAATGCTTTTTCTATTATGGGTATACGTATGCCATGTTTTACAAATTTCAGGGCCCAATTTTACTTTAATTCCGCATTCTTCCTCCACTTCTCTCACTGCGCATTCTTGTGGAGTTTCTCCTTTATCAAATTTACCTTTTGGCAAATCCCACTTGCCCAATCTAAAAATAAAGAGGATATTTTGCCCTTTTGTCACTACACCTCCAGCTGCTTTGATAACTGTGAATCTACTTTTTATGAAATTTTTAACTTCCTTTTTGTTTTCCGTTAAAAGCGTAACCGAATCCAGATTTTTGAGTTTTCTTGTTCTCAGGAGGTATAATAATTTAATGACCACATCTTTACTGGGCTCAATGATCAACACATCATCATGGAAATCAATGGTTGCAGGAATATCTTCAGGATGGTCATATACACATTCAAATGTTTTTTCCTTCGGTAACTCATCTACCGACATGACATCCAAAGGTTTATCATTGATAAAAATCTTCATGGCTGGGTCAGTTTTGCCAGATTAATTTTAATTGTTCCAAAAATGCATAAAATTTTTCATGCGACACAACAGGCTCTAACTTTTTATCTTTTAATTTTAGGGCATGGAATTATTTGATAAAAAAACCGCTTCTGAAGTAGCATCAAAATTACTGGATATACAGGCCATCAGGCTCCAGCCTGAAAAGCCATTTACCTGGGCATCCGGATGGAAATCCCCTATTTATTGTGACAATAGGCTATCCCTATCCTATCCGGAAGTCAGAACTTTCATTAAGGAAAATCTTGTCAATGCCATAATGAAAATTTTCCCGGAAGTAGAGGCTATTGCCGGAGTAGCTACAGCGGGAATTCCACAGGGTGCATTGATTGCAGATCAATTAAAACTCCCTTTTGTCTATGTCAGATCAAAGGCAAAAGGCCATGGAATGGAAAATATGATTGAAGGAAAGGTAATTCCAGGTCAGAAAGTTGTGGTAGTAGAGGATCTGGTTTCCACTGGGGGTAGTTCCCTCAAGGCTGTTCAGGACCTGAGGAATGCAGGATTTGAGGTTTTGGGAATGGTGGCCATTTTCACTTATGGATTTGAGACTGCAAAGGTTAATTTTGAAGAAGCAAAAGTCAAGTTAATTTGTTTGAGCGATTATTCTGCCATGCTGCCACAGGCATTGGCCAATGATTATATAGATGACCAAACCCTAGCTTCTTTAGTGGAATGGAGAAAAGACCCTTCCAACTGGACAGGAGTTTGATTCATGTTAAAAATAAAGGACCCGGTATTTAAAAAAATAAACCGGGTCATTTGAACTTCCAAGCTAACGGCTCCCGTAGTGCTCTTCGTAATACTTTTGGTAATTTCCGGATGTTACATTTTTGAGCCAATCTTCATTTTCAAGGTACCAGTCAATAGTTTTTGAAATCCCCTCCTCAAATTGTAGGCTCGGTTCCCAACCCAGCTCATTTTTGATTTTGGTAGCATCAATAGCATACCTCAGGTCATGCCCTGCCCTATCTTTTACAAAAGTGATCAACTTTTCAGAACTGCCCTTTTCCCTACCCAGCTTTTCATCCATTTTTTTACAAAGCAAACGGACTATATCAATGTTTTTCCATTCATTAAATCCGCCAATATTATAGGTTTCCCCACTTCTACCCTGATGGAAAACCACATCAATGCCCCTCGCATGGTCAACAACATATAGCCAGTCCCTGATATTTTCCCCCTTTCCATAAACCGGCAGGGGCTTGTTGTTCTTGATATTATGGATACAGAGCGGTATCAGTTTTTCAGGAAACTGATTTGGACCATAATTATTGGAGCAATTCGTGATGACTGTTTTTAGCTTATACGTATTTGCATAAGCCCTTACAAAATGGTCAGAGGATGCTTTAGATGCCGAATACGGAGATTGGGGATCATAGGGAGTTGACTCCAGGAAAAAGCCTCCATGGTCTAAAGAGCCATATACCTCATCTGTGGAAACATGATAAAATAAATGCTCGGAATAGTCTTCCCAAAATGCCTTGGCGGTATTCAAAAGATTAACAGTACCGATCACATTGGTTTTCACAAAGGCCAATGGGTCAGTAATAGACCTGTCCACATGGGATTCAGCTGCCAGGTGAATAACATCTGTGATCTGATGCTTTTGAAAAACTTCCACTAAATTTCTTTCATCCAAAATATTCACCCTTTCAAAGAAATAATTGGGGGAATTCTCCACCTCTATCAAATTCTCCAGATTGCCGGCGTAGGTGAGGCAATCCAAGTTGATAATATTATAATCAGGATATTTTTGGACAAATAGTTGGACCACATGACTACCGATAAATCCGGCCCCTCCTGTAATCAATATATTTTTACGCTTCGTTGTCATACGCAATAAAATTACGGTCTTTTATCTTTTCTTGTCCTAGGTTTATCCACCATAAAATTCCTTATACCAAGCAACAAAATTAGCCACCCCCTGCTCTACCGGGGTATCAGGCTTGTATCCCGTATCTCTCATTAAATCCGAAACATCTGCATAAGTGGCCGGTACATCTCCAGGTTGCAATGGCAACATTTCTTTCTCAGCTTTCTTACCCATTGCTTTTTCCAAAGCACCGATATAATCCATCAACTCCACTGGGCTGGAATTTCCAATATTATATACTTTGTAGGGGGCATATGAACTACCTGGATCAGGATGATGTCCGCTCCAATCCGGATTACCCACTGGAGGTCTGTCTGCAACGCGTACGATTCCTTCCACTATGTCTCCCACATAGGTAAAATCCCTTTTCATTTTGCCATGGTTAAACACTTGGATTGGTTTACCCTTGGATATGGCATCAATGAAAATGAATAAAGCCATGTCAGGCCTTCCCCATGGTCCATATACTGTAAAAAATCTCAATCCAGTGGTTGGGATTTTGAACAAATGGCTATAGTTATGGGCCATGAGTTCATTTGCTTTCTTGGTTGCTGCATATAAACTCAAAGGATGGTCTACGTTGTCAGAAGTTGAAAAAGGCATCTTTGTATTCGCACCATAAACGGAGCTTGAGGAAGCATAAACCAGATGTTTGACAGGAAAGGCCCTACAAGCTTCCAGAATATTTAAAAATCCTGAAATATTGGCATCGATATAAGCATCCGGATTGATAAGGGAGTACCTGACTCCTGCCTGAGCAGCAAGATTAACCACCACATCAAATGATTCTTCATTAAAAAGGGCCAGTAATTTGGCCTTATCTGCAAGATCCATTTTAATGAATCTATAGCGAGGATAAATAGAAGACTGTACCGGTTGATCAGGTTGGATTCTATCTTTTTCTATTCCGGAATTTTCCAGCCGGGCATATTTCAGGTTAACATCATAATAATCATTGATATTATCAATCCCAACGACAGTATCTCCCCTTTCCAACAAGGCTTTGGCTAAGTGAAAACCTATAAATCCTGCTGTTCCGGTAATTAAATATTTCATGCTACGATCTTTAAAAGCTAAGTAAAAATTTTGCCGAATTTAAAAACAAAATGTCTGGTACGACATGAATTTTTAAGATTTTTCAAGAAGCCGGCCATAATTCTCCAGAATGAGTCTGTGCATTTTTTCTCTTGGATACTTTTCAATGACCTCTTGGTAAAGGTTGTCAGCCAAAGATTGCATATAGTCTCTTTTGACATAAGCAAACTCCAAAGCTTCCTTTAATATCTCCGTGTTTTTTACAGGAAATACCAATCCAGTCCTTCTGTGGGTCACCACATCAATATTACCTATGATATCAGAACAAATTACCGGTACCTGCATGGCTCCTGCTTCTAAAAGAACATTCGGAAAGCCTTCTCTATGGGAAGCATGCACCAATAAATCAGCCATGGCCAGGTAATGGGGAACATGGTCCGTCCATTCAATTTGAACAATCCTTGGATGATCCTGAATTTTTCTCACTATCTCATCATCGATTGGGTTCAGTTCCTGTTCAAAGGACCCCAACAGTACCAATTTTCCATAATTGACAATCCTTGATGATAAAAATGCATTTACAAGTTCTTCAATTCCCTTATCCTTCACAAGCCTCCCAATTGCCAAAATCAAATAATCGTTTTCTGATGGAGTGATCCTAATAGTAGCTGCTATCAAATGGTTTTCAGATAAAGCGTCTCTGGTGAATTTGGCGAGGTCTATCCCATTTGAAGAACCAAAGCCTATCATTTTTACTTTTGATTCATCCACCAATTGCTCACTCAACATAAAATCATAAAGTGATTTGGAGTTTGGCCATACCTCAGTCGCCCATCGGTAGGTGAGCTTTTCCATGGCTATCAATAGCTTCTTCTTATTTTTTTCAGCAACCATATAAGGCATGCCTGCCACGGTATGTATCCTGATTTTCACTCCGGCCAATTTTGCAGCAATCATGGACAAAAGTCCTGCTTTTGGCGTATGGGAATGGACAATATCAGGTTTTTCTCTCTTAAATAACCAATAAAGTAACCATAAACAATATAGATCCCTAAAGGGTGTTATTTTTCTGGTGAAAGGAATTATTTGATGTTCGACACCTTCTTTCCTGACCACTTCATTGATTTCTCTACCATCAGCGCTAACCATCAAAACCTCCCAACCCGCATCCTTCATGAATTTCATTTGGCCTGTCAATAAAAGTTTGAGTGACAGCGGAACAGTGGTTATTCGAATTAATTTTGGCATTTAAATCTTTTATTTTAAAATGATAAAGATACATTTTTATTGTTTCGCGTGGAGGTTAAAATCCAAAAAAATAAGGACATAACGTAATTTTTAAATGAAAAAATTAAACAATATTATTCTTGTACCAAATTTCTTTCAAAAGATGATTGGTGGAGTAGGGTCTGATGAGGATCGATTACCCTTTTCTGGTTAATTGCTTAAACACAGCCCTCCAAATTCGACTTTACTCCAGCTTAAAGTAATCCCTTACCTACTTTACTACATCAAAAACATAAACGATCTCATGTTGGTAAACCTGTCCCGGGTCAAGTCTTGAGGAGGGGAAATTAGGTTTATTTGGGGAATCAGGAAAAAATTGGGGTTCCAAACATAAACCGTAATGTTTGGTATAACTGACTCCATCAGTCACTTGTTTTCCATCTAGGAAGTTTCCTGTGTAAAACTGAACCCCGGGCATATTGGAAAATAAGGTCATCTTTCTTCCTGATCCACCGTGGACAAGTTCAGCCATTCTGGTCAGTTTTCCATCATGGACTTTTTTAACTACATAATTATGGTCATAGCCCCGTCCGGTTTCTCCAATCCTTTCTCCAACCTTATGGGGAGATGTGAAATCAAAAGGGGTATTTTTTACTGAAACTATTTCTCCAGTCGGAATCAATCCAGCATCAACAGGGGTATAGTATTCTGCATATAGGGTCAGTTCATGGTCCAAAACATTTTCTTTCATTCCACTCAGATTGAAATAGCCATGATGGGTTAAATTTACAATGGTGGATTTGTCGGTTTCAGCAGTCATGGTGATAGATAATCTATTTTCCTTATCTAATACAAAAGTCAAGGTTGTTTTTAAATTCCCCGGGTAACCCTCTTCCCCATCTGGACTGACATAGTTCATCTTAACCCCAATGGCGTCGTCCATTTCCACTATTTCTGCCTCCCAAAACTTTTTGTTAAAACCCTCCCTTCCTCCGTGGATATGGTTTTCCCCACTGTTGGTTGTTAACTGATACTCCTGCCCATCCAGTACAAATTTACCTTTAGCAATACGATTGGCATACCTCCCAGCTGTCGCATTAAAAAAATACCTGTCAAATTGAAATTCTTCTGGGCTATTATAGGTCAACAAAATATTTTCAGAATTACCCTCCTTATCCGGCACAATGATTTTGGACAAGATTCCTCCATAACTTAACAACTCTACTTCCATCCCGTTGCCGTTTTTTAAATGAAAAACCTTTGCTTCCTTATCGCCCATTTGTATACTATGAACATGGATATCAAATGTTGCTTTTTCCACGTTTTTTTGATCTTTGGGTTTTTGACAGGAAAACAAAATCAAGCAAATGACAAATAGCTGAAAATGAGGTATTTTTTCCATAAGTGAACCTATTTTAGGGTAATTTAAGACTAAATACATTAAATTTTTGCCTATTATAAGAGTAATTTGACATGAATGATTTAGATGGCTTCATTTTTGAGTTTTGTGGGTTATTAAACTTAACCAATCATGAAAAAAACCATTCTACTTTCCCTAACCTTAGCAGCTCTTTCCTTTTCCTGTGTTTCCAAAAAGAAATATGTAGAGCTGCAAAATGACCTTTTTAAAACTGAGGCTGCTTTAGCAGAAACAAGAACCGAAAAAGAAGCTATTGAAGCTGAAAAGAAAGTATTGGAAGACAAAATGGGAAGAATTCAGGCAAGAGTAGATGAATATAATGCCCGGATCAATTCTTTGAAAACAGAAAATGATGCCCTGTTCAGCCTTGATGGAAAAACCCCAATGTCATCCAACACCAAACAGAAACTCAATGCAACTTTGGCAAAAGTCAATCCAGAAGACCTTGCCAATGCAAAAACCATGGAAGATTCTGTGAATCTTGCCGTTTCTTACAACCTGAAAAAGTCGATCACCGATGGTTCTGCCGAACAGGATGAAGATATTTCTATCAATGTGGACAAAACAGTGGTGATGATCAATGTTTCCGACAGATTATTATTCAACACCGGTTCCTATCAGGTATCCAAAAATGCGGATGGATTATTAAAGAAGCTTGCGGAAGTTATCAATGCAGAACCTTCAGTAGAAGTAATGATCGAAGGACATACCGATCCAAGAAGTATTCAGACCGGTGTGTTACAGGATAACTGGGACTTAAGTGTCAAAAGAGCAACTTCCATTGTTAGGATTCTTCAGAGCAAGTATAATGTAGCTCCTGAAAAACTAATTGCGGCTGGCAGAGCAAGTTATATTCCTTTGGTAGAAAATGATTCCAAAGAAAATATGGCTAAAAACAGGAGAACAAGAATAGTAATCATTCCTGATCTTGATAAATTCTTCGCCATGATTGAAGAATAAAAAACAGACTTTTGATTTGCCCCTGTATATTAAATTTTATTCCCCCTCAACATTAAAGTTGAGGGGGTTATTTTTTTCATGAGCTTCCTTTTGGATCTTCAGAAACATAAGGTTCAAAAGGATAGGCCTTAGGTAAGACCTCTATCCCTGTGGTGACTTTTATAGGCCTTTGTCCGGGATAGGTTATTTCAACAAAATACCCTGAATAGCCTTTAGCCGGTTCTTTTAAATCCACTTCATATCTTCCGCTTTCATTCACCAAAATTTCAGATGAGGTCCATTTAGGCCCAAGGACATCTATCCGGAAGTCTCTGGAATTTTCGTTATTCGCAGACCATAATTTAATTGAAGCCGGTTTTTGATTGGGGTCTGTTGTAATGATGATTTTATAATCTTCAATTTCCCAATGATATTTGGGTCTTTCAGTATTGTTCAGAACAGAAGCATAAAAAGAAACCATATTTGGTAAAGCATCAGATTCGCGCAGGTCGTGGCCAAAATTTGGCACATATTGTAAATGCTTCTCCCCCTTTAAGTCATCCCAGTAAAACTTCCAGCTATCCGGTAGAAAAAACTGATCTCCTGCTGCATTGATCACAAGTTTGGGCATGTCATAATCTTCAATAAAGGAATAAGGCTCTGTTATTTCCAACAGCCTCTCATATTCTTTACTTCCCTGCCATTCCATTATTCCTTCTCTCACATAATCATCCACAGCAGGGGCCCAAAAACCATAATTCCTCCAATGGTGCTGAAACGAAGGTTCAATATTAAGCAAGTCAATCACGATAGGAACCATGGCCACTACCCTATCATCCACCGCTGCCGTGGTCCAGGTAGTCCATCCTCTTTTTGAGGCACCTGCTACCACAAATTTATCAAGGGAAAAACTGTGTTTTTCTTGAGACACTTCAGAAACTACATCCATAGCAAGCTTAACAGCCTTAGTCATAGGAAGTCTGGCCAACCAAATGGCATCTTCATCTTTGGCCCCTCCCTCTAGGAACTTTCTCCATCCATAGGCAATGATTGCATCCTCATATCGCTCCCCAAATGTGTCGTTTTTAAAGACCAAAGGTTGAAAGGGAACATTATGGATTTCAGCCACAATGGATTTTGTAGCCATGGCAGTATGTAAGATCAATTCATTGGGACTTTCCGGAATTTTTGAGTTTTTGCTCCCGCCTCCAATCCACATCATCCCGGTTTCAAAATTGGTCTCCTTTGGAACAACCATAGAAACCCAATGCCACCATTCCGTTTCATCGACAATATCCTTGGTCAACCAATTTTGAGAATACATTTTGATAAGATGATAATCATATCCTTCACCTTCAGAAGAATGAATAATTTCATACCTGAAATCCGGATCCGGGGCATGGACATATTCCCTCAAAATGTTGGAGGAACTTTGTTTAATTTCAAGAGTTTCTGTTTCCTTGGGTTTACAGAAGAATAAAATCGTACTATTTAAAAAAAGAAAGAATCCAAATCTGAGAAAGAAAGTTGTCTTTTGCATAGAATATTTTAAGATTTATACCCCATAATTTAAGAATAATAAACAAAAAGGCACAAAAGTTTAAACTCCTGTGCCTTCTTGAAGAATTATTTTTTGAATTATTTTTTATACAATTGATTGAAAAGCAATTTAAAGGTGTTGTGTGCCTGTGCTCTGAATGTTATTTCAGGACCAAACGCATAAAGTTTACCTTTTCCAATGGGTGCCTCAAAGGCAACTACTCCATTTTTCAAATAAGATTCCCCCCAAGCCCAACCTGATACCAGTGGAGATTCAGTTCCAAACCATGCCAATGGCTTCACACCCTGCAGAAGGGCATCAGGTGCCAAACTAAATACAGGGCTATTATTAAACACCATATTGGCGGAATTATCCATTCCCCAGTTTGCTGGATTTGAAGTATCCAAATGGGCTTTAAGAATACTTCCCGGGATATAATATTTGTCACCGGTCAAGGGTTTTTCTCTTCCATCAGGAAGCTTTTCCATGAGCGCGTTAGTTACTGGAAGACCTAGATCATAGGCAAGTGAGGTACTTGCACCAACTGCAACTACATTTCCTCCTTCTTCCATAAATTTCCTTAATTCAGGAATTGATTTTTCTTTTGTCAAATTACCCAAAAGCTTGTGGTATTGTGCATCAATATCCTCTGGTTTCGGCATGCCACTCCAACTTCTTACTGTTCCCGGAGCCCCAGGACCAATGAATAAAATAACATCATATTTGGCTTTCAGGTTACCATTGTCGATATCCTGAGGGTAGATCACCTGGAATGGAAAATGATATTGTTCCAGCATCCATCTTACCCAACCAGAAGGCATGGATCCGCCATAATGATCGAATAAAGCAATTCTAGCCGGATTGATTTTGACAGCACCGGATGGCCTGGATCCTGAAACCATTTTTACCCCAAAATCTTTGGCTGCTTTTTCCAATACTGCCTTTGAACCTGATACGTGAAAACTACCTGCAGGCAATCCGGATACAACCGATGTAGTTCTGTAGACACTGGCTCCTGCTTTGAGCAGATCATTGACAGCTATGAAAGCATTGTTTCCTCTGGCATCTATTAGGAATCCAGATCCACCTGGAACTTTTTGGGCAGGAAAATCTTCTGTTACACCATAAGCAAGAGCTTCAAAAGGACCATCAAATGCATCCAACACCCTGTCAAACTCCACCCCCATTTGGAAGGCCAAAGTCCATCCAGCAGCATCATAGGGTCTTTTTGGAGGTCCACCTGGATATTCAAAGTCATTGGGATGATCCTGTGGTTCAAACATGTCCAAAACATGTGGCCTGAATGCCTGAGCAGATTTAACCACATATGAACCTGCAGGATATTGCTTCCCGTTTACCGTAAAGTTTGCTGTTGCCTTATGCACCTGAATACCGGATTTGATCAATGCATTGATAAACCTTACTGCAGTAGGAAAATCCGGTTGATCTGCAGAAAGGATGAATCCTCTTGGATCTCTCAAATTTGGGTCTTTGAATACCGTATCAAAATACTTGACTGGAAGGCCACTTCTCATTCCATAATAGGCCATTTCAGGATCATCCGCACTTGCTTTTTCTTTGGCAGCATTGTATGCAGATTGCACAGCGGCTGATCTTTTGGGATACTTGGTCCAATGATCCATATTTCCTCGTTCAATGCTGTTTCTCCCCATTTTATAAATGTTATGCAATAAAGCATCTCCATTTCTACTGGCGAAATCCAAAATGGCGTAATTCATGGAAACGGAATAATCAAGTGATTTTTTGAAATTCCATGGCTGTGGATCAATAGGATAGGGTGTTGCATGGGTAGGAATCAGACGCTCCGGAACCAAAGGGATTTCTGAAGGTGTGGGACTTCCTGTGATTTCAGTCAGGATTCCGATCATGTTATGAAAATAAGGGGTTGTCCTCAAACCTCCATTCCACCAGGATGAAAATACTGATCCGCCCAACCGGGTATATCCTGGTTTACCTTCCAGGTTCAATCTATTGATCATGGCTGCGCCCACTCCATCTAAACTTGTCATGATCAAAGGGTCAAAAACATGATTAAAAGGATCACGGTATGGAGGTCCTGCCACAACAGTCCCCGCCGGAGAAGTCTGGTGATGGTTGTAAATAATTTGAGGCAACCATTCTACATATTGCTGAAAGGAGGTGTTGATTGTCTCCTTCATGTTATTCATAAAAAAGTCCCTGTTGTTGTCATGCCCCACATATTTTTGGTACATATAGGGTGTTCTCATGTCCCTCTTCTTCACATCCTCAGGACCCATATACCAGTTTGAAACGATTTCATGGCCATCGGGATTGGTATGAACGACCAAGATGATCACATCGTTGAGGATTCTCATATTTTCCTCATCGCTTCTTGTCAGCAAATCATAGACAGTAGGGATCAGCTGATGCGAGCCCACAGTTTCTGTGGAGTGCAGGCCTCCATCAATCCAAACTACAGGTTTTCCTTCTGCCACTAATTCAATCGCTTCCTCTTCACTTACTTCTGCCCTTCCCAACAACTGCGAGATTTCTTTATATCTATCCAGTTTTTGATGATTTTGAGGAGAGGTAATTATCAGCATTGGCATCTGACGACCTTCCTCTGTGGGACCTATCTCCATGAATTTTGCCCTGTCAGAAAGTTCTGCAACTTTCCTGAAATAGGCATCGAGCGCTGTGTAGGTAGCCAATTTATAATCCTCTCCTATTTCAAAACCAAAATGTTCTTTTGGAGTAGGAATTTTCTGGGCAAAAAGGCTGGAAGTAAGAAACCAACCAACCAAGGCCAGCAAGAAGTAATTTTTTCTCATAATAAAATGATTAATGATCTGGCGTTCAATTTAACAGAGTATCCTTATCAAAACAAAAACTGACATACAATCGGATATTATTGGGTTTGATTGGTAATTAACCCCCGACCAATATTTTGTAAATTTGTTTGGGTGCCTGTTTCCTGGAATTTACGGACTGGAAAAAATTACAACAAATACAAAAATCCATTGTTAAACTATTAAAACTAAAATATTATGAACAAAATAATACTATATGTCCATTTAATTTTGATCGGATTAATGGGAATATTTTTCAACAAAGCAGAAAAAGCATCCGTATCCGATGAGATTACAATTTGCCACACCGGTCCCTCTGAAATGATTGCCTTTTTGGATGACCCAAAATTTGTCGCACTTCATCCCGCTCCAATACCTTTTGATTTTGAAGGTTTAGGAAATATGGTGTCTTTTCCTTCTTCAGATGGAAAAGATGCTTCCGGATATTTGATCAAAGCCGAGGAACCATCTAACAAATGGCTATTTGTATATCAGGAATGGTGGGGTCTAAATGACAATATCAAAGAGGAATCAGATAAATTTTATAGGGATTTAGGCGGCAAAGTAAATGTCATTGCCTTGGATATGTACGATGGAAAAGTTACTTCAAACCCTCAGGAAGCAGGGGGATTTATGAGAGGGGTTGATGAAAAAAGATTGGAAAATATTGTGATGGCGGCAAAAACTTTCGCTGGTAAAGATGCCAAAATAGCCAATGTAGGTTGGTGTTTTGGAGGAGCTTGGTCATTAAAATCCGCATTATTACTTGGCAAGCAAAATATTGGATCTATCATTTACTACGGAATGCCGGTAAGGGATGTGGAGCAATTAAAAACCTTAAATTCTGATGTTTTGGGCCTTTTTGCTACTGAAGAATATATTTCCAAAGCAGTAATCGAAGAATTTGCTACAGCAATGGACAAAGCCGGTAAAGACCTGAATTACAGAATTTTTGATGCAGTTCATGGTTTTGCTAACCCATCCAATGCACGGCATGACAAAGAAGCAACCAAAGAAGCTTATGGAATGGCTTTATCTTACCTACAAGGAAAATTCAAATAAACTCCTTATATTGCTGTAAGATATGTAGCATATCGGACGAACTCTAAATTTAAGCCAGTATCCTTTCATGGATACTGGCTTTTTTTCGGTTTAGCATATCGGGTCAGAAATTTACAAATCCAGATCTTCCCAAAACAAGTCTATTTTTTATTTTCAAAATATATGGTATTCATCAAAAATGAATTCCAAATATCCACTCCTGTTTCTGTCTGAAATAGAATATAGATATCCGAAACTTTATCCGATTTTTTTAAGGAAATGGAATATTCGAACCACCTTTCTTTGGAATTCGAAGACCTGCTTTCATTACTGATTATTGGTGTTTTCCCTATTACCGTACCTTCAATGCTTCCTTCTCTGATTTCAAACCATCCTTTCCTTCTGTTGGGATCAATAGAAAGGGTAATTTTTTCCAAATAATTCAAATCAATGTCTTTGAAACCTATGTATGAGCTGTTCTCTGTAAATTTAATTATACGTGAATCCTGATTGTTGGCCTTGGCTGTTCCTTTAAAAAAGTCTGCATCTGCGGCCAAAATTAATGGGTTTCTTAAAGTAATTTCAGTCCTACGGGAAATGGGGGCAATTCCGTTTGCTCCTTTATCCGTATAGCTCGCTGCAAACAAATAGGTCCCACAGTCAACATGTTTGTTCAGATTCAATTCACCTTCTAACCCGATTCTGTTTTTTGAATTTAGGACAGAATTGGGAGATAAAGAAAGAATATAATCCACAATTTGGGTAATTTCGGTATTTTCTATGTGCGCATGGGAAGGCATAAGCCTTTCTCCCCAGACACCTCCTCCCCCATTCAATACTTTTTTTACCAAGTAATCGGACGCATCAGGTCTATCCTCATATTTCAAAGCAACCGCTTTATAGCTTGGGCCTACCGAGACGTTCTCCAAACCATGGCAGGCATTACAACCACTTTTCACTGTTAGGTCCTGTCCAATGAGTTGTAAGGAATTTTCATTTAACTGATGCCCCTCAGAAGAAATGACTTTGTCAAATCCTTCTTGCAAAAAATCCCAGGTTACCCGTACCAGCTCAGAAGGAATACCTCCATTGCTGAGATTTCCATCTTCTTTGTCCTCTACACCTACCTTATACTTGATTCTTGGATTCCCCCAGTAAAAACTCCTGTTTCCGTTCCATTGAATGGTGATTTTGGGTGGCTCATTACCGACCACGATAGGAATAAAAGTTTGATTTGAAGCCCCATTCTTATCTTTTACCGTCAAAACAGTTTGGAATTCACCTTCTTTCTTAAAAACAAAAGAAGGATTTTGTCCATTGGAAATTTCAGTTCCATCTCCATAGAAATCCCATTCATAAATTAACTCGTCCCCATCAAAATCCAAACTGCCTTCACTGTTGAAACGAACAGTAAATGGAAGTGCTCCCTGTGTTTTATCTGCTGCTGCCTTCGCAATGGGTTTTCTGTTACCAAAACTGAATTCAATTTTATAAATGCCTGAATCATCATTTTGGGCACTCCAATATGTCCCATATTCCAAAATGTAAAGTGCTCCATCCGGACCAAACTGCATGTCAATAGGTTTGTCAAATTTTGTGGATGGCATAAATTCTTCCATAGATTGAAAATCACCATTTTCATCAAAATTTGCCGTAAAAATCCAATTCCTCATCCAATCATAAAAAAACAGTTTACCATGGTAATATTTTGGAAATTTCACCTCTGAATCCGGGAACAAATCATAATAATAGACCGGACCGGCCATGGCATTTCTTCCCCCTGAGCGTAGCATGGGAAAATCTTCAGAATCTGCATAGGGGTACCAAATCATGGCAGGGTGGGCAGGCGGCAACTGTTTTAGTCCGGTATTATTGGGTGAATTATTGACTGGCGCTTTAGGATCAAACTCAAACAAACTTTTCTGTTGTTGAAAATCGTAATCCCAATACCTTTTATTGTCCCCTATAAAATAGGGCCAACCAAAAAACCCAGCTTCTTTAGCCTGATTCACTTCATCATATCCTCTAGGGCCTCTCTGAAGGCTGTCAAATTGGGCATCAGGGCCAACTTCCCCCCAATACAGGTATCCATTTTTGGGATCTACAGATATCCTAAAAGGGTTCCTATTGCCCATCACATAAATTTCAGGTCTGGTATCCGGAGTTCCTTCAGGAAAAAGATTACCCTCCGGAATGGTATAAGTGCCATCAGTCTGCGGCGTGATTCTGAGGATTGCTCCGCGCAGGTCATTGGTATTGGACGAACTTCTCTGTGCATCCACATTTTCCGGTCTTCCAGACCTTTCATCGATCGGATTATAATTATCAGATTCAAAAGGAGTAGTATCATCTCCCAAGGAAAGAAAAAGGTTGCCCTTGCTATCGAATTCAATAGAGCCCCCACTGTGGCAGCAACCCCTAAAATGAGGGATTTCCAACATGATTTTTTCAGAACCCATATCTAAAATATCGTCTACCAAGGTAAATCTGGAAAGCCTGTTGACACTCAATTCACCTTGAGGAGAATAATAGAGATAGATCCATTGGTTTGTCTCGAAACCAGGATCCTTTGCTAAGCCTAACAATCCATCTTCGCTCTCAGAATAAACAGGAATAAATCCTATATCCTTGGCCAAACCGCTTTGGGGTTCAAAAATTTTTATTTTGCCCCTGCGCTCAATAAACAATATCCTACCATCTTTTAGAACCTCAATTTCCATAGGTTCATCCAATTTCTCAATCAAAGTGATCTTGGTAAATCTGCTTTCTTCCGGTTTTTCATTGACAAACAATTCATTCTTTTTACCGCAGGATCCAGTAATCAATAATAACACAAAGAAGGGGAGAATGGGAAATCGCATAGGGTTTAAGGTTTGATAGTAAAATGCCAAGATAAAAAAGAATTACTTATTTAAATGAAAAAATCCCCTCTAGAAGAGGGGATTTGACAAGTGGTTGATTTTGATTTTTTTTTTAGAATTTCAAAGACAATCCCAACAGCAATTGTTGGTAACGAAAATCCCCATCTCCGGTAAAAACATTGTCAATATCTATGGTCTGACCATTGAGAACTCTTTCATATCTGAGGTCAATCCCCAGATTTCCCAGGTTCACTCCAACCCCAAACTGGTAACCTGCATTGAATTTATTAAAATCAAAATCCCTCAATTCATCTTCTAAATAGTAATGAAAAGATGGTCCCGCAAAGACAGAGACTAAAGGTCCAATTAGATTGATACCCACAAGAACCGGAGCGTCTAAACGCTGGGTAGTGTACTGGTCACTGTTTATTTCTGATTTTAAGTTAGTATAAGTCAATTCAGGTCTTAGGAAAAGCAGGCCCAAAGGGACCTTCCCAAATACCCCTAAATTATAACCCAAGTTGCTCCATGGATCGCCCCAAACTGCTTCTGCATCCTTAAAATATTGGCCGTTTGAATTGTAATTCAATCCCCCTCTGATTCCAAAACCATTGCCGGATTGGGCATAGGTACTTTGGTAAAACATGACCATTGCAAAGATTAGAATACCGGTTTTCAAAATAGTTTTCATTTTGTGTTTGTTTAAATAGTTGGTTAATTTTCATTTTACAATATTTGGAACGAAAGCATTGGCTATTCGAACACCTATAGCTGAAATCTTGTTATTGAAACAGATGACGGAAAAAATACTTGAAATGTCCATAGGGATCATTCCCTGTATTTTCAGTTTGCAAATCTTAAATCACTAAAACTATGCCTCAAAAATCATATACCTTTTATTCTGGTAATTTCAACATGACAACCTTTAAAAAAATCATAGTTTTGTCATTATTTCACCTCTTTGTGTTTGGGATTTCAAGTTGTTCAAAGGCAGAGAATAAAGGGGATGAGAAAAGGGACGAAGTCAATGTCCAGGAATACAAGGGCAAAAAATCCTTGGCAACATTCGCAGGTGGTTGCTTTTGGTGCATAGAAGCACCTTTCGAAGGAATAAATGGAATTATTTCTGTAGTTTCCGGTTATTCCGGTGGTAAAGAGAAAGATCCCATATATGCTGAGGTGGCCGCAGGTAAAACAAGTCATAGGGAATCTGTTCAGATCACCTTTGACCCGGATGTAATCAGTTATTCAGAACTGTTGGATATTTTCTGGCAGCAGTTTGACCCTACAGATGAAGGTGGCTCTTTTTATGACAGAGGACTTCAATATACTTCTGCTATTTTTTTCCATGACAATTCCCAACGGGATATAGCCAAAGCTTCTTTAAAGAGACTGGATCAATCCGGAATTTTCGAAAAGCCTGTCGTCACTCCTGTTATCAAGTTTACCAATTTCTATCCTGCTGAGACCTATCATCAGGATTACTATAAAAAAAATCCTGAGGAATATTATGCCTATAGAAAAGCTTCAGGAAGGGATGCCTTTATCGCCCAACATTGGCCGGTTAAATTGGAAGATCTATATAAAAAACCTTCAGATGCTGAACTGAAAAAAAGGCTGACACAACTTCAATACCAAGTCACCATGCATGAAGAAACTGAAAGGGCATTTACCAATGAATACAATGAAAATAAAGAGCCCGGCATCTATGTGTGTATAGTTTCTGGAGCACCTCTGTTCAGTTCAAAAGACAAATATGAATCTTATTCCGGATGGCCAAGTTTTACCAAGCCGATTGATGCCAGGTTGATTGACAAGCCTGTGGATAGCTCTTATGGAATGTTGAGGGTAGAAGTCCGCAGTAAACTTGGAGATTCACATTTAGGCCATGTTTTCAACGATGGCCCTGAACCTACCCATCTCCGTTATTGTATGAATTCAGCTGCCATGAGATTTATCCCAAAGAAGGATATGGAAAAAGAAGGTTATGGGGCTTGGCTCTGGACTGTTGATTGATCCAAAAATCTGTCTCTTTTATGGATAAATCTTCCTGAAAGTAAGGTTTATCCGCCCCCCTTTCACCAAATTGGATTTAGGTAGTTGATGCTCCCAATGGTGTTGGGTCTCCCCTTTCATGAGGAGCAAGGATCCGTTTTCCAGGATTATTTCTTTTTTTAATGTCTTATCTTTATAAAGCCTAAACTGAAATTTTCTGGGGGTACCAAAACTTACTGAGGCAATGGTGGGGTTGGTTCCTAATACTTTTTCGTTATCCCTGTGCCAGCCCATACTGTCTTTGCCATGGCGATAATTATTTAATAAAACATGGGTGAAATCAATTTGGGCAATTTGCTCTATTGTTTCCTTGATATCCAATAAAAAATCGGTCCATGGATTGGCGTTCATTTCAATGCCAGAGTACCCATATGGAATATCAGGATTGCCATACAATGCAGTTAATCTCGGCTGCATGATCTGTTTGCCAAACAACCAAATCGGCTCTTGCCTCCAATCAATTTCCCGGGTCAATTTCTTGAAATAAAGCTCACACTGAGCCTTGTTAAAGAAATTCGGAAAATAATTTACCTCTCCGGAAAAAGGCAAGAGATTCTCCTGATTCAAATGATTAAATAATTCCATCTATTTATTAAACTTTCAAATGGCGAATAAGTTGAGCAAATCTTTTTATCAAACTGGTTTGGCTTCTTGTTTTATTAAATCATTTGTTGGAAATTATGACCTTTAATTTCAAATAGTATTGGTCTTTTTAACCAACAACCCTATGAATAAATTCTTAAAAATCAGCATTTTCCTTGTTATTTTAGTATTAGCAGCTGTGGGATACTGGAGATATTATTTTGTATTTAGTGAAGGTGTAAAAGCAGGAACCCTAAATTATTTTGAGAAAAAAGGTTATGTTTTCAAAACCTGGGAAGGCAGAATCGTTCAGGAAGGATTTCAAAGTCCTACAGCCGGAGCCTTACAAAGCAATGAATTCCGGTTCAGTGCAAAAAACGATGATATCGCCATGCAGTTGGAAAGGGCAAGCGGAAGATTTGTGGAATTGCGTTACAAGGAATACCTTAATCCACTTCCTTGGCGGGGCGCTTCCAGTTTTATTGTGATTGAAGTGATAGAAGTCGGAAACCGCAATGATGATAATAAAAGCGAATTACCGGTTAACAAAGATTAAGTAGAGCCTTTCCAAAATAAAATTTTTGGAAAGGCTTTGATACTATTTTGAAGCCCAATAATCTACCACCAAAACTTTGTCAAGATGAGGGCCTAAAACCTCCACAAATGCTTTATGGTCAGGGTGGGGTAAATAAATTTCCCTATCTGCCTCAGATTTGAAGGTAACAAAAAAGCAATGGGTAAACCCCTGGGCAAGTCCTTCAGGACTATTGTTTGTCCCCCATTCAAAGTCCTGGATAACATCTATTTTTGAAGGCAATTCCATAAAAGCATCTACCACCTTTTGGATGTCTTCCGGTGAGGATTCATCTTTGAATTTAAACAGCACCACGTGTCTTAAGGCTTTGTCCATTTCTATAACTTTTTTCTCAATGATTTTTTCTATCACTTTTTCTTCTTTTTGGGGTGATTGGCAGGCTATCACCATCACCAATAATGCAAGGAAAGCGCTGATTCTATTTTTCATAAAACAACTAATTTTGAACAGTCCAATTTGCGAAATAAATAGAATTGAAATTTACCGTTTATAGAAATTTTAATCAGTCTTTCATATTTTTTTTAAAATTTATCATCAATGACTGAACTGAAATACAACCGATCTCCTATGAATCCAATACCAAAGGCCTTCTTATTAATTCTCATTCTCCAATTTTTTTTAATCAGTCCGACCCTAGCCCAAATCCTTTCCTTAAACGGATTGGAGGAAGAGGTAGAAGTCTTTAAAGATGATAGCGGTATAAACCATATTTTTGCTAAGAATGAACATGATCTTTTTTTCTCTCAAGGTTATCTTGCTGCCAAAGACCGCCTATTTCAATTTGAAATCTGGAGAAGGAGGGCCACAGGGACTGTAGCTGAAATTCTTGGACCACGGGAGTTGGAACGAGATAAAGGTGCCCGATTATTTCAATTCCGTGGAGATAAAAAAACCGAATTAAGCCATTACCACCCCAGAGGAGAGCAAATTGTTGACGCTTTTGTTGCTGGGGTCAACAGTTATATCACAGAAGTACTGGAGGAGCCTGAAAAACTACCCATTGAATTTAAATTATTGGATATCCTGCCGGGATACTGGACATGGGATGTAGTTATTTCAAGACATCAGGGCTTGCTTCAAAATGTACAGGATGAACTGAGATACAGCAGGGTGGTGAGTTTGGCAGGTGCTGAAAAAGCAAAGGAATTATACTATTTCCATCCGAATGAGCCAATTTTGGACATCCCTACTTCCATTCCAAAGGAATTACTTTTCAAAGATATCCTTGCTCCTTACAATGCATTCCGGGCAGGTTTGGTATTCGAGCCCGAAGACATCAAATTAGGAAAAAGAAATTCAAATTTGGCCTTTCTATCAGAAAAAGAAAAAGCATCAAAAGAACTTTTGGAAACACTGGAGTTTGAAAAATTCTCTATAGGTAGCAATAACTGGATTATTTCAGGTAAATATACTGAAAGCGGTTTTCCATTTATGGCCAATGACCCCCATAGGTTGCATGCAATTCCATCTCTGAGGTATTGGGTTCATTTAAATGCTCCGGGTTGGAATGTTGTTGGAGGTGGAGAACCGGTCATCCCGGGTGTTTCGATCGGTCACAATGAGTTTGGAGCATGGGGCCTGACAATTTTTGAAACAGACAATGAAGATCTGAGGGTTTATGATATCAACCCTAAAAATCCCTATCAATACCGTTATAAAAAGAATTGGATGGATATGATTGCCATTAAGGACACCATCAAAGTGAAGGGACAAGCGGATGAAATTCATACCCATTATTATACCATCCATGGTCCGGTCACTTTTATTGATAGAGAATTGAATAAAGCTGTGGCTATGGAATGTGCCTGGTTGAAACCGGGAGGGGCACCCTATCTTGCAAGTTTAAGGATGGACCAATCCCAAACCTGGGAGGAGTTCAGAGATGCCTGCACTTACAACCATATTCCGGCGGAAAACATGATATGGGCAGATAAAAAAGGGAATATTGGTTGGCAGGCTACAGGTATAACCCCATTGAGGCAAAATTTTTCCGGTTTAGTAGTCAGCTTGGGGGATGGCTCTATGGATTGGGAGGGTTATTTGCCTATTGGTGAGAGACCACATCAATTAAATCCAGAGGAAGGTTACCTGGCCACTGCAAACGAAAATGTCACCCCATCTGATTATCCTTATAAAAATGCCCTCGGGTATGAATGGGCAGATGCTTTTAGAGGAGATAGGATCAGGGAAGTGCTTGCTCAGGGCAAAAAGTTTACCATGAAGGAAATGGGAGAATTACAAAATGATTATTTGGCTTTGCCTGCCAGAAAACTTGTCCCCTACCTCACTGCAATGTCTTTTGAAGATCCAGCATTAGAAACTGCCAAAAATTTGCTCAAAAACTGGGATTTTAAATTGGAGAAGAATTCAATCCCTGCAAGTATTTATGTCATGTGGGAAAGAAAACTCAGGCAAAATGTAAGTAAAGCTATGGTACCTGAAGAGGTAAAAGAATTGGTGGGATCCATACAGCTAACACGTGTCATTGAATGGATTGAAAAACCGGAAAAAGTGTTTGGAGAAAACCCAAAAGAGAAAGTGGAGATTTTGCTTCAATCTTCTTTGGAAGAAACTTTGAAGGAATTAGAAAAAAAATTGGGACCTGACCAAAGCAAATGGCAATATGGACAAACTGCTTATAAACATGCCTTGTTCAGACATCCTTTGAGTCTGGCACTGGCGGAGGAGTGGAGACCTATATTGGATGCAGGACCACTTCCCAGGGGAGGATATAGTTTTACTCCTGCTGCCAATGCATATGGAGACAATAATTCCTCAGGAGCTTCATTTAGGATTATAGTAGATACGGGAAATTGGGAGAGGACTATGGGGATTAACACCCCAGGGCAATCAGGTAATCCAGCCAGCCCATACTACAAAAATCTATTTCCTATTTGGGCCAATGATGGCTATTTCATTGTTCCGTTTTCTTATGAAAATATACAGCAAAGAACGGTAGAAAACATTAAACTGAAGCCTTTACCTTGAAAAGTCATTGTTATTGAATAAAAAAAGTCCATCATCCGGTTTAACCCGCTGATAGACTTTTTTACCATTCAACCCAATCAATATGTTAAACTACTTCATATGGCCAGCTCATGATGCCATTGGCCAAATTGTAAGTATTTTCGAAACCCATTTCTGCCATTACTTCACAGGCTTGTCCACTCCTGTTTCCACTCCTGCAGTAGATGTAGTATTTTTTGTCTTTTGGAAGATTTTGAACCTGAGCCATGAAATTTCGGCTCATTAGATCAATATTTCTAGCTCCTTTTAATTTTCCGGATTGAAATTCTCCAGCTGTTCTCACATCAATGACCACTGCATCCGGTGCAGTCATACCTTTTTTGAAATCCTCATTGGAGAGGTCTGTATAGTTTTTTGGTTGCGTTCTAAAGAAATTAAACATGGTTTTTATTGGTTTACATTACAAAGGTATCTTGCCTTTATAATAAAAATGGTAACCAAAATCACATTGGAGGTTTTACTTCACATCCACCGCTTCCTTTTTCAATTTTCCAGTCAATTGCAATACAATCAGCCTGATCAGCAATACCCAAGGTATCCCATGAAAGACAAAATCAAACCAATCCATAGCAGCCATACCCTTGGCCCCTCCGGCTATCCATTTGATCTTACCCCAAATATGGGGTTCAGGCACAAATGGGGCCAGACCCAGGGTAAGGCTCAGCAGGATGACAAATCTCCAATTATTGATGGTTGCTTTCATATACTTAATTTGTTTTAAATGCTCACTTGAAATCTCAGAATCAGGATAATCATCCCTTTAGGTATGGATTTCGACAAACTCGATTTTATGACTTGGTTTTTATTACTGGTTTTGTTAAAGACACCCGATCGGGACGGATACTGGTATCTTCACCCCTCTTCACAAAGGGATAGGTAACCTGCTGCCAGAATGTTTTCGGGAATTTTTCCATGCCGTTAAAACCCAATGGCTCATCCCTACCTTCATGGGGAATATAATCTGTCCTAAAGAGATAATCCCATAAACTCAGGGTTATCCCATAATTTACTCCATATTTTCTGTCTTTAGGCAATACCTTGACATGGTGCCAAAGGTGCATGATGGGATTATTGAGGATATACTTTAAGGGTCCATACGTAATCCTCAGGTTCGCATGGTTCAAGTGGCCAATGGCAGTGGTAAAGATGTGCACAATAAAGAAATCTTCAAGCCCAAAACCGATCATCGCCAAAGGAATGTATTGCGCTGATTTATAGATAATTGTCTCCATCCAGTGAAATCTCAAATGCGCTGCAAAACCCATTTCTTCCACGGAATGGTGTACCTTATGGAATTCCCATAAAATGGGTACCCTATGCAACAGCCTATGTACATTCCACTGAATGAAATCAGCCAAAAGGAAAAGTAACAGGAATTGTCCCCACCTAGGCCAGGATTCTATATGGATTGCCACCAAATTTTCAATTCCAAAGATTCCAAGGAAATCATTAAAAGCCTCTACAGCCACATTGGATATGGCATTGTATGCGATCAATGAAAAAAGGAAATAGTTGAAAAACATATAAAAACCATCCAACCAGAAGTCCTTTCTGAAAATGGCCTGTTTTTTTCTCCAGGGAAAGAATATTTCCAATAACCATACACCTACGGATAAACCAAGCAACCACCAGAAATAATTTTTCCAGGAAGGATAAAACATCTCATTGACCAGGTAGTTGAAATACCCATAATAAGAGTCACCGATAATTTTAATGTATTTTTCCATATGGCAATTTGTTTAATTTAAAGAAAAAGGACAACCCACTTGATTGCCCTCTTTCGGTACTCCCATAAACCACAACTAATTATTTTTTATTATATTCCTTTATAAAAGAACTCATATCCAATACCTCCACATTTTTTAGTGCATTTTGGATAATACTGCTTCCAGCCGCAGAACGGTAACCCGTTCCGCAATGCACTACTATGGGTTTATCGGTTGGAATCTCCCCTACTCTGTCCTTCAATTCCGGTAAAGGAATATTAATTGCTGAATCAAATACTTTCCCATCTGCATATTCCCCCACATTACGGATATCAACTATGGTAAAGGCCTCTGGGTTTTTATCGAATTCCTCTTTGTCAAAGAAACTCATTTTATCCCCATCTTTCCCTGTATATATAAATGCTCCTTTTATAAATGGTTCATAACCAATTTTTGCAGTTTTGGCAACCAATTCCTTTAAATTTTCCTCATTATCGGCAACCAGGTAAAAAGAACTTCCAGGAGCCAATATACTTCCTAACCATGTTTCGAATTTGGCACCATTCATAATATTGACCGCACCTGGAATATGGGAGTTTTTAAAATCTCCCTGATTTCTTCCATCAATTACAATTGCATTTCCATCAGGGGTGTAATTCTCTTCTAGCCTGATTACAGCATTCAATGCCTTATGATAAGCTTTGGCTCCTTCTTTATTGACACCTACATCATAAGGGAAATACTTGGGAATAAAAGGTTGATCCTGAAGGAGAAGACCTACAAATTCATCTTCAGACATCTCCTGGAGGGCATAATTGGTCAATTTTTCAGCTCCAATTGTACTGGTATTAGCATCACTCATGGCTTTGCCACAAAGAGAACCCGCACCATGGGCCGGATAAACCGATACGTCATCATCCAATACCATGAATTTCTCTCTGGTACTTTTGTACATCATTCGGGCAAGTTCTTCCCTTTTGGCCATAATACTTCCCGCAGATTCCCTAAGATCAGGCCTTCCAACATCGCCGATAAATAAGGTATCCCCTGTAAATACTGCGATATCTTTACCGTTTTCTTCCAATAGGATACTAATCCCATCAGGTGAATGGCCAGGAGTAAAGATGGCTTTTAATTTCACTCCCCTGGGAAGTTGAATCTCATCACCTTCATCAAAAGCTTGGTGAGGATAACCTGCCCCTACCAGTTTACTGACATAAATCGTAGCACCTGTAGTCTCATGTATTTCTAAATGGGAACTTACAAAATCAGCATGCGGATGGGTTTCAATAACTCCTACAATTTTGGCATTTTGTGATTTTGCATAATCATAATAAGGCTGTGGATTTCTTCCCGGATCAATCAAGTACATTTTATCATCCACATGGATGGCATAACTGTAATGTGCCAATCCATCATCTTCAAATTGCTTAATCCTTACATTTTTTAACGCTGCCGGTTTGATCAGTTGTTCAAACTGAAAAGCAGAAACAACCGTTAAGGTAAGGACCATCATAAAAATACTTAAGAATACTTTTTTCATAGTTGGGTTTATGTTCTCTGGTAATCAGTAATAATTCTATTCCAAAATTAAAAAACAGGGGCTAATAAAAATGTGATGTTTGTTACACTTTGAACTGAAGTTCAACCTTCTCCAAACTCAAAAAAAAGCTGTTTTCCGAAATGATGCCTTTCTTCTTCTATATTTAGGTTTGATATACCTATCCCAAATAGACGTACGCTCTTTTTTAATTCTTCCTGTCCAAGCAATTCAAGGACCGTATCCCAGATTTTTTCAGATTCAGGATATTGTTCAAAAGTTTTACTCCTGGATTGAAGGGAAAAATCATGGTATTTGATCTTCAATGTCACTGTCCTTCCTTTTACACCACTTTTTTTCAGTCTTCTTATCAATTCCTCAAAGACTTCCTTTAATGCAGTAACCCAATCAGAATATTGAGAAAGATCCTTTTCAAAGGTATTTTCTGCACTCAAAGATTTCCTGATCCTATTGGGCTGGACCTCAGACAAATGAATTCCCCTCACAATATTAAAAAAATGAAGTCCCGATTTCCCAAATCGCCGGGTCAGATATTGAATGGAATATTGCTTCAGGTCATAGCCATTATGGATACCAATCTCTTTCATTTTATCAGCAGTCACTTTTCCTATTCCGAAAAATTTTTCAATTGGCAATTTTTCTAAAAAAGACTCCGCATCTTTTGGCAAAATTACTGCTTGACCATTGGGCTTGTTGATATCTGATGCTGTTTTGGCCAGGAATTTATTGTATGAAATTCCTGCGGATGCATTGAGACCAACTTCCTCTTTAATCCTTTTCCTTATCTCCTGGGCAATTAAGGTTGCAGAAGGATTTCCCACCTTATTTTCAGTCACATCCAAAAATGCTTCATCCAAGGATAATGGTTCGACCAGATCGGTGTATTCAAAAAAAATTTCCCTGATCTGGTTTGAAAGTTCTTTATATCTCTCGAAACGGGGTTTCACAAATATCAAATTTGGGCACTTCAAAGCGGCCATCTTTCCGGACATGGCAGACCTCACTCCATATTTCCTCGCTTCATAAGATGCGGCTGCTACCACTCCCCTTTCCCTGTTTCCTCCAACAGCCACCGGTTTTCCTTTCAGGTCAGGATTGTCCATCTGTTCAACAGATGCATAAAATGCATCCATATCCACATGGATTATTTTCCTGATTTTTTCCATTAATTCTGCGAGGTTAAAATGCTCAAAATAGCAGATGCCTTTAAAAGACATTCTTCGTATTCATAAACGGCATCAGCATCAAAAGTGATGGCACTTCCTACAGCAAAAAATCCATTTCCGGAATCTTTATCAAAAACAATGCTTCTGATGACCACATTAAAATCAAAATCTCCGTCTGTACGGATTACTCCGATGGATCCTGAAAACCACCCCCTTTTAAAGTTTTCATACTGTTCAATCAATTCCAAACATTTTATTTTTGGAGCTCCTGTCATACTTCCCATAGGAAAAGCGGCATGAATTATATCTTTAAACTTCGCTCCCTTATTGCATATGGCAGTGACTGTGGAAATCATTTGGTGAACTTTGGCAAAGGGGTACACACCAAAGAGTTCCTCAACCTGAACTGAACCTGTTTCAGAAATTTTTGAAAGATCATTTCTAATCAGATCTACAATCATCAGATTTTCTGCCCTTTCTTTTTCTGAATTCAGCAGAATATTTCTCAAGAGGGCATCCTCATGGACATCCACTCCTCTTTTTATGGTCCCTTTGATGGGTTGGGCAATCAGTTTTTTCCCGGTTTTCTTTAAAAATCTTTCCGGGGATGCACAAATAAGATATTTATCACCTGATTTATAAAAAACGGAAAAAGGCATTGGGGAAACCCGCATGAGATCCAAAAAACCAACTATGGGATCCCATTGTCTATCCTGAAAGGTAAAAGCCATACAATAGTTCATCTCGTAAATATCGCCTGATCTGATGTGCTCTTTTATGGCCTCTATATCTGAAAGATATTTTTCATAGCTGGTCAAAGCTTGTACCTGGACCAATGGGTTTTGGGGAATCGATGAAGAAGCTCCAAATATTTCCTCAGAAGATATCATCCTGTCTGCATCATCAAAAATCAATAAGCCATCCTGAATTTCAATTTGCAAATCTGGAATGAGAAATTCTGAGTCAGGTAAATCAATTAATACTTGATTGTCACTCTTTAAATTTTCAATCTGATTTTTATAATCAAAAGAAACAATTCCAACTGTATCCCTTTTCCCTTGATAGCTTTCAATTTCCTTGAGTCCGATTGTGCTTGATCCTGCGAAAATCAGATGAGAAAATCCCCCATAAGGATAATTATTTCCGCTATTTTGAAAATAAGCAAAATTGGGAAACTTGAGATCAAGCCATGAAAGTAGTTTAAAAGACCAATCTTCAGAAGAAGGAATTGGAATTGAATAACTTTTTGTCATACTTCAAAATTAATGGAAAGGCACAAAAAAAAAGGAAACCCTAAGGTTTCCTCTTTAATTTTTTGTGGTATGTGTAATTAGTTGGCTTTAATGTCAAATCCTACACTCACTGTGTTGTAAATAAATTGATCTTTAGCTTTATCAACAGCATTGCTTTCATCTCCATAAGCCAAGCCCCAGGCTGTTCTATCTATATTAAAACCTGCTTTTGCAGTTACTGCTCCATTTTCAACAGATACATAAGCAGGGAATTTAATGTTTTTGGTAGTCCCTCTCATGGTCAGGTTACCTGAAATCCAGTGGGTTGGGTTTTCTACTGCAATTTCTGAATCACTTTTCGGCGTATTTGCAGTTTCAAACTCAACCTTATTTTCAATGGAACCGGCAGAATAAGGCTCTACACTAGTAAGTTCAAATACCGCTTGTGGGAAATTTGAAGCATCAAAGAAGTCTGCTGATTGGAGGTGTCCCCAAAGTTTTGGATAACTTTCATCAGTTTCCTGCATATCCTGAATTTTTAAGCCAGTAATGTCGAATACAAATTTAGCGCCGGTAAGGGCATCACCTTCGATGAAAACCTGACCTTCAGTGACTGGAATATAACCGAAATGCTGACCGGCAGGCTTATAACCTCTCCAGTCAATTTTGCTGGTTTCTGTATTAACTGCCAAGGTAAGCCCTGTAGCTTCTGCAACATCCTGGGCATCTGTAGTTTCAACAGTACTTTTTGGACCACAAGCAACCACCATTAGGGCAGCAGCTAAGAACAAACCTGTCTTTTGCAATAATTTCATAATTTGTTTTAGTTTAGTTTCAATATTGTATGTATATACACGTAAAACCAAGACTCTGAAAAAAAGTTCAGAATTGATCAAAAAAAAATAACTTTGGAAACAAATTAATTATTCCCAAAGCGAGAAAGAATTTAAAGAATGGCCTTAATAAAAGAAGTTAGGGGGAAAAGCCCCGTTTTTGGAGAAAATTGCTGGTTAGCAGATAATGCGACCGTAGTCGGGGATGTTGTATTGGGGAAAAATTGTACAGTTTGGTTCAATGCAGTAGTTAGAGGAGATGTTCATGAGATCAGGATAGGCGATGATACCAACATTCAAGATGGTGCAATAATTCACTGTACCTATCAAAAAGCAGGAACATACATTGGAAACAAGGTTTCAATTGCCCATAATGCAATCGTGCATGGCTGTACAATACACGACAATGTGCTGATAGGAATGGGAGCTATTGTAATGGACCATGCTATTGTACATTCTGGAGCCGTAATAGCGGCCGGCGCAGTTGTGCTTGCTGGCACCGTGGTGGAAGCCAATTGCATTTATGCCGGAATGCCTGCGAAAAAAGTCAAAGAAACAGGCCCTGAGATGCTTGAGGTAATTCAGAGAACAGCCAGGAATTACCCCATGTATTCAGAATGGTTTAAATAGCCTGCTTTCAATCTTAGGGAAAAATTATTTGTATGGTTTCAAATATTTGTAGGTTCTCCAATTTGAAAATTATCAAATATTTTTCTTTCATTTTTTCACAACTATTATCAATAATAATTTTAAAAGTTTATTTTGAAAAAATCTGATATTTTTTAATTAAACAAAGTTATTAATTCATAATTACCAAAATTCAAAATATTGTATAGGACAAGAGCAGTCTTTATTGCAATTTGAAAATTCAATCCAAGTTCAAACTATTCTACTATTTATTTTTTCTATAAAAATCTTTGCATTAATTCTTTGCTTATCACTAAAAGCGGACTATTTTTAATAAGACTTGGACACAAATTTTATGAAAGAGGAATATTTTAAATGGTATTCACCCCATCTTCACAGAGATGTTGAGATGTTGGTTTTTGGACACCGAGGATACCCAGTAATTGTTTTCCCAACTTCAATGGGATCATTCCATGAAAATAGGGATATGGGATTGATTGGTTCTGCCCGCTGGTTTATCGAGCAGGGATTAATTCAGATTTATTGCCCGGAAAGCAATGATAAAAACAGTTTCTACAACAAGCACATACATGCCCATCAAAGAATACAAAATCATATTGCCTACGATAAAATGATCTGTCATGAAATTGTAGAAAGGATACGTTTTAATACTGGAGTGGGAAAAGTGGTGGTGGCAGGTTGCAGCTTTGGAGGCTATCATGCCGCGAATTTTGCTTTTAGGCACCCAGGATATGTCAGCCATATGTTTTCCATGTCAGGAGCATTTTCCATTAGGAATTTTATGGACGGTTATATTCATGAGGATATCTTTTATAATTCCCCTTTGGAATTTTTGCCAGGCTTACATGATGGGGAATTATGGAACATGGACATTGTACTGGGTACTTCAAATTGGGATATCTGTTTTGATGCCAATATCAAACTCAGTGATGTTTTGGAAGGAAAAAGGATAAGACATTGGTTGGATGTCAGAAGAGACAGAAATCATGATTGGCCGGTGTGGAAAGAAATGTTCCCTCATTATTTATCAAGAATAAAATTCACCTAAATAATAGCAAAACTTTATGAAAAAAATAGGAATTCTTTTTGGCATGGAAGACACTTTTCCTCATGCATTTGTAGAAAGGGTAAATGAAAAAAAAGAAAAAGGTATCATTGCAGAACCCGTTTCCATAGATAAAGTGATCCAAAACAGGCTTACAGAATATGCGGTCATTATTGATAGAATATCCCAAGATGTCCCATTTTACAGGGCTTATCTGAAAAATGCTGCTTTGACGGGAACCGCAGTAATCAACAATCCATTTTGGTGGAGTGCAGATGATAAGTTTTTTAATAACTGTCTGGCGGACCAATTGGGGGTTCCATTACCCAATACAGTGATTCTTCCATCTGCAGAACATCCGACAGACACTACTTCCAAGTCATTCCGCAACCTCAAGATGCCATTGGACTGGGAAGGGATATTTGATTATGTAAAATTTCCAGCTTACATGAAACCCTATGCGGGGGGTGGATGGAAAAACGTTTACCGATTGGAAAATAAAGATGAGTTTTTCCAAAAACATAGGGAAACCGGACAATTGGTCATGTTGCTCCAGGAAGAAATTGTTTTTGACGAATACTTCCGTGTATACTGTTTGGGAGGAAAAGCTGTACGGATCATGGAATATGAACCTAGAAATCCTCACCATTTGAGGTATGTTGTAGATAGGCCTCCAGCCTCCAAAAAATTATTGGCCAAAGTTAAAGAATATTCCATTAAACTTTGTCAGGGACTGGGTTATGATTTCAACACAGTGGAATTTGCGGTAAGAAATGGCGTTCCCTATGCGATTGATTTTGGGAACCCTGCCCCAGATGCAGATGTCAATTCCGTAGGTCAGGAAAATTTTGATTGGGTAGTGGAAGAAGCAGCAAAAATGGCTATTGCTTATGCCAAATCCCAAAAACCCGGTCAGGTCAACCTCACTTGGGGAACATTTATGAAAGATGCAGTCAGTACGGCAAAAAGATTTTAGCAATGAGAAAACTACCCGTTTTTACTTTAGGGGTTGAAGAAGAATATCAAATCATCGACCCTGAAACCAGGGATTTAAGGTCTCACATGTCCAAAATAGTGGATGGAGCCAAAATCTTTCTGAAAGAGCAGGTCAAAGCAGAAATGCACCAATCCGTAGTGGAAGTTGGAACCAATATCTGCCAGAACATTTCAGATGCTAAAAAAGAGGTTGCCTACTTAAGAAGGAAAATTGTAGACCTTGCTTCTGAACAGGGATTGATTGTCGGGGCTTCAGGAACCCACCCATTTGCCAAATGGCAGGACCAACCCATCACTGATGATCCCAGGTATCACCATATCGTGAAAGAATTGCAGGACACGGCAAGATCCAATTTAATTTTTGGTCTACATGTACATGTAGGTATTGAAAACAGGGAAACAGCCCTTCATATCATGAATCAGGCCTGTTATTTCCTACCGCATATTTATGCACTTTCTACCAACTCCCCGTTTTGGGAAGGAAGGGATACGGGGTTCAAAGCTTACCGGGCCCACGTTTTTGCTAAATTTCCAAGAACCGGCTTACCCGAATATTTTGATTCAGTGCAGTCCTATGACAATTTTCTGGACACTTTGGTTAAAACCAATTGTATTGACAATCCAAAAAAAATATGGTGGGATCTCAGGATGCATCCTTTTTTCAGTACCATTGAATTCAGGATCTGTGATATGTGCCTGACGGTGGATGAAACCATTTGTATTGTAGCATTGATTCAGGCGGTGGTGGCCAAGCTATATAAAATGCACATGATGAACACCAGTTTCAATATCTACCGGATTGCGTTGATCAGAGAAAATAAATTCCGGGCTGCAAGATATGGCACAGAAGGACTGATGATTGACTTTGGTCAAAAGAAAGAGGTGGAATATAAAGCCCTGATGTTGGAACTGCTTGAATTCATTGATGACGTTGTGGATGAACTGGGAAGCAGGGAAGAAATAAACTACATCCATAAAATCCTCGCTGAAGGTACAGGAGCCGACAGGCAGCTAAATGTCTTTCAGGAAACCAATGATCTTGGCAAGGTTGTGGACTTCATAGTCGGGGAATTCACCAAGGGGATTTGAAAAGATACTTGAAACCAAAAGTATATTCTCTTTCATTTCCTCTGATTCATTGGATAATACCCTTTAATTTGTAGGTTCAAATTTCAAATCACCATGCAGAAAAAAATAAAAGTCGCTTTGTTGGACATGTACAATGGCAAAGCCAATCAGGGAATGAGGTGTATCCATGATATAGTGGGGAGATTTGAAAAAGAGCTAAGTCTAGATGTTTTTGATGTAAGACAGAAACATGAACTACCGGATGTGAGGGAATATAGCCTTTTCATTTCTTCCGGTGGGCCGGGAAACCCCTTGGAAGGAGATGGAATTTGGGAGGTGAAGTTTGGGAAATTATTGGACGACATTTATTCCTGGAATCAAACACATCATAAAAAGAAATACATGCTGTTTATCTGCCATTCATTTCAAATGGCAGTCAAACATTTTGGTTTGGCAGAGGTGAACAAGAGAAAATCCACTTCTTTTGGGGTACTTACTGTACACAAAACTGAACAGGGAATGAATGACCCTTTGTTGGAAGGCTTGGATAATCCCTATTGGGCTATAGATTCGAGAGATTATCAGGTAGTACAGCCACATTTAAAACGCTTCAAAGAAATGGGGGCTGAAATCATATCTTTGGAGAAGATCAGGAACCATGTGGAATATGAGAGGGCGATCATGGCCATCCGTTTTTCACCTGAATTGGTAGGGACACAGTTTCATCCTGAAGCAGATCCGGTAGGTTTTTTGAGCCATTTGAAAAAGCATGAAGTAAGAGATGAAATCATTGCTCTTAAAGGTAAAACGAGATACTTACTTATGCTGGAACATGTAGTTGAAGAACACACTATCTACAAAACCAACGAAACCCTTATCCCTAATTTTCTCAGGAGATCCATTAAAAAAATCAGGGAACAGCAAGAAATTTTAGTTTAATCTTCGATGTATGGTTCAAAAATACCGCGATCTTTTCAATAAAAGTTTCGACCAATCGATATATCAGTCTTTTTTGGAAGACATCCGATCAGATTTTGATTATTTGCCGACTTTCCGTGTAGCGGAAACCCCATTTTTTATTTCTGAAAAATTGAAGTCGCAACTATTGGAAGGTTGTCAACAATTGATTGACTTTATCAAAAGAAAAGATTTCAAAGATTTGACCCAAAAATCTCTTTTGGTCAATTACAATGTCCCAAACGAGGATCTGCATACTAATTTCCTTGCTATTGATTTTGGAATCTGTGAAGAAAATGGACAAATAGTACCCAAATTGATAGAGGCCCAAGGTTTTCCTTCCATATTCAATTTTCAGCCCCAACTTTACAAAAAAATTGTAAAGGCTTATCCTTTTTTAGATGGAGTTTCCCCTTTCCTTAATGGTTTGAATGAAAAGGGCTATTATGACTTACTCAAAAAGACTATCTTAAATGGCATGGAGCCACAGCATGTTGTTTTGCTGGAGATTGAACCTGAAAAACAGAATACTAAAATTGATTTTTACTACTGTAAAAGAGATTTAGGCATACCCTATGTCTGTGTTACTGAAGCGATCAAAAAAGGCAATCAACTTTTTTATACAAATGATAATGGAGCAGAAATCCTCATCAAAAGAATATATAACCGGGTCATTTTTGACGAGCTTGAAAGCAGGAAAGATCTCCGTCTTCAGTTCTCGTTTATGGATGAACTAGATGTAGAATGGGCAGGTCATCCCAACTGGTTTTATAGGATAAGCAAGTTTATTCTACCTTATCTTTCAGGACCTTATTTTATAGAATCTACCTTATTAAGTGAACTGAAGGAAATACCGGCTGATCTTGAAAACTATGTACTCAAACCTTTGTTTTCTTTTTCTGGAACTGGGGTAATTTACCATGTTCAAAAATCAGATATTGAAGCAGTAAAACAAAAAGATCTCTACATTCTTCAGAGAAAAGTTAACTATGCACCCGTTGTTAAAGCCATTGAAGGGAGTGTGAAAGCAGAGGTCAGGATTTTGGCATTATGGCCTGAAAGTGATGAAAATCCAACTTTGGTCAGTAATGTAGTCAGATTGAGTCGCGGAGAGATGATTGGTGTGAAGTTCAATAAAGACAAAGATTGGGTCGGAGGCACCATCGGTCTTTTTGAAAAATAACACACTCACCGGAATAAAGGGCAATTTAGATTAACCGGCCTGGAAGTCTTACCTAGTGTCAGTTGACATGGCATAAAATCAAAAATCCGAAAAGGTCGTTTTCGGATTTTTGATTTTATGGAAAGATAGTTTCATTCAGCCGAATCCCATCAGGTTTATTTCCAGTAGCTTCGTTTGAGGGCCATCCGGGTGCCGTTTCTTTTTCTTCCAATTTTATTAATTTTCCATTTTCAAAAGTTGCCAAAACATAAAAACGCTCCCCCCTATTCACCCTGTAAGTCTTGAGGTTACCATCGATTCCAGATAAAACCGCCTCTTTATTCTGTCTCAGGAATTTCTTTTCGGTCATGCCTTGTTGAAACTCGGGTTTTGAAGCACAAGAACCTAATAAAACCAAGGTTACCAATAAAATAAATATGTTTTTCATAATAAAATTTGTTTTTACGCTTTAAAATAAACAAAAACTTTGCCATAAATTTTACCCTTGAGGATTAGACATTTAGCTTTTTAAAGACAGGAATTAAAAAATGATTTTTGAAGGAAAATTAATTTGACTTACCTTTGTGGCCTAGCGGCACGACCAGCTCCTGCTGAATCCCCCAGGTCCGGAAGGAAGCAAGGGTAGGCGGTTGTAGCGGTGCGATGCCGCTTCTTTTTTTGAATTGATTAACTTTATGTTTAGTTTTTATTATTTTCCTTTTGTAAGGAAAGTTGATTTTCCTGAAAACAATTAAAAATTCTTTTTTTCATGGAAATTTGGAATCTTTCATTTACACAAACTTCCAATTCCCCATTATTCAATTAACTTTGTTTCCTCTTAAAACCATAAATTGAACCGTATGAAATTCTTTATTGACACCGCCAACCTAAATGAAATCAAAGAAGCTTATGATTTGGGTGTTTTGGATGGAGTTACAACCAACCCTTCCCTAATGGCAAAAGAAGGGATCAGTGGAGATGCCAATGTAAAGGCACATTATAAAGCAATTTGCGACATTGTGGATGACAATGTCAGTGCCGAGGTAATTGCAACTGATTTTGAAGGCATGATCAGAGAAGGAAAAGAATTGGCAAAAATTGATGATAAAATTGTTGTAAAAGTCCCTATGATCAAAGAGGGAGTAAAAGCAATAAAATATTTCAGCAGTGAAGGTATACGGACCAATTGCACTTTGATTTTTGGTCCCGGACAGGCTATCATTGCCGCAAAGGCAGGCGCAACTTATGTTTCCCCTTTTGTTGGCAGGCTCGATGATATTTCCTATGATGGATTAGAGCTCATAGAACAGATCGTTAACATTTATGAGAACTATGGATATGCTACACAGGTTTTGGCCGCTTCTATCCGGCACACCATGCATTTAATCAAATGTGCGGAAATTGGAGCAGACGTAGCAACCTGTCCACTTAAGGTAATCACTGGGCTGTTAAAGCATCCATTAACTGATTCCGGTCTTGCCCAGTTCCTGGCTGACCATGCTAAAGCTGCTGGTAAATAGAAATTATTCACAGATGGTGTATTGACTGGTATTGGCAATAGCCCACTACCCCATTTTATTGAAAAATTTTACAACTTCTTAGTAATAGTTCATAAAATTAACGTTGTTACAGTAACCTTCTTTTAGATGTATATCATTAAAGTTAAAGGAAAAGCAAAAATACCCGATTATATCCAGATAAGGGATGAGAATTTCGTGTTGGTAGCTTACTTTAGGGCCGACAGGCCCATGAAAAATCTGGAAAAATTCGGATTGGAAGGCAAAGAAGAAGAACTGGAAGCCCTGATCAATCAAATACCGTTTGGAAAACTTCAAAAACTTGAACTATAAATATGGTTTTTACTAGTGAACCTATCATAAAAGTAGAAAATGCCTGTGTTTTCCAGGGATTGGATGCCATTCTTTCAGATGTTGATTTTACCATTGAAAAAGATGAATTCGTTTTCCTGATTGGAAGAACTGGAAGTGGCAAAAGCTCCCTTTTAAAAACACTTTATGCAGATCTTCCTTTAAAACTGGGGAAAGCTGAAATTGTGGGCTTTCATTTGGAAAAAATCAAAAAAAATGAAATTCCTTTTCTTAGGAGAAAATTAGGTATTGTTTTTCAGGATTTTCAACTTTTCACTGACCGAACGGTAGCAGAAAATTTATTTTTTGTCATGAAAGCAACAGGCTGGACTGACAAATCCAAAATGAAAAAAAGGATGACAGAGGTTCTTTTAAAGGTAGGTTTGGCTGATGCTTCCAGTAGAATGCCGCATCAGCTATCGGGAGGTGAGCAACAACGTGTGGTGATTGCAAGAGCTTTGATCAATCAGCCATCCATATTGTTGGCTGATGAACCTACAGGCAACCTTGACCCGGATGTAGCAGACGGGATTTTCAAACTTTTCCAGGAAATCAATAAGGAAGGTACAGCTGTTTTGATGGCTACCCATAACCACGACCTGCTCAGAAAATACCCTTACAGAGTTTTGAAATGCGAAAAAGGAAAACTCTTGGACAGCAAAACTTCTGACATCACCATTAACACCTCTTATTGAGGTGTTTTTTTTTAGACAAAATCATACTTTTTGATTAATATAGTTGGTATTAAACTTTATAGGAAAATTATTGGTTTATTGAGCAAATAAGTTTGATTATGATAAAGCCTTTCAGAATGAAAACCAAACTCCTATTCTTGTTAGGAACCTTCCTAGCTTTGAATGCATGTCAGGAGGAAAAGGTCGAACCGCAATTGTCCCCTAACGCCGCTATCAATACCTGGATTCAGGAGGTTATGGACCAGGTCTATTTTTGGTTGGATGACATGAGAAGACCGATTTCAAAAGATTCGGATCCTGAAAATTACTTTGAATCCCTACTCTTTAGGCCCACTGATAGATTTTCTGCCATTTACCCTGATTACCAGGAACTGATGAATAGCTTACAAGGTGTGAGTTTAGAAGCGGGATATGAGATATTGTTGGCAAGGGAAAGTCAGACAAATAACAATGTCATTGCTTTTATCACTTATATTAAAAAAGGAAGTCCTGCTGAAAGTGTCGGACTAAAAAGAGGAGACCGTATTGAAAGAATTAACGGAGAAAGGATGACTTTGGATAATTATCAAACTTTATTAAGGAAAAGATCTGAGAACCATTCCGTTACTGCTTTCAGGTTCAATCCTGAAACCAATTCGTTTGGTCCTCTTCCAGCCTTTGATCTTTCGGTGATGGAAATCGCAGAAGATCCTAATTTTTTGGACACCATTTATACAGTAAACAGTGAAAAAGTTGGTTATGTGATATACCATTTCTTTGCCCCGGGAACTACCCAAAATCCATCTGCATATAATGATAAAATGGACCAGATTTTTGCCAGATTCAAAGCAGAAGGAATCAATCATTTGATTTTGGATTTTAGGTACAATGGTGGGGGATTTGTGAGTAGTGCTATAAACCTGGGCAGTCTGATTGCCCCTAACGTAACAAACCAGGATGTGTTTTCAAAAAGAATTTTCAACAGTTTCCTTTCAGGATTTGAAGATTTTCAAAATGTAGAAACAAAATTTGTCACAAAATCCGAAAATTTAGGTCCAATTCTTAATGGAAACAGGGTGTACGTAATCACTTCAGGTAGGACTGCTTCTGCCAGTGAGTTGATTATCAATGGTCTAAAACCTTATATGGATGTTTTCTTGGTAGGAGACATAACTGTCGGTAAAAATGTGGGTTCTATTCCACTTGAAGATGAGGATAACCCCAATAACAAATATGGAATATTGCCAATTGTATTTAAGGATTCCAACAAGAATGGGGAATCAGAATTTTCTAATGGTTTTATCCCCAATATTCAAGGAAGGGAATTAATCAACCAAAGCAGGTTATTACCCCTCGGAGATACTGAGGAACTTTTGTTGAAACTTACCTTGGATCATATCCAAGGCATTTCAACTGCCGGGGCTAGATTGGAAACCTGGGATCGGGAAATAATAGGAAGTTCTCTTGATAACAAAACCAGATTTGGACAGCTGATTGAAACAGAATCAATCCTAAAAAACCAAATAATGAATCTTAGAAAACACTAGAATTGTCTTTGTTTATTCAAACAATCAATAGAAAAATTGTAATGAGAGGTTGTACCTATTTTTGGGCAGCCTCTTTTAGTATTTACTCCCTGTTTGATCAAATTACATCTATTTGATAAATCTTCATTTCGGGAAAGTTTATGCCTTTCAATTAAGAAAATAACAAAACAAAAACTGTCATTTTGTCGGTATTTTCTTAATTTCGCAACTCGAATTGATTACATCCATGGAAAACTTTATTAAGGACATAGATATTATTGCACCGGAGGAGGCGCAGGCATGTGATTTTAAAACCACAGAAGAAGAAAATACAGGTAAGTCCAAAAAGCTTTATATTGAATCTTATGGGTGCCAGATGAATTTTTCCGATTCGGAAATTGTGGCCTCAATCATGAAAGAAAATGGCTTTGATACTACATCGGATTTCGAACAGGCAGATGTTATTTTTTTAAATACCTGTTCCATCAGGGAAAAAGCTGAACAAACCGTCAGAAAAAGATTGAATCAATTCAATTCTGTCAAAAAAAACAAACCAGAATTGACCATTGGTGTCTTAGGTTGCATGGCAGAAAGGCTGAAAGAGAAATTACTGGAGGAAGAAAAAATTGTGGATGTGGTCGTTGGCCCTGATGCTTACCGGGACTTACCTAGTCTGGTTTCTTCCGCTGAAGAGGGTAATAAAGGGGTAAATACATTTCTATCCAGAGAAGAAACCTATGCTGACATTTCGCCTGTCCGACTTAATTCCAATGGTGTAAGTGCCTTTATTTCCATCATGCGGGGTTGCGATAATATGTGTTCATTCTGTGTGGTTCCATTTACAAGAGGAAGAGAAAGAAGCCGTGACCCCTATTCTATCGTAAACGAAGCCAGGCAGCTTTTTCAGAATGGTTTCCGAGAGGTTACTCTCTTAGGACAAAATGTGGATTCTTACAAATGGTCACCTGAAGAGAACAATAAAGCCAGGTTGAACAAAAAAGAGGAAGTAGTCTCCAAAGTAGTCAATTTTGCCCACCTATTGGAAATGGTTGCGCAGGTTAACCCACTTCTAAGAGTAAGGTTCTCTACTTCCCACCCAAAAGACATTACAGATGAAGTACTTTATACCATGAAAAAGTATGACAACATCTGTAAATATATCCATTTGCCTGTACAAAGTGGTAATTCCAGGGTACTGGAGCTCATGAACAGAACCTATGACAGGGAATGGTATTTGGACAGGGTTAGGGCAATCAGAGAAATATTGGGAGAAGAATGTGGAATTTCTTCGGATATGATAGCAGGATTCTGTACAGAAACAGAAGAGGAACATCAGGATACCCTAACCTTGATGGATATTGTCAAGTATGATTTTTCTTATATGTTTTATTATTCAGAAAGGCCTGGGACCCTTGCAGCAAAAAAATACATAGATGATATTCCTTTGGAGACGAAAAAAAGGAGGCTTGCTGAAATCATTGATAAACAAACATCACTTTCATTGGAACGAAACAAGTTGGACATAGGTAAAATCCAGGAAATCCTGATTGAAGGAACTTCAAAACGGTCCGAAAACCAGTTGAAAGGTAGAAACTCTGCCAACAAAGTGGTGATCATACCCAATCAGGATTATAAAAAAGGAGATTATGTCAAAGTCAGGATTGTGGACTGTTCTGCGGCGACACTTTTTGGAGAAGTTTTTCCTAATTAAAATTCCATGATGATGTTTTCAGCTGCTGAAATTCAAAGTGTTAAGCAAAGATTTGGGATAATAGGCAATAGCCCATTATTAAATCATGCCATATCTGTTGCCATGCAGGCAGCCCCCACCGATATGACCGTTTTGATTACTGGGGAAAGTGGTAGTGGAAAGGAGTCATTCTCAAAAATCATCCATTCCTTAAGTGCAAGAAAACATGGCAAATTCATAGCAATTAACTGTGGGGCAATTCCGGAAGGAACCATAGATTCGGAATTATTCGGACATGAAAAAGGATCTTTTACAGGTGCCCATGAGGCAAGAAAAGGTTATTTTGAAGTAACTGATGGAGGATCAATCTTTCTGGATGAAATCGGGGAAATGCCTTTAGGCACCCAGGCCAGGTTGCTCAGGGTCCTTGAAAATGGAGAGTTTATTAAAGTAGGTTCTTCCAAGGTACAAAAAACTGATGTGAGAGTCATTGCTGCTACCAATGTAAATCTTATCAAGGCGGTAGAAAAGGGAAAATTCAGGGAAGATCTGTATTACAGGTTAAATACAGTTCCCATTTATGTTCCTCCCTTGCGTGAGAGAGGAGAAGATATGATTTTACTTTTCAGAAAATTCACTTCTGATTTTTCTGAAAAGTATAAAGTAAAACCGGTGTCCCTCAATGAAGATGCTAAAAAATTATTGCTTAGGTTTCCTTTTCCCGGAAATATAAGGCAGCTCAAAAATATAGCAGAACAAATTTCTCTTTTGGAACATGAAAGAGAGATAGATGCTGCAACTTTATCCAGGTATCTGCCCACGGATCAAACCCGTCTTCCTGCAGTTTTCAGTGGAGGAACAGGCTCTGAATCTTCTGACTTTTCAGAAAGGGAAATTCTATACAAAGTCCTTTTTGATATGAAAAAGGATATGAACGAGCTGAAAAAACTGGTTTTGGAGACCTATCAGTCCGGTGGGCTTAATTCCTCCATCATCAACAAGCACCAAACACTATTTGAAGACCTGGAGTCACCCATACCTTTTGAGGAAAGTAAAGTTCAGGCCCCTTCTGTAAATGTTCCAATTGTGCTAGATTCACAAAGCAAAAAAGAAGAAATGGGAGATTATGAGGAGGAAGCGATTGAAGATATTATTCATGAGGAGGATGACAACTCCTTATCTTTGGAAAAGAAAGAAAAGGAAATGATTTTACGGGCATTGAGAAAGCATAATAATAAGAGAAAATATGCTGCCAATGACCTGGGGATTTCGGAAAGGACGTTATATCGGAAAATCAAGCAATATGATATTGATTAGAAATATAGGAACCCTTTTTATATTTTGCTTTGCAAGTCTTGTGCTTCAATCCTGTTCTGTCAGTTATAGTTTTACCGGCACCAATATCAATTATGAAATCATCAAGACTTTTTCAGTTGAAAATTTCTTCAATGATTCAGGAGGTGGGCCTGCCAATATGGAACAGACCTTTACAGAATCACTGAAGGACTTTTACCAAAGGAATACCCAACTAGAATTAGTCAGAAACAATGGTGACCTCCAGTTTGCAGGAGCGATTTCCAGATATACCATCACACCTCAGGCCACTGTGAGTTCGACCGATCCCGCCAATGTGCCGGATAGAGCCGGGCAAATGCGGCTAACAATTACAGTTGATGTGGAATATGTGAATACGGTAAATGAAGAGGAAGGTCTAAAAAGAAGTTTTTCCTTTTTTAAGGATTATGATCCCAGGCAGACTTCAATTCTTCAGGTGGAGGGAGAATTAATTCAGGAAATATTTGACAGTATAATTCAGGATATTTTCACGGCAACCGTCGCCAATTGGTAAAATTGTGTAAATTTAAAATCTATTAAACTTCCAAATTGTGAATCCAATACAACTTCTTGGAATTATTAAAAATGGAAACCATCTGAACAAAGATGATTTCAATGATCTCATTAAAATCCATGAGACCTTTCCTTTTTTTCAGATTCCTAAAGTTTTATTGGCTAAATATGAATTTACAACTACATCAGGCCATTCGAAAGAATTGCTTCCTTGGGCTTCAGTAACCAGTCCTGATAGGGTTTGGTTAAAAAAGATGGTGGAGACTGAGGCGCCATTTGAACAAATTGCTAACCAGATTGAAGTTCAGATGGCAGCAACCATAACTCCCCAGAAATCAGAATTCTCAAATAATTTCAAGGACGAATTAAAAGATCAGTTAATTCCGGAACCTCAGAAAAAAAACACAAATAAGGATCTCACTGCGACTTTAAAAAAATTGGGAGAAGATCTTGCTTTAAGTAAAATGAAGGCCTTGGAAAAATTGGATAGAATTGAAAAAAAATCCACAGGCCCTATTGCTGAATTAGACAAAATCAAACCTGCACAACCAGAAGAAAATCCTATTGGTATCATTTCACAACCTATTGAGACCAAAAGCACCATAATTGAGAAAGCTGATGAGGGTGAAAAAGAAAAATCCAACAATAAAAAAAGAAAAGTTTATAAAGATGAATTAATTGAATCCATTCGTAGGAAAGAAAAAAAAGAAATTGTTGATAAAAAGAAACAGGAACAAATAGACATCATCAAGGCGTTTAGTAAAAAAGAAATTAAACTGGCAACCCTAAAGGAACTTGAGGGGCAGCAAAGGCAGGATGATTTATCTGAAAAAAGCACCCAATTGAACCCTGACTTGGTCACAGAAGCCTATGCCAAACTTTTGATCAAACAGGGAAAAAATCTCAAAGCCAAAGAAATTTATAAAAAATTAATGGTGAAATTTCCAGATAAAAACACTTATTTTGCAGACCGATTAAAAGAATTAGAAGAAAACAATCCATAACATGTTCATTGTATTAATTAGTATTATAGTATTATTGGCAGTTTTATTGGTTTTGGTGATCCTTGCGCAGGATTCCAAAGGTGGTGTTGGAGCTGCATTTGGAGGAAGTGCTTCCCAAATCATGGGGGTAACTAAGACAGGTAATATTTTAGAGAAATCTACCTGGGTATTATCCATTGCCATTTTGGTATTGTCCTTAACTTCTTCCGCTTTCTACAGCCAGGAAAATGGAGGAGAATTCACTTCCCCAAATATTGAGAATGCTAAAAAACAGGTAATAAATCCTTCATTTGGAGACGTAGAGAGTCTTTTACCTGCCCAGGAAACAGCACCTGAGACGGAACAGGATTCGGCTACTGAGGAAGAACCGGAGAACGAATAAAAAATTAAAGAAAGCCCGATTTGATCGGGCTTTTTTATTCTATTGTCTTCAGCAATAACCTTTTTGAAATCGGAACAAAACTCTCCTGAACCGGAATAATTTGGGGACTGTTGATCCTAAAGGTTGCAGGATTCGGCAATTCCTTATAGGTCTTTATCAAATCCAGTTTTACCTGTTCAAAAGTCTGGGTAATTGTCCTTCTCACTTTATTAATGAGCTGCATCATGATTCCTTTAAATGAATCAACAGAGTTTTGGAAAAGACTGACTTTATAGCGGTAAACATATATTTCCCTACTTCTGTCAAAGGAAAGGAACACGTATCCTTCCTTTTGATAAAGAGGTGAAAGGCCAACAGGTTCTATGGACATCTCCTGCTCCAAAAAGTCGTAAATGTTTTTTCCATCCTCTATTGCCTTTTTGAACTGAGGCAGGGAGTATTGGACTATTTCTTCCAATTGGTTCATCAGTTCATCATCAATTACCAAGGGTTTATAATTCAATTTCATCTCCTTTAAATCAGGCCCCTGCAGCATTTTGGGAAAGGAAGATTTGAGTTTTTCCTTATGTTCTGCAAAAGATTGGAGTTTGGAATAATGATGGATCAGGTCAGCTAAAGGAGGATATAACTTTACTTCTTTGAACTGGGCATCTACATGTTGAAGGTAGGCTAGCAGTAGGTATTTTTTATACTCAAAATCTATCCAACCTTCCGTAATCCAATTTTCAGACAGTGTTTTCATAAAATCAACTTTGCTAAAATTTAAAAAAAACTGACAATTAAAAAAAGAGTAAAAGAAAAATTGGCAGTAAAGGAATTACCAAGAGGGAGGTACTGACATGTTCTTATATAAAATTTACGCCTTTATGTCAGATTGACCAGAACGCTAAAGATTGGCACAGGAAATGATTATTAGGCATTGTAACATTTTCGAACTAACCTTTAAAAGTTTAATAATTATGTCAAAAGTTAACATCCAACCTCTTGCAGACAGAGTTCTAGTTGAACCAGCTGCAGCTGAAGAGAAAACTGCCTCCGGCCTTTTCATTCCGGATACTGCCAAAGAAAAACCTCAAAAAGGAACTGTAGTGGCAGTGGGAAATGGCAAAAAAGATGAACCATTGACTGTTAAAGTGGGTGACACAGTACTTTATGGTAAGTATGCAGGTACCGAGCTTTCCGTAGATGGGCATGATTATCTGATCATGAGAGAAGCTGACATTTTCGCTATTCTGTAATCATCTATTTAAAATCAATCAAAAAATTAAAACAAGAAAAAAATGGCTAAAGAATTATTTTTCGATACCAATGCGAGAGACAGATTGAAAAAAGGTGTAGACGCTCTTGCTGATGCAGTAAAGGTTACCCTTGGTCCTAAGGGAAGAAATGTCATCATTGATAAAAAATTCGGAGCTCCTGCCATCACCAAAGATGGGGTTACAGTAGCAAAGGAAATTGAATTGGCAGAGCCAATTGAAAACATGGGTGCTCAACTGGTAAAAGAAGTAGCCTCTAAAACTGCAGATAATGCTGGTGACGGTACTACTACTGCTACAGTTTTGACTCAGGCCATCTTCAATGCAGGCATCAAGAACGTAGCTGCAGGCGCAAACCCAATGGATTTGAAAAGAGGTATTGATAAAGCGGTTTCTGCAATTGTTTCTGAATTGAGAAAGAACTCCAAGGCTATTTCTACCGGAAAAGAAATTCAACAAGTGGCTACCGTTTCTGCAAACAATGACGAAGAGATCGGTAAAATGATCGCTGATGCGATGGATAAAGTAGGAAAAGACGGTGTTATTACTGTTGAGGAAGCTAAAGGAACTGAAACTGAAGTAAGAACTGTAGAAGGAATGCAGTTTGACAGAGGTTACCTTTCACCCTACTTTGTCACCAACACTGAAAAAATGGAAGCTGAATTGGATAGACCATATATCCTGATCTATGACAAGAAAATCTCTTCCATGAAAGAATTGCTTCCTATCCTGGAGCCAGTTGCTCAGTCAGGTAAGCCATTGTTGATCATTGCTGAAGATGTAGATGGTGAAGCATTGGCTACCTTGGTGGTGAACAAAATCAGAGGTGCTTTGAAAGTAGCAGCTGTTAAAGCTCCTGGATTTGGTGACAGAAGAAAAGCCATGTTGGAAGATATCGCTATTTTGACAGGAGGTACTGTAATTTCTGAAGAAAGAGGGTACAAATTGGAAAATGCCACCGTTGATTATCTGGGTACTGCTGAAAAAGTAAATATCGATAAAGACAACACCACTATCGTAAATGGTGCAGGTGAGTCAAGCCATATTCAGGCAAGAATTGCTGAGATCAAATCTCAGATCGAAAAGACCACTTCTGATTATGATAGAGAAAAACTTCAGGAAAGATTGGCCAAATTGTCAGGTGGTGTAGCCATCCTTTACATTGGAGCCGCTACTGAGGTTGAAATGAAAGAAAAGAAAGACAGAGTTGACGATGCTTTGCATGCAACCAGAGCTGCTGTACAGGAGGGTGTAGTAGTAGGTGGAGGTGTAGCCTTGGTAAGAGCTTCTTCTGTTTTGGATACTGTCAAAGGTGACAATGAAGACCAGGATACCGGTATCAATATCGTGAGATTGGCCATCGAAGCACCTTTGAGAACAATTGTTGAAAACGCAGGCGGTGAAGGTTCTGTAGTCATCAACAAAATCAAAGAAAATAAAGGGAACTATGGTTACAATGCAAGAATAGATGTTTATGAAGACCTTTTCGAAGCAGGTGTCATTGACCCAACCAAAGTGACCAGATTGGCCTTGGAAAATGCTTCCTCAATTGCTGCATTGTTATTGACTACAGAATGTGTAGTAGCCGATGTGAAAGAGGATACTCCTGCAATGCCTCCAATGGGTGGTGGAGGAATGGGTGGAATGATGTAATTTCCATTGAATTCTATTAAAAGGGAAACCGCTTTGGTTTCCCTTTTTTTATTTATGGAATTAATGATTTTAGCATCCTAATTGGATAAAACAATTAGATATCTAAATTAGGTTCTCTATATTTGAGTTGTTTTTGGTCAATCTAAAAATTTTCAAAAAAAGGATACCCTAGTTGCAATGCACACCTTTCATTCCATAATTTTAGTAGATGATGACCCGATAAATAACCTCATCAACAAAAGATTGATCACAAAATTAGATATTTCTGATAAAGTGGAGGAGTTTTTGGACGCTGAAAAAGCAATTGAGCGTATAAAGAAACTTAAAGAAAAGGATAAAGTTCTGATTTTATTGGATATCAATATGCCGGTTATGAACGGTTGGGATTTTTTAAATTTTTATACAGAAAAATTCAGCAACCGTGATGATAAAATCGTGATGCTTTCCAGTTCCATTGAAGCCCAGGACAGACAGAGAGCATTTGCTTATGATATTGTAGATGGTTTTCTGGAAAAACCTTTGACTCCTGAAAAAATGAAAAGTATTCTGTAATGGATTTAGATTCAATCGTAAAACATCCGCTTAGCCTTGACTTATATTGTTTTGGGGAAGGTCATTTTGAAAAGCACCATATTACCTCCATTTCCCAGATAGCGCCATTCTTAAATCAGGAAAATAAATTTTGGCTCAATATTACGGATTTGGAAAATATGGATTTACTGGAAGAGATCAAAAATCTTTTCGACATCCACAGTATGACCATTGAAGATATTCTGAATAATCAGGAAAGGCCTAAAGTGGAGATTTTTGATCATTTTATTCTGATTGTAGTCAAAATGCTCTATACAAGAAATGGCATAGAGGATTTAGAAACGGAGCAGGTCAGTTTTGTTTTCGGAAAAAATTATATTCTGACTTTTCAGGAACATTCATTTGATATTTTTGACAGCATAAGGGCTAGACTTGAGAATCCAACCAGTAAAATCCGAAAACACGGAACAGACTATTTCGTGTATGCCCTTTTAGATGCCATTGTCTCTGAATATTACACACTGCTTGAAAAAGTCACCGATAAAATTGAAATGTTGGAAGAAGTCATTGTAAGTGAAGAGAAACGCGTAAAATTAAGCGAAATCTACAATCAGAGAAAATCCATTCAGCAACTCAAAAAAGTGATCTGGCCTACAAGAGAACTTCTATCCATTATAAAGAAATCTGATAGTTTTTTGATCAAAAGACGGACACTGCCATTTATCAATGACATTTACGAGCAAACCGTGGAAATCATTGAAAATCTGGAAATGCAAAGGGAATCCATCACGACATTGGTTGAGATCTATATGACCAATATCTCCTTGAAGCAGAATGAGGTCATGAAAACCTTGACCATCATCGCCACCATATTCATCCCCCTTACTTTTTTGGCCGGTGTGTATGGGATGAATTTCCATTTTATGCCTGAATTGAAATGGAAATTCGGGTATTACCTTGTTTGGGGAATTTTCATTGCAACAGCTGTTATCATGGCCTTTTATTTCAAAAGAAGAAAGTGGTTTTAGTATGTGAGATTCTTGGTAAATCCCCAAAAATCAATCATTAATTCAATAAAACCTTTTATTTTTTAGCAATAACACAGTATAAAAACTAATATTGTGAACAATACTCAACATGCTGTTTTAATGAATTTCAAAAACCTAAAGCGTTTGGTGGTTAAGATTGGTTCCAATGTACTGACGAAGGACAATGGACAACCTGATCTTTCCAGGATGGAGTCTTTGGTAAAACAGATAGCATCACTCAAGCAGCAAAAAATACAGGTAATACTCGTTTCATCCGGTGCAGTGGCTTTTGGAAGAAAAGAACTCTTCCTTCCTGATAAAATGGATACTGTTTTGAAAAAACAAATTTGGGCCTCTTCGGGACAGGTAGAATTGATTCAAACCTACAAGAAGTTATTTGCCCAAGAAGGAATGCCCATAGCGCAGATTTTGGTTACCAAAGAAGATTTTAGAGATAGAAGGCATTACCTCAATATGAAAAATTGCCTGGAAGGACTGATATCCCAAAATGTTTTACCTATTATCAATGAAAATGATACCGTTGCCATCACCGAATTGATGTTTACGGACAATGATGAATTAGCCTCCCTGACTGCTGCAATGGTCAATGCAGACACATTGCTCCTATTAACCAACGTGAACGGTGTCTATGATGGACCGCCATCGGATCCAGGATCGAAACTCATACCCTTTATTGGAGCTAAAATACCAGAACTCATACAGGCAATCAGTCCGGTAAAATCCTCTTTTGGACGGGGCGGGATGCTGACCAAACTCCATATGGCGAAAAAATCAGCAGACTTGGGAATTCAGGTGGTGATTGCCAATGGAAAAAAAGAAGATATTCTTTTAAATATCCTTAAGAAGGAAACCGAGTTTACTTTTTTTGAACCAAAGACCAGCAAACATTCCCCAAAAAAATGGCTGGCTCATGCAGAACACTATTTCAAAGGGGAGGTCATTGTCAATGAAGGGGCAAAAAATGCCCTCTTTTCCGAAAAGATTTCGAGCTTATTACCTGTGGGAATTAAGAAAATGTCCGGTGAATTTTCCAAAGGAGATATTATCAGAATCCAAGATGAATTTGGTAAAGTCCTTGGTCTGGGTAAAGCAGAGTATTCCAGCACCATTCTGGGGGAAAAACTAGGTCTAAAAAACCAAAAGCCTTTCATTCATTACGACTACCTCTATCTGTTTCAACATGCATGACTATAAATCTTTGTTTGAATCAGTCAGGCGTTCTTCCAGAAGGCTTGGTTTATTAGAGGAGGATCTAAGAAAAAAGACGCTGGAATCTCTCATTAAAATTACTTTGGAGAATATTCCTGCAATCTTAAGCGCCAATTTACTGGATCTTCAAAAAATGGATAAGGAAGATCCAAAATATGACCGATTGCTTCTCACGGAATCAAGAATTAAAGGAATTGTTGAAGAGATTCGACAGGTCATTTCACTCCCTTCTCCCCTTCATAAAATTTTGGAAAAGAGGACATTGGAAAATGGACTTGAACTTGAAAAAATTACTGTGCCCTTGGGTGTCATAGGTATTATTTATGAAGCCCGCCCAAATGTTACTTTTGATGTCTTTTGCCTGGCATTGAAATCAGGGAATGGTTTGATCTTAAAAGGTGGCTCTGATGCCGATAGTTCCAATAGGGCTATCATGGAAGTAATCCACCAAGCTTTGGAGGAAAATGGAATTCCAAAAGAAGCTTTTCAACTGCTCCCTGCTGATAGATCGGCGACTCAAGCTTTGCTGGAAGCGGTAGAATACGTGGATATCATCATCCCAAGGGGAAGCCAAGGCTTAATTGATTTTGTTAGAAAAAACTCCAAAGTACCTGTCATTGAAACTGGAGCCGGGATAGTACATACCTATTTCGATGAAACTGCCGATCTTGAAAAAGGGAAAGCCATTATCCTCAATGCCAAAACCAGAAGACCAAGTGTATGTAACAGTCTGGATTGTCTGATCATTCATCAATCAAGATTGGATGATCTTCCTGGACTTCTCCTCCCTTTATTGGAAAAAGGGGTAATCGTTTTTGCGGATAAACAGGCATTTGCCCACCTACCCTCCCACCCTCTGATCGAATTGGCCAAGGAAGAGCATTTTGGGACAGAATTTCTTTCCTTAAAAATGTCCATTAAAACAGTTTCCTCTTTTGAGGAAGCTTTGGATCACATTGAAAAATACAGTTCCAAACACAGTGAGGCCATTATTTCTGAAAATCAGAAAAACATTGAGCAATTCCTCAATGTAGTGGACGCTGCAGCAGTCTATGCCAATGCCTCCACTGCTTTTACTGATGGCAATCAATTTGGATTGGGCGCAGAGATTGGAATCAGTACACAAAAACTACATGCCAGGGGCCCCATGGCTTTACAGGAACTGACTAGTTATAAATGGGTTGTCAGGGGAAACGGGCAAATTAGGTAAATCAAAAACTATAGCCAAAGGACAGATAGGGCCAAAAGGGAATGACGTCGCCGAAATCCAGGATCGGGGAAATGCCAGCCCTGAAATTAAATCCCCCGTTGAGAGGTTGGTACCTATAACCAATATTTATTGAACCAAATACGGTCATGTAAGGTTCGAAACTAAGGTCCGGGTCCATTGGTTCTTGTCTTTCCTGAGCATAACCAAAAGTTGGACCAATACCCATCTCAAAATATTTCCCATTATTCCCGGCTAGGTAGTTGACCAAAATCGGAAAATTAAAAATTTCAGTGTCTTGCCAGGCCATGTATCCTGCACCGACACGTACACCAAATCCTTCCGATGATTTTGATAATCTTTTGTCGTAATTAATTGAAACTAAAAAGGAACTCCCTCCCAGTTCTCCGAACACCGTATTTCTTTTGAAATCTTCTTGACCTTTTGCCTGAAATATACTGAGAACAAAAATGCAAAAAACTGGAATTATGTATCTATTTTTCATAACAGGTTAATTAGGAAACCTAAAGAATTAATGAATGTAAAAAATAATTAGTAGAAAGCAAATTTCACCAACTCTTCAAGCGGAACATATTCCAAGGTTTTTTCATGACTGGCCTCTAGTACTATTTTTAGGGTTACTGGCGCTGGGTGAAGTTTGCAACTTCACCCTAATATCAATACCAATTTGTTATTGGCTAAAATATAAAAATTCACCAATAATCTACCTCGATCAGACCTTTTAACCCTGAGTAATTTCTCGCACTGGAATACAAATAATCTTCCTGCTTCTCTACGATTCCCGATCTGACCGGATTATCATGGATATAATTCATCCTGCTTTCTATCAGTTCCGGTCGATAAAGTTCAATGGCATGGTTTTCATGTGTCCAAAACTGCATGTCTCCTGATCTTTTATTGAATTTAGCATGGTAAGCAAAAATCATCTTTAACCATTCCTTTCTACTCTCCTGTGGATTTTCCAATATCATTTTAAGCAATTTCTTGCTTGTAAACTTCTTAAAATCCCTTACCCATTCTGACAATTTTCCATCCTTTCGCTGGACCACCAAATGAATGTGATTGGTCATTATGACATATCCGAACAAGTAAAGTCCTTTCTCTTTCCTACAAAATGTCAAGTTTTCGAGTACAAAGTCCCGGTAAACTTTCCTCGAGAAAACATCAGCCCATCCTACCACTTGGAAGGTCAGAAAGTATGGCATTTCTTGGTCTCTTATTTGAAAAGCATCGCCCATAACTAAAAATAATCTCAAAAAATCGAATTACAAATTCGTTATGATAAAAAGGTGTAGTTACAAACTACACCTAGCGCCTTCGCCAAACTTCACCCAGATGGGGGAAATGCATACTCTGGCCTGGGAGTGGTCAGATCATTTCCCCTAAGGAGACTGAATTCCAAAAATTCTTTTGTCATGACCGCACACACCGTATGGGTACCCAAATCATCCGGACCAGTTTCACAACAACCATTTCTGTAGAAACCTGTCAAAGGCTCCGTACTACAGCTTATCAATTTTTCTCCGAAAACATTATTTGCCTCCATAAATCCATAAAATAAAAACAAAGTCCCAAATTATCAAAAACAGATAAACAAGCAAAGTTTGAATCTAATCAAACATCTGATCATAATCCCTTTGCATTCGTAGCGTTTTTATCTTTGTGCCCGTTGTGTGAACCATTTTTTTTCATGTAGCTATGTCAGCGGGAACCAGAACATTGTTGTGGGTCAAAATATTCAAGGGTTAAGATTGATAAATATAAAGGCTAAAAGCAACAATATCCCAGTTATCTTGAACCACAAAAGAGGCAAAAGGAACACAAAAGCTGATAAGTTTTGACTCCTTGGCTTAACAGATCGTTTCAGCAGAACCTGTTTTTGTTCACTTTGTTATCTTTTGTGGTTCGAAAAAAAATCCAAGTTAGCTCAAATGATGATTTTATTACCACTACAATCCCCAAACCGACCATTGGTTTAATTACCAATTGTTAACAAAAAGCTAATCCTTAATTTTCAAATTCAGATTTGAAAGCATTTAACTTGCTCATTCAGATTATCTATATTTTAAAAAATAAATCGAATGAAAAGACGGGATTTCTTTAAAAATGGCCTTTTAACTTCTTTGGGATTAGGGGCATTGGGCTCAATACCTGTACTAACTTCAGCAGCATCCAGCAAGAAAAAAGCAAAAAATATTATTTTTCTGGTAAGCGACGGGATGAGTTCCGGCACATTGAACATTGCAGATATACTCCTACGGCACAAAGAAGGAAAAGCCTCCAACTGGATCAATTTGTATGAAAAAAATATAGTCCGCAGGGGCTTAATGGACACCTCTTCTGCCAGTTCTTTGGTTACCGATTCAGCAGCCGCGGGTTCTGCTTGGGGAGGTGGCATGCGGGTTAGAAACGGCGCCCTCAATATCGGCCCAAATGGCGAAAAGCCAGTTCCCATCCTGCAAAAATTCAAATCGGCCGGAAAATCAGTAGGATGCGTGACTACTGTACAGATAACCCACGCCACTCCAGCTTCCTTTTGTGTAAATAACGGTAGCAGAAACGCCATGCCTGTGATCGCCGAAGATTATCTTCGCTTAAGATTTGACGTGATGATGGGCGGTGGTGCTGAATTTTTCAGCCCGGAAAAAAGAGCAGATAACAGGGACCTCTTTGATGCATTTCAACAGACGGGTTTTGAAGTGGCCCGTAACCGTGCTGAAATGATGAAAGCAACCGGTGATAAGCCACTACTCGCTGTGTTTTCAGAAGATGGACTACCTTATGCTGTAGACAGGGTCAATAATAAGGAAATGTCTGAAAATATTCCCAGTCTTGCTGAGATGACAAGTAAGGCGATTGAAATCATGAGTAAAAATCCGAAGGGTTTTGTCATGCAGGTAGAAGGTGGAAAAGTAGATTGGGCAGCGCACGGCAATGATGCCGCAGCATTACTGTACGACCAGCTGGATTTTGATGATGCGGTTGGGGTAGCAATGGATTTTGCCATGAGGGATAAGGAAACCCTAGTGATCATCACCACAGACCATGGCAATTCAAATCCAGGACTATTCTATAGTAGCAAAGCAAATGAAAACCTGGAAAGGTTATTTGAAACCACTGCTTCCAACCAATGGGTATTAAACCAGATTAATCCAGGCTTCAGCAATTCCCAAGTAATTGATTTGTTTATGGAATATCAAAAAACCCCATTAACCCAGGATGAAGCTCAAATTATTTTAAGTGCCTATAAATTCAATGAAGAAGGCCTATATAATCCACAGAATCTTCCCTTTCATCCATTAGCTTCCATACAATCTAAATACACCTCCATCCAATGGGCTGGAACTAACCACTCTTCGGATTTTGTGGAGTTGGCCATGTTCGGTCCTGGGAGTGAAAACTTGTCCGGTTTTATGAAAAATTATGAGCTGCATAATTTTATGCTGACCGCCAGCAAAATGGATAAAGATTTCCTCGTTTAGGCAAAAATCAGTTGAAAACAACCCCTGAAAAAGACTGGTCTGATCATTTTCAGGGGTTCTTTTTCAACCATTTGAATCCGTTTCGGATCAACAAAAATGATTCGTCTTTATTTTTTCACTTTTCCAGGGTCATATTGCAATTTACCTAACCAATAAAGATATAGCACTTTTGAATACCTGAGCATCAAGGGAAGTAATACTAAATTAGATACAATAACAGTGATTATATATACCGAGATATCAGGGTCCTCAAAAAAGAAATTGAGGATAATCAGGACGTTGATCACCAAGGCTACTGAAAACGCATAACTGATATACATGGCCCCATAAAAGAAATCAGGTTCAGGTGTTAAGACTGCTTTGCATTTAGGACAAGTATGATTTACTTCGGTCAATTTATGATAACTAAACAGGGAAGAAGGGAAAATACTACCTTCTCTGCATTGGGGACATTTGCCATGGAGCATGGCAGAACCCAAACTTCTTTCTTTCATATGCACGGAATAATCAACTACAAAAATACTAAAAATACAGGAGAAGCATGTGATTAATGTCACGATTATTAACAAAGTAATTAAATGAAAACGCTCAAAATTTGTTAAAATTCAATAATTTTGTGACATGTTGACCGTGTTGAAGAAAAATAAATTATTCCGCATTTTATTTTTTCTGATGCTGATAAATTTTATAAATCTGTCAGCAAATTTTTACCAGCCATCAATTTCTGGGTTCCCAATCTTTTCCAAGGAAGATCCCCTCGATACTCTGGCAGAGCTGGTATTAGAGTATATGTTTGAATTGGATGATGAAACCATCCCGGATACAGAAGTCCCCCAAGGGGAAACAAAACTTAAAGATATTAAACTACATTTTAACCCAACCTTAATTGAAATTTTATTGAGAATGGAAAATTTGGTTTCTAAACCAAGTTCATTCTACATGTTAAGTTTTTATTCCTTCAAACAGGAGATAAACTCCCCTCCTCCAAAATGGGGATGAACAACCCACCTTGTCCAAATATTATTTTATCTTATATAATTATCTGATAATAAGAAAGTTAATTAATTTATAGAAAGATTTACCCATCCTATTTAGATTTGAATGGATGAATAAAATTTTCTATAAAGTCATACTTTTTCAAGGCCACAATCAATTTAAATATTTGGAAAGGTTTCCTAAATAATCAAAGTTTAAATCAATTGTTGAACAGATAGTCATTCTATAAGAGGGGTTGCTATTGACAAATTTTCAAATACTATCAATGAAATAATTAAAATGAATATAAAAAGAGTATTATTTGCCCTGTCCCTAATTACATTGACTTTGGGAGTTCAGGCACAAGTTGAAACTGACAGTCTGAAATTGGAAAGAAACAATTTAGATAGCCTGTTTCTTTTAGAGTTCGAAGAATCAGATACCAATCAAAAACCAAAAGTTTTACATGCTGAACCCTTATACATTGATCTCATCCGGGACTTGGGCGCCAGAAAGGGAGAAAAGGAATGGAATTTGGGAATGGGAATGACAGACAAAAGGGACTATGATGAATATGAGGCTTTGTTGGAATATGAATGGGCTCCTATAGATAGATTAGGTTTTGAAATAGAAGTTCCTGTGACCTTATACACAGTCCGTAGTAATTCGTCCAACAACCAGGAAAGGCCTTCCAATCGGGTAGAATCCCTAAAATTGGCAACCCAATGGTCATTTCTGGTCTCTGAAAAAGCCAAAACCAGTCTTGCCCTAGGCTATATTCATGAGTTCGAGTTTGTGGATATCAATAAAATAGGTCAGGGGAGTCCATTTAAGGGAAATATTTTCAACCCCTTTTTTGTAGCAGCTAAACGTTGGGGTACTAACTACCATACGCTGATTTACACAGGACCAAGAATTGAAAAGGAGTTCTCTATGAACCCCAAATTCACTTATGAGATACATACCAATTTCCATTATATGATCACGGGAACTAGAAATTTCATCGGTCTAGAAATCAATAAGGAAATTTACAAGGGAAAATTAGAGGCAGTATTAAGGCCACAAATGCGTGTTGGGCTGGCAGAAAATCTTATGGTTGGTATTGTAACAGGGATTCCAATCAATAGGGAGTCTGAAAGCTTAAGTTCCTTTATCCGAATCATTTATGAACCTGGCTTCAAAACCTTCCATTAAAAAAAGCGCTCTGTTTTCTCAGAGCGCTTTTTTTTAAAATTGTTTGGGCACCAATCCTCTACCGGGCTGTATTACCTCATCCAAATCATAATCTTTTCCTTTTCCCCATCTGAGTAATTCCTCCATAGTATATATTTCAGTCGTTTCTAAATCCTTGACTTTAAAATTGTCACCGGCCAATCTGGCCAGGATTTCCAATTTTCTTTTTTCTCCCCTATTGGTCAGCTCATAGACCCTTCCTACCCTGAGACTATCCAATGCAATTGCCATGTATTGAGCTTTTTTTAACTAAATTGATTCTTTAAATGGATGCTGTACTATCTTCCCGAAATCAACTCAATCGGGAAATATGCAACACCCTACACTTTGATTTTTTGACAGGAGCTTGGGCATAAATAGAAAAAGAATGTATTTAAAAATTTATGCGTCTTCCTTAATGATTACCCCGGAGGCTTCAAATGCATATTCTAGCTTAGGAGCTTTAATGGCATCTATTTCTTCTTTTGATTTGCCTGCATCTTCTGCATAATGCTTTAATGTAGCCACATCTGTTACCTTCTTGGTAGCCACACCCTCAATTATAACAGGAAAACCTTGGGAATTTTTAGGAACAAAAAAACCATAGTCTTTGAAAGTCACCCTCATCGTTTCACCATTAGGCAAATCTATAGTCATCCAACAACCTTTCATGGCACATACTTCCTTGATTTCTCCTATTACTTTTCCTTCAAATTCCCCCTCTTCTTCCAATTCTGAAACCAAAAGGTCCAAAGACAATGCACCGGCATCTGTAATTTCCTCACCAAACTGTCCTACAGGAGAATCAACTTGGATTTCAACAACCGTTTCCTCGCTACTTTTGTTGTTTTGTTGATTACAAGACCAAGCCACAATCAAAGCTGTCAAAAACAATAAAATAAGATTTGCCTTCTTCATAATGATTTTTTGTTAAAATTAACCACATCCAATCTTTTATCCAAAATTAAAATAAGGGTCATTTTTTTAATTTTTCTGCAAAAACCTTTTTGAATTTCTCTACTTTCGGTCTGATTACAAATTGGCAATAAGGCTGCATGCCGTTATCCTTGAAGTAATTCTGATGGTAATCTTCTGCCACATAAAAATTACTAAATGGGGTTATTTCAGTAACTATGGGTTTGTTAAAAGCTCCTGATTCATCAAGCTTTTTCTTATAAAATTCAGCTTGTTCCCTTTGACTTTCAGAATGGTAGAAAACAACAGAGCGGTATTGCGGGCCAATGTCTGCACCCTGTCTATTTAGGGTTGTGGGGTCATGTGTGGACCAAAAAATCTCCAGAATTTCTTCAAATGATAACTGTTTGGGGTCATAAAAAAACTGAATCACTTCAGCATGTCCAGTGGTGCCAGAGGTAACCTGCTTATAACTTGGATCAGCCAAATAGCCGCCACTGTAGCCGGAAAATACTTTTTCAACTCCAATCAGATCCTGATAAATGGCTTCAGTGCACCAAAAGCACCCCCCGCCTAATGTTGCCACTTCCAGTCCTTCAGGAATTTCAACTGTTGTTTTGGGTAAATTTTCCATTTTCTTTTCTTTTTTGTCTGTCGATTGGGCGCAGGATAGATTACTGAATAATAGGATACCTATAATAACTGCAATTGACTTCATTTTTCTCTTTTTGTTAATTAAACTGATTAGCTGTTCAATTGGTTTTGTGGATCAAAGTTATTTGAACCTCCTCCTCAAACTCCTCTCCGTATTTTACCGGAATGCCTTTTTGTGTCAACAGAATATTTCCATTTTTATATAAGTTCATCATGGCTACTCTAACCTCGGACATGAAATACCGCCAATCCTGGGGATAAATCCAACGGACAACATCCGAGGGTGAAAAAGGAACACCCTTTTTCATTCTTCCCATTTCCAAAATGGCAATTTCCAATATGCTATGGTTCTCCATCTAAACAAAGAAGAGAATTTTCTCTGAATACTAAAAAAGAAACTTAAAGGAGATCTAATTCAAAGAAGTGAAAAGGATTGGGATTAATTTAACCCCAATCCTTTCAAACTTTTAAATAAAAAATCAATTCCATTGAAAAATTGTCAAACAATCAAATTTTACCTACCTCGGTAAACCATTCTAAACAAAAAATACTTTCAGGATTTCTCCTGAAAAAAATCAGAACTTAGACCAAAAGTTTAGGCAATCAACCTTTTCACTCTGAAAGCCAATTCATTTGGATTAAACGGTTTGGGAACAAAATCTGAAGCACCGGATTCAAATGCTTTTATCACAGTCGGTTCTTCATCTCCCATTGAACTCAAAACAATTACTGGGCAATTAGGTCTTCTATTCTTTGTGAATTCTACGATATCAACTCCGTCATGAAACGGAATCAGGACATCTGTAATTACAAGGTCAGGATTAGTGGAATCAAAAATACTCATCCCCTCTTCACAGTCATTGGCCAAAGTAATATTAAAGCCTTCCTTTTTCAATCTGAAAGACACTAAACTTGAGATCAGTTTATCGTCCTCAATCACCAAAATATTTTTCATAATCAAGCTTTTAAATGGATTAGTGGGATAAATATAAATATTAAAAAATATAAAAAACAAGGCCTGTTTAACTTAAAATTGTATAAATTTTTTATCAAAAAATACAAATAAATTAAAATGTATTATGTAAGAAAATATTTGCCGTTCTTAACCGTTTTTCATGCGTAAAAAAAAATAACTTTTTTGAAAAAAAATTCTTTTGTTAGCTTCATCCGAATTAAATTCTTAAAAAACTGCCTTAACTCATATGAATATCCGATTCAACCAAAAGGTATTCTGTAGCTTATTCTTTCTGGCTTTATGCTTTGCTGTGTCTGCTTTTTCTCAAAGTGACCCAAAAGGTGAAAGAAGGGTTACGGGAACCTATGCGCTTACCAATGCAACTGTAATTACATCTCCAGGAAAGTCAATTTCCGGAGCAACAGTGCTCATAAAAAATGGATTAATTGAAGGCATTGGAAGCGATATTAAAATTCCATCGGAAGCACAGGTTATCACTATGGATTCCCTATTTATTTATCCTGGCTTTATTGATGGGGCGGGAAATACTGGGATTAATAAACCTGCTGAACCGGAAAGGCCTGCTAATTTTGACCCTTCCTATCCGCCAGATGAAATCGCAGGCATTACACCTTGGAGAAACGTATTGGATTATTTTGATTCCAAAAGCACCCAGGTTCAGGATTGGAGAAAGGTCGGTTTTACAGTTTCCCAAATCATACCTGATGGGGGAATGCTTCCAGGCAAATCTTCCATAGTGACCTTCGGGGGAAAAGAATCCAGCAATATTTTAGCCCAAAACACCTCATTACACGCAAGGTTCAGAAGTTCAGGAGGAGGAAGAGGAATGTATCCGGGTACCCAAATGGGAATGATGGCAAAATTCAGGGATTTATATAAAAATGCAGAATTATCCGAAAAACATCACACACTTTTTGCTTCTACTTCCGGGATTAGCAGGCCTGAGGTAAATAAAACCTTAGAAGCATTTTTTCCTGTTTTGAATAAAAAGATCCCCATTACTTTTGAGGTATCTAATGACCTTGAAATAAGAAGGGTATTGTCTTTAAAGAATGAGAATGGTTTCCGGTTGATTTTGGTAAATGTAGCCGATGTGGAACATGTCATTAAAGAAATAAAAGAAGCCAATGCACAGGTTTTACTTGGACTTAAACTTCCAAATGATAAAACAGCAAGTACCAACTTAGAGGATTTATCAGATGAAATGAAAGCAAGAACCCAAAAAATAAAAGATGCCTATCAAAAGGTATTAAAGCAGGCTTCTTCACTGGAATCAGCTGGTATTCCCTTCGGATTTACGACCATAGGAGCCAATCCTAATGAAATGTACAAAAACATCAGATTGATGATTCAAAATGGCTTAAGTGAAGATGCTGCATTGGCTGCTTTGACCATCAATACCGCTAACATTTTAGGTATCCAAAGGTTTACAGGAACTATTGAAAAAGGCAAGCTTGCCAATATGGTCATCATGACCGGACCAATATTCACTGAAGAATCACAGGTTAAACATGTGATAGCTGACGGCTATATTTTTGATTATGAATTAAAAAAGAAAAGTGGGAATGGAGGCGCAGGTGAGAATGGAAAAGCTCCAAATATTGTCGGAATTTGGGAATATACTTCAGATACCCCTGCCGGAAGTTCAGGAGGAATCATGGAGATCAAAAAAGAAGGAGAGCATTTAAAAGGTGTCATCAGTTATGATGATCCAGCTGGAAATGGGAAGGCAACTTCGGAAATGAAAAACATTTCCCTTTCAGGATCTAATTTGACCTTTACGTTTAATGTTGCCGCTGCAGGGATGTCTTTAGAGGTCAGTGTAAATGGAGATGTCAATGCAAATCAATTTTCCGGTAATATGTCATTAACGGAATACGGTAGTTTTCCATTAAATGCTACAAAAAGACCAAATCAATCCAATCAATAATCCAAAAGAAATGAAAAAGATAAAATATATTCTTACAGGCTTTTTGATTTTGGGTTGTATTACTACCCAAGCCCAGACTCCAAAAGGTTCTGTTCTGATAAAAAATGCAACTGTCCTAACAGTTACAAATGGAACTTTAAATGAAACTGATGTCCTTGTCGAAAACGGAATTATCAAAAAAATTGGTAAAAACCTCAGTGCTTCCAATATTGAAACCATTGATGCAAGGGGAAAATATGTGATGCCGGGGATCATAGATGCCCACTCTCATGTTGCTTTGGATGCAGTAAATGAGGCAACAGCCCCGATTACCTCGGAGGTACGCATGGCAGACGTGGTCAATCCTTATGACATTGGAATTTACCGGGCTTTGGCAGGAGGTGTTACCATTTCGCATGCCATGCACGGTTCTGCCAATGCCATCGGTGGACAAAACATCACATTGAAACATAGGTATGGTTCCGGAAATCCAGAGGATCTGTTTATGAAAGAAGCCCCCAGAACGATCAAATTTGCCCTGGGCGAAAATCCTACGAGAGTTCATGGGAGAGGAAATGGCATTCAACCAAGAACCCGTATGGGGGTTGAAGCGGTCATCAGAAATGGATTTAATGAAGCCATTCAATACAAGAAGGCATGGACAGCCTATGAAAATGCACTGAAACAAAAAGGCATAAACCCTGTTCCTCCAAAATATGATACCAGATTACAGACCTTGGCAGACATCCTTGATGGAAAAATCATCATTCATTGTCATTCCTATCGTGCAGATGAAATATATGCCCTTATCAACACCTGTAGGGAATTTGGTATTGATAAAATAGTTTTTTCTCATGTGAATGAGGGGTTCAAGGTAGCACCTGAACTTGCAGAATACACAATGGGTGCATCTGTGTTTGCAGATTGGTGGGCGTATAAGTTTGAAGTTTATTATTCTACCGCCTTTAATGCAGCAATCTTAATGGAAAATGGAGTGATCACCTCCATCAATTCCGACTCAGCTGAATTGATCCGTCATTTATACCATGAAGCTGGAAAGGCACAGCGATATGGTGAATTGAATGATGAACAAACCTTGGCATTGATCACCATCAATCCAGCCAGACAACTTGGAATAGATGACAAGGTAGGTTCAATTGAAGAAGGCAAGCAAGCGGATTTGGTAATTTTTGAAGGACATCCACTTTCCGTTTATGCCATACCTCAAATGACCTTTGTGGATGGAATTAAATATTTCGATATCAATGAGGATCCTGATGATATGAGGTTAAAGGTCAGTGCGAGTGAAGCTATTGAACCCATTTTCCTTAAAGAACATGAGCATAGATGTATGCAGGATGTGGATTTTTTCTTCAGCAATTTTGGAAGAAGTCTTTTCAATCATTCACACTAATAGTCCATCAATTCAATAAAAAGCATGAAAATGAAAAATTTGAAATACATTGTATATGCCTTCATATTGACAGTGTTGCCAATAGCGGTAAATGCCCAATTTGATGGAGAATTTGTCAAACCAAGGACTGGAAAGTTTTTGCTACAAAACGGTACAGTAGTAACAGTTACCAAAGGGACCATCGAAAACGGAAGTGTTTTGATCGAAAACGGTAAAATCATTGGTGTTGGAAAAAATTTAACTGCAGCAGATGCAGAAATAATTGATTGTACCGGTCAATTCATTTATCCGGGTTTATTGGATGGGGGAAGCAGATTGGGTCTAGTGGAAGTAAATTCCGTTGCAGAAACCCAGGACTTTGCTGAAATAGGTCAGGTTACCCCAAATATGAGAGCTTTGGTAGCAATCAATCCAAGTTCAGTTGCTATTCCTGTTACACGGGTAAGCGGGGTGACAACAACTTTGGCTACGCCTTCAGGGGGCTTGTTCCCGGGAACTGCCGCCCTGATCAATTTAAACGGTTATACCCCGGATCAAATGTTTGCTGGTTTTGAGGGAGTAGTCCTGAATTTCCCCTCATCTGCCAGACGAAGCACCTGGGACAGAAGAAGTGATGAGGATATCAAAAAAGAAGCTGAAGAGGCTCAAAAAACTTTGAATGAAATATGGGAAAGAGCTGAGACATATTATAAACTTCAAACGGCCAATGCCGAATTGCAATACTATCCTGAAATGGAACAGTTGGCCAAAGTGATAGGTGGTCAGCTACCTCTCTTGGTTGAAGTCAATGCAGCCTCAGATATCCTTGATGCCATTGCATGGCTAAAGTCCAAAAATATCAAGGCTATATTAACCGGTGTGGCTGAAGGATGGAGAGTTGCAGATAAAATTGCAGAAGCCAAATTCCCGGTGATTACCGGCCCCATGCTTTCAATTCCAACAAGACAATCAGATAGATTTGATGCTTCTTATACCAACCCGGGAAAAATGGCAAAAGCAGGTGTAAAAGTGGTAATCCGATCAAATGATGCTGAAAATACCAGAAACTTACCCTTTAATGCTGGCTTTGCTGCGGCTTATGGTATGGGAAAAGAAGAGGCACTCAAAGCAGTTACCATCAATGCGGCAGAAGTATTTGGCATTGCGGATAAAATGGGTTCCATAGAGGAAGGGAAAGATGCTACATTATTGGTCTCCACCGGAGATCCATTCGAAACAAAAACCCAAATCAGACATGTCTTCATCGAAGGATATAGAATTCCAATGAGCAACAGGCATATTAAACTGTATCAGGAATTTTTGGAAAGATCACCGGGTTTGGAAAAAAACTAAAAGTAAATTATGTTTAAACCGCAGTCAAAATTGACTGCGGTTTTTATTTAGATATCAGTTATGATCGTAAGTACAACAAACCAACTTGAAGGTTATAAAATCACTTCCTATTTAGGAATAGTTTCAGGAGAAACTATCATTGGAGCCAATGTATTTAAAGATTTCTTTGCCAGTATCACCGACATAGTCGGTGGCCGTTCGGGGGCTTATGAACGCGTTTTAAGAGAAGCAAAAGCAACTGCCATGGCAGAAATGGAAATGCAGGCCAAAGCATTTGGAGCCAATGCGGTTATCGGAATCGATCTGGATTACGAAACTATACGTGATGGAATGCTGATGGTCACTGCTGCAGGTACGGCCGTGAAAATTGAAAAAATCATTAATTGACAATTTCAATCTTACCGGAACTCACTTCACCCCTGATGGTATTAGCGGAACCATTATTGATGTTCAATGTCCCTGAGGATTGGGCATCCCCTACCCTTACTGTTCCGCTACCGGCAGTTATGTTATAATTATAATCCATAAGGTTGCTGAAAGTCTGAATATAAATATTTCCAGAGGAAGCTTTCAGGTTGGTCTGCGGGCTTAGTCCTGAATTTGTAGCAAATAATTGTCCGGAAGAAACATTGATCTGACCAATGGATTTGACATTGGTCATTTCAATTTTTCCTGAACTTATATTCGATTTTACCGATCCGTTAATATCAATAAATGCAATTTGTCCAGAGGATCCTTCTCCCTCTACATCACCGTCTATTCTTACCAAATCCAACTTCCCTGAAGCTATTGTAGCTTTTACCAAGCCGGTAATATCCTCAACTCTCCCTGAACCGGAGGAAACAATCAAGGAAATTTTTGGGCTTGTAATGTTTCTGCCACTTATGGTTCCTGACCCCACATTAAGTTCGATTTCTGTGGCTACCACATTGTGGGCATCTACACTTCCTGAACCTGCTTCAAGATCCAGCTTCATATTTCTGGGACCTGTGAGTTTGATATAGCCTTCTCCTTTTGCACCTCCACTAAAAAGGCGGCTATTGGTTTCGATGAACACCTGAAGGGTGCTACCAACAATTCGGTATTTCACCTCATACTTTTTATCAGAATTAGACCTTAAAACTGCATCCAGGTTCAAGACCTGCTTTCCACTTTCACCGATATACTGGACATCCATGAAGGCTCCATCAACTTCCACTTCGGTAATACCTTCAAAGTCCTGGTTTAATTCAGAGACCACTGTAAGATCATCGCCCAGACAGCTGCTAAGAAACATCAGGGATCCTAAAAGAAATACCTGTGTGAAAATCAGATTTATTTTTTTATTTGATAGAATGGATGTAAACCCTCTGGAAACTAGCGAACTTTTCATACAATTATTAATTCATTTTTTTTCTATATTCCACCAAACGAATGCCAATTTTTTCCATCTGATTTGCTTCCAAACAATTATTTTTCAAAAAGGTCGCAAAAATCTTGAATGGCAGATGATTAGCTCAGTCCATTTTTTATTTATTATCCCAAGCATCAGGAACATAGTATTGAAAGTCCATTTTTGAACACTATTACGCTTCAATGAACAGAAAAATCACTGCAAATAAAAAACAATTAATCCTTGCAATTATTAATCCTCTCTTCTTAATTTGCATCATCCTTTCACTTTTATCGTGTAGGGATTTATAAAGAAGAGGTTAGAGACAGGCTCGAAGACCCTCTGGCAACCTGGAAAATCCAAGGTGCCAATTCCTGCCAATTGTACCTATTGTCAATTGGAAATATAAATTCTGAACAACATGAGCATTCCTTTCTTGCTTTGCAAAAATTCCCTTTCTAATTTGTGCTTAAATACTTCTGAGATTAGCATTCCAATGCATGTTTTGGAATTTCCCCCAGTACTTGTTTCATATACAAGAGTTATTTAATTATTTAATTTTCACTTCTAAACCACTAAAATCATGTCCAATTATCGCTTTGAAACGCTTCAGCTTCATGCAGGGCACACCCCGGATTCCGCCACGAATTCCAGAGCTGTACCAATTTATCAGACTAGCTCCTATATTTTTAATTCTGCAGAGCATGGAGCTAACTTATTTGCCTTGAAAGAATTCGGAAACATATATACCCGGATTATGAATCCCACTACTGATGTTTTTGAACAAAGGGTAGCTGCATTGGAAGGCGGGGTTGCTGCTTTGGCAACTGCTTCAGGTCAGGCAGCCCAATTTCTGGCATTGAATAATATTCTACAGGTAGGTGAAAATTTTGTTTCTACATCATTTCTTTATGGAGGTACTTACAATCAGTTTAAAGTTGCGTTTAAAAGAATAGGAATAGAAGCAAGGTTTGCCAAAGGGGATAACCCTTCTGATTTTGAAAAGTTGATTGATAATAAAACCAAGGCCATTTACCTAGAGACGATAGGGAATCCGGAATTCAACATTCCTGATTTTGAAGCGATTGCCAAACTTGCCCAAAAACATGATATTCCTTTGATTGTGGATAATACATTTGGTGCGGGCGGTTATCTTTTCCAACCCTTAAAACATGGGGCCAATATTGTGACTGCCTCTGCCACAAAATGGATAGGAGGACATGGAACTTCCATTGGTGGGATTATTGTAGATGGCGGCAACTATAATTGGGGAAATGGAAAGTTTCCTCAATTTACCGAACCGTCTGAAGGATATCATGGGTTAAAATTTTGGGAAATCTTTGGGGAAAACAATCCATTAGGTCTTCCCAATATTGCCTTTGCCATTAGGGCAAGGGTGGAAGGCTTAAGAGATTTTGGCCCTGCACTGAGTCCATTTAATTCTTTCCTATTAATTCAGGGGCTGGAAACCCTCTCTTTGCGTGTACAAAAAACAGTTGATAATGCACTGGCTATTGCGGAATGGTTGGAAAAACACCCCAAAGTAAAAAAGGTCAATTACCCTGGATTAAAATCTTCCCCTTATCATTCCCTTGCCTTGAAATATCTGCCCAATGGATTTGGAGGTGTTCTCAGCTTTGAACTGAAAGGAGATAAGGAAGGAACAACCCAGTTTATCAATAACTTAAAATTGATTTCCCACTTGGCCAATGTGGGTGATGCCAAAACACTTATAATACAACCTTCAGCCACTACCCACCAACAATTATCTGAAGAAGAGCAACTGGCTGCCGGAGTAAGCCCTACCCTTTTGCGCCTCTCTTTGGGAATTGAGCATATAGAAGATATCAAAGAAGACCTACAGCAGGCCTTTAATAATTTAAAAGTTTAACTATCAAACCTTTTGGACATTTGGGGCCATTCAATTCCAGGATGGTCCCAAAAATTAAAAAGTAAAATCAGTGGGAAGCAATGAATTTGAGGAGTAATTATTTGATTATCGATATGGCGCAGGAAACCTACAAACATGAAGGTATTTTGGAACTTGAATCAGGGGAGAACTTACAAGGTTTTCAACTTGCCTACACCACACAAGGGCATTTGACAACAGAAAAAGACAATGTAGTCTGGGTAATCCATGCACTTACCGGTGATGCCAATGTAAACGATTGGTGGAATGGTCTTGTGGGAGAAGATAAGTTTTATGATCCTTCAAAACACTTCATTGTCTGCGCAAATCTTTTGGGGTCATGTTATGGATCAACAAGCCCCCTTTCTGAAAACCCAGCCACAGGTAAGCCATTTTACTATGATTTCCCCAATTTAACGCCCAGGGACCTGGCAAACAGCCTGGACCATTTGAGAAAGCATTTAGGTATATCAGAGATCAATACCCTGATCGGTGGATCTTTAGGAGGACAGGTTGCTTTAGAATGGGCTTATTTACTCCAAAAAAGGTTAAAAAACACCATCATATTGGCTTCCAATGCCAAAACTTCCCCTTGGACTATTGGATTTAATGAAACCCAAAGAATGTCCATTGAAGCTGACAGTACCTGGGGACAAAATCACCCTGATGCCGGAAAAAAAGGCTTGGAAGCGGCAAGGGCTATTGCGATGCTCTCCTATAGGCATCCTGAAGATTTTGCATTGAAACAATCGGACAAGGACGAAAAACTGGATAATTTTAGAATTTCATCATACCTAAGGTATCAGGGTCAAAAACTTGCAAACAGATTCAATGCCTTTTCCTATTGGGTATTGAGCAAAGCCATGGACAGCCACGATATTGGAAGAGGAAGAGGTGGAGCAAAGGCTGCGCTTTCCCAAATACCCTCAAAAGTTTTGGCTATTGGAGTGAACAAGGATCTCTTATTCTTGAAAGAAGAATCCCAGTTCATCGCCAAACATGTACAAAAAGGTTCTTACCATGAAATAAATTCATCCTATGGCCATGATGCATTTTTGATTGAATACGGACAATTGCAATATATCCTTCAGGGATTTTACCTTGAGGGGAACAGTTAATTAGTGATAAATTAAAACCTCCATTTATTTAATTTTGCCGTTGAAGTATCAAAATGCAAGTCTAAAAAAATCATTATGCAATCTTCAACAATACAATTGGACTGGAAGGAGGGTTTTTGTAGATTTTATAATGGAATTTACCCAAATCAAAGAAACCTGCTTATATATCTCAGACCTTGATTTAGCTGAAAACTTTTATCATGAAATTTTGGAAATGCCTGTGATTTCAAAAGTAAAGGGGCGGCATATTTTTTTCCGTTGCGGAAGTTCTGTTTTATTATGTTTTCTCCCTGAAGTCACAAAGGAAGAAAAAACGCTTCCTCCCCATTATGCTTTTGGGAAACAACACATTGCATTTGAAGTCGATAAGTCAGAGTATTTAAAAACCAAAACCAAGATCCTGAAAAAAGGCATTTTCATTACCCATGAACAGGAATGGAGATACAATCTGGAGAGTTTCTATTTTGAGGATCCATTTGGTCATATATTGGAGATTGTTCCAGCTGGGATTTGGGAATAAACCAATTTTATAACCAGTAATTATAATTCAATAAATAATTCTATTTGCATTTGACAGATTCACTGGCGTAATATCTTTCTTCATTGGCGAAAATCTGCTCATCTTCAATTTTTAAATTAATTCTGAGTGGCGCTAATTTTTTACCTTGGAAATTCAGAACCATAACAGCAATTTCACCTGAACCTTCAATCGACCAGCTTCCCTTCATATTACCTCTATATTGGGGGTTAACTTCTTTCATAATGCCCTTTTTTCTAACGTTTGCAGTGAAAGTACCGTTTTCACAAAGGTTGACCTGGGTTTGCTTTTGACCTTGTCTCATTTCGATGTAGGATATCATCAGTTTATTGGATAAAAATGCCTTCCAATCAAAATTTTCATAGGGTGAAGCATTGGATGGTTCTTCAAATTTTGCGGACTTCAATAAATCTATTGCAGTTTTATTGACCTCAAGAAAACTCTCTTCAGAGGAAATCGCCAAAACAGTAATACAATAACCATTATTCCCACACCGGGTAGCTGCAAAGCCTTTATAGTTGGGATTGACATAATTTCCTTCCGCCACTACCTCTGAACTCAATAAATCATCTTTGATCGAGGGAGAAATTGCCTTAAGCCGTACAGTTTCCGAAACGTTCTCTCCTTTTTTCCATTTTTCGGCCAATACATTCAGGTCAATTTTTTCCCTACCAAAAACAAATACCTCTCCAAATTGACCGGGAATAGAAGACATCAGCAGAAACACTTCACTTTCCCTTGGAAGATTACCCATCCAACCATTTGGTACAGATGCCTGAAACCCATATGTTGGTGCGTAAAGACTTTCTCCTTCTTGATACAATTTACCAGGTTGAATCCTGGTCTTCGTGGTTTGAGAAAAAGTGAGCCCACCAGAAAAGCATATAAAAATCAGAAATAAAATAAATTTTTTAAACATAATGGGAAGGATTTTATGCTATTAATATACCAATAAATCAACCAAAAAATAAAAAAAGTCAAATACTAAATTTCTTTAAAACCTAAAGAAAACAATCCATTCAGTGTAATCAATAGCCAAATGAAGCAAGGAAAAAAATTAAAATCCGGTTAATAAAAAATCCTAATAAAGTAAAATCCAGTTACATTTATGACTTAATATTTTACCGACCACAACAAGAATTAAAGAAAATAATTACAAAAACTGCTTTTGTGGTTGAAAAACCTTTATGGATTGTTAAAATATGACAAAAGTCATGAAATTTCATAAAATAATCATTATTTTCATTATTGAATTTTATTGAATTTTTTCAATCTTCTAAAAAATGGATTTATAGGATTAAGGAATGGCGAATTTTAATAAGAAAGGATATCAAAAGTGGTTGGAATTGGGATATCAAATGTTTGCAGAGGAGGGGTTGGAAGGACTTCAGGTTGAAAGATTGTCCAGAATTTTACAAATGAACAAATCAGGATTTTATTATTACTTCGGTGATAGAGATACATTTGTCCAGGAAATTTGTGATTATCATAAAAGAATTATGGATCATTATTGCCAATGTATTCAAAAATGTAAAAATTTCGACCCTGAATTCATCACCCTATTATTTGAAAGCAAAAATATGATAATGGCCCATGTTCAATTAATGGAAATCAAAACCAAGGATAATTTTTTCTATAATATACATAAAGAGGGAAATAAGGAAGTTGATAGGTTGGTGTTACCCCTTTGGGCGGATTTTTTAGAAATACCAGATGATCAGGAAACTGCAAGCATATTTTGGGGTTTGGTAAGGGATGCTTTTTTCACAAGATTTGATCCATTTAGATATTCTTATGAATTCATTCAAAATATCGCATTTGAATCAAAGAGTATCTTTAAAAAGACTATCATTGAAAAATAAATTCCAGTTCTGGCTTTCCAGAACTGGAATACGGGTACTAAGCAACTCTTTTTGGTATGTCTTTAAAGCTTATTTTGATTTATGGGTAACAGGAAGTCTCATGAATATCTGTTTGACAGCCCTGGTAATATCTGTTTCAAAATTAGTAGTATAGGAAACCTCTTCTTCTGCCCACCCTCTCCAAATTAGCTTTTGGGATTTGGTATCATACATTTCTATAAAAAGAATACCCTCATTATAATTGCTTTGGACAATATTTCCACCTGCCACCGGAACGGAGCCACCTACATAATATCCTGGACCACCTACCCCAATTCCAACACTGACAGAAGGGGTCTGGCTGTAAGAAACCCTATCTTCAATTTTTGTATCGAACATAAATACTGCATCCGGATTTTGGGTATCTAAAACAAATCCCTTTTTACTTAGCTCCTCATTCGCGAGATCCAAAATCAACCTGGCATAAACTTTATTTCCTTTTTTGTTTTCCTCTGCAAAATAATCCAAATTGGCCCAGGCATAGGTCTTATATTCTTTCAATTTGACACTCTTATCTTTATAAGAATAGGTTTGCATCATCGTAGAACAAGACAATAGAAATGATGTAACAACCAGCATGATTGCCAGGTTTTTTAAGGGTCGATTTACCATAAGGATTATTTTAGTGAATAAAAAACTGAGGATAGCCGAAAATCAGCAATCCTCAGTAAATTGATTTAAGCAGATTTATAATTATTTACCCATAAAAACATATCCAATATTAAAGGCCAAATAGGATTGATCTCCATTAAAATCCCCTGCTTGTAGGCCATAGAAGTATTTAAGAGATAGGTTTAATCCTGCATAATAATTGATGGAATACTTTATCCCTACCTCTGGTTGAAAGGCAAATGACCAAGCATCTCTCTCCAATCTATAAATTCCCATATCAGTAGTCCTATTGGTATATAAAGTTCCCAATCCTAAACCTACAAAAGGATTCAAATCCTCACCAGGCTTTATGTAGTAGTCAGCGGCAACCAATAAGGGGAAATTATTACTATACCTCCATTGTTTTCCGGTCAAAGACCTGTTGTCAATAGTATAAGTAGCTGAACCTTTCTCTTCATAAAATACATTCCAACCCACGGTAAATCCCACACCGATATTAGGCTGAACAAGTTTCCTATAATCATAGGTCACTCCTCTCCAGCTGGTTTTGGAAATAAAATCTCCTAAATCCGAAGTAGGTATGCCTACCGAATAAGAAAAGGTAGAATAACTTTGAGCGGTCGCTGAACTTACAGCTACAAATAGAAGAAACGAAGTAATATATATTAACTTTTTCATAGCTATTTCATTAATTAACTTTTAAATAGGGGGATTGCTGAAATGCCTGGTCAATGGCATCAGTAACCCTATTAACATTTCCAGCACCTGATAACAAGCCATTGCCTACCATAATCCAGGAAGTTTGGGATTTATTGATCGGACTGTCAATATTCGGGTCTGCCAAAGTTATTATCATTGAACCCGTAGTTACGCTGCTAACTGTATAGTATGGCGGATAATACCAACCCCATCCGGGATAATAACCTCCCCACCACCAATCATACCAATAACTGTAAAAGAAAGTGGTGGTAGAAATGGCCGCAGGTGACAATAAGATGTCAGGGCTTTGGTTTATTCCAACTTTTGACCAACCATAGGCGGCCATATTTCTATCTATCGCTTCCAAAATCGGAATGGCATACACGTCTTTCATGTAAATCAAAGTTGTATCACCATTGTCAATTTTTACATCTTTTACAATTTGGTCTGGTCTGGCATAAGTCCTACCTTCCTGGAAGTTATACTCCACATCATAAGAGGTATACACAATATCCATATCCTCATAATACTCCGGGCCTCCAGGATAACAACCCCAGATAAAAAGGCCCAAAAGAACCGGGATAATTAAATTTTTTAGCTGCTTTTTCATCACTTTTTATTTTACTTTTTAGAAGAAAATGAGCATCAATAAACAGGGAGAGTTTAAATGCTTCCACCTTACAAACTGATTCAATTTCAATTCAAAAGTAAAGAAATGCTCAGGTCAGAAAAAGGACGCTATCGTCTATAAATAAACCCTTAACCAAATAAGTTAGTCCATAAAAAATGTCAATAATAAAAAAATTGAGTATTTTACTCCAACTTTATATCCAGAATCCAACAAGAAAAGTCGTGCGGTAACACGACTTTATCATATTCATTTGATACATGTTCTGACTACTCCGCCCTAGTCCATTCTACTGTCCTTCCAATCAATGAAACCCCTACATAACCTCTAACTTCCAGGGTTTTTTCATTTTTCTTTTTGATGATGCAAGAGTAGGTTTTTCCGTTTTTTGGATCATAAATAGTCCCATTTTCCCAAGAACCTCCTTTATATTCAAAATCATTTAAAAGCTTCATCCCCATAATTGGACGCTGCCTTTTTCCAGTATCTGAATTGTTTTTATCAACTTTAGGCTTACCGTTTTCAGTTGGATCCTGCAACCAGACAATCTTCCCAAAGAATTTCCCTCCTTCCTTAAAAATTTCTACTTGGGCATCCTTTTCTGTATTGTACCACTTTCCGATAATTGCCTCAGAGTTTTGGGCAAATGAATTTGATAGCAATCCAACAAAAACCATCATTGTTAAAATTTTCTTAAAATCCACCATCTTCTTTTTCGAATTTGTTTTTAATAAACCGATAATAATATATTTAGGAATCAAAAATAAGACGAATTGTTTTTTGGCTAGGTTTAAATACAATAAAAATAAATCTATTTATTAGAAAAAATTTTCATGCAGGAATTGACAATAAAGGGGGCTTATATTTTTGATTGGGAGGGAGTCCAAATTCATCTGCTACCACAAAAAGCCATATATCTTCCGGATTACAAAGCTTTATTAATTGCGGACCCTCATTTTGGTAAAGCGGCACATTTCAGAAAGTCAGGAATACCCGTCCCAGAGAATGTTCACTTTACTGATTATCTTAAAATTCAAAAACTTTTTCAATTTCATCCCCTTGAAGAAGTTTTTTTCCTTGGAGACTTATTTCATAGTGATTGGAACAATTCCTGGAATGAACTGGAATTATTCCTATCACAATTTCAAGATATTCAATTTCACCTGATAAAGGGCAACCATGATATACTGGAAGAACCCTCCTATCGTTCAGATTTATGGAAAATTCACCATGAGACCTTTGAAATGGGTCCTTTTATCCTTTCACATGAACCGATGGAAAACGTAAAAAATGGCATGCTGAATATCTGTGGTCACATTCATCCAGGCATATCTCTTTATGGACTAGGCAGGCAGAATATAAGTTTGCCATGTTTCTTCGTAAGGCAACAATCAATCATAATGCCCGCCTTTGGCAGGTTCACAGGCTTGGCCATCATGCAATGTGGGATTAGCGAAAATGCTTTTGTGGTTACTGACAAAAAAGTTATTCCTGTCAATTTCACTGCTTAAGGTTGGTTTAATTCATCAAGCTGTTTAATTTTGAACGAATTCAAAAAGACCATGAAGACAAATCCAAGAAAAAAAACGAAACTGGGACGGTTTAAATTTATCTCTGTCTTGTTCAGTACGACACTTTCCCTATTTATCGTAGGCCTTTTTGGAGTGATTGTCATTCAAGCCAAATCACTGACCAGTATAATCCGGGAAAATATAGAAATCCAGATTTTTTTGAATAAAAACTTATCCGAAGAAGTAAAATCCAGGCTTCAATCCTCCCTGGAATCCAAACCCTATGTTCTAAAAAAAGAGGGGCAATCAGGATTGAAATTTATTTCTCAGGATGAAGCTGCCCAGACTTTTTTAGAAGATACCGGCGAAGATTTCAAAAGCTTCTTAACTGAAAACCCATTGAGGGATAGTTATACTTTGGCCATAGCGGAAGAATTCCAGACCGCAGATAAAATAAAAGAAATAGTGGAAGAGATCCGGACCATGGATGGTGTTTTTGAAGTGACATACATGGCTGACCTTGTAGAGTCCATCAATCAGAATCTTACCAAAGTTGCATTGGTTTTAGGGGGATTTATACTCATTTTAATAATTACGGTGGTCATGTTGATCAACAATACCATCAAATTGGCTTTGTTCTCACAGCGATTTCTTATTAGAAGTATGCAGTTGGTGGGAGCCACGAGAGGTTTTATCAAAAAACCTTTCCTGGTACGCGCCTTTTTCTTCGGAATCTTAGCTGGATTGATAGCTTCTGGACTACTTTTTGTAATTATTGAATACACTAAAGCCAATATTGACGGATTTGCGTTATTACAAAACTATATGCTTCTCTATTATTTGTTTGCAGGATTGGTAGTTATAGGAGGATTGTTATCCTTATTCAGCACCATGCAGGCTGTCAACAAATATTTAAACATGTCTTTAGACGAACTTTATTAAAAAAATGGCAAATAACAACTTTCCTTTTTCACGTGAGAATTACAGATTAATGCTGATAGGAATCGGCATCATTATATTAGGGTTTATCATCATTGGTCTGGATAAAGAGCCCCATGGCTTTGGGTTTTTAGGGCTGACACTTGGACCTATCGTAACATTGGCAGGTTTTATTTTCCAATTTTACGCGATTTTTAAAAAACCCGAATCCAAGTAATTAATGGAAATCATTGATGCAATCATCTTGGGCATAGTCCAGGGTTTAACAGAGTTTCTTCCGGTATCATCCAGTGGACATCTTGAATTAGGTTCCGTGATCCTGGGCAATGGAAAGATTCCTGAGGAAAGTTTATTATTTACAGTCGTACTTCATTTTGCAACTGCATTGGCCACTATTTTGGTCTTTCGAAAAGATATTGCCGAAATATTGGAAGGCTTACTGAAATTCAAATGGAATGAGGAATCCCAATTTACTGTAAAAATCATCCTATCCATGATTCCGGCTGTGATCGTCGGATTATTTTTTGAGGAACAATTGGAACAGTTTTTTGGGGGAAAGGTGGTCTTCGTCGGCTTCATGTTATTGGTAACAGCTCTTTTATTGTTCTTGGCAGATAAAGCCAAAAATACTGAAAAAGGAGTTTCTTTTCCCAATTCAATCATAATAGGATTGACCCAGGCGGTGGCTATGTTACCTGGAATCTCAAGATCCGGAGCTACTATTTCAACCTCTGTTTTATTGGGAATTGATAAAAATAAAGCAGCTAGATTTTCATTTCTGATGGTAGTCCCTTTGATTTTGGGGAAAATCGCGAAAGATATCCTGGATGGTGCTTTAACTTACCAATCCGAGAGTTTTGGATATATATCTGCTGGCTTTGTTGCTGCATTTATTTCCGGTTATTTCGCATGTACTTGGATGATCGCCTTAGTCAGGAAAAGTAAGTTGCGCTATTTTGCCATCTATTGTACCATCGTAGGGCTGATTGCTATTATTTCGGGTTTATATTTGTAGGATGCAGGAAAAAGAGCCTTACGGAGAAGTTTTTCTTATCAACAAACCCTATGAATGGACTTCTTTTGATGTTGTAAAAAAAGTCAGAAATACACTGAAAATCAAAAAAGTAGGACATGCCGGGACTTTGGATCCCCTGGCAACGGGCCTATTGATTGTTTGTGCCGGTAAAAAGACCAAATCCATAGAATCCTATATGGCCCAGGAAAAAGAGTATGTAGGTACTTTTATCCTAGGAAAAACAACAGAAAGTTTTGATCTGGAAAAGGAAGTAAAAGATGTTGCAGACCCAGGCCATATAACTTTGGAGCAGGTAAAAAAGGCTGCCGGGCAATTGACTGGTGATATCCTGCAGATCCCCCCTATGCATTCTGCGATCAAAGTGGGAGGAAAGAGGGTTTATGAGGCAGCAAGAAAAGGACAAGAAGTTCAAATGGAGGCAAGACCTGTGACTGTGACTGAATTTGACATAACCCGCTTCGATAATCCTGAAGTTGAATTCAGGATCGTTTGCTCCAAAGGCACTTACATCCGTAGTCTTGCCAGGGATTTGGGTGAAATTCTGGGTGTTGGTGCTTATATGTCCTCGCTTACCCGGACAAGAATTGGAAAATTCAAATTGGAAGAAGCTGAAGAATTGGCTAATTTGATAGAAAAAATCAAAAATAGACCCGATGAGAATCTATGAAGGATTAGAACAATTTGGTCCTGTAAAAAACCCTGTTGTCACGATAGGAACCTTTGATGGGGTACATTTAGGACATCAAAAAATACTCAAAAGAATCCGGAGAATCGCTGATGAAATCAATGGGGAAACAGTGCTTATTACCTTTTGGCCACATCCAAGACTGGTACTTTATCCTGACGAACATAACCTGAGACTATTAAGTACTTTTGAGGAAAAAACAAGGCTATTGAGAACATTTGGAATAGATCATTTGATCACAATCCCATTTACCAAAGAATTCTCCGAACTCACCTCTGAAGAGTTTATTCAGAAAATCCTAATTGATACCATCAATACCCAAAAATTAGTAATTGGGTATGATCATAGGTTTGGAAAAAACAGAGAGGGAAGTTTTGAATACCTTAAAGCAAACATTGACCATTATAGTTTTGAACTGGAAGAAATTTCAAGGGAAGACGTGGACAATGTGGGTATTTCAAGCACCAAAATCAGATTGGCTTTGGAAGAAGGAAAAGTTGAAACTGCAAATGAATATCTGGGCAGGGATTATGAGCTGAACGGTATCATTATCAAAGGACAGCAATTGGGGCGTTCTATCGGTTTTCCAACAGCCAATATACATATTACGCATGATTATAAGCTGATCCCCTGCGATGGTGCATATGCAGTGCTCGTCTACATTGAAGGCAATAGTTATGGGGGAATGCTCAACATTGGCATGCGTCCTACCGTTAATGGGAATAGCCAGACGATTGAAGTTCATTTATTCGATTTTGAAGGCGACTTATATGATAAAAGAGTGTGTGTGAAATTAAAGTCTTACCTACGCCCTGAAATCAAATTTTCAGGTTTGGAGGCTTTGCAAAAGCAATTGAATAAAGACAAAGAAGACGCTCAGCGTGTCTTACAATTATATTAAACCCAAAAAGACTTTTATATGATCAACAAAACTGTGGAAAATGCCCACGCGGCAGTGAGTGATGTTTTTTCAAATGCTGTATTGATGTTTGGTGGATTTGGTCTAAGTGGAATTCCTGAAAATTGTATAAAAGCATTATTGGAAAAAGATCTGAGCGGGCTGACCTGTATATCCAATAATGCTGGGGTAGATGATTTTGGAATTGGACTGATGCTTAAGAAAAGGATGGTCAAAAAAATGATCTCCTCCTATGTAGGTGAAAATGCGGAATTTGAAAGACAGCTTTTGTCAGGGGAATTAGAGGTAGAATTAACCCCACAGGGCACTTTAGCGGAAAGAATCCGGGCTGGTGGTGCAGGTATTCCTGCATTCTTTACACCCGCAGGTGTTGGGACTGAGGTGGCAGAAGGAAAAGAAATACGGGAATTTGATGGAAAACTTTACCTGATGGAAAGATGGCTGAAGGCTGACTTTGCTTTTATAAAAGCATGGAAAGGAGATACTGCGGGCAACTTAATCTACAAGGGTACTGCAAGAAATTTCAACCCAATGATGGCAGCTGCCGGGAAAATAACCATTGCAGAAGTGGAGGAATTAGTACCTGCCGGAGAACTTGACCCCAACCAAATCCATACACCTGGTATCTATGTACAGCGAATTTTTCAAGGTGTCAATTACGAAAAGAGGATTGAACATAGAACAGTTCTGGAAGAGAAAAGGTGAAAGTGAAAAGCAAAAGGGATCTGGTGAAAGGGTCAAACCTGATGGATATTTTCCCTGTACCAAGAACCATGTACAAAGTACCAAGTAATGAATTCCAAGAATAGGTGCACTAAGTTTTTTCATTCTGAAAAAACCGTTCTAACCACAACTTAAATGCTAACATATACTAACAAGAGTTATGCTAAACAAGAACCAAATAGCCCAAAGAATAGCCAAAGAAGTAAAAAATGGTCAGTACATTAATTTAGGTATAGGTATTCCAACTTTAGTGGCCAATTATATTCCGGACAATATCGAAGTAGTTCTTCAGTCAGAAAATGGATTGTTGGGCATAGGCCCCTTCCCTACCGAAGACAAAATCGATCCGGATCTGATCAATGCGGGAAAGCAAACCATTACCATGGTGAAAGGTTCTGCATTATTCAGTTCTGCTGAATCCTTTGCAATGATCCGCGGTGGACATGTGCACCTGACTATACTTGGAGCAATGGAAGTATCTGAAAACGGGGATATAGCCAACTGGAAAATTCCCGGAAAAATGGTCAAAGGTATGGGTGGTGCCATGGACTTGGTAGCTTCTGCTGAAAACATCATTGTGGCCATGCAGCATTGCAGTAAAGAAGGACAGTCAAAATTATTAAAGGAATGTACTCTCCCTATCACAGGGAAAAGGTGTGTTAAAAAAATTGTAACCGATCTTGCTGTATTGGATGTGTTGCCGGAAGGAGGTTTCAAATTATTGGAAAGGGCACCAGGGGTAAGCGTGAAAGAGATTCAGTCCAAAACGGAAGGAAAATTGGTGGTAGATGGGGAAATCCCGGAAATGTTTTTTTGAGTTTGAGATTCATACTATGACGCATTTTTATAGTATGAATCTTTAATTGGTCTTGGATTAACTTTTTTTAGATTCTAAATTTTCATTCTTATGATTTTTCAGATTTGTTTTAAAAAATAAAGTTAAATTAATCTCATGTTTCTGAGACTTTACATCATAGCCTTCTTGATATTCTTTGCAATGGATCTACTATGGCTTGGATTGGTAGCCAAAAACTTCTACCAAAGCCAAATAGGATTTCTGATGAAAGAAAATGTAAATTGGGCAGCAGCCATCATTTTTTACCTTTTATTTTTGGTAGGACTGGTTTTGTTTGTTGTTGAGCCGGCTGTTTTCAAGAAAGAGTGGAAACATGCACTGGGATATGGAGCATTATTTGGTTTGATCACATACGCAACCTATGACTTAACCAATCTGGCGACACTTAAGGACTGGCCCATCAGAATGGTGATAGTGGATATGATTTGGGGAACATTCCTTGCGGCTACAGTTTCTGTTTTCACTTATTTAATCTACATGAAGTGGCTTGGGTAAACCCCTATCTGGATCTTGCATGCCTTTTGTTTATTTATATGGTATGCTGGTTTCTAATTGCTGTTTTCAAAAAAAGAAATGATGTAGCTGATATAGCTTGGGGTTTGGGATTTGTTTTCCTGGCATGGATTTCCTTTTCTTTAGGTAATAAAAATCCAAGGTCCATTTTGGTGAATTCCCTTGTGACCATTTGGGGCCTTCGTTTAGCTTGGCACATTTTTAACAGGAACAAAGGGAAAAAAGAGGATTTTAGGTATTTGGAATGGAGAAAAACCTGGAAGTATTTTTACCTTCGGTCTTTTTTTCAGGTTTTTATGCTCCAGGGATTTTTTCTCTACATCATTGCTTTCCCTGTTTTGTATATTAACATTTCTCCCCCTAATTCTTTATCTGGGTGGGACTCCCTGGCTGTCATGATCTGGCTATTTGGGTTTGTTTTTGAATCCCTTGGAGATTACCAACTTCAGCAGTTCAAAAATAACCCTAATAATAAAGGGAAGATCATTCAAACAGGCTTATGGAAATTTAGCCGCCATCCAAATTATTTTGGAGATGCAGTACAGTGGTGGGGAATTTTTATTTTGGCATTACCCTTAGCTGGAGGATGGATAACAATCATTGGACCAATTATGATCACCTATCTATTGAGGTACGTATCTGGTGTACCCATGTTGGAGAGAAAATATTTGGGCAATCCAGAGTTTGAAAAATACAAGCAAAAAACCAGTGTCTTTTTTCCGCTTCCTCCTAAAAAATAATAAGGGTTAGAGATTTTAAATGCAAAAAGCCAGGTTAAATACCTGGCTTTCAATAGTTACTCTTATTGGTTTTCACTTACCCACTGATAAGCATTGACAAAGGCCTCAATCCAAGGACTGACTTCTTCATTTTGCCTTTCAGAGGGGTAATAGGGCCAGTTCCAAGGTTTAAGAGACCTTTCAATATGTGGCATGATAGCCAGGTGCCTGCCATCAGCAGAAGCTATTCCTGCCACTGCATAATCTGATCCGTTAGGATTTCCAGGGTATGACTCATAGGAATAGGTCATTCCAATATGATACCTGTCTTTTGGTTGAGGCAACTGGAATTTTCCTTCACCATGTGCAATCCAAACGCCCAATCTTTGTCCAGCCATGCTTTTTAACATGACAGTTTGGTTTTCAGGTATGGTTACATTGACAAAGGCAGACTCAAACTTATGACTGGCATTATGAAGCATTTTTGGTTTTTCCTCATGTTCCGATGCCACAAGGCCCAACTCCACCATCAACTGACATCCATTACAGACACCAAGACTTAGGGTATCTTTCCTGGCATAGAAGTTATCCAGTGCCTGTTTGGCTTTTTCATTGTAGAGGAATGCACCGGCCCAACCTTTGGCTGAACCTAAAACATCTGAATTGGAGAATCCACCAACGAAAACTATCATCTGAACATCCTCAAGGTTTTCTCTTCCGGAAATCAGATCCGTCATGTGTACATCCTTCACATCAAATCCTGCCAACCACAAGGAATAAGCCATTTCACGGTCGCCATTCACCCCCTTTTCACGGATGATAGCTGCCCGTTTTCCAGAAAGTTCCTTTCTAAATGGGTTTAAACCAAAAGTATCAAAGCTACCTTCCCAATTCTCGCCAAAAGAATAAGCAAGCGGTTGGATTTTGTAATTGTTGAAACGTTCTAATGCCAATTTTTCTCCACTTTGCTTCCTGTCCAAAAGGTAGGAAGACCTAAACCAGGTATCTCTCAATTCAGCAACATCCATTCTAATTTGGCTATCCACAATTTCAATTTTCCCATCCAAAGTAACATCTGCAATAGAAATATAAGTAATACCATGATTTTCCAATACAGCCCGTGTCCTTTCGATATTGTTAACCTGAATCAATACACCTGGATTTTCGGCAAATAAGGCCTTTATTAAATCTTTCTCAGGGAGGCGATCAACTTTCAACTTCAATCCGGCTTTTGTAGATGGAAAACACATTTCCAATAAAGCAGTAATCAAGCCACCAGAGGAGATATCATGGCCTGCGAGGACTTCTCCTTTCTCAATCAATTTCTGAACTACCATAAAGGCAGTACTAAAGTATTGGCTATCTTTTACATCCGGGGTATCATTTCCCACAGTATTCAGCACCTGGGCCAGGCTTGAACCTCCCAACTTAGCGCTATCTTTTGAAAAATCTATGTAATATACCTTACTACCTTCAATGGGCTTCAGGTCAGGGGACACGGTCAATCCGGGTTCAGAACATTCGCCAACTGTGGATATGATCACCGTTCCTGGAGAATAAACCGTCTTTCCATCAGGATATTTTTGGGTCATGGATAAAGAATCCTTCCCTGTAGGAACATTAATACCGAGCTCAATGGCAAATTCAGAAATAGCCTCCACTGCGCGGTATAATCTGTCATTTTCACCTGGATTTTTTGCCGGCCACATCCAATTGGCACTAAGAGAAACGCCAGCCAATCCATCTGTAATTGGGGCCCAAACCAAATTAGTCAAAGCCTCAGCAATGGCTAGTCGGGAACCTGCTTCCGGATTGGCAAGGGCCGCTACCGGAGCATGGCCAATAGAGGTAGCAATTCCTTTCTGACCGGTAAAATCCAAAGCCATCACCGCAACATCATTGAGAGGAAGCTGTATCTCTCCAGTGGTCTGTTGTTTGGCCACCCGGCCTGTTACTGATCTGTCCACCTTATTGGTCAGCCAATCTTTACAGGCAACAGCCTCCAATTGCAATACATCTTTGATGTAGGAAATAATTTGTTCGGTTGAATATGAAGGTTCTGTAAAACTGGTTTTGATTGGAGTATCTTCCAAAATTGTCTTAGGGGAACTGCCAAACATGTATGCAAGGTCCCAATCCACTGGTTTCTCACCAGTTTGCATATTTTCAAACCTAAAGTGCATATCCCCTGTAGTTTCGCCCACTACATAAAATGGAGCTCTTTCCCTTTCAGCAATCTTCTGCAGGGTAGCTACATCTTTTTCTTTCACTACCAGGCCCATCCTTTCCTGGGATTCGTTGCCAATAATTTCCTTGGAAGAAAGCGTCGGGTCACCCACTGGGAGTTTATCCAAATGAATTGTTCCTCCTGTACTTTCCACCAATTCAGAAAGACAATTCAAGTGCCCACCTGCACCGTGGTCATGGATGGAAATGATAGGGTTTTCGTGGCTTTCAGCCATGGCCCTGATCACATTGGACACCCTCTTTTGCATTTCCGGATTGGAACGCTGGATGGCATTGAGTTCGATGGCATTGCTAAATTCCCCGGTGGCAACGGAAGAAACAGCACCTCCGCCCATACCTATACGGTAGTTATCCCCTCCCATCACAATGATTTTGTCCCCTTTTCCAGGATCATTCTTTTTGGCATATTCCTTCCTGGTAAAACCAATCCCTCCTGCCAACATAATCACTTTATCAAAACCATGGGATTTTCCATTTTCTTCATGCTCAAAAGTCAAAACAGAACCGCAAATCAATGGTTGTCCGAATTTATTTCCAAAATCACTGGCCCCATTTGAGGCTTTGATCAGAATATCCATCGGAGTCTGGTACAACCACTTTCTTTCGTTTAGGTTTTTTTCCCAGTTTCTTCCTTTTTCAGACCGTGTATAAGAAGTCATATACACGGCTGTACCTGCCAATGGAATAGAGGCAGTCCCCCCTGCCAACCTGTCCCTTATTTCTCCTCCGGAACCAGTAGCTGCACCATTGAAGGGTTCAACCGTTGTAGGGAAATTATGGGTTTCCGCTTTTAGTGAAATTACGGTATCTATTGTTTCAGGTTCAAAAAAATCTGCTTTATCCTGTGTTTTCGGTGCAAATTGCTGAATTCTTGGTCCTTCGATAAAGGCCACGTTGTCTTTGTAAGCAGATACAATTTTATTTGGATGCCTTTTAGATGTCTCTTTAATTAATTGAAATAAGGTTTTCTCTTTTTCTTCTCCATTTATTACAAAAGAGCCATTGAAGATTTTATGTCTGCAATGTTCAGAGTTGACCTGGCTAAAGCCAAAGACCTCTGAATCTGTCAAGGGTCTGCCCAATTGTCCGCTTACTTTTTCCAAATAATCGACTTCTTCCTCACTTAGCGCCAATCCTTCCTGTTGGTTGTAGGATTTAATATCCTTTACTTCCAGAATGGGTTCAGGTTGAAGGTGAATATCAAAGATATCCTGATCCAAATCCTCATACACTTTTTGCAACATGGGATCAAACTGATCACCTTCCTTTAATTGAAAATATTCCTCAATCCTCATTATTCCTGAAATACCCATGTTTAGGGTGATTTCGACTGCATTGGTTGACCAAGGAGTGATCATTTCCTTTCTTGGGCCAACAAATTTTCCTGCAACTTTGTCGGATTTAAGATTTTCAGCTCCGCCAAAGAGCCAAGTAAGTTTTTCTAAATCCTGTGGGGAAAAGGGGTATTTAGCCTGAACTGCATACACCAGGCTATTGGGGGATTGGAAAAAGAAGATCATGTGCTGTTTTTTGAAGCATTTTTAAGAAGTCACAAAGGTAGGGATTTGAAAGGAAAGGTAAAAGGAGGATTTTTCTGAGATTAATTCAAAATTCTCTGCTCCTCTAAAAGTATTTAAGCATGTTTTTTCAATATAAATTGGCAAGGTCCCTGAATTCTATTTGAAGGCAAACCAAAATAACCTTAATCCAAAGAAAAACAAGGCGATCCCAACTAATTTATTCAATTTTCCCATCAACTTTGGGGTTACAAAATTCCTGAGTTGCTTAGCAACAAAAGACTTCAGCAAATCAATAGAAAAAACGGTGGCCAATATTCCAGTATAATAAAACACGACATCCGGTTTTGAATATTGTTCATTGATACTGACCAGTCCTGCTACAGATAACCAAAAAAGCAAAACAAATGGATTTATTCCATTGATACTAAAACCCTTAAAAAAAGCACTCCTTTTTTGACCTTTCAAAACAGGCACCCCGCCTGTATTTGGGCGTTCTTTATTTTTCTTAATAAATGTAGAGATCCCAAAACCAACCAGGACAATTCCTCCTCCAATAGCCAAAATAAATTGGAAATTGGGAAATTTTGCCAGAAAACTAACTCCAAAATAGGTAATAAGCACATAAAGTAAATCGCTGATCAAAATACCCAAGGCTAAAATTGTAGCATATCGAAAACCCTTTTCCAAACTGCTCTGAATTAGGGTAAAAAAGACCGGACCTATCATTGCCGAGAGCAATAGTCCCATACTAAATCCTTCAAGAAATGCCTGATTCATAACTTAACGCCGTTGGATTTTAAAAAATCTAACCAATCATTCATTTTATCACCTTTTAGAACCCGTGGAAACTTATTTTGCCCCCCTTCTTTTCCATGAATCCTCATCCATTCATAGAACAAAGATGGCGCAATGACCCTACAACTCACCCGTTTTAATGCATGTTTTCTTTCCGTAATATAATCATCATTTAAATCCTTCAAATATTGGTCAATTTTTTCCATCAATTGATTCTGATCAACTTTATCTTCCGTGCCTACAAACCATTGGTGTCTGAACAAGGAACCGTCTGGAAGTCCCAAAACAGTAAATTCTCTGATATTCAGCTTCATTTCTTCAGATACCAATTCAATCGCACGGTTCATGTTATCCATTGACAGGTGCTCACCGCAAAGGCTTAAGAAGTGTTTGGTTCTACCTGTAATGATAATCTCATTTTCTTCGACAGATTCAAACCTGATAACATCTCCAATCTGATATCTCCAGGCCCCTGAACAGGTACTTATCAATATAGCATAATCTACCCCTTCCTCGACTTCATCAATTTTTAATATCTGGGCCTTTTCTTTGAACTCCCCGTTTTCATCAAAATTTTCATCATTAAAAGGTACAAATTCATAAAAAATCCCATTATTTAGAACCAAACGCATTGACCTGCGATCGGGTAGTGCCTGGAAAGCCAGAAATCCTTCTGAAGCAAGATAGGTCTCCATATAGATTAATGGTTGGGAGAGAAGCTTTTCAAATCCTCTTTTATAAGGTTCAAAGCTTACCCCTCCATGAACAAATATTTGAAGGTTTGGCCAAATATCATGAATACTGTTAAGCGCGTACCGTTCTATAATTTTTTCCAAAAGAATCTGAAGCCATGCCGGAACCCCGACAATAATTCCAATATCCCATTTTGGAGCCATTTCGACTATTTGCTCCAACTTATCCCCCCAGTTTTTATTTTTGGATATCTGTTTCCCGGGTTTATAAAAACGCTGAAACCAAATGGGTAACCTTCCTGCGGTAATTCCACTTAAATCTCCTGAAAAATAGGTTCCATTAAACTCCAAATCGGTACTTCCACCCAACATTAAAATCCCTTTTGTAAAAAGGGAATCAGGCAAATCATATTTGGAAAGGGATAAAATCTGCCTAACTCCAGTTTTTCTGATAGCCTTCACCATTTCTTTTGAAATGGGAATATATTTCGAGGAAGCACCGGAAGTTCCGGAAGTCAGTGCAAAATATCGGATTTCCCCTGGCCAGGTAATATTTTTTTCTCCGGCTTTCAGCCTGTACCACCATTCATTATAGATCTTTTCATAATTATAGATTGGAATCAGGCTATTGAACGCCCTATAAAAATCATTATTTGGTTTTTTAAACTCTTTTAAGATCAGGTCAAATTGGTATTTTTTCCCAAATTCAGTGTCTTTTGCAAGGATCAATAGTTTTTTGAGCTCAAGCTTTTGAAGCTCGAGCGGATTGCTGTATTCCTGTTCCAAAGATTCCCTTAATCTGATGCCTTTTTTTAGTAATGTACCTAATAACGCCATATCTTTGTTCCTGAATTGAATGCTTAGATTTCAAATTTAAACGAATGCCTGTTAAAGAAAACTTAATTAAATTAAAAAATACTTTTAAAAATCCTTCTTGTCTACTTATTGCTGTTAGCAAAACAAAGCCTGTACCCCAAATTATGGAAGCCTATGAGGCTGGAATACGAGACTTTGGAGAAAATAAGGTGCAGGAGTTGGTTGAAAAGCAAATTCAAATGCCTAAAGATATCAGATGGCATATGATTGGACATTTACAACGCAATAAAGTTAAATATATCGCATCTTTTGTCCATATGATCCATGGGGTAGATTCATTGAAATTACTTCAGGAAATCAATAAACAAGCTGAAAAACACGGAAGAATTATTCCCTGTTTACTTCAGGTCCATATCGCCAAAGAAGATACAAAATTCGGTTTTGATGAAGAAGAACTGCAAACTTTACTTTCCTCAGAAGAATTAAAGCAGCTAAAACATATACAGATTCGTGGGCTTATGGGAATGGCGACTTTCACGGAGGATGAAAAATTAATCCGGGAGGAATTTGCCTTCCTGAAAAATCTCTTTGAGCAGATGGAAAAAAGAGACTTACCTGGAAATTTCAAATTATCGGAATTATCCATGGGAATGAGCGGGGATTATCAGATAGCCCAAGAGGAAGGAAGTACAATGGTACGGATAGGCACTGCTATTTTTGGTGAAAGAAATTACAACTAACATGAAAAACCATCAATATCTACAATTGGCAGCTATTCTAGGTGCCTTGGCAGTTGGCATTGGAGCCTTCGGCGCACACGGACTCAAGCCTATACTGGAAGCAAATGCAAAAGTGGACACTTTTGAGACTGCTGTCAAATACCATTTTTATCATACCATTGCCATCCTGATCCTTGCCATCTGGTTGAATATTCAACCCGAAATGAAAAAAATCAGCAGAGTAATTTGGTCCTTTTTTGTAGGAATTCTGATTTTCTCAGGTTCCCTTTATTTCCTTTCCCTAACAGGAATTAACTGGCTTGGAGCCATTACACCTATAGGAGGACTGTTTTTTATTTATGGCTGGTTGTCTTTGATCTGGTTGTCAAAAAGAAAAATTTCATGAAAAAATCATTTATTTTTATCAGTGTATTTTTTTTAATCAATGTTCAAATTTTTGCTCAAACTGAGGAAATCAGGAACCGATATGAATTACTCGATGAAATCTTAGGGGAAAATTCATTCTTTGACAATCATTTGACAGGATTCATGTTATATGATTTAGATAGTCAGTGGGTTCAATATGAAAAAAACAGTCATATGAACTTTTTACCTGCTTCAACTACCAAACTATTGACTTTCTATGCTTCCCTTATCGTACTTGGTGATAGTACTTTATCTTTCCGTTATGTGAATAATGGGAAGGAAATAACCATTTGGGGTTCTGGAGATCCTTCCTGGAAATATCCCACCCTCCCCCAGCCAAAATTTTCAGAGTTTTTCAAGCCTTATGAAAAAATCAATTTTTCTCTTGAAAATTGGAAAGATACCCCCTTTGGATACGGGTGGCAATGGGACGATTACTATTTTTCCTATTCTGCGGAACGTTCTCCCTTACCTATATTCGGCAATGTGGTAACTTTCACCAATACGAACAAAGTACCGGTTTCCAATATTCCTGCTTTTAATTCCATGCTGTCAAAAAGTGACAGGGAAATCCGTGGAGTCCAAAGGGACTTTATATCCAACACCTTTTATTACAACCCTCCTTTATATATCAACCAATTTTCCACTCTACCTTTTATTACCAGCCCGGATCTTATGGCAAAATTATTAGGTGAAAGTTTGGGTAAACCGGTAAGCCTATCTAAGGAGAGGTTACCTGGGCATGCCAAGGTTTTCAAAGGTGGTCCTATGAAGCCATTATGGAGGGAAATGCTTCAGGAAAGCGATAATTTTATTGCAGAACAAATTTTAATGATGGTTTCAGATAAATTGTTCGGGGAATTGAACAGTGAAAGAGCGATTGATTACATCAAAAAAAACCATATGACTGATTTTCCTGACTTACCCCAATGGGTGGATGGGTCAGGCCTAAGCAGGCATAATTTGGTAACTCCCCGTACCATGATTACCCTTATGGCCAAATTGGATAAATTATTGCCAAGAAATGAGTTGATGCAGCTCTTGCCACAAGGTGGCATTAATGGTACCCTGAAAAACAATTACAAGGCCCCAAGACCTTATGTTTTTGCCAAAACAGGGACAATCAGTAACCACCATGCACTGGTCGGATTGGTAAAAGGTAACTCGGGCCGGTTATATGCCTTTGCATTTATGAACAACAATTACCTTAACAAAGCCTCTGAGATAAGAAGGGAAATGGAAAAAGTGATGGTATTTATCAAAGAAAACTATTGATTGAGGGATTTGGCGGAAAATTGGGAATGAAAAAACTTCACCTTAAAAAATTAAAAATCAAAATCCTACCTTATGGTAAAGCTTTGTTTGATCATAATTTGGGTTTGCTACCATTAAAAGAATAACCTGCTTTCAAAATTTCCTTATCAAATCCCCTCCCCAAATCAAATATTTACCCTACCTTTACAACCCATAAGAATCAAAACAAAATAATATCCTACCATTCTTATGGCTTCATCCACCAAATACATCTTTATTACCGGAGGCGTAACTTCTTCCCTCGGAAAAGGAATTATAGCAGCTTCTTTAGCAAAATTGCTTCAGGCTAGGGGTTTCAGGGTTACCATCCAAAAATTTGACCCTTATTTGAATATTGATCCCGGGACATTGAATCCATATGAACATGGAGAATGTTATGTTACAGAGGACGGGGCTGAGACTGATCTGGATCTGGGTCATTATGAACGTTTTCTGAATTCCCCTACTTCACAGGCCAATAATGTTACTACAGGGAGAATCTACAACAATGTAATTACCAAAGAGCGAAAGGGTGAGTTTTTGGGCAAAACAGTTCAGGTTATCCCACATATCACCGATGAAATCAAAAGGAATTTCTTCAAATTAGGTGAAACCGGTAAATATGACGTTATTATAACTGAAATAGGGGGATGTGTTGGGGATATTGAATCTTTGCCATTTATTGAAGCAGTAAGGCAGGTGAAATGGGATATCGGTGTGAATAATTTTTTAGTGGTTCATCTTACCTTGATACCTTATCTAGCAGCCGCTAAGGAGTTGAAAACCAAACCTACCCAACACTCTGTTAAACAATTACTTGAAGCTGGTATTCAACCGGATATTCTGGTTTGTAGAACGGAACATCCTTTGCCTCTCGAGGTCAAGAAAAAATTATCGCTATTCTGTAACGTGCAACTTAACAGTGTCATCGAAGCCATGGATGCAGAGACTATCTATGATGTTCCTTTGCTGATGAAAAAAGAAAAGCTCGATGAAAGGGTTATGTCCAAACTGAAGTTAAGTTCAAAAGCCAATGCAGACCTAGAGCAATGGAAAGATTTTCTTGGGAAACTGAAAAATCCAACTTCAGAAGTCAAAATCGGTTTGATCGGGAAGTATGTTTCCCTTCCTGATGCCTATAAATCTATTATTGAATCCTTTGTGCATGCCGGAGCGGCATGCGAATGTAAGGTAAACCTAACATTAATTTCCTCTGAAGAGTTACATCCAGACAATGTAGCCAAAAAACTGGAAGATCTGGATGGAATCGTGGTAGCCCCCGGTTTTGGAGAAAGGGGTCTTGAAGGGAAAATAGAAACAGTTAAATTTGCCCGGGAGAATAAAATGCCGTTCTTCGGCATTTGTCTGGGGATGCAGGTAGCTGTGATTGAATTTGCAAGAAATGTATTGAAGCTAAAATCAGCCAACAGTACAGAGATGGATCCCAAAACACCCCATCCAGTCATTGCCTTGATGGAGGAGCAAAAAAATCTTGAGCTCATGGGAGGAACTATGAGACTGGGTTCTTATCCTTGTGAACTCAGAAAAGGAAGTAAAGCTTCTCAGGCCTACGGAAAATACAAAATTAATGAAAGACATAGGCATCGTTATGAATTCAATAATAAATACCTGAATGCCATTGAAGAAAAGGGGATGATCCCTTCCGGTATCAACCCGGAAACAAATTTGGTGGAGATCATTGAAATCAAGGACCATCCATGGTTTATAGGTACCCAGTTCCATCCTGAATATAAAAGTACAGTTCTGAATCCCCATCCCTTATTTGTAAGATTTGTAGCGGCAACTATTGAAAATAAAAAAATAAAGTAATTTTGGGCCCTGATTAAAAAAAGATAGAAAAAGAAGTAAGTCAAATGGATTCATTTTGGACACTTTTTTTAAGCTAGGGCAAATAATGTTAATCTTATGGATAGAAACCAAGCGACAGGATTAATCCTTTTCGCAGCAGTATTACTGGTGTATTCTCTTTTCTTTGCCAGTACACCTGAACCACAACCTGCTGAACAGACAGAAGCAGCCCAAAAGGTGTTTTCTGAAGAACCCGAGGAAAAGACTTCTTCCCTGGAAATTATTGAGCAGGATAGTATTCAGGATATTATAGCCCAAAGACAATTTGGGGCTTTTGCGGCGATGACAAAAGGAATTGAGGAGAATTTGATCCTGGAAAATGATAAAATGATTATCACTTTCTCTACCAAAGGTGCTGAAATTACCAAGGTGGAATTAAAGGATTACAAAACCTGGGATCAAAGACCTCTTTTGATATTGGATGAAAAAAGTTCTGAATTAAATTATGTTATCCAAACGGATAAAGGTCCCTTAAGCCTGAATCAATTTTACTTCAGCCCCACCCTATCTACTACAGAAATTGATGGAGATAAGGCAAGTGTTTTAACATTTACCGCACAATCAGGGAATAGCAGAATCAGCAGAACCTATTCTTTAAGAGAAGGAAAATATATCCTTGATAAATACCTTGAATTTTCCGGGCTTTCCGGCAACATGACTGACTCCAATGTCCAGATTCTTTGGGAGGATAGATTGTTGAGGCAGGAAGAGGATATTGAGGAATCAAGAAGAAAAACAAACGTTAATTTCTATTTGGTTTCAGGTTCTCATGATGATTTAAGCTTAACTTCAACATCCGACAATGCTGAAATCAAAGAACCTTTGAAGTGGGTAAGTTTCAGCCAACGTTTCTTTACCGCAGCATTGATCGCGGGTAACAATTTCAGTTCAGGAGTTGTACAACAGGACACGCCAACAGACACCCTGTCCATTAAAAACATGAAAGCCAATCTGGTTCTCCCCTTGGACAATGGAAAAGCTGAACTGAGTTACTTCTTTGGGCCCAACAATTACAATATTCTCAAAAGAGTCACTGAAGGTTTTGAAAATAATGTAGACATGGGTTACTTTTTTGTAAGCTGGGTGAACAAATACATTATTGTTAACCTTTTCCAGTTTTTGGAAAAATATTTCACCAACTATGGGGTAATCATTATCCTTATTGTGTTGATCATAAAATTGGCCTTATTCCCACTTACCTATAAATCCTATATAGGTATGGCAAAAATGAGGGTAATAAAACCTGAAATCGATGAACTGAAGGAAAAATATGGAGAAGATCCAACCAAAATGCAACAGGAACAGATGAAGCTTTTTGGTCAATTGGGAGTGAGTCCCATTTCCGGATGTCTGCCCATGTTGTTACAGATGCCCTTCCTTTTCGCAATGTTCTTTTTCTTCCCGAACTCAATTGAATTGCGTCAGGAATCATTCCTTTGGGCACATGACCTTTCAACCTATGATGCTATAGTAAGGTTGCCATTTACCATTCCATTTTATGGATCCCACGTGAGTTTATTTACCTTATTGATGACTGTTTCGCAGATAGCTTACACACATTTCAACAATCAATTGACCGCGCAGACAGGACCAATGAAAAATCTTGGTTATATTATGCCGGTAGTATTTATGTTTGTGTTGAATTCTTTCCCTGCTGCATTAAGTTTTTATTATTTTGTTTCCAACATGGTAACCTTTGGACAACAGGCTTTGATCAAGTTGTTTGTGGATGACACTAAGATCAGAGAGAAAATCGAGGAGCATAAAAAGAAAAACGTCAATAAGAAAAAATCCAAATTCCAACAAAAATTGGAAGATGCTATGAAAGCTGCCGAAGCAAGCAAAAAAAATAAATAATGAAGAGGAACCTTAATTGGTTCCTTTTTTTATGGATAGAAAGTTTAAAACCAGCACTTTAAAACTATCCACAATGTGATGTGGAAAAGAATTAATTTAATGACTGGATATAAATCCTATATTTGTAAGCGAAGAGAACCAAAAAACCGAACACCTTATGACTGAAATTACTTATTTTGGACATTCTTCCTTTTTGGTGAAAATTGGGGATAAGAAAATAGTTTTTGACCCATTTATCAGTCCTAATAAAAAAGCTTCCCATATAGATGTTTCAACGATTAAAGCAGACTATGTACTTCTGAGCCATGGACATGAGGACCATATTGCAGATGCAGAAAACATCACCAAAGAATCAAATGCGATATTGGTTTCAAATTATGAAATCGCGGTTTGGTTTGCGCAAAAAGGGATTGAAAAATACCATCCCATGAATCATGGTGGGAGCAAAGTTTTTGACTTCGGAAAACTGAAATATGTATCTGCAGTACACAGTAGTACCCTTCCTGATGGCTCCTCTGGAGGAAATCCCGGAGGGTTTGTTATTAAACATGACGGGGGCTGTTTTTATTATGCTGGGGATACTGCCCTCAGCTATGATATGAAATTGATAGCCGAAGAATTTAATATTGATTTCGCTTTTTTACCTATTGGTGATAATTTTACCATGGGTATTGAAGATGCTTTAAAGGCAGCTGATTTTGTGGGCACAAAAAAAATAATTGCGATGCATTACGACACTTTCCCCTATATAGAAATTGACTTAGATGCTGCAAAAAAAGCTGCCCTGAAAGCAGGAAAAGAATTGATTTTACTTAATATTGGAGAATCTATTACCCTATAAATAAACAAATGGGAAAAGTAATTGCCATTGCCAATCAAAAAGGCGGTGTAGGAAAAACAACAACTGCCATGAACTTGGCCGCCAGTTTAGCAGTATTGGAGTATAAGACTCTTGTTATTGATGCTGATCCACAGGCCAATACTACCTCGGGATTAGGCCAAGATCCCAAGGGTATAGATACGAGTATCTATGAATGTATGGTAGATGGGATTGATATTGAGTCTATCACCATTTCCACAGAAATTGAACATTTAGACCTAATTCCTTCCCATATTGACCTTGTCGGTGCTGAGGTGGAGATGATCAATCTGGAAAACAGAGAAGAAAAAATGAAAGGTGTCATCTCAAAAATAAGAGATAAATACGATTTTGTCATTATTGATTGTTCACCATCGCTGGGTTTGATTACTATCAACGCCCTTACTGCTGCTGATTCTGTTATCATTCCTGTCCAGTGTGAATATTTTGCACTTGAAGGTTTGGGGAAATTACTCAACACCATCAAAATCATCCAAACAAGATTGAATCCTAACCTTGAAATTGAAGGTATTTTACTTACCATGTATGATGTTAGGTTAAGGCTAAGTAACCAGGTTGTCGATGAGGTTAAAATGCATTTCAAAAATTTGGTATTTGAAACAATTATACCAAGAAACGTTAGATTGAGTGAATCTCCTAGTTTTGGATTACCGGTAATTGCCTTTGATGCAGATGGCAAGGGTGCATTGGCTTACCTTAACCTGGCTAATGAAATTGCATCCAAAAACGGGATGGAAAAAGTAAAAAAATAAATAAAAATTATGGCAAACAATAAACCTACACCGAAGAAAAGTGTACTTGGAAGAGGATTGGGGGCTTTGTTGGAGGATTCTCCGCAAAAAAATAAAAGTCAGGGGTTAGTTCCTGTACAGCCGGTGGTAGGAATTAATGAAATTGCATTATCTGAGATCCAAGTAAATCCTTTTCAGCCCAGAACTCATTTTGATAAAGAGTCACTTCAGGAATTATCAGAATCCATTAAGGTTCAGGGAATCATTCAACCCATTACAGTCAGAAAACTAACAGAAGGGGAATATCAGCTAATTTCAGGAGAAAGAAGGTTTCAGGCCTCCAAAATGGCTGGTCTGGAGACTATCCCCGCCTATGTAAGGACTGCCAATGACCAGCAGATGCTGGAAATGGCTTTGATTGAAAATATTCAAAGGGAAAATCTCAACTCCCTGGAAATAGCGCATTCCTACCAAAGACTTCTCACTGAATGTAACTTAAAGCAGGAACAATTAGGTGATAGGGTAGGAAAAAACAGGACTACGGTCAATAATTATCTTCGTTTGCTTAAGCTTCCGCCGGATATTCAGGCAGGTTTAAGGGATAACCTCATTTCCATGGGTCATGCCAGGGCCATTATTAATGTGGAAGACGTAGATAAACAGCTCGCAATTTATAAAAGGACCATTGCCGAGGAATTAAGCGTAAGGAAAGTAGAAGCCTTGGTAAAAGCCATCAATAGTGGGCCCGATGAAAAGATCATAGAAAAAACCCAGATCATGGACCCTGTGAAAAAATATGAGATCGGTAAAATCCAACAAAGGCTTGCTTCTCATTTTGGAACTAAGGTACAACTCAAGACAGACGGAAAAAATAAAGGAGAAATCAAGATTCCTTTTGGGTCTGCTGAGGACCTGAACAGAATTCTGGAAATACTGGATATCATTTAATCCTTGAACACGGCAGTTTTTATTTTGAAGATAAAAAAAATCAAAAAAGCAATGATACCGATTGGCATCATTGCTGTTTTTGTTTTATTCCTATCATCTATGCCATCCTTTGCCCAGTCTGAAACAGAGGAGATCCAAGAATATTATTTTGATGAAAAGGATATAAAAAATCCAAAAAAAGCTACGATTCTATCTGCCATATTGCCTGGTTCAGGTCAGGTCTACAATGGAAAAAGCTGGAAAGTACCCTTGATTTATGCGGGTTTTGCCACCAATATTTATTTCATTGAATTCAATGACCGAAGATACAAAGCGCTTAGGGAAGCGCTGTTTCTATTTGATGACGGAGAGCCCAATGATTTCCCTAATTTAAACAGGGACGGACTGGTCAGGCAGGTTAATTATTGGAGGAGAAACAGGGATTTGAATTATTTCTTATTTATTGGTATTTATGCCCTAAATATCATAGATGCGCAGGTTGACGCCCAACTTTCCAGTTTTGATGTAAGTGAAAATTTGAGTTTTAACTTTGAACCCAGTTATGAAACTTTAACAGCAGGAGGAAATATTTTTGGCCTATCTTTGAAAATTAATTTCTAAACATGAACATATTATTATTAGGATATGGTAAAATGGGAAAAATAATCGGAGAAATTGCCGAGTCCCGGGGACACCATATTGTAGGTAAGATCAATATAGATAACAGAGAAGATTTATCCATGTTAGATCCGGACACAATTGATGTGGCCATTGAGTTTAGCCAACCGGATGCTGCATTTGAGAATATCAGTTGGGCCATTAACAGAAAAATACCGGTGGTCTCAGGAACTACCGGATGGTTGGAAAAGAAACCTGCCATTGCGTCTTTAACCTTGGAAAAAGAAACCGCTTTTTTTTATGCTTCCAATTTCAGCGTCGGAGTCAATATTTTCTTTAGGGTTAACCGTTTCCTGGCAGGTCTTATGAAAGACCAAAAAGACTATAAAGTGACCATGGAAGAAATCCACCATACTGAAAAAAAAGATGCCCCAAGTGGTACGGCAATCACCCTGGCTGAGGCTATCATTGATGAGATACCTTCTTTAAGGAACTGGAAACTTGCTGAAGATGCATCCGAAAGTGAAAAAGAACTTATGATAACTTCTAAGCGGATTGATCCAGCACCCGGCACCCATATTGTACGATATCGGTCTGAAATCGATGATATTGAAATAAGCCATACTGCGCATAGTCGTAAAGGTTTTGCCCTTGGTGCGGTATTGGTGGCCGAGTGGATAAAAAATAAAAATGGTGTATTATCAATGGATGATTTCCTATCTTTCTAAAAATTTTTAAGTGAAATGACTGAAGAAAAAAAGAAAAAATCGGCCGCTCGTGAATGGGCTGATGCATTAATATTCGCTGTAATTGCAGCTTCCTTGATCAGATGGTTATTACTTGAACCTTTTACCATTCCAACTGCTTCCATGGAAAAATCCCTTTTGGTAGGTGATTTCCTTTTTGTAAGCAAAATGCACTATGGGACTAGGATCCCCAGAACACCGCTTCAGATTCCCTTAACCCATCAAAAAATATGGGGCACTAATGCCAATTCATATGTAGATTGGATAGAACTCCCCTATTTCAGACTTCCAGGATTTTCCTCTGTTAAAAGAAATGATGTGGTTGTTTTCAATTATCCTTCGGAATTCGAATATCCGATCGATTTAAAAACAAACTATATTAAAAGAGCGGTGGCAGTTCCAGGTGATGAAATCGAAATTGTCAAAACCCTGGTTTTCATCAACGGTGAGCCGGCCTATAAGCCAGAGGAGATGCAATTTTCTTATGATGTACTTACCAATCGAAATTTAAGTGCTGATTTTTTCAGTGATTATGGGATAAATCCAGATAGTTTTATGCCATTTACCAATGGCTCGGGATATCTGGTGATGGCGACAGAAGAAAGTATCAACAGGTTAAAAAATTCCCCAGCCGTTGGTTCGGTTACATTGCGGATGGACAAAGAGGGCCTAGGGGATCCAAGGGTATTTCCTGATGGTGCTTACTTTGGTTGGAATAAAGATAATTTTGGTCCATTGACCATCCCTGCAAAAGGCTGGACCATAGAAATGAATGCTGACAATATTGCCAAATATGCCTTTACAATTGAAAAATTTGAAGGTTTGAAAGACGTTAAAGTCCAGGACAACCAACTTTATATTGATGGACAAAAAGTTGATTCTTACACTTTCAAACAGGATTATTACTTCATGATGGGTGACAACAGGCATGATTCCCTTGATTCGCGCTACTGGGGTTTTGTTCCCGAAGACCATATTGTAGGTAAGGCATGGTTCCTATGGCTTTCTTTGGACAAGCACAAATCCATGTTCAACAAAATTAGATGGAGCAGATTCTTTAACGGGATCCACTAACTTAAAAAAATAAGACATGTAATAAGCCGGCAAAGTTTAATTCTGCCGGCTTTTTTTATCTTAACTTAACCCAGATTTTTAATAAGATGAATCAATTTCCCTTAAAAAATTTAAAAACCATTTTTCTGTAATTGTTTTTCCCCGGTTATTAACCGGACTTCAAAAATCCTAATGTTTTTTTGATATCACCAATTAATTTCCATGAGTCCATTTTCTCTTAGGTAGGCGTTGGCTTTGGAAAAATGGCCACAACCTAAAAACCCTCTATGGGCAGAAAGTGGGCTTGGGTGAGGTGCATGGAGCTTTAAGTGCTTTTCTGAGGAAATAAAGGCAGCTTTTTTCTGGGCGTAGGCACCCCATAACATGAACACAATATGCTCTTTTTCAAGTGCAATTTTTTGGATGACTGCATCAGTGAACTCTTCCCATCCCTTGTTTTGATGGGACCCGGCAAGATGGGCCCTTACCGTCAGCGTTGCATTCAATAATAAGACCCCCTGATCTGCCCACCTGGATAAGTTTCCGTTAGAAGGAATCGGTTTACCCAAATCCCGGTTAATTTCCTTGAATATATTCAATAAACTAGGCGGAAAGGGAACCCCTTCCCTCACTGAAAACGAAAGTCCATGGGCCTGACCTGGCCCATGATAAGGATCCTGCCCTAGAATAACCACTTTGGTGTTTTCAAAAGAACAATGCTCAAAAGCATTGAAAATTTCTTTTCCCTTTGGGAAAACCGCATGGTTCTGGTATTCATTTTTCACGAAAGAAACCAAATTGGAAAAATAAGGCCTAAGGAATTCATTTTCCAGTCTTTTTTTCCAACTATCTTCAATTTTGACATCCATTTTCAGTTAAATTCGTTGTTATTCAATAATTAAATTCTATTTTTAATCCTCAAAATGGGTTTTTACCCACAAATTCTATGGTTACAGCCATTACCGAAGGAATTAAAGTCAGTGTTGAAACAACCTATCAGGCTGAATTTTCCAGCCCTCACCAGCATCATTTTGTATTCACCTACAAGGTAAAGATAGAAAACAACAGTAGCCATACCATACAATTGATGAGGAGAAAATGGGAAATTTATGATGCTGGGGATAAAACCAAATTTGTAGAAGGCGATGGGGTTGTGGGCCAACAGCCCATTTTAGAACCAGGAAATGTCCATGAATATGTTTCAGGATGCAATTTAAAGTCCGGTTTAGGTAAAATGAAAGGCTCTTATATCATGGAAAAACTTTTTGACGGTAAGCTGATCGAGGTAACAATCCCCGAATTCCAATTGATTTCAGGCATTTTCGACAATTGATTTGAAAAGGTATCTTTTCCCAATCTATTCTTCCTTGGTTTATTGGTTAAAAAAAGAGGACAGGTATTCCCTTCAAAGTCCTTTTATTTCCGAAATATACCGGGATCTACAGTCTTTTCTTATTGATTCTCAAGTGAAGGACCTGGAATTAGAAGAGATTCGGGAAAATCTTTTGAAAGATCAGGAGGTTTTGGAAATTGAGGATTTTGGTGCCGGTTCCATAAAGCTTAAAAAGAATAAATTTCGAAAAACTTCAAACGTAACTAAATACAGTACTACTGGTAGGAAATTTTCACAGGTCTATCAATATTTCTGCAATCTTACTCCTGCAAATCATGTACTTGAATTGGGGACCTGTGTGGGAATAAATACTAAATATTTGGATAAAGTAACCAAGGGGGAATTGTTTACCTTCGAGGGATCTGAGGCACTATGGAGGAAAGCCCAGGAAAAACCTATCAGTAAAAGAACCCATTTCCTCTTGGGTAATATCAAAGACATTTTACCTCAACATCTTGAGGAAAAAGGAAAAGTGGATTTTGTTCTGATTGATGCGACCCATAATTATCAGGGCAGCCTAATTTATTATGAAACTTTACGTTCTTATATACATGAAACCTCAATTATAATCCTTGCCGATATCCACTGGTCAAAAGAAATGGAAAAAGCGTGGAAGGAAATAATCCAATTTCCAGAAGTGACGCTTTCCATAGATTTTTATGAGTGCGGCGTATTATTTTTCAGGAAATCCCTATCCAAAACCCATTATATTCTTTCTATTTGAACTTTTGAATTTTGATGAACAATTCAAACCCCAACCTTGGAGGGATAGAATTATAGCAATCATTCATTTCTATTTTGTCAAAATACTTTGTAAAATATGTTTCATACTCCTGCTTACTACCACCGAATGGAGGACCTGGATGGTCAAAGTTTCTGGAAAAAAGAACACCGACCAATTTTCCTCCAGGTTTTAAAAGCTGAAACATTTTTTCAACATAAGATGGCCTTTCTATAGGAGGAAGAGCACAGAAGAAAGTTTGTTCCAAGATCAAATCATAATTCCCTTTATGCTCAAAAAAATCCATACAATGAATATTTTCTTCAGGAAAAGAGGGACAGGATCGCTTGAAATTTTGTAAGGGGATAGGAGAAAAATCAAGGATATTGACATTTTTAAATCCTGATTCAAAGGCAAATTTTGCTTCATAAGCATTTCCTGCACCTGGAATTAAAATCTTTATATCTTTGTGAGAAATTTGGTCTAAATATTGCAGAATAGGTTTTGAAGCAGTACCGATATCCCAACCTGTGTTTTTTTCAAGATATTTGTGGGTCCAGTACGCTTCATTCATGGAAAATGACATAAAATTTACTATTTTGACAAAAATACAATCAAAATAACATGGAATCCAACTTTCAAGAAAAACCGAAAAAAAGCGAGAAAGGTAAAAACATACTTATAATCGTATTAATTATTTTGGTTGTCATAAGTGGTATTAAATTATATACAGACCACGTTGACAAAACAAAGAAGTCAGAAGAGATCCTTATTCTTTCAGAAGAAAACAATGACCTGAACAGAAGAATTGATTCCATGACTTTTCAATTGGATCTTAGAATCCAGGAAATTGAAAAATTAGGAGGGGATATCAAAGCACTTGAGGAAATTAGGGATCAACTGATTGCAGAACGGAACTCTGATAAAAAGAGGACCAGTGAAGAAATCGCTGCGTTGAACCAAAGAATTAATGGGTATTCAAAAACCCTCCAGGAAAAAGATGAGGAAATCATAAGGCTGAGGGAAATCAATCAACAGCTTTTTGATGAAAATCAAGATCTGAAAACAACTCAGGCACAAATTGAAGAAGAAGTTGTAAAACTCAATATCAAACAGCAGGAGCTCCAGGAAAAAGTAAATATTGCTGCTACGCTTAAGGCTGAGAATATTGTAGTCGCTGCGGTGAATTCCAGAGGAAGAGAAAGATCTAATGGGTTTAGAGACAGGCAGATAGAGAAATTAAAGATCTCCTTTAATATTGCTGACAATAAAGTGGCAGAGCATGGCAACAGAGATATTTATGTACAGGTAATTGCTCCGAACAATCAGCCAATTTTTGATGTTGCTAAAGGAAGTGGAACCTTCACTATAGACGGTAGGGAAGAGTTTTATACAGCCCACCAAGACTTATTTTTCAACAATACCAAACAAGTATTGACCTATTATTATGAAAAAGGGAGCAAGTATGTGGCCGGTATTTACGAAGTGAGGGTTTATGCTGATGGGTATCAGATTGGCAGCCAAACATTCGAAGTAAAATAAATCAAAATTTCAACCTGTTTATTGGTGCTGAAAAGGTTGATATTTCAACTTTTTCAGCACCTATTTTCTTTTGTAGAACCAAGAAAAAACATGGATACTTTTATTTATTCTATTTTGAAATGCCCAAATAATATTCTAATTTTGCGTCCTGTTTAATTAAATACAGATAAACCAATACAAACATGTTCCAAAAGAATTATGAAACGGTATTCATATTAACTCCCGTTTTGTCTGAAGTTCAGATGAAGGATACCGTAGACAAGTTTGTAAACTTGTTAAAAGAAGAGGGGGCAGACATTGTAAATGTTGAAAATTGGGGTCTTAAGAAGATGGCCTATCCAATTCAGAAAAAAAGCACCGGTTTCTACGTTTTGGTAGAATTCAAAGCGCTTCCAAATGTGATCAACAAATTGGAAATTGAATTCAGAAGAGACGAGAAAGTCATGAGATTCTTGACAACTGTACTTGACAAGCATGCCATTATTTATGCTGAAAGGAGAAGAAAAGGTGAATTTAACAAAAAAGCTGAAGCTAAGGAGGAGCAAGTATCATGACACTTAAGAACGAACCAATCAACAGAGTAGAAAATAGAAAAAAATATTGCCGTTTCAAGAAACACGGCATCAAGTATATTGACTACAAAGATCCTAACTTCCTTTTGAAGTTTGTGAATGAGCAGGGAAAAATTCTTCCTCGAAGATTAACCGGCAACTCTGCAAAATACCAAAGAAAAGTGGCGAATGCCATCAAAAAGGCAAGACACTTGGCTTTATTGCCATTCGTGACTGACGGTTTGAAATAATCCGTTCTTGTTCGATTCATTCAAATTTTAAATTGTACGAAAATGGAAGTTATTCTAAAAACAGACATAAAAGGACTAGGTTATAAAAATGACAAGGTGGAAGTAAAGCCTGGTTATGGAAGAAACTACTTAATCCCACAGGGATTTGCAGTTTTGGCAACCGAATCCAACAAAAAAATCTTAGCCGAAAACATCAAGCAAGCCGCCCACAAAGCAGAGAAAATTAAAACTGAAGCTGAGGAGTTGGCAACTAAATTATCCAACCTTACTTTGGAAATTAAAGCTAAAATCGGTGAATCCGGAAAAATATTCGGAAAGGTGACTACTTTACAGATATCGGATGCCCTAAGTGAAAAAGGGATTAACATTGATAGAAAGAAAATCTCAATCAATGTCCCTGTTCAAGGTGCCGGAGAATTCGAAGCTGAAGTTGATCTTCACAGAGATGTAAAAAGCAACGTTAAGTTTGTAGTTGTAGGAGAGTAATTCTCCCAAAAAAATAAACTGGAGCCATCCCTATTTACTATGGGGATGGCTTTTTTTTGAGTTCCCTGTTTTTTTTGCATGAAAATAGTGCAAAAAAAAGCTACCCGTATCAGGGTAGCCTTCAAATATGTAGAGAATCTGTAATTAAAAGTAATTACTTCTATTAATTTACGATTTTCTCCAAATCATCGATCAATTTTTTGGCAACAGCTTTGCTGTTTTCTTCTCTTTTTGCCTTGAATAATTCCAATGCTTTTTTACTTTTTTCGATGACACCAACAGGATTACCATCGGCTACATAGCTGTTCCAGCACCAGGATAGTTCAGCATGAAGCGAATCGTCCAATTTCAATTTTTCAAGTTTCTCTAGAGTCGAAACAATGGTTTTTTCAGAGATTTTCACTGACATGATAGTATTAATTTTTGGTTTATAAATGAATTCCTTTTTTAAAATATGAGGCAAAACAATGTATAAAATTCCATAAATACAATAAAATCAGCACCTTAATGACAATCAATTAATACACAATCGATTTCGGAAGCTAATTTAAAGGAAAAAAAATCTTTAAATAGTGCTTATATTTATGCTTAAATAGTCTAAAAAAATTATGGAGAGGAAGCAAAGTTTACAGGAAGAATTTGCCAACAGCATCACACATGGTTTTGGTATCCTTTTCAGTATCATTGCTATTTCTTTATTGATTACCTTTTCAGTACTCAATGGAACTGCAATCCACATTGTGAGTTGTAGCTTATTTGGAGGATCAATTTTATTGCTTTATACATTTTCTACCCTATATCACGCCTTTCAGGAAGAAAAAATCAAATCCTGGTTGAGAACATTTGACCATATAGGTATTTATTTCCTGATTGCAGGCACATATACCCCTTTTTTATTACTTGCAGTTGGCGGGATTTGGGGCTGGATATTTTTTGGTATCATTTGGTCCCTTACCCTTTTTGGTCTGATTTTTAAAATATTCTATACCCATAGATTTCGAAGGGCTTCCCTCCTACTCTATTTAGGGATGGGTTGGTTAGCGGTGTTCCTGGTAAAGCCCTTGGTGGAGAACTTAAGCCTTTCCACCTTGGCCTTGATTGTTGCAGGTGGCCTAAGTTATACATTGGGCACAATTTTCTATACTAGGCCTCAAATGCGTTTTGCACATACTATTTGGCATATATTTGTATTAGCAGGTACAATCTTGCATTTTATAGCCATCATGTTCATGTTGACTGAGGTATAAATTTATAATTTTCCGGTTGAGATATAGCAAATTACAGGATTACAGGAAATTTCTTTGAATTCAAATTTGCATTAAAAAGAAAGAGCCCCTACATTTGTGACACATTTCGTGGAAAGGCGATATTAAACTCAAAATTGACCGATGGTGTAACTGGCAACACGTCTGATTTTGGTTCAGAAGAGTCTAGGTTCGACCCCTAGTCGGTCAACAAAAAAGGTGCTTGATAAGCACCTTTTTTTATTTGATCATTTTATTACTTTAAGCATAATCTGAACCCCTCAGCTTAACGCTATTATTTATTATTCCCTTGTAAAATTTGCAGTGAGGTTAATTTCTTTGTCCGGCATGGTAAAAACGTAGGTTTCCTTGTTACTGACTATTTCACCATTCCGGGCCCAATGCGAAAAAACAAATCCCGGATTAGGTTCAGCCACCAATTCAACCTTTGATCCTACCTCAATTTCATGAATTTCAATATTCTGGGAATACTTTCCTTCATCAAGAAAACCAAATTCAACACAAGATGTCAACTGCAATAGGATCAACATAAAGAAGATCAATACTAAATTCTTTTTACGCATTTTGCTAACTGATTTTAATGGATGCGTAATGCACCGGTCTATTTAACATATGATAATTGAAACGCTGCTATTCTCTTAACCCCACTAACCTTCTTACCTAAAAAAACCAAACAAAAATTCAATTCATTAAAGGTCTATTTGATATTTCGGTTATTCAAAGAATTAATTCGTTTGAAAACAGTAAGGATAAAGGGATTAATCACTGTATTTTACTGTTATTGGTTTCATAATTCCTTAGGGTGAATAAGAAATTTCAACTTTTCCACCCAATCCAAAAACCAGGCCAAAATTTTCGGACATGCATTATTTTAATGATATATATAATTAAAAAACAATCAGTTAGAACTAATATTTACGCTCAAGTAGTTTTACACCTAAAAAATACTGCCCAAAAAATTGGCCATAAATCACCCTGAAATGAAAGCTGTTGCAATTTGACTGAGCTATATTGTTAAAAATTACTTTCTTTGTATACGCATTAAATCATCCCAGATGTCAAATTTTGAAGATATAAGACCATATTACGACACAGAAGTTAACCAAGCCATCCGACAGATTATTGATCATCCCATGCTGAAAGCGATGATGAATTTCACTTTTCCGGATTGGTCTGATGCCTATTGGAAAGATCTAATGCTCCATTGCCATTCAATAAGGGATTTCCAAATAAATTTTATTTACCCGGGAGTAAAAAAGGTGCTGGAAAAAAGTTCGGAAGGATTAAGTACATCAGGTTTTGAAAAACTTGAAAAAAACACCTCTTATCTGTTTATTTCCAACCACCGGGATATTATTCTGGACACTTCCTTATTAAATGCATGCCTATATGAAAAGGGTCTTTTCATGACCACTTCGGCTATAGGTGATAATTTGGTCAAAAAACCATTTTTGAGGCACCTTTCCAAGTTAACCCGAAATTTTATGATAAAAAGAGGACTACCAGCAAGAGAGCTGCTGGAAAGTTCTAAAGTAGTTTCTTCCTACATCAGACATTCACTATTAAGAGAAAACCGATCTGTTTGGATTGCCCAAAGAGAAGGAAGAACCAAGGATGGCAATGACCTTACCCATAAAGGAGTTTTGAAAATGATATCCATGGCATCTGATGAACAGGAACATTTTTTGGATTATTTTAAAAGACTCAACGTGGTTCCTGTAAGTATTTCCTATGAATACGACCCTACTGATGTCTTGAAAATGCCTGAATTATTGGCCTTAGCGAGGCAGGAAACTTATGTGAAAGGTGAAAATGAGGATTTCACCACTCTTTTGAGCGGAATAATAGGTCAGAAAAAAAGGATCCACATCCATATTGGTGATGTTTTAACAGATAATATTGACCAAATCAAAAAGACAGTATCCGGAAATGTAAAACAATTACAGGCCCTTGCCGATCTGATTGATGAGCAAATCATTTTAGGATATAAATTATGGCCAACCAAATTTATTGCCTGTGATCTTTTAATGGACTCAAATCAATATTCAGATCAATATACTCCTGAACAAAAAGCCTTATTTGAAAAAAGGTTCAGAAAAGGTGTTGATCAAAATAATCCAGTAGCAGTCAAAAGCTATCTTTCCATGTACGCAAATCCGGTTATCAATCAAAAAAGGATTCTGAAAAGCCATTCAGATCAATCGATAAAAACCGGATGAAAAAATCAAGAAGGTTTTTATATATTTATAAAAATGGAACTCAAAATGAAATTTAAATTATATGCCTTCTTAATTTTTTCAACTTCATTCTTTTCTCTTGTCCAAGCCAAAACACCGATAGGTCTGATTGAAACACCATTAGGTAAAATCTACATTTCCTTCCATCAGGAAACACCCATTCATAGGGCAAGTTTTATTGAACTTGCTGAGGCAGGTTATTGGGATTCCCTTACCTTTAACCGTGTAATACCTGATTTTGTGGCCCAAGGAGGTTGCCCTGATACTGAGGAAGGTTTTAACGATCCGGAATATTTATTAAAACCGGAATTTAACAGCAGATTAACCCACATTTATGGGGCAGTGGGTGCGGGAAGAGATGGAAACCCCCAAAAACTTTCTGCCAGATGCCAATTTTATATTGTTCAGAATAAAAACGGCCTGCATAGATTGGATGGGGATTATACGGTTTTTGGGCAGGTAATCAAGGGAATGGATATAGTTGATTCCATTGTCAATGTGAATCGGGATCAAAAAGATGAACCTCTCTCCTCTATTACCTTGAAAATCTCTATAATTTACCTCTCACCAGAAGAAATCAAAGAATTAAAGGGCAATAACCCAATATGATTTATGGTGATTTATTTGGATAGATTAATCAATCCATTAAAACATTTGGTTGATTCAAAATAAAAAAAGGAAACTATGATTCTTCCCATTAAAATACTTGTAATTGGCTGTGGAAATATGGGTGCTTCCCATGCTACTGCCTATCATAATATGCCTGAATTCTCTATCTGTGGCTTGGTGGCCAGGGGAGAAAGCAAAAAAAGGCTGAATGAAAAATTAGGAGCAGATTATCCTTTGTTTGAAGATTACGAAGAAGCCCTTGAGCAAACAAAGCCGGATGCAGTCTGCATTTCAACCTATCCGGATACCCATGAAGAAATTGCCTTAAAATCACTGGAGGCCGGATGCCATATTTTTATCGAAAAACCTTTGGCTGATACCGTAAAGGGTTCTGAAAAAATAATTGAAGCCGCAAAAAAAATGGATAAAAAAGTGGTTGTAGGTTATATTTTAAGACACCACCCTTCTTGGGAACGCTTTATTGAAGAAGCCCAAAAATTGGGAAAACCATTGGTAATGAGGATGAATCTGAACCAGCAAAGCCATGGGTTTATGTGGGATGTACACAGGAACTTAATGAAAACACTTAGCCCAATTGTTGACTGTGGAGTACATTATATAGATGTTATGTGCCAAATGACCCGATCCAAACCACTTACAGTCTCCGCCATTGGTGCCAGACTAACGGAAGACATTGCTGAGGATAATTACAATTATGGACAGTTACAGATACGTTTTGAGGATGGATCTGTAGGATGGTATGAAGCAGGTTGGGGACCCATGGTTTCTGATAATGCATTTTTTATTAAAGATGTATTTGGCCCGAAAGGAGCTGTATCAATTGTCGCAAAAACTGCCGGAGCCTCCGGAAAATCAGATGATGTGGATTCACATACTAAAACAGAAAGTCTCAAAGTCCATTTTGCAGATTTGGATAATAAGAATCATTTTAAAAAGCAAGATCAATGGATAGATATGACCGATGAACCAGGTCACCAGGAATTATGCAATAGGGAGCAACGATATTTTTTGAAGGCTATGGAAGAAAACATTGATTTAACTGATCATTTAAATGATGCTTTAAACAGTCTCAAAATTGCTTTCGCCTGTGATGAATCCGTGAAAACTGGTAAAATGGTAAACTTATAGAATCGAAAAAATAATAACAGGTTATAAAAAAAGGCAACCATAATTAGTTGCCTTTTTTTAATTCGCTGTGATCAAAGCGGGTTGCTCCGAAGAAGATGGTGGTTTGATATCAAATGGTTCTGAAGAAGACCGTGGAACAGGAGCATTCGAGAAAAGCATCAATTCAAGTTGTCTAGCATCAATTACATTAAGGATCTTGACGGAAACCTTAGGCAAAGAAGAAGTACTTCCATCTGTTCTTTCGGTAACACTAACAACCTGAAAAGCCACCATACCTAAATTATCCCCCATCAGGTTAGCTTCAAGAGGCGAATAATTGATACTGATATCGCTATCATAAACCACAGCCAAAATGGTATATCCTTCCAACATTTTCAATCCAGTTGCCCTTAGAGGCGTAACTTCTGGTATCTCATCAAGTAAAACTTCGCGGTCATCATCTACATTTGGAGAACCTAAACCTGGGCCCGGCGCGAGATAATTTTGAGCTCCATTATTGGTAGGACCAGCGTTTCGCCAAGTATTTGGAATGGTTTTAATTGCAAACCAAGCCTCATCTCCCACTTGACCGGTGTATAATTCTATGGTCTTTCCAACATTTTCTCTAAAGTATTTCAATTGTTCTCTCAAACCAATTGTGGCCAATTGATCGTTCACATCCGTCTCAGAAAAATTATTGGGTTCATTCACATTGTCAATACTATCTTCGTCAATTACCAAAAAAACAACCTTATCATTTTCCGACCCCTGATTGATAGAATCCTCATCAGTGTCAGAAATACAGCTTCCCAATAAAATAAAAATAAGAAGGCTATAAATAGCAAATCTCTTTTTAAACATAAATTTAAAGTATTTTGATGTAGCGGAGAGCTTTCTACCAATTAGTGTGCCAAAAATTATTTTACAATATTTCCGTAAATCAAAAATCATTTCATTGGAATCTTTGATGGATATCTTTCGCTACAAACAAATAAAATTCTTTAAATAAGCGATAGTATGATCAAGGCATTTTTCTTTTCAGCAGATATATCACTTCCTAATAATTCTGAAAATGGGTGAAAATCCAGATGCCTAAAGAATAAAACGAAATGCTCATCCCTTCCAAAAAAGCCCATTTTCTCATTTTACTTGAGAAAAAATCACTTTTTGGCAAAAATTTGTACACAAAAAATTTTGTATTTCATATCTAAAAAAAATACGAATATAGAACTTTATTTGGTTTTATAGTATTTACACAAAAAATAATTTTTTGTATTACAATTTTTTTTATGATTTTTACCGCAGCTACAAACTGCAATCAGTAAAACGGTTTAACATTAGAGCCTTAAAAAATGAAGACATATTCACACATGAATGTGAAGAACCCTTTGTTCTTTCTATTCATTCTATTACTATTCAGCCTGAAGGGTTACTCTTTTAACTTGGAGGAAAATACTTTTTTATCGTGGAACGACCCATTGAAGCTGAGTAACCTTCAAATAAGTGAAGGTAGATTAGAGCCGAGATTCCACCCTGATATCGATAGGTATCAGGTGGAACTCAGCTTCTATTCATTATCAGTAAAACTGACTCCATTTACCTCCTCAACCGGTTCAAAGGTTTTTATCCATGGTGAAGAGGTTAAAAATGGGGAACAGAGTAAAAGCATTTTTTTAAATCCAGGACCAAATCAAATTTTGGTTGAAGTAAGGTCCCAGGAAGGTAACAGTAACACTTATTTTTTATCCATTTTTAGAAATGCTCCAACTAATGAGGAGTTGGCAACTTTTAGAAGGGATACCCCCATTCCCGTCTGTGATGTGAATAGCCCATTTTATGATGAAGATGTCTGCCGTGCGGCTACACAGGACAATGACGGGGATGGGGTACCTAACTATTTGGATTTTTGTCCCGGTACGCCTCCTGGGGTAACAGTAGATGAAAATGGATGTCCTGATACAGATGGTGATGGGGTTCCTGACAGTGAAGACCAGTGTCCTGATACACCTGCTGGGGAAGAAGTAGATCAATTTGGTTGTTCACAATCCCAAAAAGACAATGATGGAGATGGTTTGAGCGATGACAAAGACCAATGCCCTAACACTCCTGCAGGTCAACCAGTGGATGAATTTGGTTGCTCTCCTTCCCAAAAGGACAGTGACAGTGATGGGGTAACTGATGATAAAGACCTTTGCCCTGATACACCTGCTGGGGAAGAAGTAGATGAAAATGGTTGTGCCCCTTCGCAAAAAGACAGCGATGGAGACGGAGTAACAGATGACATTGACCAATGTCCTGACACTCCGGAAGGCGAAGAAGTAGATGAAAATGGCTGTTCAGTAAATCAGATAGATACCGATGGAGATGGGGTAACTGATCAATTTGATCAGTGCCCCAACACTCCGGAAGGGGAAGAAGTAGATGAAAATGGTTGTGCCCCTTCACAAAAAGACAGCGATGGAGACGGAGTAACTGATAACAATGATCAGTGCCCTGAAACTCCTGAAGGTGAAGAAGTAGATGAAAATGGCTGTTCAGTAAATCAGATAGATACCGATGAAGACGGTGTGCCGGATGTTGCGGACCAATGCCCTGATACACCCGCCGGGGAAGAAGTGGATGAAAATGGCTGTTCGGTAAATCAAATAGATACCGATGAGGACGGTGTACCGGATGTTGCAGATCAATGTCCTGATACACCTGCCGGAGAAGAAGTGGATCAAAATGGTTGTTCAGCTTCCCAAAAAGATACTGATGGAGACGGAGTTACTGATGACAAAGACCAATGTCCTGACACTCCGGAAGGCGAAGAAGTAGATGAAAATGGCTGTTCGCTAAATCAAATAGACACTGATGAGGACGGAGTTCCGGATGTTGCAGACCAATGCCCTGATACAATCTCCGGGGAAGAAGTGGATGAAAATGGTTGTGCAACTTCCCAAAAAGACACTGATGGAGACGGGGTAACTGATGACAAAGATCAATGCCCAGATACCCCTGCAGGTGAAGAAGTGGATGAAAACGGTTGTTCATTAGATCAAATTGATTCTGATGGAGATAGTGTGCCTGACTATTTGGATCAATGCCCTGAAACTCCAGCAGGTGAAGAAACTGATGCAAATGGTTGTGCACCTTCACAAAAAGATTCTGATGGAGATGGAGTTACAGATGATAAAGACCAATGTCCTGATACTCCCGAAGGAACCGATGTGAATGAAAACGGTTGCTCTGAGGAACAGACAATTGATACGGATGAGGATGGGGTTCCTGATTACCTAGACCAGTGTCCTGATACACCAGATGGGGCTGAAGTTGATGAAAACGGTTGTGCGCTAGACCAAATTGATACTGATGAAGACGGAGTCCCTGATTACTTGGACGAATGTTCAGATACCCCTGAGGGAGCTGAGGTGGACGAAAATGGATGTTCAGAAGAACAGAAAACTGACACAGACGGAGATGAGGTACCTGATTATTTGGACCAATGTCCTGATACACCAGCAGGTTCAGAGGTAGACGAAAACGGATGTTCTGAAGAGCAAAAAATAGATTCTGATGAAGACGGAGTACCTGACTATTTGGACCAGTGCCCAGATACGCCTTCCGGTGCAGAAGTGAACGAAAATGGATGTTCAGTTGAGCAGATTGATACAGATGAAGATGGTGTACCTGATTTTCTGGATCAGTGTCCTGATTCACCAGCAGGTGCAGATGTGGACGAAAACGGTTGTACCGAAGAACAAAAAATTGATACTGATGAGGACGGCGTACCCGACTATTTAGACCAATGCCCTGATACTCCAACAGGTGCAGAAGTGGACGAAAACGGGTGTACGGAGGAGCAAAAAGTAGATACTGACGAAGATGGTGTTCCGGATTATTTGGACCAGTGCCCTGAAACACCGGTAGGTGCAGAAGTGGATGAAAACGGGTGTTCTCTTGATCAGATTGATACAGATGAGGATAGCGTTCCCGATTACCTGGATGAGTGCCCAGATACTCCAACAGGGGTTGAGGTCGATGAAAACGGCTGTGCTCCTTCACAGAAAGATACAGATGAAGATGGGATAACTGATGATATGGATCAATGCCCTGATACCCCTGCAGGAGAAGAAGTGGATGAAAACGGGTGTTCAGTAAATCAAATTGATACCGATGAAGACGGTGTGCCGGATGTTGCAGATCAATGCCCAGATACACCTGACAGTGAAGAAGTAGATGAAAACGGGTGTGCTCCTTCACAAAAAGATACCGATGAAGATGGGATAACCGATGACCAGGATCTCTGTCCTGAAACTCCTGGAGGTGAGGAAGTGGATGAAAACGGCTGTGCTTTATCTCAAAAAGATACAGACAATGATGGTGTGACCGATGACAAAGACCTTTGTCCCAATACACCAGAGGGTGAAGAAGTAGATGAATATGGTTGCTCTGTCAATGAAATAGAACCTACCATTGTAGTGGATTTCATAGATCAGGATATGATTGAAGTTCCTTGGGGTACTCCATTCAATGCTACTGGTTTACCAACCTTGATTACTGTAATCACTGAGAATGGAGAAGAATTCCAGTTTCCGATTATTTGGAGTGAGGATGGTTATGATCCTTATCAAAGCGGACCTTATCAAATTACAGGAACCATTCAACTTCCCAATAGTTGGGAATGGGTAGAAGGTTTTGATAGAATACCTACGATAATTATCCTGGTATTACCTAAAGATCCACCATTGGACCTTTTATTGAGCAATGATTTCTTCAATCAAAATAATATCAATACACCAATATTGATAGGGGATTTCACGGTAATTGATCCAACGGATGATGTCCATATCCTGGAAATGGAAGGGGGAATAGCTGATAATGATTTGTTTACTATCATCGATGGGCAGCTATACTGGAACAACAGCAATCTAAGTCCCGGAAGAAATGAATTCACCATACTGGTAACAGTTATAGACAGAGCAGGAAATATCTTTCAAAAAGAATTCCTGATCACCAGAAGGATAACCGATCTTTTAAGTGACGTGGAAATACCAAACACCTTTACTCCTGATCAAGATGGAATAAATGACACATGGGGACTTCCCATCCTGGAACTTTACAATTCTATTAGAATACACATATATGAAAGAAGTGGGCTCCGTGTATTTTTCACCAATGATCCTAATCAAAGATGGGATGGAACCTATTTGGGTAAAACCTTGCCAGTTGATACTTACTATTACCTCATCGAAGTGGATGATAGTAAAGAATCCAGAAAAGGAATTTTGAACTTGTTAAGAAAAAATTAATACCATGAGACTTTCATTATCTTTCACTTATCCGTCTGTTTTTGAGTCCATGAAACCTCTAAAAACTAAGCAATTTAACTTTGAAAAATTTAAGGTTGCATTTTTACTGGCCTTGATCCTGAATATTGCCAACACCCTGGATTCCAGCGCTCAAACCAGAAAATACTTTAGTCAGTTCAATCAACTCCAAAGTTACTTCAATCCTGCCCTAACCGGATATGAAGGTTCCATAGTCAGAGGCTTGGTGAGAAATCAATGGACAGGCTTCGAAGGAGCTCCGCAGACTTACTTTTTGTCTGCTGAATTGGACCCAATGGAAATGCAGGGAGAAAAAGATGCCGCCCTTTTGGGCAATACCGCAGCAGGATTGAACCTAATCCACGATAATTTTGGACCATTCAGGCAGACTGAAATGTTGCTAAGTTATGGTGCCAGGGTAAGGATTTCAAGAACCACGAATCTTAGAATGGGCGTTGCCGCGAATTATTCCAGTGTAAGATTGGATGGAAACAATCTGACTACCGAACAGGCCAATGATCCTACTGTAAATGCCTTTGTGAATCAATATGCCAATATGCAGATTTTGGATTTCAATTTCGGTTTAGCACTGACGCATCAAAATTATTACTTCGCATATGGGATTCAGAACGTGGCGAGTGGAAGAGTAAACCGGGGAGATGTCTTTATTGATAAAAAACCCTTTGTCAATATCTTTCAAACGGGATTCAGGCAAGCTGTTTCTTCACAATTTACCGTATTAACAAACTTCATATACAGAATGCAAAGTGATCTTCCTTCAAATTTTGAAGCGAATATCAGGTTATTAATGATGGATAAATTCTGGGTGGGGGCTGGACATAGAGTGAGTTATGCAAATTCCTATCAAGTGGGATTCTTAATGTCCAACATCAGATTTGGTTATGCTTACGAAATGCCGGTAAGTAAATCATATCTGATTCCAAATCCAACCCATGAATTTATGGTCTCCTTCTATTTATTCAGAAAAGGAGGGGTTAACAGTGAGGCCGGCACTTTAATCTGGTAATCTTTTAAATCATTTTTCAGAGCAGGTCATCTTCAGATGTAGCTAACATTTTTTATGATTGCAGCACTAATTGTTGATGTATTGAAGATACCTGCTCTTTTTTAACCTTGAGTATGAGTTTATTATTTTAACTGGATTACAAAGTCATTTTTTTAGAGTAGGTTTTCTTCATGTAGCTATTATTTTTAGGATTGCAGCACTTATTTGTTTAATCTTTGAAGAAGCCTACTCTTACTTTCTTTCCCTCAAGATTTAAATCTTACTCCCCCCGATTACAAATAAAAAAACCGGGGAAATTTCTAAAAAAAATGACTTGGACTCTATATATGAAACCGCTAAATCAGTTAATATCCACATTCCTCATTTAGTTAGCAGGCTTCTTCTATTTTAAGTTTATTTCAAATATATTCACCAAAGGAAACAACATTCCTTAGTGAATTCATATTTCTTAGACCCACTTATTTCAAAATATAGAAGAACATAATGGAACAAAACAGAAAGAAAAGAGTGGTAATAACAGGCGGGGCAAGTGGTATTGGACTGGCTATTACCAAATTGTTTGCAGAGAAGGGGCATGAGGTCTTTTTTCTTGATTTCAACCTTGAGGCTGGACAGCAGGTTTCTTCTGAACTCAAGAGAAATGGACAAAATGTGCGTTTTATCCAAGCTGATGTTTCCAGTTTTTCAAGCGTAAAAGAGGCCTTTAATCAAATCCCGGATACAATTGATGTATTGGTAAATAATGCAGGGATATCCCATATCGGAAACTTGGAGAATACTACTGAGGAAGACTTTGACCGTCTTTTCCAAGTGAATGTAAAAGGGATCTTTACCTGCTCCCAAGAAGCCATATCCAAGCTAAAGTCCAACGGTGGTGGATGTATTATAAATATGTGTTCGGTGGCAGCAATTATAGGCTTACCTGACCGTTTTGCCTATTCCATGACCAAAGGTGCAGTTCTTTCCATGACCGTTTCTATTGCCAGGGATTATGTGGCAGACCAAATCCGTTGCAACTGTATTTCTCCGGGCAGGGTCCATACCCCTTTTGTAGATGGATTTCTAGCCAAAAATTATCCTGGAAAAGAAAAGGAAATGTTTGAAAAACTCGCTGCAACCCAACCCATTGGAAGGATGGGAAAACCGGAAGAAATTGCCGGATTGGTTTACTATCTGGCCTCCGATGAAGCTACATTTATTACTGGAAGTAATTTTCCGATTGACGGAGGATTTTTAGGGCTTAAGGCCTAGGAATAAACTATTAGGATTATGAATTACTAATTACTAATTAAAAATTACCAATTTCCAATAATCCTGAAATAAGAAATGGAGTTTGGTTTTTCCGAATAAAATGTTGGTGTTAATATTTTACAGAATTCAAAGGATAAAAAAATATCAGAGATTTAAATCATAAAAACGATAATCATGAAGCTACTTAGATTTGGAGAAAAAGGAAATGAAAAGCCCGGAATAGAATCAGACGGAAAATGGTTGGACTGTTCAACTTTTGGAGAGGATTGGTCAGAAGAGTTCTTGGAAAACAATGGACTTGAGAGGCTAAAAACATGGCTTAAATCCAATTCATCAAAACTACAGGAAATCAGTAAAAATACCCGACTTGCCGCTCCAATCAAGAGACCTTCAAAAATTATCTGTGTTGGTTTGAACTATTCACTCCATGCCAAAGAAAGCGGTATGCCTTTACCAGAAACCCCCATCTTATTTATGAAGGCAACTACTTCCCTTTGCGGTCCAAATGATCCCATTCTCATCCCAAAAAATTCTACCAAAACCGACTGGGAAGTGGAACTGGCGGTGGTCATAGGAAAAAAAGCTCTCTACATCGAAAAAGAAAATGCCATGGATTATGTAGCCGGATATTGTCTTCATAATGACGTCAGTGAAAGAGATTTCCAGTTGCATCATGGAGGGCAATGGGTAAAAGGTAAAAGTGCGGACCATTTCGCCCCTCTTGGCCCCTATCTGGTAACAAAAGAGGAAATCAAAGATCCCCATAATTTGAGGCTTTGGCTAAAAGTCAATGGTCAAATGATGCAGGACAGCAATACATCTGACCTCGTTTTTGATATCCCTACTTTGGTTTCTTATATCAGTCAATATATGACCTTACTCCCGGGAGATATCATATCTACAGGGACTCCTTCAGGCGTTGGACTTGGTCTAAAACCTCCCCGATACTTAGTTCATGGAGATGAGGTGGAATTGGGGATAGAAGGGCTAGGAGAAGCCAAACAAATTGCAATCGATTTTAATAAAAGTTAATTCCACGAAAATCCTCAAAGTAAGGCACCCAAAATAAAACCTGAATGACCTTAGATTCCCACCAACACTTTTGGAATTTTGATCCGGTAAGAGATTCCTGGATAGACCACACGATGAAGTCTATTCAAAGAAATTTTTTACCAATTGATCTAAAACCCGAATTAGAAAAAAAGGGTATTTCAGGATGTATTGCGGTTCAGGCTGATGAATCCATCAATGAAACCCAATTCCTTTTAAGTTTAGCAAATGAAAACCCATGGATTAAGGGAGTTGTTGGGTGGGTAGACTTGCATTCCCCGTATTTGGAACATCAATTGGAGAAACTGAAACAGGAAAAGAAATTGGTCGGATTCAGGAAAATCCTACAAAGTTTGCCTCCAACTGCGATGGAAGATAGTGCATTTCTCAATGGTATTGGATTGTTATCCAAATATGGATTTACCTATGACATTCTGATTTATCCAAAACATTTAGAAGCCGCATTTCTTTTTGCGAAGAAATTCCCTGACCAAAAATTCGTGGTGGATCATTTGGCCAAACCGGATATTAAATCTGGGGAATATGAATTTTGGTCCAAAGGAATCCAAAAATTATCCGATTTACCCAATGTTTGGTGTAAGGTCTCCGGGATGGTTACAGAAGCAGACTGGAATAATTGGAAATCCCATGATTTCACTCCCTACCTTGAACATGCTGACCATTGTTTTGGAACAGAACGGTTGATGTATGGAAGCGATTGGCCTGTTTGTTTGCTTGCCGGAACCTATTCCCAGGTATTTGATCTTGCTTTTGAACATTACCAATCCTTTTCATTGCATGAAAAAGAAAGGATTTTTGGAAAAAACGCTCAAAAATTTTACGGGCTCCAACAATAAACACTCATTCTAAAATTCTGAAAAGATGCATTTAAATATAGATAACAAAGTATTTCTGATATCGGGAGGTGCCAAAGGAATTGGTGAGGCCATCAGCAGGACTATTGCTGAGGAAAATGGCATAGCAGTGATCATTGACCCATCTCAAGAAGCTGGAAATAGATTAATTCAGGAATTAACCTCCAAAAACTTACATGCTTTTCACATCCCACTTAGATTGATTGAACCACAGCAGGCACAAGAGGCTGTGGATATTACTATCCGGGAATTTGGTAGAATTGATGGCGTGGTCAATAATGCCGGTGCTAATGATGGCATCGGATTGGAGCACGGTTCCCCCATGTCATTTCGAAAATCTGTGGAACAGAATCTTGGACATTATTATGATCTGGTTCACTATGCCCTGCCCCATCTCAAAAAATCCAAAGGAAGTATTGTAAATATCAGTAGTAAAACAGCTATCACAGGACAGGGAAATACCAGCGGGTATACAGCTGCCAAAGGTGCCCAATTGTCATTAACGAGGGAATGGGCAGTCGAATTATTACCCTATGGAATTAGAGTCAACGCGGTCATTCCTGCTGAAGTAATGACCCCACTTTATCAAAGGTGGCTGGATACTTTTGCTGATCCTGAAGCAAAATTAAACCTGATCCAAAGCAGAATACCCTTGGACAGAAGAATGACCACATCTCAGGAAATTGCCAATATGGTCGTTTTCCTGCTTTCCGACCGATCATCCCATACCACAGGGCAACACCTTTTTGTGGATGGAGGATACACGCATCTTGACAGAGCAATTGGTAGAGAGTAGGGTATTTCTAATCAAACAAAAATTCAATATTTGAATATTCATTCCATGGAAAAAAAGGCACTGATACCCAAAAAACTATTCATTCCCTTTGTATTGATCACTTCCCTTTTTGCCCTTTGGGGATTTGCAAATGATATTACCAACCCAATGGTAGCTGCATTTAAACGGGTATTGGAATTGAATAATGTCCAGGCTTCTTTGGTTCAAATGGCTTTTTATGGAGGTTACTTCACCATGGCACTTCCTGCCGCAATTTTTATAAAAAAATACAGTTATAAAGTAGGCGTATTGATTGGTCTAGGGCTTTATGCTTTTGGCGCAATACTTTTTTACCCGGCAGCTGCTTGGGAAAGTTACTTTTTCTTTTTGGTTGCATTGTATATCCTTACTTTTGGACTTGCTTTCCTTGAAACCACCGCCAACCCATACATTCTTTCCATGGGGCCTGTTGAGACTGCTACCAGAAGGTTAAATTTTGCTCAGGCTTTCAATCCTATGGGAGCATTGGCAGGACTTTTTGTTGCCAAAGAATTTATATTAAACTCCCTACAATCCAATGAAACTGATAGCGAAGGAAATATCATTTTCAATACTTTGAATGAATCGGCCAAAGCTGTCATCAGGACCAATGACCTGATGGTTATCCGAAATCCATATGTAATGTTGGGTTTAGTGGTAATTGCTTTGGCAGTGATCATCAGTATTGCCAAAATGCCGGAAAATAAATCCGGTATCAAAACACTGGATTTTTGGCCTTCACTCCAAAGATTGGGTAAAAACCTGGACTTTGTAGAAGGTGTAATTGCCCAGATGTTTTATGTGGGTGCACAAATCATGGTTTGGACTTATATTTATCAGTATGCTGAAGTTTTGGGAATAGACAATGCTTCTGCTGTGAATTATGCCTATACAGCCCTTATACTGTTTTTAGTCGGACGATGGATTTGCACTTATTTTCTACGATATTTTGAATCATCCAAATTACTTTTTTTCTTTTCTCTTTTGGCCTGCTTATTCACTTTGGGAGCGATTTTTATTCCAGGTATATTTGGGCTTTACAGCCTGGTTGGTATTTCATTTGCCATGTCACTCATGTTTCCGACGATTTATGGTATAGCATTGGAGGGACTGGGAGAAGACGCAAAGTACGGAGCTGCATTTTTGGTAATGGCTATTGTGGGTGGGGCTATCATGCCCACTCTTCAGGGAATATTGTTGGATATTGGTGGACCAGGTTATGATGACACTTTGATCCTAGGAGTTCCTGAAGTTAATTTTTCTTTTGTACTTCCTTTGTTTTGTTTTTTAGTGGTCGGTGTATTTTCATGGAGAAGATTCAAAAACTAAATTGAAAAATTAACTAAAAAAATGTCATAGTATAAAAATTATTTTGTCGTTTCTACGGCGATATCCCTAAGTAATCTTCCTAAAATATCTGAACCACTGATGATTTTTTTATGATGCACCGTCCAAAGCAAAACCATATCTTCATCAATCACATCGTCTTCCGGGCCTCCGGGTTTGACTTTCCATTTTTCCAAAACTTTTCCCAATGGAAAATTTGGGTCAGTAACAATCAAAGGATGGTGGCAGAACTTTAGTGGATCTACTTTCACTTTAGTAAAAAGATGTTCACAGATAAAATCAAGTGCATCAATCACTAATTTTGGGGATTTTGTGGATTCATCCAAAACAATGATCCATTTTTTACCCGACTTAGCCAATTCTTTTAAAAATGGATCTTTTGAACTTTTTTGAATCATCGGAAAGACTGGATTCCTATCCTTAAAAGGTAACTCAATGATACTTTCGTTATCTATTTCTTCACCCTCCTCTTCGACAGGAATATCATCCATTTTGAGAAAATTGACAGCCCCGACAGCTTCAATTCTATCCAATTCAGTTTTGGCCGTTCTAGCCTGATACTTTAAAAGGTTAATCATTTCTTGTTCTGTAATCCATGGAACGACTTCATTGCCAACCATCTTATCCAAAATAATCCCGACTGGTTTTGCAACAGGCCAAAAAATGACCTTATAAAGGTTCAACATGGGGGCCAAAAAAGAACCAAATTTTAATGCATTTCTCGTAAAAATAGCTTGGGGAAAAATCTCTCCGAACAAGGTAAGGACAATTGTAGAGAAAAGAAATGATGCCAATCCGAACATGATTGATTCTGAAAGTAAGGTCAGTAACACATTGACACTTACATTCGCCCAAAGTATGGTAGCCAAGGTAAAATTTGAATCCCTTCTCAATTCCAAAATCCGGGAGGCAAGTTTATCTCCTGAATCAGCTGCCACTTCAAGCCTTAGCCTGCTCAGGCTATACAATGATATATTTAAGCCAGATAATAAGCCTGCTTGCGAAATACAGATTACAATTGCTATCCAAGTCCAGAAGGTATCCATAGGAATTATAACTAATATTGAAGATTAAAGGGGTAATACTACCCTTCATTTGCCAAATAAAAAGTTAAAACAAATATCCTGTAAAGCAAAAACACTTTGAGAATAAGGAGACCTTAAACGCCATATGCCGAATCCAGCATCTCAAGTAACTTCCTTCTGTCCATTGGGGCTGGATTTGGGTATTTCATCCCCATCAAATAATCAACTGCTTTGGATAAATCCTTCCTTTCCATTCCCAATTCCTTAAGATTAAATCCTACATGGAGGTTTTCCTGGAGTTCCCTTAACATTTTAAATGGTAATTCCGAATTGAAAATGCTAGAATATTCATTTTTCAATTCATCTTTTAAAAAATCCCATTGGTAGGCCAAGACGTAAGGCAAAAGTAAGGTATGAACCCGCGCATGGTCTAAATTGAAATTTCCTCCCAATACATGAGCCGCTTTATGATGCAATCCCATACTGACTTCGCATAAAACCTTTCCCCCCAAATATGCCCCAAACAATAGCTTTTCGTTGATAGTAACATCCATTTTTCCAGTCTCTGATAGTTTTGTCAAACCATCGGTCAAGGTTTGTATTCCCATGACAGATAGCTGATGGACAATCGGATTGGATTCCTGAGCATAGAGAGCTTCCACCAAATGTGCCATGGCATTGAAGGCAGAGGGTATGGAAAGATCCAAAGGCATGGATAAAGAAAGGAAGGGATCGTAAAATACCTTTTTGGGGTGAACCCTATCATCCCGCCTAACTTCTTTCACACCATCTTTTGAAATTCCATAAATATTCGTCATCTCAGAACCGGAATAAGTTGTCGGCACTGCCCATAATTCAGCATCTGAAGTCAAAGCCAATCCCTTACCCAAACCAATGGAAGATCCTCCACCAATGCACAATAAAATATCAACAGATTTCCCTTTGAGAAACTCAAAGGCTTCATCAATTAATGACTGGGGAACGTGTTGCGTGATTCTATTAAAATGGAACACCTCTCCCACCCCAGATAAGTCAGTTATTGATTCAACTAAAAAATTATTTCTAGAACTAGCCAAAACCGCAATATTGACCACTTTTTCAGGCAGTTCTTCTTGAATAGCCTCTAAAATTCTTTTTCCAAAAATTACTTTTACCGCATGAGTTCTGTAGGTGAATTGCTCCATAATTTCAAAAGAATTTTAATAACATTTTGTAAAATTAAATTGTAAACAAAATAATAAAATAGATTTCCAAAAAGAATTTATAACTTTTTGACGAATTAGGGTCAAGAAAACCATTCAGAGTTTGGAAAAGTATTGGCAATTTTAATATGTTTAACTGGCAGGACAAATCAGCATTTTTCGATCACCACAGCATAACCCTGACCTACACCTACACAAAGAGTTGCAATGGCAAATTGCTTGTCTTTCACCTGAAGTTCCTCTACTGCTGTCTGTATAATCCTTGCTCCCGACATGCCAAGTGGGTGACCTAAAGCAATGGCTCCTCCATTTGGATTGATCCTTGGATCATCATCATCTAAACCCCAAGACCGGATACAGGCCAAACTCTGGGCAGCAAAAGCCTCATTTAATTCAATTACATCCATATCTGCCCAAAGTAACTTTGCTTTTTTCAAGGCCTTATTTGCTGCTTCAACAGGGCCAATCCCCATGATTTTAGGTTCGACTCCTACTACCTGAGAACTTAAAATCTTTGCTTTTGGCTTAAATCCGAAATATTTAACTGCTTCTTCGGAAGCAAGTAAGAGCGCTGCTGCCCCATCATTTAATCCAGAAGAATTTCCAGCAGTTACAGTACCCCCTTTTTTAAAAGCAGGTTTCAGTTGGGCTAACTTTTCAAGGCTGGTATCCTCTCGGATAAATTCATCCTCTGAGAAAATCAGGGCATCCCCTCTTTTGGTCGGAATGCTGACCGGTACTATCTCTTTGGCAAATCTTCCATTGGATCTGGCTTCAGCTGCTTTCATTTGACTACGGAAGGCAAATAAATCTTGATCCTCACGGGAAATACCGTACATCTCAACTAAATTTTCTGCTGTCAACCCCATAGGATCAACACCGAATTCAGACTCCATTTTAGGATTGATAAATCTCCATCCAAAACTTGAGTCAAAAAGTTGGGCATCATTTCCGTATGCTGTACTTGCTTTGGAAAGTACATAGGGGCCCCTGGTCATGTGTTCTACTCCCCCTGCGATGAAAAGGTCTCCATCACCGGATAAAATCGCTCTTTTGGCATTCACAATAGCAGAAAGCCCCGATGCACAGAGACGGTTTACAGTTTCTCCCGGAACACTAACTGGCATTCCGGCCAATAAGGAGGCCATCCTTGCCACATTCCTATTATCCTCCCCTGCCTGGTTATGACAACCTAATATAACATCATCAATAGAATCCATTGGAAGGTCTGGAAATTTTTCCATCAAGGAACGAATTACGAAAGCTGCCAAATCATCTGCACGAATATCGGATAACCCCCCTTTAAACTTTCCAATTGGGGTTCTAACGCCATCAATGATGTATGCTGTTTTCATAGGGTGGATTGACTGTGGGAATTTGATGTTCTTTCTTGAAGGTCTCTTAAAACCTCCAGATAATTTTTAGAAGGTTCATGAGTGGTTTTCAGATTCTCTGAAATTCTAAGTTCCCATCCCGTATTGTTTTTTACTTCTTCCAGGCTAATACCGGGGTGTATATGCGTCAACAGGAACTCTTTTGTTTCTGGATCAGGTTCCAAGATACCCAAATCTGTAATAATACATGTTGGCCCTTCACCTGTAATACCTAAATCTTTTCTTTCATTTCCTCCGCCCAGAAAACCGGCAGATGTGATAAAATCAACCTTATCCACAAATGACCTTTTACTTTGCTTCATAATCACAAAAGTTCTTTTCGCATTTGAGGCAATTTCCGGTGCACCGCCTGCCCCGGGAAGCCTAACTTTTGGATTTCTATAAGGACCAATTACCGTAGAGTTAATATTTCCAAATTTGTCAATTTGCGCACCGCCCAAGAAACCTACATCTACCTTTCCTCCCTGCAACCAATAGTTGAATATTTCAGGAACTGAAACAACGGTGCTGGCAGTTTCTGCTAAAATATCATCACCTATTGAAAGGGGTAAAATATGCGGTTTGGTATCAATAGTTCCCGATTCATATATCAGGACAATTTCAGGGGCATGGGTCAACCTTGCCAGATTGCAGGCCGTACTGGGAAGACCTATTCCTACAAAACAAACTTCACCATTTTGCAGCATTTTTGATGCAGTGATGATCATCATTTCCTCTTTGGTATATTCCATATTTGACTTATCGGCAAATTAACTTATCTGTATTCCTGATGAATGTTGGGGGCTTTACGATGAAAACTTTGATTTAATTGAATTTATAAAACATTATCTTTCATCCATAGAGAAAACCTATCAAAATCTTTGGAAATATCCTCCCAGGATTTGTAGAATCCGTTATCTCTTTTGTAATAACCCATGGCATAAGAAGGATGGGCACCTTTTTGAACCGCCGAAATCCCTGTAACCAGCCAATGGGGGATGACAATTCCTTGTTGCTTATCATCCAGTTCTTCTACAATTTCCTCCACAGTGACCAATACCTTTTTTGAAGCATACACCACCTCTTTTTGAACTCCTGTAATCCCCCAAATTTTGATGTTGCCCTTTTTATCCGCCTGTTGGGCATGTATAATTCCTACATCGGGATTGATGGCTTTGATTGCAGCCAATCTTTCTCCTGTAAAAGGGCAGTTTATCCACTTGATGTAATCCGGGTTTTCTTTGGCCAAATCAGTTCCGGTGTACCCCCTAAGAATACCAAAAGGCAATCCTGAAGCTCCGGCTTGGTAAGCACATGCCATAGCCGCATGGCTATGCTCTTCGATTTGCAATGGATTTGGAAATCCTTTTTCTACTGCCTCCCTCAGTCTATAAAGTGAACCCACACCCGGATTTCCTCCCCAAGAAAATATCAACTTTTTCACTAGACCCATTCCGATAATCTGATCATAAATCAGATCGGGTGTCATTCGTATCAGGGTAAGTTCTTTTTTGTTTTGGCGGATAATTTCATGTCCAGCACTGAAAGGAATCAAATGGGTAAAACCTTCCATGGCTATGGTGTCCCCATCTTGAACATAATGCTGGATTAAAGATTGAAGGGAAACAATTTTTTCTTTCATATGATGCTCATCCAAATGAAAAATGCCAACTTCCTAAAGTAAGGGTTGGCTTTTCCGTTTTAAAATCAAAATAAATTACTTATTTAAGTATTTAGGTAATTTAATCTCCTCAAGGGGTTTTACAATTTCACTCCTCCTATGTTCAAACATTGGAGGCAGTAACAATTGATGACCGAGTAGGTCGGCTGGTTCATCGATTGCAAAACCAATATCAGAAGTTGCATATTCGAATAATACCCCGGAAGGAGTTCTATTATAAATAGAATGGAAATAATTTCTGTCTTTTAGCTCTGTTACATCTGTATACCCAAATCCCTCAATGTAAGCCTTTAATTCCAAGTTATGTTCATCTTTGGCTGTGGCAAAGGCAATATGGTGGGGAATACCCACTCCAAAAGTCCAAGAACCCTGTTCCATATCGGGTACATGATGGAGTTCAATAGTTTTCATGGCCCCACCTTCTTTAATATGGTATCTATGGAAATCACCATCTTGCCCCACTTTCTTAAAATTAAGCATTTTGGTCATGTAGGCATCCATTTCAATGATATCTCTCGTTCTAATGGTGGCTCCAAAAATTCCCCTGATCCCATTTTCCTTTGAAATTTCATCAGTTTGCCAGGCATTTCTTTGATCCTGATCCTCTCCTACCACTGCCATGCCAATACCGCTTCTATCTTCAAAAGTGATCATTTTTTGACCAAATCTTTCAATGATTCCCGAATTTTCGACACCGTGCTTTTTCAAGTGATTCACCCAAAAATTAAGGGAATCTGAATTGACTGAGAAAGAGGAAGTCTCTATCTGACCTGAACCTTTTCTTCCGTAGACACCTGCTTTTTTAAATGGAAAAGTAGTCCAAACAGAACCTACCTCGGCATCTGCATTGGCATAATAAAGGTGATAGATGCTGGCAGATCCATCAAATAGAACAGTTTGCTTGATCATTCTCATACCAAGGACTTGAGTAACAAAATCAATATCTTCTTGGGCTGAGCCAACACTCACCGTGAGGTGGTGAATACCATTAATGTATTCAGCTGGATTATTCATGGGTTTATGGGTTTAGTTAAGTTTCAATGAAAAATTAACTGAACCAACTTACCGATGTTTAATAATTACAATCAAATTAAACCCTAATGAATGTTTTATTAAATTACTTTAAGGTTTGCCGGCTAATTTTCTCCTGATCATACTTAAAAATTCAGGTGTGATACCCAGATAAGAGGCTATGTATTTTTGGGGAATTAACAATTCAAGTTTGGGGTAATTTTTAACAAATGTCAGGTATTTATCTTCGGCACTGAATGAAATATTACGAATGATACGTTTCTGATGGCTAACCAAAGAATTTTGGAAAATAACTCTAAAATACTTTTCAAAAGCAGGTTGGTTTTTACACAGATTCTCAAAATCCTCTTTGTCCAACATCCATACTTCTGTATGTGTCATGGCTTTAATAGTATAAATGGAGGGTTCTCCATGCATAAATCCATTGAGATCACCCGTCCACCATTTATCCAAACCAAATTGGATCACATGGTTAAAATTCTTTTCATCTGTAAAATACGTCATCAAACATCCTTTCCGTATAAAAATAAAAGGAGAAAGCATCTGACCTGTTTCCACCAACACCTCATTTTTTTTGAAATTGGCATGTTTGGCGACATCATAAAAAGCCTGGATTTCCTCTTTGGAAAAAGGAACATATTTTCTCAGGTTTTCAACAATATCAGGATGAGTCATAGGGACAATTTAAAAGAAAATAAAAGAATTTTCCAAAAATAAACCTTGGTTAAAAACATGTATTAGTCCCTATACTTCAACAAATTTCCACTTCCCTCTTCTAAACACCCATGTACTTACCATAGCATGAAGAGAGTGACTGATAGCAATGGCAGCAAATACCCCTGTTGCTCCCCAGCCAAGGTTTTTGGCCAGAAAATAGGCCAATGGAATCTGGAATAACCAAAGTACAGCAAGATTAATTAATGTAGGAGTCTTGGTGTCTCCTGCTCCATTGAGCGATTGACTCATTACCATACCATAAGCAAAAAATACATATCCCAGGCAAATAATGGTCAACCCCAATCTTCCCACCTCTATAACTCCCTGATCCTGATTAAATATCCCGATAAAAAATTCTGCTCCTGCAATAAAAACAAGGGAACAAAATCCAAGGAAAATAGCAGTGAGGTGAGCAGCAAGCCAAGCAGATTTTTCTGCTCTGCCAGGTTGTAAGGCTCCCAAATTTTGACCCACCAATGTAGCCGCTGCATTGGATAGTCCAAATGCCGGCAACAGAGCAAATATAATCAATCTGACTGCCACTGTATACCCAGCCAAAGCAACGGATCCTGAATCTGAAATTATCCGCATCAGAAAAATCCATGAAGCGGATTCAATCAAAAACTGGCCCATCCCCCCAGAAGCAACTTTGAGGATTGTCCAAATGGTCTGCCATTTCATTTTTAAACTTTCCCAATAAAACTTGATGATGGACTTTCCATTGAACAAAATGTAAAACTGATAGATCACTCCTATACTTCTTCCGGTGGTGGTGGCCCAGGCTGCACCTTCCAATCCCATAGCAGGAACAGGACCCAAACCAAAAATCAGCAAAGGATCAAGGACTATATTGAAACCATTAGCTATCCATAAAGCCCGCATGGCGACTGCTGCATTGCCTGCCCCTCTGAAAATTCCATTAATGAGGAAGAGCAGCATAACAAAAACATTTCCACCAAAAATGACTTGAGTATACCGGTATCCTGATGCTATCAATTCCTGCTCACCTCCCATTATAGCAAGCATTTCTTTAGCAAAATAATATCCCAAAATAGCCATTGCTAATGCAAAGAAGGTACAGACTACAATAGCCTGAAATGCAGCTGCTGATGCTTCCTTAGGTTTCTTTTCCCCTATCCTTCTGGCCACTATAGCCGTTGCAGCCATACTTAAACCAATGGCAATGGAATATATGATTGTCAAAACAGATTCAGTCAGACCTACAGTAGCCACTGCAAAGACTCCCAGTTTCCCTACGAAAAAAATATCTACCACCGCAAAAAGTGATTCCATGACCATTTCCAGAATCATAGGTACTGAAAGGTAAAATATCGCCCTTTTTATACTGATCTGAGTAAAATCTTCCTCCAGACCTTTTAAGGCTTTTTTAAAATGTTGTATGAATGAATTGAATGTCATATGAGAAGGATTGCTCCACAAAATGGAGAATTGTAAAATAACTGATTCCAAATGGAATACAGAAACCTGAACAAATAAAAATTAAACCTTCATAATGACACAAAGATCAGCCTAATTCAAACAAATTGCAACACATAAATATGTGGTTTATCTATCCGAATAATTAAATGAGAATCCTATTCCAAAATGGACCCTCATGTTTTTATCAGCGCTGTTTCGTCCTACTCCCAATATAATTGGTCCTAAAATTGATTTATAAGTTATATCAATCCCATATCCAACAATACCGTTATCACTGAAAAACTCATCCAGAAGTTCATTACCCATATTTTTCAATGGAATATGATCACTTACCCCCAATGCGTTGATTCCAGTTCTTATATAGATATTTTGTAGCGGTATGAATTGAAAATCTACCCCAAATTTTGCAAAATTTGGCTTGAAATACTCCCTGTAATTTAGCCCCCAAACTTTGGTATCATTTATCCTGACCCTTTGGATACCACCCAGAACAAAATTATCGAAAATCGGTCCTTCAACCTCATTAGATAATGTCAAACCTCCTGCAAAATTTGGCATTACCTGAAATTTATTGCTGAGAGGAAAAAACTTCTTTATTTTAAAAAATGCTGAAAAGTAAGCATTAGGCGTAAGGATATCAATAAGCCCTGGAAGATCCTCCTTAGGTATTCCAAAAGGTTCATCACCCCCCTCCAAAAACAAGGTGTCTATTCCATCCTTTAATTTCAGGTCATAATTATTACCGAATATGTACCTAAAATCCACAATAGATTCGGTTCCTTTGGTAGGATAATTCCTGTCATTTAAGGTATTTCGTGAATAAGCTGTCCTCAATCCAAAGAAATTTGTGAAAGCATTCTCAATCCCTTCAGGAAATTCAATATTAAACCTGGAATTGACTTTATTGAATTCATAAAATGTGCCTAAAATATAAGTCTCCTTTAAAGATTGGGTTGACAAAATATTCGCAGCAACCCTGCGCTCTACAGTCCTTTGCAGATCTATTTGTTCACCCTTGTCATAAACGGGGATTTCCTGATTGATATAATCCCCTCTAAAATTTAACGCATATCTTTTTTGCCCACCTATATATTTATAATAATCGAACCTAAACTTCGGGTTTTGGGATATATCCCCCACCAACACTGTTCTGGAAGATTTACCAATCACATCCCTCATGGTCAAATTCAGCAAAATGCCGGCAGAAAAACGATTATCATAATGCACTGAAGCAAACAACAGGCTTTTTGGCTTTTCTTTAACTCTAATCTGAAGCTTAAAGGCTTGTCCCTCAATAGGTGAAATTGAATAATCGACTTTATGGAATCCATTGATACCAAAAACCCTTGAAATTCCGTCCCTAACCTGATTTCTTGAAACCACATCTCCGGATTGGATATCTAGTTTGGATTGGATCAATCTATCAGTAAAGAGTACGTTCCCTGTTATTTCTATCTCTTTAACCAAAATGGGTTCCACATCAAGCCCAATTCCTTCCGTCTGCCTATTCATCCCAATTCTCTCAGCCAATGCTTTAAACTCCTCATAGTGCTGTTGTCCCGCCAAATCACCCAAATAAAGAATCTCAGCATAATTACTGAAACTACCTGTAGAATTGCCCTTTAGATCAGGTTTGATATAGATGTCGGTATTAGCTATATTTTCCTTCAATTTGCTGTAAGATTTGGACATGGCAATCTGCATCAAAATTGCTGAAAATGAGCCCAGTTCTTTAGGGTCCACAAAATCTTCATCACTCACATTCACCCCAATGACAATATCCGCTCCCATTTCCCGGACTACATCAACCGGAAAATTATTTACTACCCCACCATCAACCACCAAAGTACTGTCCATATCAAAGGGAGTAAAAAATGTGGGAATTGCAATACTAGAACGAAGGGCATCATGAAGGTAGCCACTTTTAATGACGATTCCTTCCCCATTTCTCACATCTGTTGTGATACACCTAAAGGGAATTGGGAGCTTATCAAAATCATGAATTTCATTTGCGGGCCAGGTATAATAATGTAAAGTTTCAGAAAGCTTCTGGCCTTCAATTAACCCTGAAGGGAAAGTGATTTTTTTGTCAATAACTGGCAGCTCAATTAAATACCGGTTATAATATTCTTTCTCCTCAAATGAGACATCATTAAAGCCAACACGGTTGGAAACTATCAATTCCCAATCTGAACTTCTGACTATGGCTTCAAGTTCATCTGCACTGTACCCAATAGCATATAACCCCCCGATAACCGATCCCATACTTGTTCCAACAATATAGTCTGGCCTGATACCGGCCTTCTCCATATACCTTAAAATGCCCACATGCGCCATTCCCTTAGCGCCCCCTCCACTCAAAACCAATCCAATCTTTGGTTTATCTTTATTTGATATATTTTGCCCAAAAACAGGCGACAGCATCCAAAAAGACAAAATAAAAAAAATGAATAATAATCTGTTCTTTTCAAATTTCATTGAGTTTAAGATTTAAATAAAACACAAATCTTTATCTAATTTCCAAATAAAGCAATAGCAGAATTAACTGAAGATTAAATTTGATTATTTTAGGGGAATTCAATGAAAAAATTGATTTAAGACATCATAATTGCCCTAAGAAAATGAACCAAAACAACTATCATGAAAGGAGGCTATTAAAAATATCAGTTTATGGGGCCTTGTTTTTTGCCTTAATGGCCATCATTTGGGGAGTTTTTGAAAATTCTAAAATCATACTTTTTGATGGAATTTATTCTTTGATCAGTGTCGGCCTATCTATCATTTCATTAATCACCGCTTCATTTATGAAAGAGCAGGATTTTGAACGCTTCCCTTACGGAAAAGAAATGATTGAGCCCATCATAATTCTTGGTAAGTTTTTAGTGATTACGATACTTTGCCTTTTTTCTTTTTTTTCAGGGTTTTCTACCATTCTTTCAGGTGGTCAGGACGTTAACGCAACCTCGGGGGTACTTTATTCCCTGATAGCAACTGTCGGATGTTTTGTGGTCTATTACTTTCTCAAAAGAAAACATAATAACAATCATTCAGGTTTGGTGGAAGCAGAATCCCAACAATGGTTGATGGATACTTATCTGAGTTTGGCCGTTTTGGCAGGATTCCTTTTTTCATTTGCATTGGGGTATACAAAATTTGAATTTTTACAACCCTATACAGATCCTTTAATGGTTGTAATAGTGTCAGGATACTTTCTCAAAGTACCTATAACCAATATGGGGAGACAAATCCGGGAAGTTTTGGACATGAAGGCAGAAAACAAATATTTCGAATTATGCCAGGAAATAGTGGATGATATTGAAGATAAATACCATTTTCACGAATCCTTTCTACGGGTTTCCAAATCCGGCCAAAAATTATTTATTGAAATAGATTTTGTGGTTTCCCCAGATGCCTGGCAGCCTACTCTTAGTGAACAGGACCAAATTCGTGAAGAAATTGTCACAAAGATGCAACCCATTTCACTTAAAAAATGGCTAAATGTGGCATTTACCAATGATAGAAAGTGGGCAGTTTGAAATTATTTAATAAAAAATTATGCATATTAGGAATTGATGAAATTCAGCAAATTCTGAAAAAGTACATCTGGTAATTTTCCTCTACCTTAAAAACTCAAAACAAAAAATGATAAAGTCATTAATAAAGCTTCAAAATAGAATTTCATTAATCTTTTTTATAGGATTCACATTCAACTTTTTTCCTGTTTTCGGGCAACACTTTAAAAATACTGTTTCCATTTTCAATAAAAATTCCTTAGAAGGTTGGAAAGTTCATCCATCAGAACATCAAGATCTTTGGAAAGTCGAAAATGGTATTATTGTAGGTGGAGATGGTGTACAGAAAATAGAGGAGAACAATTATTTATATACTGAGGAAATCTATGGAGATTTTGAATTTAGGTGTCTTTTCAGACTGACCGGAGATGCTAGCACAGGTTTAATTAACAGTGGAATACAATACCGATCCAATATAATTAACAATAATATGGTTGGCTACCAAGCTGACATCGGGACTGGATATTGGGGAGATATCTATGATGAACACAGACGCGGAAAGTTAGTGGGTGGTGATTTAGAAACTTTAAAACATGTTCTTTCAGAGAATGGATGGAACAGTTACACTATCAGGTGTAAAGGAGATTTTCATGAAATATTTATCAATGGAGTAAAGACAGGTGAGTATGAAGAAAAATATCCTGATATACCAAAAAAAGGATTGATTGCTATTCAATTACACAGTGGAGGAAATGCAAAAATCGAGTTTCGGGATTTGACTATTACCACTTTAAGTGAGCATTGAATATTTCTGTTCAAAATAATTAACATTACTTGATAATAATTGAAATGAAAATAAAAAGAAATATCCTTCTAGGATCCATTTTTTTAATAACACTTTCTTTATTTTTTTATTGTAACTCACCTATACAAGACCAAACAATTAAAGATTCTCAGAGAAATGGTGCGTTGACTCCTGAACAACAGCTGGAAAAATTTAAGTTACCTGAAGGATTTATAATTGAACTGGTGGCAAGTGAAAGGGATGGAGTAATTAACCCTATTGATTTGACTTTTGATGAATCTGGAAGATTATGGACCCAGACAGCAACTATGTATCCTTTAGATCCCATTTCAGATATTAAATGGTACGACTTATTGAATCTTATGAATGACTCTGATGCCCAAAAAAACCATCCTGAGTTTAAAAGAATATCAAAACTTTATAAAGGTGAAACTAAAGGAGATGATAAAATATTAATCCTATCCAATCTTTTTGATGATTCCCCTATAAAAATAAATGTTTGGGCTGATGGCTTAACAATCCCTCAAAGCATTCTTCCATTTAAAAACGGGGCATTTGTGGCACAAGGATCAGAACTTTTCCTGCTACAGGACACAAATAATGATGGGAAGGCGGATAAAAGAATCCCATATTTTTCAGGTTTTGGCTTTACTGATACCCATACCATGGCACATACTCTTATCAGGGCTCCTGGAAATTGGATTCATTTTAGTCATGGGGCATTAAATAAGGGAGAAGTTTCAGCTTATGAAAGTGATTTAAAATTAAGAATGGATTACAGTAAAATAGCAAGATTTTCAACTTCCGGAACACAAATGGAAATTGTTAATTCAGGATTAAACAACATTTGGGGTTATCAATTACGTCACAATGGACAGTGGTATGGGACTGAGGCAAATGATTTGGGCTATTCTGTGATTCCAATGGAATCCGGAACAAGTTTTCCGGGAATTGGCAATGAAAAAATCCGCCCATATCAACCCTTTTTGCCTCCCTTTCACGAATTTAGAGTTGGGGGAACAGGTCTGTCTGGATTAGCATTTGCAGATGATGAATCAGGATCTTTTCCTGAAGAATGGAGAGATGTTGCTTTTTTAGCTAATCCAATTACAGGGACAATAAATTCTGTAAAAATTATAAGAAATTCTGACGGCAGTTACAGTTCAAAACATCTTGAGGATTTATTGGTGTCTGAGGATCCTTGGTTTCGTCCTGTAAATATGGAGTTTGGGCCAGATGGTGCGCTATATATTGCAGATTGGTATAACAAGATTGTTTCCCATAATGAGGTTCCCACCACTCATCCAGAAAGAGATAAATCCCATGGAAGGATATGGAGAATTCGTCATGTCAGCCAAGAAAAAAGAGAAATCCCCGACTTCAAAAAAATGAAAACGGAAGAATTGGTTAAGTATTTAAAGTCACCTTCTCTTTGGGCAAAAAGGTCCGCATGGCAACAAATATCCGATAGGACGATTTCTGAAACAAAAAAACTATCACCAAGCTTAATCCATCTTGCCAGTGATTCCTCAATGGATGAAATAACGCGAATCCATGCGCTATGGAGTCTTGAAGGAATCAATCATTATGATGAAAAATTGATGAATGGCCTTATTCAAGATCCAATGGAAAATTTAAGGAGGGAAGCCATTAGATCTCTTATTACTTTTAATTTAAGTCCTTCGGAGACGGCCAGTAAATTGAATTTATTGATTGAGGATTCAAATTCTTTGATCAGGTCTCAGGTTATCCGTACGTTATCAGAAATTGGCAGTGCTGTCCCTCAAACCATTGAAATTCTACTTTTAGCATGTAAACCTGAGTTAGAAGGAAACCAAATGGGAGGTTCCTATGAAAGAAGATTCGAGAGATACTTAGCAAGAAAGGCATTAGAAAGTTACCCTTCTGAGTTATATTCATTTTTAAATTCCCCAGCTGCTTCAAATATCCCTACTTCCAATAAAATTTGGGCTATTCAGGCTTTAGATAATGAAAAGAAAGAACAATTATTCCTAGACCTTTGGCCAAAAGCTAATATTTCCGAATTGGATGAGACCAACTTTATTATTATTTCCCAAATGTTGGGAAATCAAGAAATCTATAAGATAGCAAAGCCTTATTTCGCAGACCTTAATAATTCATCCAATTATGTCAGATATGCTATCCAAAACCAAAGCTTAATCCAATCTGATTTACTTTCTAATTTATTAATTACCCAAATAGAATTCCTTTTAAATAATGATTCTGAAATTGACAAAAACTTGGGCTTAGAGGCAATCAGTCGATTAAAAATAAAATATTCCAGTCAATCATTAAGTTCATTGATTAACAAAAATGTCTCGGAAAAAACACTAAATCTATTAATCAAGGCCCTTGAAATTGATTTAAACGCCAATCAAGAATACTTTTATCAAATTTTTCAGGTTGAAGAATTTAGTTTCAATAATCGAGCCTTAGCATTAAATAATTATTCCAAGTCAAATCCTTCGGAAGGAGAAAAAGAATTAAAAAGATGGATTCCAATTCTGGATCAATTTGAAAAAAGGGAAATAGCTAATTTATTCTCCGGCTCGAATCAAGGTTCGGAAATATTAAAAAAATTATTTGCATCCAACATATTGGAAATTTCAGCATTTGATAAATCATCAGCTGAACAAATTAAAAGTTACAATCCATCAGACCCAATCAGCAACAAAATATTAAATACGATTTATGAAATTGAAGAAAGCGATAAGAAACTATTGAATGAAAAAATTATAAGCTATAAGAGTATAATAAACAATAATGAAGGAAGTGTATCAAAAGGTAAAGTCCTATTCGAAACTTGCCTCATGTGCCATAAAGTTGGAAATAAGGGACATGATTTTGCACCTGCATTGGATGGCTCAGCTAACCGTGACTTAGATGCCCTCCTCACTGCAATTCTCGATCCGGATGCAGCTGTAGAATCAAATTATTCAATATATCGGGTTACCAAGAAAGATTTACAAAATATAGAAGGCTACCTGGTGAAAAAGGAGGACTCAGGAACTACCATTGGGTTTATGGGGGGTACTAAAATTTTTATAAAAACGGAAGAAATAAAAAGTCAGGGTTACCTCGGAGGCCGTTCCTTTATGAATAAAGGTTTGATAGACAACCTTTCAGATCAAGAAATTGCTGATTTATTTTCATATATAAGAACGATAAATTAAGGACGAATTGATTTTGTCAGCTATTTTGGTGTATTCAAATTCAATGAAATTATTTCAGATAAGGAAGTTGATGAATTTCTTCTGGAAAGAATGGGAGCTGAAAAATCATTGCTAACTTTAAAAAAGAGTTTTTGATTAAATTATTGATTCAATGAACCAAAAAGCCATCATTGTTTTCCAAAAAAACCTTGTTTTGGGAAAAGTGAAAACCAGGCTGGCTGATGCTTTAGGAGCCCAAAAGGCCCTGAACATTTACAAGTATTTGGTTGATACCACCTACAGGCAATTACAACCTTTGACTGAAATAGATATATTTATTTTTTTTTCAGACTATTTAGAAGACTTACCGAACAACAAATTTCTAAAATTTATTGCTTGCCAACAAAAAGGAAATGACCTTGGAGAAAGGATGTTAAATGCATTTATTGAAGTTTTTAGCAAGGGCTATAAATCCGTCGTAATAATTGGAACAGATTGCCCTTACCTGAAAACAGAGATATTGATGGATGCTTTTAATTGCCTTAAAGAAAAAGATGTCGTTTTTGGACCGGCTTATGATGGCGGTTATTATTTATTGGGCTCAAACCAGGTTTATCCAGAAATATTTAAAAATATTCCATGGAGTACAGAAAAAGTATTGAAAATTTCCATAAACACCATAGAATCCAAAAAATCAACTTATTCACTACTGAATTGGCTTTCAGATATTGATACTAAAGAAGATTGGGATAACTATTTAGATACTTTTGAAAAAAAATGACAACTTTTAACATATTTTTTTAACATAAAAAGCAACTTTTCCGTACAAACATTAATCAACAAAAAAGAAGATTATTCTAAAAGAATTCAATAATTCTGGTTTCGCAAAATATTTGAGCCAATTAAGCAAAAAATCTTTCTATTCATATTACAAATAGACTTTAAGAAGATGGGAAATTATGAAAAAAAGAAAAAAGCCATAGGAGTATTTAATTCTTATGGAATTCCATTGACCGGCAAAAGAAAAAATGCAAATTTTTATAATGAATTGAAAATGGACAGTATTTATGTGGACGGTCTCATATTTGAACTTGAATATCAACTTAATAAAGAACTTGCAGCTGACCAGATTTCAAAAGTTCAATCCCCTTCCGAACTATTGGCTGTCTTAATCTAAATAATTATTTAGATGATTTAATTCCAAGTAATTATTAAAGAGGTTTGATTAAATGGATGTTCTTTAATTTAAAATATTTTTGATGATCTGAAACTTTACAATTTCTATGAAAAGCATTTAGCCTTATTTAGGAATTTCAGGCATTACCAATCCATCTACAAAATACCTAGCCACTCCTCTTGCAAGAAATGGATAAAATCCACCCCTGCGATTCGTTAAAACAATGATACTGATTTTGAGGTCAGGAAAACGGATGAGGTCTGCTAAAGCAGGGCCGCCACTATGCCAAGTCATTTTGTGTCCCTGATAATCTTCTGTTATCCAACCTAGTCCAAAATTTGAGGTTACATTACCTTTTAAGGGATTTGGGCCAAAAATCATGTCCTGAATTTCTTTAGTAATAAATTCTTCATTATCAAGTATTTGCATTACTTTACCTAGATCAATTATTGATGAATAAATTCCACCGGCAGGATAAAACCAATCAGGAAATCGCATATCTGAATTATAATAATCACCACTGTCCCATCCATATACAGATACCCGTCCTTTTACCAATTGGGATGTTCGGAATAATCCCCCGTCCTTTAATTGATCAAAACCAGTCTGAAATAAACCCAGAGGTTCAAGAAGAATGTCGTTCATTACATCAGGAAATGATTTTCCTGTAACCTTTTGAAGGATCTTATTTAAAAAAGCATAATCAGTACTGACATAATATTCTTTTGTTCCGGGTTCATATTCCAAATCGCCTTCAATTGCGGCTTTTAATGCAGCTTCTAACTCATGAAAATTTTCCAATGGAATCATACGAATTCCTGATTGATGGGAGGCCAATTGTCTAATGGTAATATTTTTCCAATTTTCAGGAATTGAATCCAGGTATAAGCCAATTGGATCATTGACTGAAAGTAGCCCATCCTGATGCATTTTACCTAATAGTAATCCCGTATAGATTTTTGTTACCGAGGCAAGCTGAAAAGGACTGCTTTCTTTTAGAGGGATTTGCCACTCCAAATTAGCAAGACCATAGGTGGCCTTTTTTATGATTTCACCATTTTTGACGACAACAACTGCCGCTCCTGGTATTTTCTGAACCTGCATGACACTATCCATAAACAGATCAGTTTGATCTTGAGATTTGGCAGAAAATATCACTAAAAGTGATAAAAGCAATGAAAGAAAATTTTTCATAAATGATAATTATTAAATAAAAGATATCTATTGATTTCTTCCTTATTAAATTCAATGTTCAATCCAAAATTGGAAAAGGGCATCATTTTAGAATGAAAGATTCGAGCCTTTCGATCATAATCTTTGCTTATTCCTAGGGAAAAAAACTCCAAAAATTCAGTGTAATCCTCAAGGAAATCACTATTTTCAATAATAAGGCTATTGAGCTCCAAATTTTTGATTGACAGGGTATTATTGGCCAATAATGGGGCTGCCAATAAATTTTCTTCAGGACTTTGAACGACAAAAACAAACCAATTGACTCCGAATTCATCATGTCCTTTCCAAGTGGAAAAAAGAAGGTCTATTTCTCCCCTGATATCAAGGTTGAATTTACCTTCACCAACTTCCTCCAAAGAAATTCCTGACTCATACACAGTAAAAAATGAAGGAAAATCTTCTCCCCTGAATCTGGAAAAAACCAGAGCATCTTCTTGTTGATAATTCAATTGGAATTCAACAAAAGGGAAGAATGCTGAATAGTCTGAAATGCCAATTTTAATTTGATCCTGTAATCCTCCAATTGCAAGTGGGTATTGAGTACATAAATTTTGAGGATTTTCAAAACCGTAAATTGAATATGAACCTATTACTGATTTGTTGAAATTAAGCTGAAGTGGTTCTAATTCCTGAAGTTCCCCTAGATCAATTTCCAAAGTTTGTCCGGCAAACTTAGATTCTTGAGGGAAAAATTTTCCAAAAATTTTTGAATCTTGGTGGAGCTTGACAAAAAATCTGGAAGGAATAAAATCCAGAAATACAGGATGGTTGTTTTTTAACATCTGCCCATGGGAAAAACTCCCCTTACTACTTATCCAATATTCATCATGTTGGGGAATATTGCGCAGGAGCAAATTGGCTGTTCCAAATTCGTTCCTAAGTGCCTCTTGAACTTTCAAGGGCCAAGTTTTTCCTATAGGTACTTGGGTAAAAATCTGGCCCAAACCCTGCCCAAAATCTTCTACTTTGGTAAATATTCCGATACTAATTTTCCTAAGTAAAGTATTTCCAAGTGGTACTTTATGACTTCCTGATGCTTTGATTTCATTGTTATAAAATTGATTCCCGTTTTGATCCCATAGTATTACAAAATGTTTTGTTTCATTTGATAGGAAGCTTTCATCTACCATCAAATCAAGTAGATATTCCGCCTTTTTAAAATTGGTTTGCCTGATATTTTTTTTGTTTGATCTCAGACATACTTTCAAACTTAGTACACCGGGATCAAAATCAACAATATTCACCTCCCATTCACCTGTTGCCAGCTTTTGAGGGATGACTTCTTGTTCTTCTATGAAAAACTGAAGATCGGAATCGGGTATTCGATTATGAGAATGGATTTCAAACCACATTATATTCCCAAAAGGTTCCTCATCCTTAATTTCCAATTCAAACCCAATGAAAGCAGGTTCAGGATCCTTCTGACATGAAAATAAGGCTAAACAGAAAAATGAAATTAAAATGCGGATTATCATATTTAATTGAATTTTAAAAGGGGCGTATGCGAATATATTTTCATACATTCTTAGAAAGAGATTGTATTATAGGTCTTGACGTTGCATGGACAGAAAAAATAAGGAATGTTATTTAGGAACAATTGAAAAAATGAGGTACACCTTCTTTACCCCTTAAATAAAAAAAGCAGTCCTTAAGAACTGCCATTCATTTGTCGGGGTGACAGGATTTGAACCTGCGACCACACGCCCCCCAGACGTGTACGCTACCGGACTGCGCCACACCCCGTTTTATATATATTTATTCAATTCAATCTTTTTAAGATTCAACGTTTGAACCTGCGACCATCCTGACCACAGTCAGGATACGCTACCGGACTGCGCCACACCCCGTTTTATATATATTTATTCAATTCAATCTTTTTAAGATTCAACGTTTGAACCTGCGACCATCCTGACCACAGTCAGGATACGCTCCCGTCCCGATATTAATCGGGAGCGCCACACCCCGAATTGATTCACGAAAATAAGAACCTTGACAGTTTAATTCCAAGAAATAAGGGAAATTATATTACCCTGATTTCAATTTTTCAAAAAAACGGCTGGTTCCCAAGTTCTTGATTTGCTTTTCCAATTTCATAGCTTCTGGCCTGCTTTCACACTTACAAAAATAAACAAGAACCCATGGAATCCCATTTTTGGTGGATGGGTTTCGACTGCTGTTATGCATTTAAAATTTTCTAAAGCTAATGATGGATATACAGTTTTGTTTGAGGGCTATTTCAGAAGCTAGTAAAAAATCAATGGATTTGTCCCATTAAAAATCAAAAGACTTCATGACTTTCATCAGGATTTTTAAATGAAATTCGATGTAGTTTCGATACTGAAAACCAAACCCAAAACGAAAATGAAAAAGAGAGAGCCTATAAGTAGCATTATGACAAGCCCTGTATATGCAGTTCAGGAAAATGAACCCTTGCAGAATGTGGTATCTTTGTTCCGAAAACATAAAATAAGACATATACCAGTACTGGCAGGAAAAAAAATAACCGGAATTCTAAGCAGGACAGATATCAACAGATTGACTTTTGGTGCATTATTCGAAAATCAGGAAGGAGCAGATGAGGCAGTTCTTGAGATTTTAAGCATCAAACAGGTCATGACTGCAAAGCCAAAAGTGGTGAGCAGTACTGATTCCATCCGTGATGTAGCAGTAATTTTTGCCACTGAAGAATTCCATGCCTTACCTGTTGTGGATGGTGAGGAACTCAGGGGAATTGTCACCACTACAGATGTTATTAAATATATGTTGGACCAATATTAAATCCACTCATTTTTCAACAATCCGGCTATTTGAAGAACCTCCAATTTTCACCGGCTTTTGAGAACATATAGGACATAGGGCTGCATTTGGATTAAAGTTAATGGCTTTTTTCAAAGCTTCCTTCGGATTGTTGAAGGGACCTATATAATCCCTATGATGGATGGAAGGTAAGCTTGGGCACTCTCTGTGATGTATTTCAAAAAATCCTTGATCGTTATTATTGGTAGATAGGTAGAAGAATTTCATAGGCAAACTATTTATCCCAAATATAACCTGATATTTATTTTATAAAAATACCCTATATTGGGTATTTTTTCACTGTAACAAACAAAAAAATCCTATTATTCAGGGATTAGTCCTAATTAATGCGCTTGATTTCAGATTTCCTCATGGGCATGGAATCAATGGTTTTAAAAATTAAATTCCAATCCAATTTCCATTCCCTTTTCATTTTAACCCCACCGTCAAGTCCTATGAGAACCCATGACCCAGTATTTCCTCCCATTCCAAATTCTCTTTTTAAAGACTCAAGATATGGTTTTGAAAAATCTACCTCAACATTACTTTTAAATTCTTCACTCACAAAAAAATACAGAAGTCTTCTTTCTCTCATTTCAATTTCCAAACTATCTGAAAAGGCATCAATTGATGCGATTTCGTTCTGAAAAACCAATAAAATTCTATTTTTCCACCTAAAATCTTCCAGTTGATTTGGTTTTCCCTGCAGAGAAATCAAAAACATGGTAATGAATATAAAAACTGAATTCATGTTTATTGAACCAGATGTTGGGAAAATGGTTTTTAAACCACCGAAAAAATTATCTCTTTTTCCTTAGTTCTATCACTGTAATTTCAGGCCAAATGCCAACTCTACCGGAAAAGGCATGAAAACCAAAACCCCTGTTCACATATAAAAACCTATTATTCTCCATAGCCAAACCTGCCCAGTTAGGGTAACGGTATTGGACAGGGCTCCAACGGATTATTGGTGTTTCAATACCAAATTGCATTCCATGGGTATGACCGGAAAGTGTCAAATGGATTGGATTGGGATTGTTTTTAACTTCCGCATCCCAATGGGAGGGATCATGGGATAAAAGGATTTTGAAATCATTAGTAGAAGTTTCTTTCAAAGCTTTATCCAGGTTACCCCTGGCTCCAAAACCTACCCCCCAATTTTCTACTCCTAATAATTGTATAAATTGACCGTCTTTTTCAATCCGAATATTCTCGTCCAAGAGAAGTCTATAACCTAGTTTCTCATGCTGTTTCTTGAATTTTCTGAAATTTTCCTCCTTCGCTTCCTTGCTTGGCCAGGCAATATAATCTCCATAATCATGGTTTCCGATGATTGAAAACTGTCCATAAGGGGCCTTAATCATAGCAAACTGATCAATAAAAGGTTCTATTTCATCTGCCTTGTGGTTTACCAGATCACCTGTAAATACGAAAAGATCTGATTTTTGGGCTATGGCCAAATCGATACCTTTTTGCACATGGTCAGGCTCTTTAAAACTACCTACATGAATATCCGAAATTTGGGTAATTGTAAAACCATCAAAGGCTTCCGGTAAATCCTCAAAATAGATGGTTTCTTTATGTACTTTAAAATTATGTTTTCCAAAAGCCATCCCATAAACAAAACCAAAAAAGGGTATGGCTGAAATCACAAAGGCAAGAACACTGACCCAGATTTTTCGCGGCGGTAGCAAAAAACCACTTGAGTTATTCCAGAAATATGCAATTAATGCCTGCATGTTCCTCACAAGATCTTCGGCAAATAAAAATACAATACATACCAGTTGAGTGACTACAACGGTCAAAAAAACATTGAACATGGTTTGCGTAGAAAATGAAAATTCTCCTGTAATTGATATTTTTACAAAAGTCCAGATATACCAAACTGAGATTCCCCCAAAAACCAACCAATAGGCCAATTGAATTAAATTTTGGGCTTTTTGAGATTCCAAAGACTGCCCGACGGTCTTAACAGCCTGAAATACATACCAATTCAAAAAAGTGGAAAACAGTAATATTGCCAAAAGGAAGATGGCAGCTCCTATTGAGTTCATTTGGTTTAGTTTTATTATAGACTAATACAGAAATTACCAAAAAAATGTTCAGGTAAGGGCCTATAATAATTTCAATAGTTCAAATTTCTTTGATCCAAACCTCTGCATGTAGAGTGGAATTTCCAGCACCACCATAAGTACCCTGAACTGGAAAAGTATTTTTTGGGTCAAAACTACTTGCCAGGGGAATATAATGATGGTCTGTAAACAACCCTAAACTTGGATCTACTCCTATCCACCCTCCACCTGGCAAATAAATTTCCACCCATGCATGTAATTCATGACCTTCTTCCAATTCGGGATTAAAGGCATAACCACTGACGAAACGGGTAGCCAAACCAATACTTCTAAGAATTTCCATCAGCATCCATGAAAGGTCCCTACAAGAACCCTGCTTGCTTACAAAGGTTTGAGAAGAAGGCCATATTCCATGATCCTCTCTAATTGTGTGCCTCCATTCTGAGTGGATCTGACTGATCAGTCTAACCAGGAAACCGATCAAATCCTTTGATTGGAAAAGAACAGAAAATGCAAATTCTTTTAATTCCGGGTAATCTTCGGTTTTAAGAAAAGGTCGAAGATATAATTTCTGATCTTCGGAATACTCATAAAACCGGAAAGGAAAACTATTCCCCTCAGAAAGGATGAATCCATATGGATTGTATTTTTCCGATTGAATGATAAAATCGGTTTCAATTTCCAGAAATTCAGTATGCCGGATAAACCAAGTCTGATAATAGGAATTTCCCTCTAAATCCAATCTTTCATTCAATCCCTCGAATTGGGGATTAATTAGTAATCTGGATCGCTCAATATTAAAATACGACCTTTGTTGAGGAATTAAAAAAAGATTTTGAGGACCAAGAGAAACAGGTTCACTATAAGTGTACTTGGTAAAATGTTGGATTTCTAACCTGACCATCAAGGTGAAACTGGGGCTTCATCACTAAACGCTTTCTGGAGGATCTCAGCAGGAAGTTCCCTAATGGCTTCCTTAATTCTATCATTCCAGAAACTGGATATATGTTCAAGTTCCTTTTGCTCAAATCTTTTCTCGACAATATGGTAGTGGTCATTTTCCAACACAACCGTATCCAAAGGATAATCTACATCATTAGCCGAAATTCTGGTAGCATCAAAAGCCAAAAAAGCACATTTCAATGCGTAATCCAAAGGATCATCATAATGTAGGGAACGCCTTAAAACAGGATTACCTGCTCCTGTATTGCCAATGGTAACAAATGGGGTCCCCCTCCTGATCTCGATCCAGTTTCCCTGTGGATATAGCAAGTACAACTTAGGGCTTTTGTCATCTTCCAGTTGACCACCGATAATTGAAAAGAGATTAAAAGAAAGTCCTGCTTCCTCCAAGTACTGTTTATCCTCGGAAGCTACCCTCTTAACCTGATTCCCAAACTCATTCACCGCTTTGTATAATTTCGTAAAATCCTGATCCTGTTCTTCAATGACTTCTGTAAAATAGGTAATGGCTTTATCCCGTACTGATCTTAAGCCTGAGGTCATAATGAAAAATGAATGTTTTTCACGGTTTACGGTGAAAACTTTTTTTGAAGTAGTTGTCTCTGTTCCTGAGGTTATTCTGGTATCTGAAAGGCCAACTATACCGTATTTGGTTTTTATTCCTAGACAAAAGGTCATTCTTGATTCGAATTTTGAATGATAAAGTTATCTTTTATTTGGAAGAAGTTGGCATTTATTTTATCTGAAATCTGATTTATTTTTAACTGAAGTTGGTCCAAATATTCATGCAATCCTACCTGAATGATATCTTCTACCTCAGTAAACTCAAGTTTAGATCTTAATTCACCAATGGTTTTTTCTGCCGGATTTTTAAACCCACCTACAGAAGTACCAGAAATCCTGTGCAAACAAAGTTCAGCTTCTTTAATACAAAAAAACACAGAGCGTGGAAAATACTTATTCAATATTAAAAATTCGACCACTTTGGAGGGTTCTATATTTCCATATAACCTTCTGTAAGTATTGAACGCAGTAACCGATTTTAAAAGAGCTGTCCAATGCAAAAAATCCAAGGGTGTTCCCACCCAGTTTGGAGATGGTAAAAGGATATGGTACTTGACATCCACTATCCTACTTGTTTTATCAGCCCTTTCCAGAAACATTCCCAATTGTCTGAAATACCAGCCTTCAGTCCTGGCCACTGTACTGTCCGCTAAGCCATAAAGGAGTAAAATCTGACTTTTAACACTCTCAAAAAAAGACCTTGGATCATCTTTTCCATTATCTTTTTTATCTGCTCTTTTATGGACAAAATGGTAGAGTTCATTTAACTTCTCCCAAGTTTCTTTTGTCAGATTCTCCCGGATTACCCTCGCGTTTTCCCTGGCAAAATTGATGGAGGAAATGATGGAGTTTGGATTTTCGGTATCAAATGTCAGAAAATGGATAACTTTTTTACTTTCAAAAGAATCATACTTTTTTTTGTATAAATCCTCATCCCCAGTAGTAATCACCAATGGTTCCCATTGTGCTTTCATATCCGGAGGAAGATCAAGCATCAGGTTAAAATTTACATCAATAAACCTGGCATAGTTCTCAGCCCTTTCCAGGTACCTTCCCAGCCAATATATGGAATTCGCTACTCTACTTAGCATCTTAATTTATTTGAAAATGAGTAAATCAGTTATACAAAACCCAGGTATCCTTACTTCCTCCGCCTTGGGAACTGTTGACAACCAATGATCCTTTTTTTAGAGCCACCCTTGTCAAAGCTCCTGGAATCACTTCTATGTCCTCACCATATAAGATGTATGGCCTCAAATCCACGTGCCTTCCCTGCAATCCTTCTTCAGTCCAGGTAGGAACAGTAGATAAAGATAATGTGGGCTGTGCAATGTAATTGGTAGGATTGTTCTTGATTAATTCTCTGAATTTCCCATGTTCTTCTTTGGTCGACTTGGGTCCGATCAACATTCCATATCCTCCTGCAGCATTAGTCTCTTTCACAACCAGTTCTTCAATGTGATCCAAAACATATTTCCTGTCTTCCTCTTCCCGACATAAATAAGTTGGCACATTTTCCAGGATAGGGTCTTCTCCAAGGTAATAATTGATCAGCCTGGGCACATAGGCATAAACGGCTTTATCGTCCGCTACTCCTGTACCTGGCGCATTGGCGATAGCAATGTTCCCTGCTTTGTAAGCCTCAAAAATACCAGGAACGCCTAACATAGACTTTGGGTTAAAGGTCATAGGATCCAAAAAAGTATCATCTATTCTTCTGTAAAGCACATCTATCTGCTCCAAACCTTTGGTAGTCTGCATGTACACTTTTTTGCCTTTGGTAACCAGATCAATCCCTGAAACCAATTCAACACCCATTTGTAAGGCGAGGTAAGAGTGTTCAAAATAAGCCGAATTGTAAATACCGGGAGTCAAAACTCCAACTACCGGTTTCTTTTTATTCGAGATAAACTGTAACATTTTCAACAGCTTAACCGGGTAATCCGAAACAGGCATTACTCCAAGTTTATTAAAAAGATCTGGATATGCCCTTTTGATGATTTCCCTACTTTCAAGCATGTAAGAGACCCCAGAAGGACAGCGAAGGTTATCCTCCAAAATATAATATTTCCCATCATTGTTTCTGACAAGATCAGTCCCTGTAATATGGCACCATATTCCCTTTGGTGGTGTAAGGCCTATACAGGGTTTAAGATAATCTTTACTGCCCAAAACCAAATCCTCTGGTATTATCTTATCCTTCAATACCTTTTGATCATTATAAATATCATGGATGAATTGGTTGAGAACATAAATCCTTTGTTTTAATCCAGCCTCCAAGTGTTTCCACTCCTGTTGGGCTATAATCCTTGGGATAATATCCAAATGGAGGATTTTTTCTACTCCCTGATTGTCATGGTACACATTAAATGTCATCCCCATAGCAACCTGTGTTTTATTGGCAGAATGCTGAAGGTGAGACATTTTTTTTGGACTGGTTTTCGACAAAAGTTTGAAAAAATCATGATAATGGGCTCTACATTCACCCTCTTTAACGAACATTTCATCAAAATTTCCCCCAACTTGGTATTGATTTGTATCCATAACACAAGAATTTAACAAAACCATTGATTTTGACTGAATATACTTGATTTTAAAAAACTAACAAAAAAAAACCACCATTTCAGGTGGTTTTATATTAAATTAGGAAATCATTGATCCATCTGCAGTTGGCTTATCAGGTTGGAGCAACCTGAGACTGCCATCTTTGTCTTCAGCCATTAGGATCATTCCCTCGGAATCTATTCCCATCATTTTTCTCGGAGCTAAATTAATCAGCATGGTCACTTGCTTACCTACCAATTCTTCGGGTTTAAAATGCTCCGCGACTCCGCTAAGAACGGTCTTTACGCCTAATCCGGTATCTACTGTTAATCGGAGCAATTTCTTTGATTTAGGCAAGGGTTCTGCGGTCAATACTTTAACCACCCTCATATCCAATTTGGCAAAATCATCATAAGAAATGATGTCTTTCATTGGTGAGACCTCTTTATTGGCCAATTCATTACGTTTTTTTGATTCCAGCAATTTATTGACTTGTGATTCAACCACATGATCTTCTATTTTTTCAAACAATAAAGCGGCAGGATTGAGTAAATCTCCAGGTTTGAGCAGGTCTGCCCTACCAACATTACCCCAATTCAAGCCATTCAGGTTAAACATTTCGAATATTTTTGCCGAAGTAAAAGGCAGAAATGGTTCGGCCACAATGGCTAAATTGGATGCTAAGTTCAAAGCAATATTCAAAATAGTCCCTGTCCTATCCTGATCTTCCTTAATGGTCTTCCAAGGTTCGGTATCTGCCAGGTATTTGTTTCCGGTTCTGGCAAAATCCATTACAAAAGATAATGCCTCCCTGAATCTGAATCTTTCAATAGAAGTGGCGATTTTTTCCGGAAACTCCTTCAATAATTGGAGGGTTTCTTTATCGATATCCTCAAGCTGGGAAAGATCAGGTACTTTTCCCCCAAAAAACTTATGGGTCAGTACAACTGCTCTATTGACGAAATTGCCATAAATGGCCACTAATTCAGAATTATTTCTTGATTGAAAATCCTTCCAAGTAAAGTCATTATCCTTGGTTTCAGGAGCATTTGCTGTCAGGACATAACGAAGCACGTCCTGTTTCCCTGGAAATTCCTCCAAATACTCATGGAGCCAAACTGCCCAATTTCTTGATGTTGAGATTTTATCTCCCTCTAAATTCAGGAATTCATTGGCTGGAACATTATCAGGCAATACAAAACCCCCATGGGTTTTTAAAATTGCCGGAAAAATGATGCAGTGGAAAACAATATTATCTTTACCGATAAAGTGAACAAGTTTGGTATCCTCATCTTTCCAATAAGGCTCCCAATCAATTCCTTTTTCAGCTGCCCATTCTTTTGTACTCGATATATACCCTATGGGTGCATCAAACCATACATACAGAACTTTACCCTCTGCTCCTTCAACCGGCACTGGAATTCCCCAGTCCATATCGCGCGTCATTGACCTTGCCTGAAGCCCTTCACCTGCCTCAAGCCAGGAACGGCATTGACCTAATACATTATTTTTCCAATCATGCTCATGCTCAACCAAAATCCAGTTTTTAAGGAAATCTGTATACCTCGCCAAGTCTAAAAACCAGTGTTTGGTTTCTTTTAAAACCGGCACACTTCCACTGAGTTTGGACTTGGGGTTGATCAGGTCAGTAGGACTTAATGAACTTCCACATTTTTCACATTGATCTCCATAAGCCCCTTCATTACCACACTTAGGGCAGGTTCCTTCAATATACCTGTCAGCTAAAAACTGGCCTGCTTCCTCATCATAATATTGTTCGGTATTTTGCTCCAAAAACTCACCTTTGTCATATAAATCTTTGAAAAATCCGGCGGCTGTCTCATGGTGGATCTTTGCTGAAGTCCTGGAATAATGGTCAAAGCTTATACCGAATTCCAAAAAGCTCTTTTTCATCATTTCATGGTAGCGGTCCACTACTTCTTGAGGACTTATTCCCTCCTTTTTTGCTTTGATGGTAATGGCTACACCATGTTCATCCGAACCGCACACATAGACAACATCCTTTTTATTTGACCTTAGATAACGGACATATATATCTGAAGGAATATAACAACCTGCCAGGTGACCTATATGAAGAGGTCCATTGGCATAGGGCAAGGCAGAGGTAACGGTATACCTATTGAAATCTTTCTTTTTCATTGGATGCAAAGATAGAAAATTGAATGGTATTGGAAACTTTAAAAAAGGTACTTAATTCTTCCTGTTCAGTTTAATTTAAAAAGATTCTTTTCGTAGAAGCTCCATAAAAATTAAAAAATACAACCTGTTTTATTGCCCATTTCAATAAGTCGAGATGCCACAAAACCGTACCTCTGAAATCAATATCTCAAATAATAAATCAGCTTTTTTGAAATTCAAGCTTAGCCTCATTTGTCAAAATACCCTGATAAATAATCTGTATTGTTTGGTCAAATATTTCAGCAGTTGTCAACCCTAAATTATTTTTCATTTCGGCAGGAAATTGAGATAAAAATTTGGGATCAATAAGGTTTTGGATGGCGCAGGTGTAAATAAAAACTACCAAGCTTACATTAACATTAGGAGCCACGTAACCTTTATGAATACCCTCCATTATCAATTTCTGGAACCTCAGATAAGCTGATTCCCTGATGTAATTCTGTAATTCTTTCCATATTTCCGGAGCATATTCCCGAAGCTCTTCCAATAATTCTGGATTGAGTGGTGCCAGGTCTGAAGCTACCATAGACAGCATGGACTTCAATTTGGTAGTATAAGGAATATATTTATTATCCACCAAAGTCTCTACTTTTAGGGAAAGCCGGCTTTTTAACATATCGAATGATGCTGCCAGTAATTCTAATTTTCCTGGAAAATATTTGTATAAGGTTTTTTTACTCATGGCCAAACCTTTGGCGATATCATCCATGGAGGTGTTTTTATATCCTTGAACTAAAAATAGCTTGTAGGCTACATCAAGGATTTTAGATTCTATTTCTGTTTTTTTACTCATAATGGGGTTATCAGAACAAATATAATACCTGTGATTAAATCTTCTAACAAATAAAAAGCAATGTCTAAAGCTTATTCTTTTGCCATTCCTTTTACAAAGCTTATTTTTGGGACTTTACCTCCAAAACCTATCCTGTAATTACCTATGACCCCACAACAGGCCAAAGAAAAGATTGACCGCTTACGTCAAACAATAAACTACCACAACCACCTTTATTACCAGGAGGATAGGACAGAAATTTCGGATTTTGAATTTGACCAGCTCTTAGAGGAACTGATCCGATTGGAAAAGGAGTTTCCGGAATTTTTGGAGGAAGACAGCCCAAGCCAAAGAGTCGGAGGAACAATCACAAAAGAATTCGAAACAGCCTTGCATGAATATAGGATGCTTTCTTTGGGCAATACCTATTCAGAAGAGGAACTCCTAGCTTTTGATGAAAGAGTAGTCAAGGGGCTTGGCCACAGGAACTTTGAATATTTCTGTGAGTTGAAATTTGATGGTGTGGCCATAAGCCTGGTGTATGAAAATGGTAAATTGATCCGTGCTGTTACCCGTGGAGATGGTACAAGAGGAGATGTCGTGACTGAAAATGTCAAAACCATCAGAAACATACCTATACATATCAAAGGAAAAAACATTCCGCAAAAATTTGAAATCAGGGGAGAAATTTTCCTACCCATCAAAGAATTTGAAAAGATCAATGCAGAGCGGGAATTAATCGGAGAACCTGCGTTGGCCAATCCAAGAAATGCAGCTTCCGGAACGGTCAAAATGCAGGACAGCAGTATTGTAGCCAAAAGAAGACTCAACTGTTATTTCTATCAATTGTTAGGCGAAGATATTGGGGTCAATCACCATGATGAAGCCATACACCTTCTAGAAAAGTGGGGGTTCAATGTCTCACCAACCTATACAAAGTGTAAGAGCATAAAGGAAGTTTTGAAGTATATAGAGAACTGGAAAGAAAAACGTTTTGAGCTTCCTTTAGATACCGATGGTGTGGTTTTGAAGATCAATGACTATGACCAAAGGGAAGAATTAGGCTTTACCGCCAAAATTCCCCGTTGGGCAATAGCATATAAATATAAGGCCGAAAGTGCCCAAAGTGAATTATTATCCATTACCTATCAAGTGGGGAGAACCGGTGCAATCACCCCTGTGGCAAACTTGTCTCCCGTTCATCTCGCAGGAACAACTGTAAAAAGGGCATCTTTACATAATGCCAATGAAATAGAGCGACTTGGATTGTATGAGGGGGACACTGTAATGGTTGAAAAGGGAGGGGAAATCATCCCAAAAATTACTGGTGTGGTCATGGAAAAGCGAAAGCCCGGTGCAGGCCCAGTTCATTATATCGAACATTGTCCGGAATGTGAAACGCCTTTAGAAAGAAAAGAAGGAGAGGCCAAGCATTTTTGTCCCAATACCAAAAATTGTCCTCCACAGATCTTGGGAAGAATAGAACATTTTGTGCACAAAAGGGCAATGGACATTGACTCATTGGGAACTGAAAGGATTAAAACCTTAATCGACCAGGGGTATATCAGGAATTTTGCAGATTTATATGAGTTGGAAAGCAAATCAGATCAACTCTTAGGCTTGGAAATGAGTCAGGATCAATATCAAAAGTCTGATGATGGTTATCTTTTTATCTCATTGACCAAAGCCTTCTTCTCACTTACGGATGGTATTTCACTAACAGCAATTCAAAAATTTACAGAAAGGCACCTTGACCAGCCACTAAAAGCTGTTATCAAAGCCTTTGAATTGTTTATCAGGACCTCCAACAAAAAAGTAGCCCAGAATATTGGAACACTCCTGAAGCTTCAGGAAATACTGGACAAAAGCCATCTTCCCCAGATGGAAGATCATTTACCTGTCCCGGTGGTTCTTCATGTTCTTATCGGTAATTGGGTTTCATTAGAAAAACTCGTTGAAGTATCACTCCATGAAAATACGGTTCATGCCATTATGATCAAGTTGAACCTTCCTCTTAGTAGGGAGCAGGAAGATAGGATCAAAAGGCTAAAGGCAAATACTTTTCAGGAAGGAGTAATTTCCAATATGCTGGAAGGAATAGAAGCTTCCAAATCCCAGCCATTTGAAAAAGTTCTTTTTGCCCTTGGAATTAGAAATATCGGTGAGAATACTGCTCAAATCCTTGCAAGGTATTTTAAAAATATAGAAGCCCTAAAAAATGCAACAAGTGAGGAGTTACTGAACATCAATGGAGTAGGTGATATTCTGGTTCATAGCATACATGAATATTTCAATGACAAGGAAAACTTAAAATTAATTGACCGTTTGAGAACGCAGGGCCTCAACTTTGTGTTGATGGAGGAAGAAAGGACATTAGCAAGCAACAAACTTACCGGACTAAAAATCCTCGCTTCGGGCAAACTGAATCATTTTAAAAGAGATGAAATAATTGATTTCATTGAAGCAAATGGGGGCCAATATTTAAAATCTGTATCCAAAGCCTTGGACTTTATTATTGAAGGTGAGGATATGGGTCCAAGTAAAAAAGAAAAAGCTGAAAAATTAGGGATTAAACTGATCTCTGAGAATGAATTCCTGGAAATGTTGGATAAAAAGGTGTAATTGATGAAGTGGCTAAAAGAGATTGCTGTCCAAAAAAGACTGAACAATAGATTATTACATCAAAACTTAAAACAACTTCATATCCCGGATGAATTTAGGCACATAGGGATTTTAGCCAATTCTGCTGAAGATTTCCGGATTACCAAGGAATTTATCAGAAATAAATGGGGCTATAAAATTAGAATTACTGGCCTTTATTTTGACGATAAAGAACCTGATTCCATCGAGGCCTTTTCACATAAACATTTCAATATTATTGGTCAGCCCAGCCATTATTTCAATGAGTTTTGTTCTGAAAAAATGGATTTTATTTTAGTTCCCTCTTTAAAGCTTAACCCTTATTTGCGTTATTTGCTCCTTGCCAATAACAGTGGATTCAATATTGGCTTTTATTCAAAAGAAAACCGTCCTTTCTTGGACTTGATGTTGGAAATTGAGGAGAAAAATTTAGAATATAATATTGAGAACCTAATTAATTATCTAAACAAAATTAAAGCAGCATGTTAAAATTTCATGGTACAGGTGTAGCATTGATCACCCCTTTTCACGATGATTTGACCATTGACTTTGTAGGGTTGAAGAATGTCATTGACCATGTGATCAATGGGGGTGTAGATTATTTGGTAGTTCAGGGAACGACAGGTGAATCTGCTACACTTACCAAAGATGAAAAGAAACAGGTCTTAAAAGCAAGTTTGGAATATAATGCAGGAAGGGTACCCATAGTTTATGGACTGGGTGGAAATAGTACTCAAGCTGTTTGGGATGAAATAAAGAATACAGATTTCACGGGTATTGACGCGATATTATCTGTAAGTCCCTATTATAACAAACCAACTCAGGCAGGAATTATTGCCCATTATAGGACCATTGCAGATAGCAGTCCGGTTCCTGTTATTCTCTACAATGTCCCAGGAAGGACTATGTCAAATGTCACCTATCAAACCACATTGGAATTGGCCAAGCATCCAAATATTATCGGAATGAAAGAAGCCAGCAGTGACATGTCCCAATGCATGAGGATTGCTGCAAAAATGCCTGAAGGTTTCCTCCTTATTTCTGGCGACGATATACTCACACCTTCTATGAGGGTATTAGGTGGGCAAGGGGTAATCTCCGTACTGGCCAATGCCTATCCCGAAATTTTCAAAATCATATGCCATGGAGATCTGGAAGCATCCAAAATTGCTGCATTCAAACTTTTGGATATAAATCCCATGATGTATGAAGAAAGTAACCCGGTAGGATTAAAGTTTCTGATGAGCGAACTGGGAATCTGTGGAGATGCCGTAAGATTGCCGCTACTTAAAGCCTCTGATTCTTTAAAAGAAAGAATCAGGAAAAACATGGTCAAATAATTCCTATCCAAATATTTGCCCTTCCATTTTTTATCAGATTAAAAAGGAAGGGCTTTTCTTTTTTATTTTAAGATTTTCGTGATTAATTTTAATTATGCAGGATTACGTCTCACTTTTAGAGCTAAATCAAATCATCAAAGAAACCTTAGAATTCAATCTGGAGCCTGAATATTGGGTAATTGCAGAAATTGCTGAACTAAGTCATGCCAGACAAGGTCACGCCTATTTGGACCTGGTAGAAAAACAAGGCAACCAAATTACGGCTAAAATAAGGGCCAATATCTGGTCCTATACTTTTAGAGGAATTTCCTCAAGATTCAAATCAATTACTGGGCAAGACCTTAAAACAGGAATGAGAGTACTTGCGCTGGTCTCTGTCACTTATCATGAAATCTATGGTTTGAGTCTTAATGTAAGGGATATTGATCCTGATTTTACTTTAGGAGAAAGAGCCAGGATGAGGCAGGAAATCATCCTTAAACTGCAGCAAGAGGGAATGTTGGAACTGAATAAAAGACTTATACTCCCTGTTGTTCCCCAGAAAATAGCCATTATCAGTTCATCAACAGCAGCAGGATATGGGGATTTCATCAACCAGATTGACCATAATCGCTATGGATACTGCATTCATTACCAGCTATTTCAAGCAAGCCTACAGGGAAAAGAAGCCCCTTTTACTTTAATTCAGGCAATTCAGAATATTAAAAAATCAAAAATAGGATTTGATGCAGTGGTAATCATTCGGGGTGGTGGGGCCCAACTCGACCTTGATTGTTTTGATGATTATGATCTCGCCGTAGAAATAGCCACTTGCCCTCTCCCTGTGATCACAGGCATAGGCCATGAAAGGGATGAAACAATTGCGGATTTAGTTGCGCATACGAGGATGAAAACTCCTACTGCTGCAGCTGAATTCATCCTTTCCGGTTTTATGGAATTTGAGGAAACAATCTTCAATCTCCTAAAAACAATGGAAAGAAACATGAGTAAAATATTGGCTTTAGAAGATAGAAAATTATTGGATTACGAAAACAGGATTCAGCAACAATCCAATTTTCAAATCCAAAGGTCAGAAGATGTACTAAGGCATCTTTTAATCCAAGTAAAAAACACGGCTATGCAGAAGGTTAAAGTCAGCAACTTACAACTGGAAAACCTTAATCAAAATCTTAGGCGTTATGCTTTACAACAGGTATCCATAAATAATGAGAATCTTGAACGTTTGGAAAGAGACCTCCATAGATTAAACCCAAATACTTTCTTAGAGAGAGGGTATACAAGATCAGAAATCAATGGAATTCCAGTTTTTCAAGCTAAAATTGAAGAAGGCAGCTTACTAACAACTTATGCCAAGAATCTAAAAATCCTAAGTACCATCAAAGAAGTTTCAGATTATGGAAAATAATGAATTGAGTTATGACAAAGCCCTAAAAAGAATTGAAGAAATTGTTTCAATACTTGAAAAAGGGGATAAAGGAATAGATGAGCTTTCTGAACTTGTAAAGGAGGCATCGGACTTGGTCAGACAGTGTAAAGGTAAATTGAGAATGACAGAAGAAGAAATCAGCAAAAGCCTGAATGGGGAAGAATAAATTCATTTGGAAGATTATCCTTTTTTCTTCCCCCAATACTATGGAATTGCTTGACATTTAATTCCTTCTTTTGGAAATAAAAGCTAAAAAATAGAGGTGTTGACATAAAAATCGTATCTTGGTTTTTTTCAAAAAATTACCGATTTTTGTCGTTTACATCTTAAAAAATGCTTTACATTAATGTTAAAAAATTCCTTTCCACCATCGTTATTGCCCTGCTCATAATCCAGGTCAATCAAGCCCAAAACTTTTATAAAGAAAGGAATCCCAGGAATACCTTCCTTTCATTTGGGGTAGGCCCTTCTATTATTTATGCCGAAACAGGGGGACAATACAATAAATTAGACTTTGACTTTAAACCTGCACTTTCCTTTTCCTATGCGAAAAAAATCAATCCTTTAATCAACTTACAAGCAACCGCTGGTCTGCAATGGATAGGAAGTGGAGGCAATCCTCCTGAAGAAGCCTATAATCAATGGATCGCTTCCGAAAGCGCTTTGAGTTTTTCTGGTCGTGCATATTATTTAGATGTGATGCCAGTAATGAACATTATTCCATTTTCCCATCATATGCAAAGGAATTATCTTAATTTCTATGGGGGATTAGGGATTGGTGTGATGCAGATAAATACCAAAAGGTACTATACCTTGGAAGAAAACAGCCGGGAATACATTGCCAATTTTCCAACCGCTTATATTCCGGTGAGAGCAGGGATGAGTTACAGGATTGGTGATTATTACGATTTAAGCCTAGAAGGAGGTATGCTTTTGACTTTTTCAGATGACATTGATGGTAATCAAAACTGGAATGCCTTCAATGACCATTTATTACAGATTCAAGTAGTATTAAAAAAGTACCTTGCTACTAAATCCCCTAAATTTTAGCTTTTGGATCATTTTTTTTCTTGATTTCAATTGACCACTTCAAGGAATTTTCTTGGAATATTGACCATCACATTTTGATTGATGCTTGGAATTCGGATAATAAAATAATCCTTATTTCCTTTACTGACACATTCTCCTTCCATTCCTTGTAATGGACCTCCTAAAATTTTAACCCATTCCCCTTCTTCTATTTCAGAATTATCCGTTTCCACTGCCACTCCTGTTTCCAAAACTCTTTGGATTGCGTCTATTTCCTGTTGTCTTACGGTAGCATGTTCTCCGGCAAAATTAACGAATTTAACTGCCCCAGGTACCTGTAAAGCTGACCAAAGTTTATCCTTTGTTGTTTTTACAAATAAATACCCATTAAAAAGTGCTTTTTGTATTTTCTTTTTCCGGTCAGACCACTGCCGGAGTTCTTCAACCATTGGCAAATAAACTTCCAATCCTTTTTCCCTCAATCTTGTAGCAACTTTCTTCTCAGCTCTTGAAGTGGTATAAAGCACATACCAATGCATCTCGGTCATATATGATTTTTTTAGGTCAGGCAAAAATACTAAGAATCCAACAACAATTCTTTTAAAATAATTTCAGATCAATCTTAAAAAAGAAAAACCCTTGAGATAATATCCCAAGGGTTTAATACATTTAAAAACCACCAACCTTTATTTAATCATGCTATTTCAATCTACGAATCAACATGGTTAATTTATCTGCCAATAAATACATGACAGGTACGATTACTAACGTTAAAAAGGTCGCAAAGGTTAGACCAAATATTACAGTCCAGGCCATTGGCCCCCAGAAATCCGCATTGTCTCCTCCCACAAAGAATTGTGGATCAAAAGAACTCAACAAAGATCCGAAATTTATATTCATACCAATCGCGAGTGGAATTAAGCCCAGGACAGTAGTTATTGCTGTTAACAACACAGGCCTTAACCTAGTTTTCCCACCTATAATAATACTTTGAAGCAATTCTGGAAAGGGCAAGTATTCACCTTCAGGTGTATTCAATTCTTCCCTCCTTCTTGCTCTCACCAAGTTGGTATAATCAATCAACACGATAGCATTGTTAACTACCACACCAGCAAGAGAAATAATTCCTATACCAGTCATGATGACCACGAAATCCATATTGAAAATCACCAGACCCAAGAATACCCCTATTGTACTTAATACCACAGAGGCCATAATAATAAAAGGTGTTGTCACTGAGTTGAATTGGGCAACAATTATCAGGAATATGACAGAAACTGCAATAAACAAAGCCCTCAATAGGAATGCCTGTGATTTTGCCTGTTCTTCCTGTTCACCGGTAAACTTAACGGTTATGCCTTCAGGAATATCATATTGTGCAACGAGGTCTTTCAATTGATTGTTAATCTCTGTAGGATTGTATCCATCAGTGACATTAGAGAAAATTGAAATCACTTTATTCAGATCCTTCCTTTTAACTGAACCATAGGTGGAGCCGTATTCCAATTCAGCCACTGCAGATATGGGAACTTCCTTTTTATTGCCGAATTTATCCCTGAAATTGATCTTTTTGTTGATCAGGGAGGTAAGATCATACCGATACTCGTCCTTTAATCTCAATTGGATTGGATAATCCTCTTCTCCATCTTTGAATTTTGAAACTTCAAATCCAAACAATGCGGTTCTAAGTTCATTGGCAATTGAGGATGTGGACAAACCAAATCTTCGCGCCTTTTCCCTGTCTATCTTGAGTAAGACTTCAGGGCTTCCCAATTCAAGATCAGTTTTCAATTCTTCAATTCCGGGAATATTCGCAGAGGCAAGATATTCATTAAAATCACCTACATAATCGATCAATTTTAAATAATCTTCTCCACTTACCTCTATGTTTACCGCTTTACCAACAGGCGGACCGTTTTGCTGTTTATTTACAGTAATCAATACACCGGGGTATTTCTCAACAAGGTCACGGATTTCCTCCATTATTTTATTGGTATTGATTCCTTGCCTGAATTGGTACTCCACAAAGCTGATCGTAATTTTCGCTTTATGGGGGGTATTGGCTATACTTGGCCCTTCGGATTGGTCGCCCGTACCTTGTCCTACTTGGGTAATGACAGACTCAACAATATTTTGATACGGTTCAAGTAATCCCAACAGTTCATCCTCCATTCCAATCATGAAATTATTGGTCGCTTCAGTGTCCGTTCCAATCGGATTCTCAATAAATATATTAACCAAAGCCGGTTGATTATCGGGAAAGAAAAGGACTTTTGGAGCCCTTATACCCAATAAAACCAAGGAGAGAATTAAAAGCATGAAAGTCCCTCCCAGGAACAAATATGGATTTCTCCCCTTTAGTGCAAAATGAAGTGTTTTTTCATATAAATCCTCTAAAAAAACCAAGAAGACATTCTGGAACCATCTGATTGCTGTCCTTAAGACAAATACATTAAATACAGTCAATAATGCAGCAATCATCAAAAGGTTGCCAAAAGCCAAAGAGCCCACTAAATAACTTATAACTGCTAATACCGCTAAAACTAATGCAACAATAATTGACTTCCTTTTTGGCTTTTTCACATCAAAATCCTGAATTTTCATATACATTGATGTTAATACAGGATTGACTACCAATGCTACAAATAGGGAAGATGACAGTACGATAATCAAAGTAATCGGGAGATATTTCATAAATTCCCCGATAATATCATCCCAAAATGCCAAAGGGAGAAAAGCTGCCAGGGTAGTAGCTGTCGAGGTAATGATCGGCCAGGCCACCTCCCCTACTCCTTCTTTGGCTGCCCTAATGGGTGATTTACCTTCCTGCATCAATCGGTAGATATTTTCCACAACTACAATCCCATTATCTACCAGCATCCCTAAGGCTAATATCAATGCAAATAAAACCATTAGGTTAAGGGTAATTCCCAATGAGTTTAAAATCAAGAAGGAAATAAACATGGATAAAGGAATCGCTATACCAACAAATAGGGCATTTCTAAACCCTAAAAAGAACATCAAAATCAACACCACCAGAATCACCCCAAAGATGATGCTGTTCTCAAGATCACTTACCTGAGATCGAGTGGTAGTTGATTGATCATTGGTGATAGAAATTACCAAATCAGCTGGAAATCTTTCTGCCTTTGACTTTTGGATGATTTCCTTAATTTTATCTGAAGCATCCAAAAGATTCTCCCCGCTCCTTTTTACCACGTTGACAGTTACCACAGGTAATTTACTGCTCCTGGCATAACTCTCCCTTTCTTTGTAAGTATCTTGAATTTCTGCTACATCGGACAGGTAAACAATTTTATTATTTTCTGTCTTAATGATGATATCATTCAATTCTTTAGGGTCTTTGAATTCACCGGTTATCCTAAGGGCCCTTCTGAATTCACCTGCAAGGACATTTCCTCCGGAAATGGTTAAGTTTTCCTGGGAAACCGCATCTGATATATCTCCAAAAGAGACTCCCAAAGCTTCCATTTTATAGATATCCGCATCTATTCTGATTTCCCTTTCGATGGTTCCCCTCAGTTCTGCTTTGGAAATTTCCGGTAACTTCTCTATTTCATCTTCAAGAAATTCCCCATATTTTTTCAACTCTTCTTCTGTATAATTCCCTGCCAAGTTGATATTCATGATAGGAAAATCCGAGGTGTTGATTTCAATGACATCCGGATCCTGATCCAAATCAGAGGGAAGCTCACTTTTAGACTTATCTACAGCATCCTTTACATCCTGAATAGCTTTGGAAATTTCTACACCGGGATTAAATTCAATCACTATGGATGAAAAATCCTGTACAGAGGTAGATTTGATGTTTTTGACATTATTGATGGACTTCAACTCCTTTTCAATCGGTCTGGTTATCAAATTTTCCATGTCCACAGGAGAGTTACCAGGATAGGCAGTTCCAACATATACTGTTGGAATGACGATTTCAGGAAAACTCTCTTTAGGCATGGTTCTATAAGCCAATAACCCTAGGACTGTAATAATCAGTACCAAAATAACTACTGAAGTCTGGTTATCAACGGAAAGGGAGCTAAGTCCAAATTCCCTGATAACTCCTTTTTTCTTTTCTTCTAATTGCTCCATAGGTAAATTATTGAGCGATGTTTACACTAAAATTGTCACCCACTTCTCTAAAACCTTTGTCGACAAGCACTTCATCACCTGACAAACCTTCCAAAACTTCTGTAATTTCCTTATAGGTCATCCCTCTTTTGATGTATCGTTTTTTGGTGACATTGTTTTCAACGGTAAACACATAATCACCTTTGCTGTCTTGAAGGATAAGATAATTCGGAACGGTAACTGCATTGGGATTTTCATAATCCTTGATCCTCAAAACTGAAATCAGATTGGGTTTGGCAAACTGAAGGTAAGGTAAAAATACCTCTACCTTAAATGTCCTGTTATTCAGATTGATGACCCCTCCGACTGCGGAAACTTTTGTTCTGAAATTTTCTTTTACAGAAGGAAAATAAATATCAACCGAATCCCCCTTGTTCAGAATTCCAAGATACCTTTCTGAAACATCGGCTTCTATAAAAAGATCACTTTCTCCAACGAAATGAAATAAAGGTGTTCCAGGCTGAACCAATTCACCTGTTCGGACCAGAACAGATTCAACATTTCCAGAGAAAGGAGCTGTTACTATCGTTTTTGACGCTTGGGTTTTTAATCCAGCCAAACTCTTCTCCAAGGTTTCTTTTCTGTTTTTTGTTTCCAGATACTGGATTTCTGTTCCTATTTGCTGGTTCCAAAGACGTTCTTGTTTTTCATAAACTATAATGGCCAACTCTAACTGCTTTTCTACCTCTTCAATATTCCTTTGTATCGCTTCAGCATCTATTCTGGCAAGAACCTGACCTTTATTTACCCGCATACCTTCTACAGCAAGTACTTCCTGTACCCTTCCTGAGACTTCACCTGAAATGTTCACATCTTTCTTTGAAAGTACTGATCCTGTAGCTTCCACAAAGTGTTCAAAATGTATTTTTTCTGGTTTGATGGTGGATATCAGCACTGATTTTCTATTGGTAATCCCAAATTCCGGATCCAATACCCCAATTTCCTTTTCCAGGGATTCGATGGCATTTCTCAGGTCGGCAGCTTCTTTTTTAAGTTTTGCCAACTCATCTTTTTTTGCTGTCAATTCATCCTTTTGACCACATGATGCCAGCAGTACGGTAAGGAAAATGATTAAAAATGGAAAATTCTTTTTCATATTTTTAGTGTATATTTTCAATGATAAATTATTACAGTATTCCAAGTGCTTTCTCGAGATCCACTTTCGCAATCAAAGCATCATAGAGTGCAGAGAAATAATTATTTTCAGCATCCTTCAATGCCGAATCTGCTTCCACCACTTCCAGATTGGACCCTACACCCTCCTGGTATTTGATCTGTGCCATTCGGAATACTTCTAAGGCAAGTTCTCTGTTTTCATCCTGGACTTTAAATGCACGTATATTGTTCGCCAAGGTGGTTTTTGCCTGAAACCTTTCCATCTTGATGTTGTCCTCCAGAAAAACCTTTTGGTTTTGGAGCTGCTCCAACTGATGCCGCTTTTGCCTGATTTGGGCACTTTTTTGCAAACCGTCAAAAACCGGTATCTGCAACCTTAGTCCTACGAAAGCACCTGTAAACCACCTGTCGTTTTGAAACATCAACCCAGTAGATTGTGCCGCAGCGTTTCTCTGGTATGTACCAAAAAGGTCCAAATTGGGAATGTAAAGTGATGTGGTGTATTTAATATCCAAATCAACCAATTGAAGGTTTGTTTCCAACTGATCTACCTCAATTCTCCTCCCGCCCTCAGTCATTAGCAAAGCATTTAATTCTTCTAAGGAAACCAGATCCTGAATCTTTTCACTCAACTCTATTTGGTAATCCATAGGAAGCCCCATCTGAAGTTTGAGAAGTTCCATACTGATATCATGAGCGGCTTTGATCTTTTCAATCTCAGTCTGTAGGTTGTTCCTTTGCACCTTGATCCTGGAAACATCTATTTTCTCTGCGAAACCTGCCTCATACAATGCCTGTGTTTCTTTCAATAACGTGTCTAACCTACCCAAGTTGGCGCTGACCAGATTTTGCCGGACATCGTTGACCAAAACAGAGAAATAGGCTTTCTTCACACTTTCCTTGACATCGACCTGGGTCTTTTGATTGTCAAACTCAGAAAGTAGCTTGTAAGTTTTGGCAGCTTTAAGCCCTACAAAATAGGAACCGTCGAAGATCATTTGGTTCAACTGGAATACTAATCCTGAGGTATAGTTTACTCCAAATCTGACAGGCAATACATCAGAGTCAACATCTGGATTTGCCAAAGGACCTTCATTGGGCAGGAACACAACAGGGATGGCAGCATTATGAGTAACATCAAATGTACCATTGATCTGGGGTAATCCGGCCGAGGTCCTTTCGGTGATGCTTGCTTTTGCCCGTAGTATCTCCAGCTGGGCATTTTTGGCGTCCACATTGTTTGTCAATGCGTATTCCAAACTTTCTTCCAAAGTGAGCCTTAGGACTTCTTGAGAAAGTGCCGGAGAGTTTGCCAAGAGCACTGACAGGAATATCCCTATTCCAAAAAGGCTTTTAATTGTGGTTTTCATACTGCTTTTTCTTTTTGGTTTAAATAAGCTTCTCTTCCTTTCTCCGTAAAAATCCCGTACAGGAAGTGCTCGAAAATTTGTAATTGTAATTCTACTTGACTGTATTTGGAAGGAGGAAACTTGATGGGGTCAAAAATAATCATCATCTGTTCCAAGCGAATCAATGCAAGAATTTCGGTATTGATTTCAGGCCTAAAAAAACCTTCTTCTTTTCCCTTTTCTAAAAGCTCTGTGATCTCTTTTAAGATATGCCCATGCTTGAATTCTTCAAATAATCTCCAGCATTGTGGGAAATACCTTTGAATTTCATTCATGACCAAGGGGTTCATTTCCGAAAACCTCTTACGGATGAAATAAGTCAGTCCCACAAGGTGTTCAATGATGCCATCTTTGATTTTGGGTAAATCTTCCATTCTGGCAATGTCCTGCTCCAAGGCAGAGGAAAAGGTGTCATATACCAACTGGTTCTTGTCTGCAAATTCCTGATAGATTGTCTTTTTCGAAATACCAGCTTGACGGGCAATATCATCCATTGTCACTGACCTGACACCAAACCGCATAAACTGCTCTTTTGCGACTTCGATAATTTTTTCTCTTGTTTCCAAATACTTTTTAATTTGGATACAAAACTCAGGAAACTATACGAAAGTTCAAAGTTTCTTTAGTTTTTTATAAAATTTAATTTTAACTTAAAGTAAATTAGGAAATTAAAAATAAATTAAATTTTGAATTTAACACGTAATTAAAAATTTTATTTTACATTCGTGTTTTTGATGAAATATAAAAAATATAAAAACTAACTTTGTTTTATGATTATTTTAAATTAAAAAAATGGAGTTTTTAGAATCAAGTTTTGGCCATCTTGCCTACCAAAAATATGGGGACGGTAAAAATGTTCACCTCCTTTTTCACGGATTTGGACAAAACATGAAAGCATATAAGGATTTTTTACCTCTTCTAACAGAAAATGACACTTTTCTCGTCTTTGACATTTTTTATCATGGTCAAAGTAGCTGGAAATCGGTAAACCAAAAACTTACCAAAGAGATCTGGAGAGAAATTATTTTGGAACTGAAGAAAAAAGAAGGATTCGAAAATTTTCACCTGATTGGCTATAGTATGGGAGGTAAATTCTCTCTGGTAACTTTTGAATTGTTCCCCTGCTATGTAAAATCCATGATCTTAATGGCTCCAGACGGAATCAAGACCGGTTTTTGGTACAATATGGCTACTTTTCCCGGGATATTGAATAAATTGTTCAAACATGTGATATTTCATCCCAAAAGGTTTTTTAGGACGATGGACTTTTTACACCATTTAGGTCTCCTCCAAAGCAGTTTCATCAAATTTGTCAAATCCCAGATGCAAAGCAGAACCATGAGAGCACAGGTTTATTTTACCTGGAATGTTTTCAAACCATTAAAACCGGAACTGGGCTTAATCATCACCATGCTTCGCTTGAATCAAGTACCTGTTTTCCTTTTCACAGGCACCTATGACATGATGATCACTACAAAAAACCTTTTTAGATTCAGTTCCAAAATACCTCATATTCAATCCATAGAATTACCATGTGGTCACAATAATTTGATTAAGGAAACCTCCCTTTATCTTCAGAAAAACAAAAAAGAGGTGAACATAGCCACCTCTTGAAATCATAATTCTAAAAGAAATATCAATTAAGGAAAGACACCCAGGTCCATATAACTGATCGCTATTCTATCCAAGGCCAAAATAAATCCAGCAGTCCTAAGGCTAAAGATATTTTTTTCTTTTCTTACCCGGTTCATGTCATGATAGGCAGTAACCATAGTTTCTTCCAGTCCGGATAATACAAGGTCCCTTTCTGATGCACCTTTGATCAATTCATCTTTTTCCATATCGGTAAACTCTTCACCGGTGGCATTTTCTATGGTTCCCAACAGTTTTCTGTATTTCTCCATATCATACCTCTTTTCCAACTTTCCGAATGAAACCCTGGATAGATTCTTTAGCCATTCAAAATAGGATACCGTGACACCCCCTGCATTCAGGTACATATCAGGAATGATCATAACTCCCTTTTCCAGAAGGACTTTTTCTGCCTCTTGGGTTACAGGACCATTAGCAGCTTCTCCTATTATTTTTGCCTGTATTTTGTCCGCATTATCTAGGGTAATCTGGTTTTCTAAAGCAGCAGGAATTAAAATGTCACAAGGATAGGTAAGTAATTCCATGCTATTTTTCACAAATTCACCCTTTGGATAACCTTTAAATCCCTTGTTCTCATTTTGGTATTTCTTCAATGCCTCAATATCGATTCCTTTTTCATCCCAAATTCCACCATTCCATTCTGCTACACCGATTACTTTTGCCCCTGCCTCACTGATATATTTGGCAGAATAATAACCCACATTACCCAATCCCTGTACAATTACTGTTTTACCTTTTAAACCTGGTTTCAATCCTAAAGCATCCATATCCTCTTCGACGCCCACGGCTTCCCTTATTCCGAAAAACACACCCTGACCTGTAGCCTCCGTCCTTCCATCTATACCGTGCTGTGACAATGGCTTACCTGTCACACAGCCTTTAGCATTGATCACTTCCGGATTAAACGCCTCAAAAGTATCCACAATCCAGGCCATTTCCCTTGCTCCGGTACCATAATCAGGTGCCGGCACATCAATAGCTGGTCCGATAAATTTCTTTTTGATCAATTCGGCGGTATATCTCCTGGTAATTTTTTCCAGTTGATTGACATTGTATTTTAAAGGATCAATACTTACCCCACCTTTTGCTCCGCCAAATGGAACATTGACCAATGCACATTTGTAAGTCATCAAGGCGGCTAGACCCTTGACCTCCTCTTCATCCACAAAACTGCTGTAACGGATACCTCCTTTTGCGGGCAACTTATGCTGGGAATGTTGAATCCTGTATCCTGTGATCACTTCATAAGTACCGTCCTCATTGCGGAGTGGAAAATTAAACTTATAGATACTGTTGCAGGCCTTGATTTGATCAAGCAATCCAGGATGAATATTCAAGTATTTCGCTGCTTCATCCACAAAACTACACACGTCATCAAAAAGGCTGTACTCTTTCTTTTTGTTCATAAAAATGGATATTTTGGTATATCTCCTAAGTTACAAATCATTTTAAAATAAGCTCAGGGAGAGGGAATGATATTTTTCAAAATCTTCCAGATATCATCCAAAAACATAAAGGGCACCAAAGACTGGTCAGGACTTAAACCCATTCTTACCAATACCAAATCCATGGAAGGAACTACGCATACATACTGTCCATCTTTTCCCAATCCACAAACCATATCCATTGGGGCGTTTGGGGCAAAGGAACCTGGAAACCTTATTTGTAGGGAAGGGACCATAAATGAACTTTTCCCATTTAACCACCAAAGATACCCATAGCTTTCATTCAGATTTTGGGAAGTATTGATCATGTGGTTCAAAAAGGTTTTGTCCTTGATTACAGGTTCGCCCGCCCAGTCTCCATTGGCCAAGATCAGCAATCCAAACCTTGCCATAGACCTGGCATTGCTAAAAAAAACATGGTTATATCCCAACCTTTGCCAAGAACCTGTCATACCGATTTTGGTAGCTAATTTTTGGTCAAAATAATCTGAAAAATCCCTACCGGTAGAAGTTTCAATTACCCTGTCCAATAACGTATATGGCGCATTATGGTAAGCCCACCTGTTACCTGGTTCTGCCAAATATTGAAGATTGGAGGGACTAAAGTCGTCTTTATCTCCTACCCCATCATCTAGGCCTGAAGTCATCGTGAGATGATGCCAAATGCTTATATTTTTCTCTTGTTCCCCTGACATTGAAGTCCAGCCTTGCCCCAAATAATCCGAAGAGGGTTCGGATAAATCCAAATAACCTTCATTTTGTGCCATACCTATCAGAGTGGCAGTCAATGTTTTTCCCGCCGAAGCCCAATACCAAAGGGAATTTTGGTCAAAATCTAAATTTCCGGTCAATCGTTTGCCATAATATTCCTCCACCACAATCCTACCTCCTTTTAAAAGGATAAAGCCTCTAGTCCCATTCTCTTCCAGTAAGCGTTTAAGCTTTTCAAGCTCATCCATATTCCAGTTCAAATCAACTGGATCCAGTGTTTCCCAATTCGTTCCGGAAATAGGTGGAAAATAAAGCTCAACTGGTTTATTATCAGGATTTTCTTCCTCTTTACATGATAATAATAAAAATGAAGTCAATAAAAAGAAAAGGAGTCTCATATTTAAAATAAAAGGAGGTTTAGGATAAGGTCTTTATTAACAAATTCTATACCTAAAAAGATAAACGAAAAAAGGCTATCTGTTTAGATAGCCTTACTTAGCAATTTTCAGAAATTTCTTTAAGGAACAACTGGTAAAATCACTTTATTTATCACATGAATCACCCCATTTGTTGCCTGAATATCTGTGCCAATAATACCGGAGGTTCTGCCATTTTCATCAATTAAATTAGGACCTGCAACATTGATGGTCACGTCATCTTCTGATAACATTCTAATACTTGTATTCGTCAAATCACTTGAATAAACTCTTCCTCCTCCAAAAACATGGTAGGCTAATACCCTTTGTAAGGCAGGAATACCTCCGATTTTTGTTACCAACTCTTCCAGACTATCAACCTCCTGCTCTTCTAATAAATCCAAGAAGGCCTGATTGTTAGGTGCAAAAACAGTGATGTTATTTGTTGTAGCCAATAAATCTCCCAATCCCGCTGCAGTTACAGCCTCTACCAGAATTGAAAAGTCAGGATTTCCATCTGCGATTTCAACAATATTCTTAGTAGGTGGAAGCAATACCTCATCAATACCATGAATTACACCATTTCTAGCCCTTTTATCTACCATCACTATATTGGCATCATTTACCTTTGCCCCTCCTGAAAGACTGATTTCAACCGCAGCTCCATTGACAGTAGGCACAAAGCCTTCACTTAAGTCCGTTGATAATACTGTCCCGGCTACAACATGGTAAAGCAGGATATTGGTTAAGTTGTCCAATCTTCTGATGTTGCCCGGATTCAGACCTAACTTGGCAAAGGCAGCATCAGTTGGAGCAAAAACAGTTAATTCATTCCTGGCAAACACAGAAGCCAGACCTGAACTACCCAAAGCAGCATTAAATGTCGCATAGGTTGCACCGGCACTTTTTCTCGCATTGATATCCCCATCTTCTTCAAGACCATTTTCAATACTTTTTAATACTTCGGGAATAGCATCTAAGTTATTTACCATATTTACATTAGGAGCACTGTCTTCCAAATTGGAACAACTCCACACAAATAGCAGTCCTACTGATAGTAGTCCTGACCAGCTGAGATTTTTAAATTTTTGCATGATGATTTGGGTTATTTACTAGGGTTTTTTTATTGAATAGAATTGAAACCCAAAAAATTAAGAATGGTTTAAAAAATTTTATATTTTTTTTAATTATTCAATACTCTCCCATCCTCCATTTCAATTATTCTGTCAGTTCCCTTTGCAAATTCAGCATCATGGGTTACAATCAACATTGTCTGATGGAATTCCTCGGCCAGCTCCTTAAAAATATTAAAAACAATATCAGAGTTTTTCTTATCCAGGTTCCCAGTGGGTTCATCTCCCATGATAATAAGCGGGTCATTCATTAAAGATCGGGCAATAGAAACGCGCTGCTTTTGGCCTCCTGATAATTGGTTGGGTTTTTTCATGGCATGATTTTGCATATCAAAAATTTTTAATTTTTCCATGGCAATGTGTTCTAGTTCATCCCTTGATCTTTGATTGAGCTTTAAACCAGGTATCATCACATTTTCAAGAACTGAAAATTCATTTAGGAGATAATGAAACTGAAAAACAAAGCCAATCTTCCTATTCCTGATTTGAGAAAGGAAATTTTGATTTTTCCCTGTTACCAATTCCTCATCCAGAAACAATTGCCCATCATAATCGGTATCCATGGTGGATAATATGTATAAAAGTGTGGATTTACCACAACCTGATTTTCCCATAACAGAAACAAATTCACCTCTTTTGATCTGAAAGGTCACTTCATTTAGCACCTGCGTTTTCACAGGACTATAAAAATATTTATTGATCCCTTTGGCTTCTATGACGACCTTCTCTTTCATGCTATTTTCCTCTAATAATATCAACAGGGTCAACGCCACTTGCTTTCCTGGCCGGTAAAAAACCTGCGAAATAGGTGGTAATCAGACTGAACGCCCCTCCAATGATGTAATACTTTGGATTAAAATCTACTGGGTATGTTTTTATCGTAGGCAGTGCCTCTGTTTCAAATGGAATTTTTTCAATACCCAGACCTGCAAAAAATCCAAAAATCAAACCAATCCCTCCTCCCACAACACCGATGGTGATGGCAATGGTGATGAAAATATTTTTTACATCAGTTCCTGAAAAACCTATCGCCTTCAAAATGGCTATGGTGTCCATCTTTTCATAAATCATCATATTTAGGATATTATATATCCCAAATCCGGAGACAATCAATAAAGTAACCCCCACCACATAACTGATTAAGTTCCTTACCTGGGTACCGGTTTCAAACTGTGCATTGACAGTTTGTATGTCATCGGCATCAATTTTGAAAATCTCTCGAAATTCCCCGGCCAAGGTTGGGGCCTGATTGAAATCTTTAAGTTTGACATTGATATCCGTCACATAGGAGGAGGACTCCCCCAGCATTTTTTGAGTCGTATTGATAGAGGCATAACTTTGTACATTATCCAAATCTCCCAATCCGGACTGATAGTAGCCTACGACTTTAAGTTGAACCCTGTTTCCCTGGGAGGTGGTAGCCTGGATTACATCCCCAATGGAGGCCATCATCCTATCTGCAGCGCCTTTACCAAGGATTATACTATTGGAAGTATTTTTCAAATCCATGAAGTTTCCTTCAATTACATAATCACTAAACGCAAAAAGCCTGTTTTCTTCCTCCACATCAATACCATCAATCACCCCTGAAATATCCGTATTTCCTACATTATAGAATACCTGAGTGGATATTTTGGGTGCAACTCCCAAAACCCTGGGATCATTTTTCAAGGTCCTGAAGACGGCCTCATTATTATATATGCTGGTTCTACTTGCCGCAGGTTTCACCGACCTGATGATGTTGTAAAAATTTTGAAATTCCTTTGAAATTTGGACAGGTTGGTCCGGGTTCGGTTTTACTTCATTGTAAAAACGTACATGGGGGGTTCGGTTCAGAATCAAACCGTCCAATAATTGATTTAATCCGTTCATGAAACCCAATAAAGCAACAAACATGGTTATACTGAATACAACCCCGGTTGCTGCCACCACCGTTTGTTTTAACCTGGCTGTCATCAGAGCCATGGCTATTTCAAAAATCAGCTTGAATTTCATTTCACAGGGTTAATTACCTCCATATTTTCATCCAATCCTTCCAATATTTCGACCTTTTGAAAATCCTTTATACCTATTTTAACCGGAAGGGTGTCCCCTTTTTTATTGATTACCTTATTTTCATCTAAAATATAAATCCGGGGAAGGGTAAGTGTATTTTCTTTGGATTGTATGATGATATTGGCTTCCAAGGTTAAGTTGGGATAAAGCATTGGAGGTTCTTTTACAAAAACCCCTTCTACTGTGAAACTTTTACTTTTTTCATCCATTAGGGGATTGACCTTACTTACCGCTGCTTCAAATACTTCTCCCCGATAGCTGTCCATGGTCACTAAAATCCTCTGGCCTCTTCTTACTTTGACAATGTCATATTCATCTACCTGCATTTCCAAAATAAAATCATCCGAACTTCCCAAAACAGCTAATGCTGTTTGGGCATTGACCATTTCTCCTTTTTCTTTCAACAAAGCATAAACCCGGCCTTTAACCTCACTTTTCAATACCAGATCACTTTCCAGGGCCTTTGAAATGGCCAGGTTTTTTCCTGCATTCCTCTCATTAAAGTCAATTTCCCGTTTGAGATCCTGATATCTCAATTTGGCCGCTTGATAAGCAGTCTTGGAATTTTCAAAGGCCAGTTGCCGTTGTTCGTATTCCACGTTTGTTCCAATTCCCTGGTTCTTCAATCTTTTTTGCCTCTCCCAAAGCAGGGAATCATTTTCATATTTTGTTTTGGCATAGGCAATGTTAAGTTCCAGATCTTTAAGTTTTGTCTGATTGAGCTGTCTATCAGCAAATGCCCTTGAAAGCTCAGCACTTTCCCGATTAAGCCGGGTTGCTTCATTGTGAATGGACAAAATCGGAGTTCCTATATCTACACTATCCCCCTCCTCCAAAAAAATCTGTTCTACTGTCCCTGTTGCATTGGTATAGGCCTGATATTGGAATCTAGCCTTGATAATTCCTGAAGCATAAACTGACTCTGAAATATCTTCTCTTGTCGGCAGGATTCCTTCTTCAGTTTTTTTACAGGAAAATTGAAGGACAATTAAAATGAGGATAAATAAAAGTGATATCCTTGAATTCATAGTTGCTATGATTTATGCATTCAATTTATGGGATATTCTTTATTTATTTAAAAATAAGTTGAAAAATCATTGAAAGAATCCTCCTATTCAGACATTCTTTAGAAACCTATTTAAAAGAAAAATGAATGCCGTACTTTTTTCCCAGGTAAAAGCAAAAACCTTTTTTCATGGTATTTAATTACCTCATTTATTAACCACAATTAGGTTTCCACTTCTTCCTGAAGGGGTAAAAACTTTTAGGTTTATTTTACCTTCAATCGCTAATCCAGCGGTGATTATTGGGGATTTTTCATCTGGGTCTTCCCCATTTTTGGTATATCTGATCAAAAGTCCCGGAGTTTCCACATTGGCATAGAGTAATCCATCCTCCACTTTTACACCTGGTTTGGGAATTCTTGTATTGAAGCCTCCAAAAAGATAATCAAGCCTTGGTAATTCCCTTTGTCCCACCGCATTGGCAAAAGCATTCCAATCTGATTCCCTTGCCTTGATTCTCTCCTCATAATTGCTGATCGAGGTCCAATTTGGATCTACCGCCCAGGCCCTTTCAACCAATCCAAGCATTTTAGGCAATAGATAATATTCCATCATATCCTGTCCTTTTACGGTTTCGGTCCACAATTGTCCCTGGATTCCTTTTATATTTTTCTTTCCATTTTCTGTTAATTTTTCCTTTCCAATGGATAAAGCATCAATATCAATTTTTCTTCCATACATGTCCCTTTCATTGGAAACAAAATGGTTCATGGGAACCGTCCTCCATGCAGTCTTCAAATCTACATATCCTGACCACTGATGGCCAGGTTCATCGGGATCCATATTGTATGCCAGATCAAAATATATATTTGAAGAGTTGCAGACCACAACTTCATACCCTGCATTGGCCAATTGGTAGGCCATATCTTCTCCTCCCCAACCCGCCACAGAATTCCAGGCATAAACTCTAAAACCTTTGTTTGCAAATTCAGGATTAGGCCTGGCAACCATTTTTCCATTTTCACTTCCCTCCATTTGGCCAATTTCTTCCCAACCTGCTGTCTGGAGTCCTTTTTCATTGAACATATTAAATATTCTGGAATAAAAATAATCAGTAAGATCATGTACGGAATTCAATCCATCTGTTTCAGCAATAAACTTTTCACAGACCGGCGATTTCGTCCAAGAACCTTTGGGGACCTCATCTCCTCCGGTATGAAAAGTTTTAATAGGAACATTTGCTTTTTTGTACATCAACAAAATTTCATCAATTACTTTTTCATAAAAATTAAAGGCGGATTCCTGGCAAATACAAATTGCATTCCCTCTAAAATTCTGTGCAGACAAATATTCTGACTTATCTTCAAAATCCTCCAATAGGTATTCCATAGCACCCTGTTCATCCCCGGATTTCATTTTATTGTGAAACCTCTTTCGCATGGAAATAATGGCGGCCCTGGAATGTGCAGGTACTCCTATTTCTGGAATCACTTCGATATTTCTTTCATGGGCATATTGTAGAATTTCCATGAAATCTTCTGAAGAATAAAATCCCGAGCCATTTGGAGAATTATCTTTATCAGGACCTGAACTGTAATATGGCCATAAAAAATCAACCTCATCTTTGGAATGTCCTCTTTTACTTCCTATTTCGGTTAATTCAGGTAATCCGGGAATTTCAATTCTCCAACCTTCATCATTGGCCAGGTTGAAATGAAAAACATTGAGCTTATAAAAAGCCATCAGGTCTAAAAGTTTCAACACGGACTGCTTGGATTGGAAATTCCTGGCCACATCCAAAAACAATCCCCTATACCCAAACCTTGGTTCATCCTGAATATAGATCTCAGGTAATAAAAATTCTGACACCTTACTTGCATAAAATTCCAATGGCATCAGGGCAAGCAAGGATTGTACCCCATAAAAAGCGCCTTTTTCATCGCTTGCCTTAATTATGATTCGATTACCTATTTCCAATTCATATCCTTCTTTTGCCAGCACATTAGGTGCCTTTTCAATGTGAATTGTAGCTTCGCTTTTTGTTTCTATGGATACTTTCCCATTGTAATGCTCCTGCAAGCGATCTTTTAAAAAAGATCCGGATTTTTCAAAAACTGATTGGTTAATGGTTATATCACCTGAATAAATTTGATGGCTATTGCCCCACTGCAAAGATTTTGGGGTAGGAATAATGGGACTATATTCATTTTGTGACAACAATTTCAGGTTTTTATTCTCCTCAAACAAAAAGTCAATGGTGGGTATAGGCAATGAAGTATCATCAGCCCATGTTTTTAGATCAGGTAATGCAAAAGTCTTAGCTTGGTAATTTCGGATAATTTCAGGTTCATTTTTTTCCTTTCTTACGATATATAAACCTTGCGGAGCATGACTGTTTTTAACCAAAAAATTATCAGAAGCATAGGAAAAAGAAAAGCTTTCACCAGGTCCAATACCAGGGAATTCCGGGCCGGGTTTAATTCTAAAAAAATCCCCCGATAAATGTTCAATTAAAATATCGCCTGAAGTAATTTTGGGAGTCAAGGATAGGAAAATGGTATTAAAATAAATCTCCCAATCAGGTGTCAACTCAGCATTACTCTTATTGGTTAAAGTAAATCTTGCCTCATGATTTTGACCAGGAATTACCTCATTGGTAATAAGCTCCCAATTCAAGTAAATTTCATCAATATCAACCGATTTTATAGGAGAAGAGCAGCCCCAAACCAGTGATAGTAAGATCAGATAGCATGCGTATTTAACCATTTCCTTTTTGCATTAATTTTTGAAAGCAGAGATCATCGAATAAACTACAAAAACAAATCAATAATCCCCAGATTTTTTGTAAATTAATGGGGAAATCCCACTGTTAAGCATTTTGGCAATCTTGATTTAAGAGATTGAAAATTAATAATTTAGGTTTTAAGCAATAATAATTTTCCTATTTGTTTAAGGCATCCGGTTAGGGCAAATTTTAAGGTAATGGAAAATGGGGTAAAGCGGAATTTTTCAGCCATCATGTTTTCTGATATTGTTGGGTACAGCTCCCTAATGGGTTCCAATGAGGATATTGCGTTTCAATTGGTAAAGAAAAACACCAAGCTTCATGAAAAAATTATTGAAAAATACCATGGCATAATTGTCAAAGAGCTGGGAGACGGTGTACTTTGTTCATTTGAAAACAGCCGGGATGCGGTTTTGGCAGCTTTGGATTTACAAGAATATTATCTAGAATCTAAGGAGTTAAGTCTAAGGATAGGCATCCATTGTGGAGAAGTTATTGTGGAAGAACATGATGTTTTTGGTGATGCCGTAAATATTGCTTCAAGGATACAGGCACTTGGCAATCCGGGTTCTATCTTGTTTTCTGGTACTGTTGCCTCCCGTATTCATCCGGAAGTTAATTTACATAAGGTGTCATTAGGCAAGTTTAAGCTAAAAAACATCAAAGAACCCATGGAGGTTTTTGCCCTCTGCAATAGGGGATTAAATGTCCCAAAAAGAGGGGAAATCCTGAAACTTCTGGAAAGTAGGCTAAAAAAACTCATGATTGCGGGTTTGATCTTTTTAAGCATTTTTCTGGGGGGATTATGGGCATATTACGACACCTACGTCAATCAATTGTTGGGAGGGAATGAAAAATCAATTGCCGTACTTCCTTTTAAAAATCTCAATCAGTATGAAAATGAGGATTATTTTATTGAAGGATTAACCGAGGATATCATTACCCAATTATCCAAAATTTCCGAATTGAAAGTTATTTCCAAAACCTCCACCAATGAATACAAGAAAAGTTCAGAGCCTATAAAATCTATTGCAAAAAGCCTGGGAGTCCAATTTATCCTCATAGGTAGTATTCAAAAAATAGAAAACCGGATTAAAATTAGGACCCAGCTTATTGATGTGGAAAGGAACAAGAACTTATGGGCTGAATCTTATGATAAATATTTAATGGATATTTTTCAGGTTCAAAGCGAAATTGCCCAGGTTATTGCAGAAAAAATGAGTATTGTCCTGACAGAGGATGAAATTTTACAGCTGGATAAAAAACCTACTGAAAACTTTTCCGCTTATGATATTTACCTCAAGGGAAGGGATTTTTATCAAAAATATGAGGCCGATTTCAATAAAAGAGCCATTATTGAATTCAAAAAATCTCTGGAAATTGACCCTGAATTTGCCTTGGCTTGGGCAGGATTGGGAGATGCCTACAGCCAAAATTATGGGCGATTCGGGATGGAAAGGTTCTGGATAGATTCCAGTTTGATGGCAAGTAAAAAAGCGCTGGATCTGGACAGTAATCTTTCTGAAGCTTACAAAGCATTGGCAGTTGCTTATAATTATATCGGGGATTATGAAAAATCCCAGGAATACAATAGAATAGCCCTTTCCATCAACCCCAACAATGCACAGGCCATGGGTAACCTTGGCTCTGTTTTGATGGTAATGGGCAGATTAGACCAAGCATTGATTTGGGAAAAAAAGGCTGCCGGCCTTAATCCCAAAAGTTTTATTCCATACCAGATAGTAGGTTGGAATTACAGACTATTAGGAGAAAATGACCAGGCACTAAAATGGTTGAAAAGATCCCTTGAAATTAGGACTTTTAAGGATACTTATGAACAAATGGCTTATTCTTACATCAGCATGGGTGAATGCGAAGAAGCACTTTCTTTGATTTCACCTCTTTTAGAACTGGGTGAGGATGAAAAAATTTATGAAATCGCAGGAATCATCTCCCTCTTTTGTGGAAAAGAAAAAGATGCAAAATATTATTTGAAAAAATCAGTGGATATAAACCCTGATATTGGTACAGATATTTTTGCAAACAGCCCCATTTATCTTGGATATATACTTTACAAGGAAGGAAACTTCCTTGAAGCCGAAGTTTGGCTTGAAGGCGCTTATACCAAACATCTCAATGAAGAAATTTCAGGTACGCAGGATGAAGAGCATGCTTTCAATCTGGCCTCAATTTATGCCATTAGAGGGGATTATCATAACAGCATGAAATATTTGAAAATCAGCAAAGAAAAGCATTGGCTTGATTTGGTGATGGCTACCCATAACCCGATCTTTCAACCAATGAACAATAACCCTGAATTCAAAATGCTGACTGAAAAAATCATTAAGGAGGTTGAAATCATGCGGCTGAATGTCAAAGAATAAGGGAAATCAGAAAAATGGTTTAAAATATTCGTCATTACCTTCAATAATGCTCTCCAAACGAAAATCAGCCGGACTATCTACAGCCATCAATAATCCTGCAAAAATCGCTGCTGACATAGATGTACCTGAATAAATTTCGTATTCCAAGGATTCTGTTGAAGTGGATAAAATATTTGATCCTGGGACCATGTATTTAACAGGAGCCCCTTTAAAAGAGTACTTTGCGATACCTTGAACAGTTTGGCAATCAAAATCCAATGCCCCAATCGTAAAAAGGTTACCGTTTACTTGGCATCCGGGGAAATTATAGGATGCTTCTCTTCCTGTTTTGCAAATACCGTTATCCAATTCACAATTTCCTGCAGACATGACAACTTTCAAATTGTTTTGGCTCAAAGTGGAGAATAGGTTCCTGATATTTTGATTGAAATTTACACATTTTCTTTTAGGGTTATAATCCCCGAAAGACATCAAAAGGACATCTCCCGAACTACCATGCTGTACTACATAATTCAATGCAATGGTTATAAAACCCCAATTGCTACTTCCGGCATTATCTATCACTTTGAGGGAAACTACTGGGGCCCCGGGCACCACCCCGTTTACACCCATTACACTTTGTTCACTTAAGGCCTTTCCTGCCACTAATCCGGTCAAGTGTGATCCATGCCCATTCAGGTCTACTAAAGGATTATCTTCTTCGTCATTTCCATTGATAAAGCTTCGGCTTAAATTCAAATCAATGCAAGTCTGAAGGTCGGGATGTTGTGCATTTACCCCTGAATCCAAAATCCATGCTTTTCTACCAGTTTTTGCAGTAAGGTTTCCCGAACTCACATGATTGATTCCACATGTGCTTCTTCCATTTTCGTCAAAAAACCAGGAAGGAAATTCGGGAGCAGAAGTGATAATCTGATCGCCCTGTTGTATAGGTCTGCCCTGTTGGATGGGCCGTCCCTGTTGGATGGGCCTACCATTGATCTCGACCAAAGTATTCTCTACTATGCCATCTTTGGCAATCAAGCCTGTTTTTTCAAGTTTTTTAATTTCAGATTTATTGAGTTCAGCCACAAATCCAATTGAAAGGTCAACAAAGTAATCCAAGACATTTTTATTGATCCTTTGCTTTTTGGTAAAATCCTTCAGCTTTTTGTTCAGTTCATTTCTTGACCTTATCCTTTGTATCAGCCAACCCTTATCCCCTGCTATCGCTTCTTTACTATTGAGATTAAATTCTTCTACAATTGGCCTTCCAAAAGAATCATCCATAAAAACAATATGTGTATTCTTTTTAAACTCAAAAAGTGACTTGATTTTCTTCAACTTTGCTTTTTGCCCCATTTCTTTTTCAGGCTTTTTCGGATCACTCCTTTTTTTTGAAGATTTGGTTTCCTTTTCCTTTTTATTTTTCATAAAAACTAGGTTTTATCAAAATGAAATTAAAAATTCACTAGAATGAATGTAAGGTATTTTTTAAACATTTAAAAGTAAACTGCGCACAATTAATTGATTAACAGTATTTTAATCAAAAAACCTGAAAATGCAGGAAATGGCCTGATAAAATTTCAACTTCTAATCAACCTTTAGGATAAATTCTTAACTTTTAATCAAAACATTATTTAATTTTTCAAAAAAGTTTCTTTCTTTAACAGAATATTTAATCCAACCCAAACAACCCATGACATCCTCATCCACCTTAGGAGTTCCGATTCAGGAAAGATATTTAGCCCTTGATGTATTACGGGGTCTTACCATTGCATTGATGATCGTAGTCAATACCCCTGGAAGTTGGTCCAGCATGTATGGCCCCTTTATGCATGCTCCCTGGCATGGGTTTACCATTACCGATTTGGTATTCCCAACTTTTTTATTTGTAGTAGGAAATGCCATGAGTTTCAGCATGAAAAAAATGGAGAAAATGAGTCAGGGGGTATTTCTAAAAAAAGTATTTAAGCGTACTGCTTTAATTTTCCTGATTGGATGGGGCCTGAATGCATTCCCTTTTTATGATTACAGTCCTGAAACAGGATATGCCATGATCAACTGGGCCGATGTCAGGCTTTTGGGGGTATTACAAAGAATTGCATTATGCTATATGTTAGCATCTTTGATTTTGTATTATTTTGGAAAAAGGGGGGCTATCGTATACAGCATAGTAGCTCTTCTTGGTTTTTGGGGTGTCATGTATTTCTTTGGAGACGCTTCTGCCCCTTATTCTTTGGAAGGAAATGCAGTTTTAAAATTGGATTTATGGTTAATTGGAGCTAAAAACCTATACATGGGCGAAGGTATGCCTTTTGAACCAGAAGGAATTCTAAGCACCTTCCCTTCTGTTGTCAACGTGATTGCCGGATTCTTTGCGGGAAAATTTATCCAACAATTGGGGAACAATTCAAAGACCGTAAAAAATCTGATCCTTTGGGCTGTTGGGCTGATCATAGTTTGTTTGGTATGGGATATGGCTTTTCCCATCAACAAGAAACTTTGGACCAGTTCCTATGTATTGCTCACAGTTGGACTTGACCTGGTTCTTTTGGCTGTATTGATTATGTTGATTGAGGTATGGAACATGAAAAGTTGGACATATCCTTTTGAGGTTTTTGGAAGAAACCCCTTGATCTTATATGTCCTTTCCGGCGTAGTAATTACCATTTTCTATTCGATCAATATCGGCAATCAGTCATTGAAAGGCTTTATTTATGAAAATGCTTTCACAAGTTGGTTGGGTCCAAAGGACGCTTCTCTACTTTTTTCAATAGCTTATATGCTATTGATCTGGCTTATTGGACTATGGATGGACAAAAAGAAAATTTACATCAAAGTGTAAGGTAACTAAAGGTCAAAGAATGACCTTCTTCTGGAAAGTTTCAAATCCTGCAACAGAGAGGACTTGACCCTGATATCCAAGTTATAGGAGGTAAAACGTCCAAATGGTATCCAATTGACATTCATCTGCCAGCAATGCAGATCTCTTGCAATACCGATCATGGTTTGGGTGATCTGGGCAGTCCTAAAATCAAAACCTCCGCTGAAATTTATTTTCCATTTTTCGGAAATACTCACATCCCCATTGACATTAATGGCGGAGGTAATGTTGGTCTGTCCTGACTGGGATTTGCTGTAGGCAATATTATACCCGAAGCCCAGATTCCAGGGAATATTCCAATCAATATATTGGGATGGGTCATTGACAACACGGGTGATTTCATTCTCCACGAATTCATTCATGATTCCCCCTTGCTCAAGGAAGTTATTTGTCAGGTCCTCCCTAACCTCACCGGGAGACCTTCCCGATTTACTCGGGTTGATGTTTCCATTGATATTCATTTGAACAGATCTCAGAGTACCGATACCCTGTCCGGCCTTCCATGCAAAGTTATTGACCCTTCTGGTGGTACTTTTACCTGTTTCGGGATTTGTAGTAGTCAAAGTGGCATAAGGATCAATATTTCCCGAAATGTTCAAAGAAAGTTTGTCTTCAAAAAAAGAGGTACGGGTATTGAAATTTAATGGGGCAAGATTGAATGAATCCGCTGCAAAATTATAATTGGTAGAAAGGTTCAAGGATTGAAGCAGCGGTATTTTCTTGGTGCTGGCATCTTCTCCTTCCTTATTGGTTTTTATTTTTGCTTCCACGACATTACGTAAATTCATACTTAAGGACCTGGATTCTCCCAATGGAGCTCCGCCAAAAATAAATCCTTGATGCCTGGAATATAATTGGGTTCTGCCGGTATTATCCACCTGAACTTCCTGGTAATAGCCAAAACTTGGATTGGAAAAATTAGGGGTGAAATTTAAACCAAATGAAGGCTGCATATGATGCCTGATTGCCTCAATTTTCTTACTTCCCTTAAAATTATAAAATCCATACACATTGGTATTGACAGCAAACGAGGTGGTATAGAAATTAACCCGGTTAAAACCACTTTGAAGGATCCCATCCACCCTTTCCTCTACTGGATTATAGAAATAATTGATTTTTTCCAAATACCACAATTCCGTCAGGTTCATAGATGCAGTACCGGTAAAATATTTGAATAAAGTAAAATTGGAGGTGATGGGTATGGTGTTTCTAGCACCATTATCTGCCTGGGACAGCAATAAAGGCAGGTTGGTTAAATTAAAGGGAATGACATTGGGCTGTGGAATGGTTGTCTCTCCTTGGGTTTGTTGCAATACTTGATTGGTCACCCCAAAAGGTGTGGTAACCCTGTTGTTGATGGAGTTTTGGAGATTGAAGTTCCATGCAATATTGAAAGTTTTCAGCGGTTCAAATTTTACATTCTGAAAGGGATTCCTCCTGTTCATGTTGATGGCAATATCCGGCAATATCAGGTTTACCTCATCCGTCTGGATATTTTGGGAATGCCTCAGATTGGCAGACATACTGAAAGGTGTACCTTGGAAAGTTTTACTGTAAGAAATATTGGAGGCGAATTCTGACCTGACGTTATTGACAAAACTGGTAGGATTGATCACCACGTTGTTATAATTGGTGGTACCTGCGTTTACGGAGGCAGAAAATCTGGAATTTCCGCGGGTTTCAGGTGTATGTGTCCATGTCACCCAAATTGTGTTGTAATCCACTGGATTCAACTCTGTTTCCGGACTTTTAAATCTTTGATAATCTAGGTTTAATGAGCCGCCAAACCTATACCTTTTCTTGTAAATGGTAGCTGCTTTGGCACCATAACCTCCTTGCGAATAGACATCTCCGGTCAGCCTGGTATGTACATAATCATTGAAAGCAAAATAATACCCAAAGTTCCTGAGGAAAAATCCCCTTACCCTTTCCTGACCATAAGAAGGAAAAACAATTCCCGATGCTTTTTCTTCAGGGGTATCAGGAATGATTCCAAAAGGAAGTCCCAAGGGTGTGGGAATATCATTGAAATACAAATTAAATGGGCCTGTCACGACCTGATTCCCACGAATAGATTTGATTTTCGCCGCGTTGATATGCCAATGCGGTTCTGCAAGATTACAAGTGGTGTAAAACCCATGATCCAGGTAAATACTGCCATCTCTGTCCTTCTTGATGGTCTGACCCCTCAATAGACCATCCTGTTGTTCGGTTACCACATCTTTGATGATCGCTTTTTGGGTTTTAAAATTATACCGCATTTCTTTCCGGATTTCATAGGAAGTAGAACCTTCTTTAAAAATGGGGTTTCCGGTTATATTCCCTAAACTATCCGTAATTCCTGATGCAAACAGTTCACTTTTTTCCCAATCAATGACAATCAGGTCGGCATCCAATCGGATATTCCCATATTCAAACCAAGCCTCCCTGTACAAATAAACCCTGTTTTGGGTAAAATCCGTAATGATACTATCTTCAGCATAATAATTGATTGTAGTCTGTATTTCAGATTTAGGTACTACATTTGTGGTGTCTGATTTGGGTACTGTATCCTGTTTGATAATTTGAAGAGAATCCAATTGGGGAAATGTCAGGGCATTGGGGTTGAGGATGGTATCAGGTGCCGTAACTCTTCGCTCAGGAATACTTTGGTTTCTCTGTTGGGAAAAACAAACTTCTGGCAAAGCCAAAAGATTGAGGGATAATAAAAGCAAACAGATACAAGTATTACGCACTTAATAATTTCTATTTGTTTAAAAATTTATAAATTTTACGCGGGCAAAGTTAATAGTATTCACACGCATGAAACGCTTTAAAGTTAAAAATATTCTCATAATTTCACTCCTGACCTCCTTTTTCCTTTTTACAGGATTTTCTGCAAACGCACCTAAAGCCCCGGAATTCAGACTAAAACGGGTTGTTATCGATGCAGGGCACGGCGGCAAAGATCCCGGCGCTCTTGGTTCCTACTCCAAAGAAAAGGACATAACCTTATCTGTGGCTTTGCAAGTGGGAAAGTATGTGGAACAGAATCTTCCTGGGGTAGAAGTCATCTACACGCGAAAAACAGATGTTTTTTTGGATTTAAAGGAAAGACCTAATATCGCTAACAGAAACCGGGCAGATTTGTTCATTTCCATTCATTGCAATGCAGCAGGAAATAGAGGTGTTTATGGAACTGAAACTTTTGTTATGGGTACCAAAAACTTTGAATCCAATTTTGATGTGGTAAAAAGAGAAAATGCGGTAATCCTCCTAGAAGATAATTATGAAGAAAATTATGAGGGTTTTGACCCATCTTCCCCTGAATCTTATATGATGTTCAATCTGATGCAGAAAGCCTTTTTATCAAATAGTATTTCCTTGGCATCAAAAATCGAAAATGACTTCACCAGCAGGGTCAATCGCTCTAGTAGAGGAGTAAAGCAGGCACCATTCTATGTTTTATGGACTACCAGTATGCCTTCTGTTCTGGTGGAATTGGGATTTATTTCCAATACCAACGAGGAAAAATTTTTGAACAGCAAAGATGGCCAGGCTTACCTGGCATCAGCCATTTACCGCTCCATCAAAGCCTACAAAGAGGAAATTGAGGAGATTTAAAATTACTAATTGTCAATAATCAAGCTCAAATAGGGTTGAATGCCAAGATGTAATTCGATTTTCCAAATCGAACACTTCCTCAATTGTAATACAATTTTCCAAATTGCATATCATATCCACACTGGATCAAAATTGCCAAAAGAAATAAAGTCCTTCTCTTAAGGTTATTTTGGTAATTGAAGGGATTATGTCACCCTAATTATTCCATGATAGAGTTTATTTATTTTTTACGTTTGGGAGAATACCTTATTTTAGCATGAGAGAAAACTAAACCCAAATAACTTTATGGACATAGAGTTCAACAAAAACGAAGACCAAATCAAACATTTACTTTTTCACCTTCAAAAAAAACTGGAGACCATAAAACTGGGAGGGGGAAAATCCCGAATAGCCAAAGAACATGAAAAAGGCAAGCTTACTGCTAGGGAAAGAATAGCTTATCTCATTGATGGGAATTCGGAATTCCTTGAAATTGGAGCTTTTGCTGCTGATGGCATGTATTCGGAAGAAGGTGGATGCCCATCTGCAGGAGTAATTACAGGCATTGGTTATGTGTCGGGGAGGATGTGTGTCATTGTGGCCAATGATGCCACCGTAAAAGCAGGAGCCTGGTTTCCCATGACTGCTAAAAAAAATTTAAGGGCCCAGGAAGTGGCGATGGAAAACAGACTTCCCATCATTTATTTGGTAGACAGTGCGGGGGTATACCTTCCCATGCAGAACAAGATTTTTCCTGATAAAGAGCATTTTGGGAGGCAATTCAGAAATAATGCCAAGATGTCCTCCATGGGGATAGTCCAAGTTGCCGCCATAATGGGAAGTTGTGTGGCAGGCGGGGCTTACCTGCCCATCATGTCTGATGAAGCCATGATCGTGGACAAAACCGGTACAATTTTTTTAGCCGGGTCCTATCTGGTGAAAGCAGCCATAGGAGAATCCATCGATAATGAAACCTTAGGAGGTGCCACCACCCATTGTGAAATTTCCGGAGTGACAGACAACAAATTTCCCAATGACAAAGATTGCCTTGATGCCATCAGAAAGATATTCGAAAAAATCGGGGATCCTGAACATGCCGGATTTAACAGGTCTGAACCCAAAAAACCATTAAAAAAGGAAACTGAGCTCTATGGAATCTTTCCGGTGGACAGGGCAAAGCCTTATGACATGCATGAGGTCATTTATCGGTTGGTTGATGACTCAGTCATTGATGAATATAAAAAGGACTATGGGAAAACCCTGATCTGCGCTACCGCCCGGATTGATGGATGGGCTGTTGGCATTATCGCTAACCAAAGGAAGATTGTAAAAACAAAAAAGGGAGAAATGCAGATGGGCGGGGTAATTTATTCCGATTCTGCGGATAAAGCTGCCCGGTTTATCATGAACTGTAATCAGCGAAAAATCCCTTTGGTCTTTTTGCAGGACGTTTCAGGTTTTATGGTTGGGAGCAAAGCTGAACACGGGGGCATCATAAAGGACGGTGCAAAAATGGTCAATGCCATGGCCAATTCGGTTGTACCCAAATTCACCATTATCTTAGGAAATTCATATGGGGCAGGAAATTATGCCATGTGTGGCAAAGCCTATGACCCTCGTGGGATATACAGCTGGCCTACTTCCCAAATGGCGGTGATGAGCGGGGCTTCAGCAGCAAAAACCCTACTTCAGATAAAAATGGCTGCCCTTAAAAAATCCGGTAAGGAAATCAGTTCCGAAGAAGAAAACCAATTGCTTCAGGAAATCATGGATAAATACAATGAGGAATTGAGTCCTTATTATGCGGCTGCAAGACTATGGGTGGATGGAGTTATTGATCCTTTGGAAACAAGAAAAGTCATCAGTATGGGAATTGAAGCTGCCAATCATGCCCCCATCACAGAAAAATTCAATGTAGGGGTAATTCAGACTTAAGGGGGATGTTGGATGTCGGGTGTTGGATGTCGACCATTCGTCATGTTGAGCATAGCGAAACATCTCTTGGTATTGAAAAAAAAAAAAAAAATGAATAAGATAAGGAATTAAGGTTTTCATTAAGGGCTTTAGACCTGAGTCCGAAGGAGGATGTCGGATGTTGGATGTCGGGTGTTGGATGTCGACCATTCGTCATGTTGAGCATAGCGAAACATCTCTTGGTATTGAAAAAAAAAAAATGAATAAGATAAGGAATTAAGGTTTTCATTAAGGGCTTTAGACCTGAGTCCGAAGGAGGATGTGGATGTTGGATGTCGGGTGTTGGATGTCGACCATTCGTCATGTTGAGCATAGCGAAACATCTCTTGGTATTGGAAAAAAATGAATAAGGTAAGGAATTAAGGTTTTCATTAAGTTTTTTTACAAACCCCAATGCATCAGAAAAGACATTTGAGAAAAGTTTAACTTTTCGAAATAAGCGGTCTTTTGAAATCCATGAATTGGGTTTAGGATTTTGTTACTGGATTATTGGCAATTTTAAAATTGGCAATTAGTAATCAGTTAATTGAAAATTACATCAAACCTTCATGTCTGAAAACACATTTTTAGTATATTAAGGTTTAGAAAGTTATAATGGATAAACTGACAGAAAAGGAGTTACAAGCACTGATTTCTTTATTGGATGACACCGATATGGAAGTAAAAACCCATGTCCGTGACAAAATCATTTCATTGGGCAGCGATATCATTCCTTTTTTGGAAAAAAAATGGGAGAACAGTTTTAATCCGGAAATTCAAAAAGAAATAGAGGAATTGGTCCATGGGCTTCAGTTCAACCAATTGAAGGATAGACTGAAATCATGGAAAAAGTCACCCGATCAGGATCTTCTTACGGGTTTATGGATTATTAACACCTACCAATATCCTGACCTTGAATTCGACAAGCTCAATGCAGACATGCACCAGATTTATTTTGATGTATGGACGGCTTTTAATAATGATTTACTTCCTTACGAACAAATTAAAATCATTAATGGGGTAATTTTCAACATTCTCCGATTTTCTGCCAACACCAAAAATTTTCATTCACCGGGAAACAGTATGTTGAGCAACGTCCTGGAAACCAAAAAGGGAAATCCGATAAGCCTTTGTGCCATTTATTTACTTGTTGCCAAAAAATTGGGTTTACCCATTTATGGGGTAAATCTTCCCAATTTATTTGTGCTTATTTATAAAACCAAGGATATTACATTCTACATTAATGCCTTCAATAAGGGATTGGTTTTCAGTAAGCAGGATGTCATCAATTATCTGGAGCACTTGAAAATTGAACCGAGAGAAGATTTTTTTGAACCCTGTTCCAATCTGGACATCATCATACGCACCTTGAGAAACCTCATTGTTTCCTTTGAAAAACTTGGTGAAGTCGATAAAGTAGAAGAAATCAAAGAACTCCTAGCTATCGCTGATAAATAAATTATAGGTCTATGGAGCGTAAATTGCATCCAACAGGCCTGCTCGAGGAGGGACTTGGATTCCTCCTGTTCTGAACAGCATTGAGGGCATTTTCCAAATATTTGATGTTTGCATTGGCCGCTACCTGGGGATTGTTATCTATAGCGCCCCGATAGGCTATGGAATGACCGGTTGGACTCGGGGTAATTAAGACAACCTCCGGTAATTTAGTTATCCCAAGCTGTTTAGCTACCACTTGCTTATCATCCATTAAAAAAGCAAAGGCAATATTTCTTTCAGCTGCTCTTTCTTTTATATGTGCAGCCTGTTCCTCCTCTTCTACTGCTACATGGGGATTGATCATTGCAAAAACAAATCCTTGGCCTGAAAAGCTATCATGCAATTGGACAATCCTTTCCTCATATAATTTAGAAAATGGGCAGTTAAGACTCGTGAAAATGAGCACAATCCCTTTTGATTGATTATGGTCACTTAAGAAAAAATCCTTTCCAGATAGCGCATCCACTAATTTAAAATCCTCCACCTTCTGTCCGAAAGCAGTGGAAAAATAAAGGGCAGACAAAATCAAAACTGCAATCAAATTTTTCATTTTCCAGCTTTTTTAAAACATCTAACAAATATAACCACAAAGATTTTACCAAATGGTGTAGGTCAATACAATATCTTTATCCATTTCAACCTTCACTTTATAAAAATGGTCCGAAAATTCAGACTGGTAAACTTTTCCATTAATAACAGAATCATGGATTTCAAATGGTTCCAATAGAATATTCCTTTTAAGGCTAATACCTCTTTTCCCCTGACATTTAAAAATTGACTCCTTTGCAGACCAGGCGATTGTATACAGGACAGGATTTCCATTCAAGAATTCCATCTCACTGGGATCAAGAAACTTAGGCCCAAGCCGCACTACTTTTTCCCTGACAAAATCCAGGTCAATCCCTACTGGCATGTCTTTATGGAAAATAGCTGCAGCTATTCCTTTCGTATGGGTAAGGGAAACAAATCCATATCCGTCCATTGGATGGGATTTTCCATGTTCATCCTTGAAAAATCCAGGATATGGAAGTGAAATGCAGTCCATAGCAGACTTTATGGCCACCCGTGCCCCTTTCCATTCCCTTCTTTTATCGCTTTTTGAAATATTCGCAAAGGATAATTTTTCCCTAAAACTCAAAAATTCAATACCGTTTTGTGAAACTTCTTCAATATTATTTACTGCCAAGGCAGATAAAGGACTTATTTTTTCTATTTTTGTTTGCATAGCCCGGTTGGGATAGATTGGTAATCAATGCAATTTATGTTAAAAATCCAAGTTAATAAATTACATACGCTAACAGGCCATAATGATTGCATCTATGGTATTGTAGAAGGTCCGGACCCAAGATTTTTTTATACTGCATCAGGTGATGGTATGGTGATAGAATGGGATCTTGATAAGCCAAAAGACGGTAAATTAATCGCTAAAGTGCCACATTCTGTATATGCCTTAGAGGTGGACAAAGAAAGGAATCTTTTGTTCATTGGCCATAATTTTGAAGGAATCCATGTAATTGATCTGGAAAAATCAGAAGAAGTATGGTCTCTTAAAATGACCGATCAGTCTATTTTCGATATTAAGGTGGTGGGAAATGAACTTTATGTAGGTACAGGTGACGGAATCATTACCATAATAGACATTGAACAAAGGGCAGTAAAAAAACATATTAAAATCAGTAAGAAAAGTGTCCGTGTGTTTGCTGTGGATCCTACGAAAAGGCAGCTTGCTGCAGGTTTGAGCGATCATTCTATCAAGATATTTAATTTGGCAGACCATACCCCGATTCACAACCTTGAAGCCCATAATAATTCTGTTTTTGCATTGGGGTATTCTCCTACAAAATCGGTTTTGATCAGTGGGGGCAGAGATGCACATCTGAATATTTGGGAAACAAAAAATTATTCACTGCAGGAATCCATCGTAGCTCACATGTTTGCCATCAATTACCTATCTTTTAGGGAGGATGGGAACTATTTTGTTACTTGCAGTATGGACAAATCACTGAAAGTGTGGGACAGCAATAATTTCAAGCTCCTCAAAGTAATAGATAAAGCAAGACATGCAGGTCATGCCACGTCCATCAACAAAGTACTTTGGAGCAGTTATAACCAGCAAATCATATCGGTAAGTGACGATAGAAATGTATCAATTTGGCATGTTGAAATTTAATAGACCATGGATATCACAGCAGCAAAACTTAGAGAAAAGTCTTTTGAAAAAAATTTCAGGGGATATGACAAAGATGAAGTAGATTCATTCTTGAAAAAACTGGCCGATGAATGGGACAAAATCATTCAGCAAAAAACCGAATTGGAAAAAAAACTGGAAATCAGTGAAAAAGAAGCCAAAAAACTGAAAGATGTAGAGGAATCCCTATTTAGAACTTTAAAAACAGCAGAAGATACTGGGGCTTCCATAATCGAAGAAGCTAACCGGACGGCAGAAGAAATCTTATCAGAGGCCCATAAAAATTCAGATGAAATGGTCAGAACTGCAAAGGACCAATCTGAAAACCTCAAGGAAACTGCTGAAGCCCATGCGAAAAGTATTCTCGAAGAGTTACAGCATAAAGTTGACGGAACTCTTAAAGAGTATGAATCTTTAATGCTTCAAAGAGATCTGATCCTCAAAAACCTCAAAAAGATTTCGGCTGACATAGAAGAGAGTGTCTCTTCAGCTATCAAAAGTGCAGAAAAATCAAAACTGAAATCATATCAGGAAATCGCTGAGGAAACAGGTAAAGGAAGAAGTTTTGTCTTCGAAAAAGTCACCGAAATCAGGGAGGTAAAAGAAATTGACAAAACTTTGGATTTACCCAAAAAAACAAAAGAAACTGCAAAGGTTGAACCCAAAGCCGCAACACTTCCCGAAAAGGGAAATGAACCCGAGCAAGTCAAAGCCGAAATCAAAAAAGAGGCAACGGAATCACAGGAAGTAAAAGTAGAGGCAGTAGAGCCAAAAGCTGAAACCCCTTCCCCAAGCCAAGAAAAAGAACTTCCAAAAGCCATAGAAAATAGAGCAAAAGAGGAAGTAAAAGAAGAGGCAAAAGCCAAAGAATCAACGGAACAGAAAGAAAAATTAGAAAACCCGAATAAAGAGGGTTCCTTTTTTGACCAAATTGGATAATGGGAAAAGTTTCATTGGAAGGTATAGAATTCCATGCCTATCATGGTGTGTTTTCTGAAGAGAATAAATTAGGCAACCGTTTTACCGTTGATATCCACGTAGATACAGATTTTCGGAGAGCCATGCTGGAAGATAATCTTGACCATACGGTTGACTATGTGGGTTTGTACAAAATTGCCCAGTCCCACATGCAGGAGCCAGTCAAATTACTGGAGCATTTGGCACATTTGATCATTAAAGATATTTTAATCGCATTTCCCTTTTTGAAGGCGGTGAGTATCACCATCAAAAAACACAATCCATCTCTAGGAGGTGTTGTCAACTATTCTGTAGTCACTGTAAATTACCCCGAAGATTATGATTAAATATTTACTGGCAGTTCTCATATGCTGTTCATCCATTTTTTATTCCTATTCACAGACCCAGGCTTTCAAAATTTTCGATAAAGAAGGCAATGAAGTCAGTTTTGAAATGATGGCAGAAAGTGCAGGCCAACATGAATTGGTCTTTTTTGGGGAACTACACAACAACAGTATCGTCCACTGGCTTCAACTGAGGCTGCTGAAAGAACTTCACCGTCAAAACAGACCGGTAATCCTGGCAGGTGAATTTTTTGAGAGGGATGACCAAATAAATATAGTAGAATGGTTTTCGGGAAAAATGACCGATAAAACTTTTGAATCCGAGTCCAAACTCTGGAATAATTATTTAACGGATTATAAGCCCTTAATGCTTTATGCCAAAAACAACAGTATCCCGTTTTTTGCTACAAACATTCCAAGAAAATATGCCTCCTTGGTCAGTCGCGAGGGGTTAGGATCTTTAGAATCCTTAGGTCCTGATGCCAAAAATTACTTTCCTCCATTACCGATTGAAGTGGATAAAAGCTTACCGGGTTATGTAGGTATGAAAGATATGATGCATGGTTCAGGAATGAATGTGGATTATATGGTGGAAGCACAGGCTGTAAAAGATGCTACCATGGCCTATTCCCTCCATGGTCACCTCAAGGGCAATACTGTTTTGCACATCAACGGCTCTTATCACTCAAATAATTATGAAGGAATAGTTTGGTATATCCAAAAGGATTATCCGGAGACCTCGATCATGACAATCAATACCGTTGAACAAGAGGATATTCAAGTCCTTGAAGAAAAATCAAAAAATACAGCCGATTTTATCATTGTCATTCCCAATGATGGTCCAAAAAGCTATTAGAACATGTACAGTAAAGCTGAAACTTCAAAAATCCGAAAAGATTTCTGGACTGCTTTTGGCTTGTATATGAAGCCTGTTCCCAATGCAGAGGGCAGAAAAACCCAGTGGCAGAATTATAAAACAGGAGTCAAAGATATTTATTTTAGAATGAGGGCTGAACGGAACTTTGCTTCCATAGGCATAGAAATCACCCACAATGATGCTGAATTGCAGCAGCTTTACTACGAACAATTATTGGAATTCAAGAAAATTCTTGAAAGCGAAACAAATGAAATTTGGAAATGGGAAATGCATGTCCATGATGACCATAACAGAATAATTTCAAGAGTGCAAAAAGTGGCCCATGGACTTAATGTAATGGATCAAAATGATTGGCCTGCTATCATTTCATTTTTAAAGCCAAGAATCATTGCATTAGATACTTTTTGGAATAATATGAAGCCTGCTTTTGAAGAATTGTAAACCTTTGAGGTCTTAGAGACCTCGAAGATTTGGCTCTTATACAGGCAGTTTGAGGGTTTATACTTAAACCCTTGAGGTTGGGAAAACCTCAAGGGTTTGGGATATCATACAATCACCTTCGTGGTTCCCCCACCCTTCAGGGTGATTTCCACAGGCTTGTTGGATTTCCAGGACCCCCCGGTAAAATCAGGTACATCTATGGAATTGGATCTATTGGCTACAGACCACTCGCTCAATGGTGAAATAGCTGACCAAAGCGCAGCATCATACACATCCTGATCCAATGGCAGACCGTTTCTCAAACAATCAATCAACCTCCAGTCCATCATGAAATCCATCCCCCCATGACCGCCAATCTGTTTTGCAAGTTCCCCAACTTTTTTTACTATTTCCGGGGTATATTTTTCTTCCAAGGCTTTCATTTCTTCATCTTTCATCCAGCTATGGCCTTTTGATACTTTTGGATCAGGATATTTCTGTGCAAATCCTTCTGTTCCACTGATAACATGTAGCCTGGAATAAGGCCTTGGTGAGGTCACATCATGTTGAATCATGATAGAGCGGCCTTTTTTAGTCTTTACAATGGTGGTATTCATATTTCCACCATATTTTTTCTCTGCAAAAGGGGCAAAGAAATTATCCGTTTCAGCCAATTCACGTGCTGTTCTTGCCATATGGAAATCATTGGAAGAAAGTGAGGTTAAGTAATCCATCTGATCCCCCCTATTGATGTCCATTATTTGGCAAATCGGTCCAAGCCCATGGGTAGCGTAAAGGTTGCCATTCCTGAAATTCTCCTTAAGCCTCCACATATCCTGATATCCACCTTCTGTATCTTTTTTAAAATTCAACCAGAGGAGATCATGAATATAAGCCCCCTCTGTATGGACAATTTCCCCAAAGAATCCATCCCTCTTCATGCTCAAGGTCATCAATTCAAAAAAATCATAACAGCAGTTTTCCAGCATCATGCAATGTTTCTTAGTCCTTTCGGAAGTTTCTACCAATTGCCAACATTCCTCCAATGTTTTGGCAGCAGGTACTTCAACAGCTGCATGCTTTCCCGCTTCCATGGCGTATACAGCCATTGGAGTATGCCAATCCCAGGGTGTGGTAATATAAATGAGGTCCAAATCATTTCTGTCCACTAACTTCTTCCATGCATATACATTTCCTGAATAACCTTCGGGTTTGTGCCTGGTATTTTCCAATTTAGCCTTCATTTTATCCACCCTTTCTGGAATAAGATCACAGAGCGCTTTGATCTCCACTCCTTCAATTTTACTCAATCGGTCCACAGCTCCAGGGCCTCTTTGCCCTAAACCAATAATACCAATTCTTACTGTTCCCAATTTTGGGGCAGCATAGCCACTCATATTGAATTGTTGGATATGTGACTTTTGGCTGAGTTGGAATACCTGATTATGGCTCTCTGCTTGAGCGAAATTGGGCAGCGTTGTGCCCACTAGGCCCAAGCCTGCCAATTTGAGAAAATCTCTGCGATTATTGCTCATGGGTTTATTGATTTGAATATGAGATAATAAATAATTGAATTGCTTGAATTTAATATTTATTATTTTCCCAACACAAACCTCTTATAAATAAATAAGGCAAACTACAGATAGTTTGCCTTGCTTTTGGAAGGTCAAGATTGCTCATTGCTTATTGCTGGAACAGGTATTCAGACCAACAAGGGTATAAAGTGGGCAAAAACTGACCAAACTGGTCAAAAGAAAAATTATAGCTACTACCAAAAGCACGATTCCCCAGGTTCCTGCAACAGTTCCTGTGAAATACAAATAAGCCGCAATAACTGCAATTATGGTACGGATAATTCTGTCCGCAGTACCCATGTTCTTTTTCATAATGTTGAGGGATTAAAGGGTGAATACATAAACCAAAACTATAATTATGGCTAAGCAAATGATGCATACCAAAGCCAATTTCATTACAGTTTTCATATCATTTTAAATATAATCAATTCTGCTCACTTTCTTTTCTAAGCCTCCAAATTTTGAATTTTTTAAAAATCTGGAATAAAAAAATATAAAGAAATAATGAAAAAGGAAGAGCAATCAGAACCCATCCGAAAATTGCAGTCATGAAAGAACCAGACAGCACTTGCAAAGTTCGAATGAAACCGGCAGATAAAATTTCTTTGATGCTTTGTAAGTCGAGGCCCAAAGGTTCAAGTCCCAAAAAAAACTCCCCCGTTCTAAGAAAAACAACAATACCGAAAATTTGTACCGGAGTGAGAATATAACTTACTGCCAACATTAAAGGCAGATTCAATTTCAACCTAAGGGCCAGGATTGTCAGAATTGCTGTAGTAATTCCATAAATTGGAAAAATCCCTATCATGATGGCAAAGGTAATGCTCATTGCCAGTTCTTTGGGATTTAGTCCTTGCTTAAAAAAAACCTTAACTTTTTGAAGTATATTCCTTACCATCACAATTTCAGCAAAAAAATAAAATAAAAGAGGATTTCATGATAGAGAGCCCCTTAAATTACCACAGTTTAAATGGATAATTCAACAATTAATCAACATTAATCAACCCACTAGCCCCATCAGAAGAAGTGGGATTTACTCAACAAAATCCACCCTGATATTCTCCAAAAGAATTTCAGAAAGCAATTCCAATTTATCTGATTTATACAATTTCCCCATTTCAAAAACCGGTGTATTTTTATCTTCAGGCTTATAATTTTCATAATCCTGCAATATCAAACCGCCTACCTCATGTTGTTGAATTGCTTTTCTAAAACGCACTCCCCCACCATCAGTATGATATGAATAAGCCAGATAATCAATTAAATAATTATCCTGGTTGAACCAGTATAAAAAAACATCATCAAAATCCTCTCCTCCCCCTTCTTCAGAAAAAGTCACCTGTACCAAAAAATATTTCTTTCCATCAATTTCATCCTCACCCAGGTAAGTTTTAAAGACGGCGGGGTCATTCAATCCATAAGGCAAATATGCAAAATAGGCAACTGAATTCACCGACCTTGTGAAAGCCCCTGTCCTTTCATCTGTTAACGCTGCCAGTTTTCCATTGATAGTCCTTTGAAAACCATCATTATTCAATACATCCCGGACCATACCGGTAGAATCCGTAAATTCTCTGATATATTCATAACGCTTTGGAGATTTGAAAATCTCATAATACCTCTCCCTGAAATCAAAACTTATTTTAGCTTTCTCAAAAAGCTTTCCTCCATGCGCCTGAATAGACCTGTCCACAATTCTTTGGGCTTCCTTGTCGGTGGATTTACAGGAGAATAACAAGAAAAATGCTAGTAAGAGGTATATGGTGCTACGCATATCTTTTAGATTAATTAAGCTTTGCAATTGATTTTCACTATTGGTCTAGGTAATAAAATTTACAATTGGTAATTGATCATTGGTAATTTTCAATTGTTAATTACATACATTCCATATCCATAAAGTGCTCTTCTGTACAAATGGTTCCCTAATGAGTCCACCCTGTAACTTTCCCGCTTGGCCGGAAGCAGAATACCTGTACTTCTATCCCATCCCTGATTGTAGACAAGGCTAAAATGATCACTGGTTTTCACTTTGTAAGCAAATATTTCAAATGTCTTCGGCTCAAAGTAATACCACCATACGTCAACATTTGGATCTTTTGGGTCCCCATCGATTACCCTGACAGTTTCCATCATTACCCCTCCAGGAAGCTCTTTTATACCTTCATAGGTCAGGTGCTTGCTTTCGTCCAATAGATCAAAAGGCTTGGTCAGGACATAGAAAGCCGCATCAATATCTTTTTTCTTTGCTGCCAAAAAACCTTCATTTTGGATTTCGTTGGTTCCCATCCAATATTGGGTTTTCAGACCATCAAAGACCACCCTATGACGGATACTATCCTTCTCCCAGCTCATTTGGGCTTCGAAATAGGGCTTAAGCCGAAATTCATTCTCCTGAAGGGTATGGGATTCCGTCTGACCATTTTCATCGAACATCCAAAAATCCCGGACCATTGAGATAGATTGAATTTGTTCCCATGCCTTCATCCCCCCATGTGCTTCGATGGACTTTTCAATGATCGAAACAGCCTGCTTGTCACGGGTGGAGCAGGAAAATAGAAGAAGACAAAAAGAGGTGAAAATGAAGAAGGAATTTTTTATCATATTTTGAATTCTAAATTTCGGGATTTAAATCTCTTTAAATAATTCCAAAAAAAGAAACCGGCCAAGGCTCCATATTCCAGCAATATTACGATTTGGTTTTCATTCACCCTAAATTCATCCGAATAGGCACTATAAGATAAAAACACCAGTCCAGTCCACCATAAAAAAATCCTGTTTTGGGTCAACACGGATACGCCAAAAGCAGGAATGATATACCAGGGATGGACAACAGTCTGCAGTAAAAGAAAGCAAAGGTAGATCCACCCCATGGCATCAGCCATTTCCTTGCCGTTTTCAGGTTTTCGGAAAAGACCTATGGACAAAATGATTGCAAAAGCCAATCCATTCAAAATCGGTCCAACGTATGCAATCGGGTTATAATCCACAAAAAAACCTGACAACCACCTGATGAGGTAATAAATAGAGGCGTTGAATTCAAATTTTGATTGGTAAAGCCTGAAACTTTGCCAAAAATGTAATAAATTTTCTTGTAGCAAAAGGGGCCAAAAAGCGATAAAAATCAAAATGACTGCCACCCAAAGAAACTTCTGTCGATCTTCTTTACCCCAGGAAAATACCATTAAGGGTCCCAACATCAATGGGGTCAACTTCACCCCTACCCCCCAAATCCAACCCATTGCTGAATGTATTAACCTCTTTTGCCCAAAAAAATATAAAACTGACAATAAACCGGTCAATACCAGGCCTTCAAAATGAAGATTACCCGTAAGTTCCAAAATTACCAAAGGGTTGAAGGTGTACAGCCATAATCTGTAAGCTGAAAGCCCCCATGCTTTGATGATCTTATAAAGAAAAAAAAAGTTAAGTACTTCAAAAATCAAAATGACCAATCTCAAAATCAGAATATTGGCGAATAAATTTGAACCTCCCCAGGCAGCCATCCAGAAAAACACCTGATGGAGAGGAGGATAAATAGAGTAATAATTTCTGGAATTCATTCCTTGTATTAAGGTTTCCCAATATCCTTCCTTTATTAAATTCGCCTCTTGCACGGCTTCATCAGGTAAGAGCATATAAGGACTGAGTCCCATTTTTATCAAATGCCCATCAAAAATAAAGCGATAAAAATCATCAGAAAGGACTGGAACAGCAAATAGCAAGAGCATTCTCAAAATCATACTCCATGCTATTCCTGACTTTATAGAAAGCAATCCGGATTTTGAAAAATGGCAAATAATTAAATAAGAGGTAAAAGCTAATGCATAAAAAACCAATTGTAATAAGGATTCAGTCCTGGGTAAAAAATAACCCATGACAATAATCGAGACCGCATAAAGCAAAAGGGTAACAAAAAGATAAATTTTCTTCTGTGCAACCTGTCCTATCATTTTTTGATTTTGGGTTTCCTATGATTTTTAATATCACAACAATAATAAAATAAAATAGCCATCCATTCTTGAAATCCAGCCACAATCCATTTATTTTACCTTCATAATTACGGATTCATATGAAGGAACAGTTACTCAGGGGGACATATCTATTACTATTATCCACAGTATTTCTTTTCAAAAACAGCCAGGCACAGACTTACGAGGTATATGATCAGAGCCTTAATCTCAAATCAAGATTAGAATACGATAGGATCAGCATTTTAAGTGAATCCGTCAGGATCAGTACTGCCAATAATGAGCTTAAATTATTGAGTAAAGAGTATAGGCCTTATATTTATTTAAATGCTGAAAAAGTTGTCAGCTATGATCAGCCCTGGCTAATTGTAAGTGGCCCTGATGGTCTTGGGGCATTCCATGAGTATGGAGAAGAAATTTTTGCCCCGGAATATGAGGACATACAGACATTTTTCACCAGGCTTTTGGCCCAAAAAGGAAATCAATATTGGGTATATGATCATTCAAGTAGAGAAACCCAATACGTAGGAACATTTGATGAAGCTATCCTGGCAACCAACGGACAGGTAATCGGTAAAACTGCACAAGGTTATTTTTTACCTTTATCGGAGAATCCTGATAAACGTTACGATGATATTTGGCAGGTAAATGAAAATTACCTGGGATGCAAAGAAGCTACCGGGTACGGTCTGATCAATAGGGAAGGCAATTATGTACTGCAGCCGGTCATTGATAATCTGGTCCATTTGGAAGGAGATTATTTTTATGCCTTTGATGGAAATCAGTATATGTTGATCAAAGGACGTGAAGGAAAAGCTTTTATAAGTTATTCTTCTTACCACAAAATCACCTTAGAGGACGGAATGATGCTGGAATATATCCATGGCAAATTAAGGAGGGTCATGGATTATGACGGGATATTATTAGATCAAACAGGAATGGAAAAAGTGGTGATGGTGGGAGAAAAACACTACAACATCTACATGCTCGATAAAACTTTAGGTTTATTGGGCCCAAAGGGATGGGAGATCCAACCTGTTGCCGATGTGGAGAAAATTTTACCTGGCAATGAGGGCTATTTTGGGGCCATGAAGAATGGAAGTTTTGGATTTATCAATAATTCAGGGGAATGGCTTATTTCACCTCAATTTGATGAGGTTAAAAAATTCAATGATGGTTTGGCAGCTTACAAAATGAATGGGCTATGGGGATATGTGGATAGGTCAGGCAATAAAATCACACCGGCTCAATTCGATCAAGTTTCAGATTTCAGAAGAGGAATTGCAACAATCAAACAAGGGGGTAAACAAAATCTTATTGATAGAAATGGCAATCTTCTATTGAGTCAAGGCTATGACAGAATCTCACTTGGGGCAGATAATTATTTTATTTCTGAAAATAACAATCTCCTTGGCCTAATTGCACCTGATGGAAAAGAGATTATTGAACCCAAGTTTGAAGAACTGAGAAGAGAAGATCTTAACAGGATTTTGGTCCGAATTGGCGACAAATTTGGAATCATAGACGAAAAAGGAGATTATCTTCTGCCTCTTTATTACAAAAACATTGTATTTGACCAAGGAACAAAGCAGATCCTTGCTGAAGATATTTACCAGTTTACTATTGAACCGGAAGAAGCAAAATCAGGGGGGAAAAAGAAAAAACAAGGTAAATAGCAGGCTATTATAAATTTCCAATGACCAATTACCAATTGAAAATTTGTAATTGGTTATTGATCATTGGTAATTGATAATTTACTATTTCTTTCTCTACGGTTTTAAATCCAAAACAATGAAACAGGGATTTTCAATAATATTATGGATGGTAATATCCATCAATTTTGTTTTTGCTCAGAGCGCTGCTGATTATGATGCGGAGCTTGCCCAAAAATTAGGAGCCGATGATTATGGCATGAAAACATATGTCATGGCTTTTTTATTGACAGGCGACCGGGCAAGCGAATACACACAGGAAGAGAGGGCAGAAATACAAAAAGGCCATATGGCTAATATCAATAGGTTGGCCGAAATGGGCAAACTGATCCTAGCCGGCCCCTTTATCAATGGAGGTGAAAAAAGAGGCATTTTTATTTTTGATGTGTCTACAAAAGCGGAAGCAGAGGAACTCACCAATACAGACCCTGCCGTTCAGGCCGGCGTACTCAAAATGGAACTGGTAGAATGGTATGGTTCTGCTGCTTTGATGATGATTCCGGAGCTGCATGGAAAAGTGCAGAAAAAAAATTTTTAAATTTCCAATTACCAATAATAAATCACAAATTACCAAGTATCTACCATCAATTGGAAGGATACTTTTAATTTCTTGCTTAGGAATACATTTTTATAAAAAATGACCAAAATTTATTCGGATAAATAAACGGATAACATTAGTCCAGTGATTGAATCTCATTTTTATTGAATTTAATTTTAATCATTAACTTCAATATTATGGACAGAAATTACGACTTGGATCCAAGGACAATAAAATTTGCTGGAAAAATCATCACTTTTTGCAACTCAATCCCAAATAATTTTGCAGGATTACATCTTAAAGGTCAACTTATTAAATCAGGAACTAGCCCTGCATTGAATTATGGTGAGGCCCAAGGAGCAGAATCAAAAAATGATTTTATCCATAAAATGGGGATTTGTTTAAAGGAATTAAGGGAATCTAAAAATTGTCTTAAGGTTCTACATGAGGTTAAATATGGGGATGAAAATTTAAGATTAGAGTTACTTCAAGAATCAATCGAACTAACCCGAATTTTTGCTTCAATTATTGTTAAAACAAGAAATAATAGGGGAAATAATCCAAAAAATTAAACTAGCCCTTTTTCGTATTGTTTTTTTGTTATTTGATAATTGGTAATTGATAATTGATAATTGGTAATTGGTAATTGGTAATTGGTAATTGGTAATTTCTACCTGCCACAAATCTCCTTATACGCACAGTACTTACACTTTTCCAGATCTGAAGTCTGGTCAAAAGGAACATCGGGATCAAACATTTCTTCCAGCATACTTTTTAATCCCTTTTCATACCCATCCTGATAGTCTCGGTAATCATTGACCTCAATCGCAAGGGATTTTCCTGATTTTTCCAACAAATAGGGATTGAAATCTTCCTGAAAAATCTCTTTGAAATTGAAAAGGGCAGGTTTCAGTGGAAGGGTGTTTTCAGGATGCATTGATTGATACAACAAACCATAATACATGGTCTGCATGACTGCTTTATTCCTTTGCTTATTCTCGCGGTCAAATAAACTCTCTAAATGGGGAAAAGTCTTTTTATCGCCGCCTGACTTGTAATCTATCAATCGGATGGTACCGTTTTGTTCGTCTACCCGATCAATATAACCTCTGAGTCCAACCCTGACCTCTCCTTGAGAAGTAAGTATCTGAAATTTGGCCTTATGGGCTTGCTCCATGGAAAGAATTCTGAAGGGAGCCGCCTCTTCATCAATCTCCAATAGCCGGACAATATACTTTTTCAGGACATCCCTTACGATAGCCATTTGTCCACTGATCTTGGTATCGGCATCCTCCTCCAAATGATAAAACTTCCTCACCCCCTTTTCGATGGCTGGGGAAACCCAATTTTTCCTCAAATCCTCAAAATCATGTTTGTCCAGCCAATCTCTATTTTTCCTTGCCTGAAAACCCTGATACAAAAACTCCATACTGTAATGGGCAATATTCCCGAATACAGAAGCATCGATTTCTTCTTTGACTTCTTCTTTTTCCTCAATTCCTGCTAAATAACGAAGATAAAATTTCAACCTGCAATCCAGAAACATACTTAAGGCAGAAGGGGAAAAAGCAGTTTGGGAACTGCCGTCAGGCTGTATCACATACCGGTCCAGCAACTTCATCACCTCTGGTTCTTTTTCAACGGTTATTTCCCCATGACTTTTTAAATCTATGGGAACAAATACCACCTCTTCCTTCTTGCTGATCCCCATTTCCACCATCATCTGTTGGATATAACGGCTTTTTTCACCTGATTTTCCCTGATCTGAAGAAGTGGTATAAATCATGTGTACCTCTTCTGCACTATGCAATAAACGGTAAAAAGTATAGGCATATATGGCATCATTTTGTTCCTGTACAGGTAATCCAAAGGCTCTCCTGATATTGAATGGAATCATGGAGTTTAACCCTCCCCCTGGAGGGAAACTGTCCTCATTCATGTTACAGATCACCACCCTTCTAAAATCGAGATTTCGGGATTCCAAAACCCCCATGATCTGTAAGCCCTCAAGCGGCTCTCCTTCAAAAGGTAACTTGACTTCTCTGAAGACCTGCCTAAATAACCGGATAAAAAACTCTCTGTCAACGGCAATTTGATTCTGTTTTTCAAAAACTTCCCTTAACCTGTTGAGCTGTTTGAAGCATTGAAATAGATAGGATCGCTGTAAAGGTTCTTCATCCAATCTCTCTGCCAATTCTTCTATCAAGGCAGACAAATATGGAAACAGCCGGTCGGAAGTAAGTTGTTGGAATACCAATTCAAAAAACTTTCCCCCAGCATGCAATTTATCCTGAGGGATATAAATCATATTATGTTCTTGAATTTCTGCAAGCAGCTTTTGAACAAATACCTTATCGACAGATTTAAGATAAATTGAAGCGAGCAAATTTTTTACTGGCAGATGATAAATAACCACCTTTCCTTCTTCCATTTTCACATAACGCTGCATTTCGAGCACTGCTTCCAAAAAGGAATAAACCGGTGCGTTTTTTACAGGATAACCCATAGTGACATTGACTTTGTCAATTTGAGGAGGCAAAGCATGGAGTATGGGAAAGAGCATCTGCTCATCCGGAAGAATCAGGACTGTTTCTTCCCAATTCTCCCCTTGATTTACATTTTCCAGTATAGCTCCCACCAGATTAGCCTGATTGCTTTTCAAAGGGGTGGCATACACCTGAATTTTGGATTCTTTGCCCTGAATCTGTTGTGGTAATTCATCCGGAAAAGTAGGACCGAAAACCTTATCCTGGCTATATTCTCTGAAAAACAGGCCTGCTTCCTGGTTTTTATCTTCCAGATAATAAGCGTCAATATCCCAAAAAATACGGGCCCCAAACTTGGTGATGTAATGTTTGATGAGTTTTTCTTCAGTAGCTGTAAAAGCGTTGAATCCTATAAATATAAATTGCTTTTCAGGTTGCCTGATCTGATCCAAAGACTCCGCTACCTGTCGGTACAACATCCCCGAATATGCCATATCAGACACTTGTAAAGCGGACTTGAAACCTACATACAAAGGCTGGAGCAATTGCCAGAATTTCAGGAATTTTTCTTGGTGCCCCCTATCCTGATTCTGAAAAGATCTCCAAAATTCACGGATCAGGGCAATTTGGCTTTCACTCAAATAACCCAGATCTGACTCCAAATCTTTGATTTCAGAAAGGTGATGATATAGCTTGGAGGCATCTGCCATAAATTGATCCACATCATTGAAATCTTTGAGGATCATTTCACCCCAAAAATAAAATCTGTCAAAATTCTCTGGTTCAGGCTGTAGCAACCGGTACACATTGTACAATTCAAAAATTAAACTCAAATCATCAGCAGGACGCTGCCCGGCATGTTTGTAAAATACATCCTCAATAGACATTACTTCTGGCATCCAGGTGGGGTTTTCTATCAACTCCCCCAAATGCTTGGTAAAAAAAAGACCTGCCCGACGGTTGGGCAAAACAATAGTTAATTTTTGCAAATCCGGAAATTCCCTGAGAATCTGTGCGGCTGTATTTCTTAAAAAACTATGCATGCGAATTGAAAATTAAGAATGGGTCAATTTAAAATTTCAATGATCTTCCCACTTTCAAGATAACATAAAAAACCCTTGGTGGATTTACCGCTAAGACCATGGACCAAAGCCATGTATTCCTTTACCTGATTTTCATATGTGGGGTACTCCTCCCCTGTTTTGAAATCTACAACGATAGCCTCATTTTCCTTAAGGATAATTTTATCCGGTCTCTTCTGTTTACCTCCAGGTAATAAAATTCCCTGCTCAGCCAACAAAATGTCTTTTGCATCAAACCATGAAGCAAAAAGAGTATCTTTAAAGAGGTCTTCCATCTGTTTGTCAACTAAAATCCTTTCCTCAGCAGAAAGCCTTCCTTCAAAATACATGTTTTTCAATTGCAGTTTTGCTTCCTCAAGGCTAGCTGATTTTTCCAGGATTTCATGGACCATCAAGCCAAAGTTCCTTTTTTTTCGTTGTGCCAGACCTTCTGAGGAAAAATCAACAGCATATTTTTTAACCTGTAACAGATTTGTCCAATTTTGATAGGCCCATCGTAGATGAGGGGCTTTTCTTTCCTTTGCATGGATTTGTGGATAATCAGGCCATTCTCCCAATTCAAATATCCTGTTTTCACTATCAAAAAAATCTGAAAGGCTAAGTTCATCCATTGAATCTGTGCTACTGCTGAGAAGCAACTGTAAATGAACTTGAAGGCTATTCATACTTTTGATCTCTTTCCGGTAGGGAACCAGTCCCCAAAAAACCTCCTCTGCTCTCGTCAGAGCAACATAAATCATGTTCAATGAATCCAAATAAGCCATTATGGCTTCTTCAGCATAAGTTCTGTTAAATTCAGATTTTGCCAGTTTACCGTTTAAACTCAAAGGGATAATTGCAGAAAGCCCCTTTTCCCTGTCTTCAAAAGGAGACCATACGACATTGCCTTTGGTAGTATCGAAAATGGTCCATTTCAAAAAGGGCATTAAAACTACCTTGAATTGTAGTCCTTTAGATTTATGGATAGTCAAAATACGCATGGCATTATGGCCTTCCGGAATTTTCACAGTCCTCTTGTTTTGGTGTTCCTCCCACCAATCTAAAAATCCAGCCAGATCAGCCCGGTTGTTGGTGGTGAAATCGTAAACCGCTTCTTTGAAACCTGAAATATAGGCTTTTTCAAGCCCCACTTCTTCAAATCCCAATTCAGCAATCAACTCTTCCAACATCTCCATCAGGGGCAATTGGAGCAATAAACTCTCCCTATCTTGAAAAGTTTTGGTAATTTCCTTTAAATGCTCAGGGATTTGGTCAACAGCAAAAAGATTATGGTTGATGGGATCTTTTTTTAATAAAGATCTATAATACCACATGGTTTTGAATTGAACTTTATCTTCTGGACTGTGCAGGTATTTCAATCCTGCCAACAAGGCCTTTACAGTAGCTGATTTATGCAGGTACATGGATTCATCTGAGAGGACATCAAATCGATAGGGCAAGTCAGGGTTTTCGGAACTAAAAGCCATCAGGGTGTCTGCAATTGATTCACCCTCTTTTTTTGTCCTGACCAAAAATGCAATATCTTTCAGATCATAGCCTTTATCCTGAAGCAACATCGCCATTTGGGGAATCCTGGCCAAAACCTGTTCGTCAATCTTGCCCTCGTCTTCATCCTTTAATTCTTCCAAAAAGTCAATTTTTACTTTTCCTTGGAATGGAGAGGTGGCCTTTCTCATGGAGACATGTTGGCTTACATCCTCATATGCTTTTGAAATAATTCCCGCATCCTCTGCCAAATAATCCCTGGTCACCACCTCCTCAAATGAAGCTGGCAATTTTTTAAATAGTGCATTGTTGAAAGCAATAATATTGGATAAACTTCTATAATTGGTTTCCAACTTTTCTATCCGTATAGACCGGCTTCCAATTTGTTCCTCCACTTCTTCCAACAATAACCGCATTTCCCCTCCGCGCCAACGGTAGATGGATTGTTTGACATCCCCCACTAGGAGATTGTTCTTACCCTGCGCCAATGAATTCTCCAAGAGCGGTTTAAAACTGACCCACTGAAAACCAGAGGTATCCTGGAATTCATCAATGAGGTAATGCTGATATTGGTTGCCTACCTTTTCATAGATAAAAGGCGCGTCATTTTCTTTGGTAATTTCTTTTAAAAATTCATTCGCATCTGAAATCAATAGGATATTTTCTTCATCCTTTAGGTGGGTGAGTTCCTCCAATAAATTCCTAAAAATACCAAAGACAAAGATATTTTTAGCAATGGCTTCCAAGGTGTTCCATTTGATCATCAGGGGTTCAAATTGTGAAAGAATCTGCCCCAAGCCCTGATGATAAGATGCTATGATAGCGTCTTTGTTTTTACTGGTTTTTGCAAACCATCCTTCCTCTGATTCCGGTAACAATCCCTGCTTTTCTGTTAATTCGGGAACAGGAGACAACCTTTCTCCCAGTTTGTCGAATTTCTTAGCAAATGAATTACCACTCCCTGAAAAATCCGTCCACTCCAGGCCATTTACAATCCGGATCCTATTGGCTTCTTCTTTCATTTGCCTGGTAATTCGGATGATTTCTGCTTTCCGCTCTCTGGAAAAATTCTGCAGCTCTTTGATATGCTCCTCTTCCTTTAAAAATTCTTTGATCTCCTTGGCATATTTTTTAAAGTCCTCCTGAAAAATCTGCCTTCCCAATTCTTTGATATTTCTTCTGATATCCCAGGATTTACCATTTTGAATCTGTTCTATGGCATAATCCACCAACCATTTATGCAAAAATTCATCATCTATCACCTTAGCTACAACCCGGTCCACAACCCGGTCCAACACGCCATCCTGGTCCAGCTCCACATCGAATTTGGCATTCAGATCAATCTCACGGGCAAAGGCCCTGACTACTTTCTGAAAAAAACTATCTATGGTACTGACCGAAAAACGACTATAATCATGAAGGATAGCAGTAAGTGATCGGGCTGCTCTGAGTTTCAATTCTTCCTCTTCTATTCCCAAAGCCTTCATGATTTCACTGTCCATTTTTTCATCATGACTGACAGTAGTCCTCAATCGGTTCAGTTCCCTGAGAATCCTTTCCTTCATTTCCTGGGTGGCCTTATTGGTAAAAGTCACAGCCAAAATACTTCGAAATGCACCTGGATGCTTTAATGCCAACTTGAGGTACTCCATGGTCAGCGTGTAGGTTTTCCCGGAACCGGCAGAGGATTTATAGATAATAAAAGGTTTATGCTCCATGGGCAAAAAAGAATTTAAACAAATCAATCATTTTTTGACGGGAATAAAAAACAATTGACGCAGGATGTCGGAGTTTTTCTTGAATGGGAAAAATGCCAAGTAAAATCATGAGGTGGGAAGGGAGAAGTCGGAAGGGGGAGGTGGGATGTAGGATGTTGGAGGTCACATGTAGGAGGTTGGAGGTCAGATGTAGGATCTTGGATGTTGGATTTTGGAGGTCGGTTTTGGAGTTTGGACTTTGGACTTTGGAGCTTGAAGCTTAGAGTTTAGAACTTGGAGCTTAGAGTTTGGAACTTGGAGCTTTGGAGCTTGGGTTTTGAGCCTGGATTTTGATTTTTTAAATGCTTTGAAAATGAACAGAAAAATCAACTTTCAATGCAAAAAAATAGTAGATTTGTTTGATTTGGCTTATTATTTATTTTGAATGAAACCAATATTCACTCCTTTAGAAAAAATAGATTCATTGCTTAAAGATGAGATGGGCAAAAAAGCAATAAAAGGCCTGGCCCACTTTATCCCTGATATGGAAAAGGAGTTTGAAAGGGTGAAAAAAGCTTTACCTTTTGAACTGACCGATGAGGCCAAACAGAAGTATATAGATCTTGAAAACATTAATTCCGATTTAAAAAAATATATCCTGGAATCTGGTCTGCTGGTTGATTTCGATTGGGAAAATTGGTTGGAAGGAAAAGAAATATTGGAAGGAATCAGACCTTTATCTAAAACCAGCAATCTCAAAATCTGTAAAATGTTGACGCTTATAGTTAAAAGAGACACATTTGATTTTGAATACTTTGGATATCAGTTAAGGAAAGGGACTATTTTGAAGTTACTGAAAAATCTTTCCGAAAATACAGAGACATAAAAATTAAACCAATGAATTCATGAATTACAGAAAGTTTGGAAAAACAGAACTGTTGGTCAGCGAAGTGGGATTTGGGGCATGGGCAATTGGAGGCCCTGCTATGGCAGGAGAAATCCCTATTGGCTGGGGTGATGTAGATGACCAAACTTCAAAAAAAGCGCTTCACCATTCCCTAGAACTTGGTATCAATTTTTTTGATACTGCTGATTTTTATGGTTTGGGACATTCAGAAGAATTGATAGGTGAGGTTTTGGGCAATAACACAAAAGTGATTATAGCTACCAAAGTAGGCCATAGGTTAAATAAAGACGGCAGCATATTTACAGATTATTCAAAAACCCACATCATCCGTTCCTGTGAAGGTAGCCTGAAAAGACTCAAAAGGGATAGTATTGATTATTATCAACTGCATACGGCTAGAATAGCAGATTTGGAAAATCAGGAATGTGTTGAGGCAATGGAGCAGCTCAAAAAAGAAGGAAAAATCAGATATTGGGGCATTTCATTGAACACCTTTTATCCAAAGCCTGAGGCAGATTTTATGATGGAGCAGCATATTGGAGATGGATTCCAACTTGTTATGAACATCATTAACCAAGAAGCTTTAGGTATAGTAGAAAAAGCCCATCATGAAGGTTATGGAGTGATTGCAAGAATGCCTTTGCAGTTTGGATTGCTTACCGGTAAATTCACCAAGGACACCACCTTCCCCAAAGACGACCATAGAAATTTTAGACTGCCGCCGGATATCCTGGCAGAGATAACCCCTATTCTTGAACAGGTATGGCTTTTGACAAAAAAATACGGTATTAGTAAAAGCCAATTGGCCATGAGTTTTATCCTGAGTTTTGAGGGTATATCTACAGTCATTCCGGGAATCAAAACTCCTGAACAGGCGGAGCTGAATGCAAAAGGGATAGTCCAATTGAAAGAAGAGGATATGCTACTGATCAAAGCATTGTACCAGCCCAAATTCAGGGAAATACTCATGAAAATGAAATGATTTGTATTAAATTCTTTCCCAAATAGGGAAAACAAATCTGAATTAAAGAGTAATTCCTTATCTTCAAAAAAAATCACTTTAGCCAAAAGAAAAATTTAAAATCAAAAATACCAAACTCCTTGTCAAGCATAGATAAATTCAATTTTTTTTGGCAGAATATCCGTCGCGTCCTGACCCAGGAAAGGTTTGCTTTGGCACCGATTTGGGTACAGTTGATCGCAATATTCATCGTCAGCGCAACACTCATTATCGGACTTTCACCGTTTCTTGGGAGCTTGGCCAACAGTTACAAAATATTTGCTGACCCTGCTTATTATGCAGATGCCAAGGGCCCAATAGAATTGACTGTGGGTTTAATCCAGGTAATGGTGGGAATGATTCTATTTTCTTTTATCATTTCAGTGCTCTCGGCTGCACTGGTAAATCTGATAGAAAACATTAAAAGTGGGTCACTCCCATACCGAAAAAGAGGACATATACTTTTTGTAAATTACAATATCAAACTCCCATTGATCCTGGACCAGTTTAATATCCGGGCAAAAGACAAAGGCATAATAGAAGATGTAGTCTTACTTTTTGCCGAAGCAAAAACTGTTGGTTTTTTCCGATCCAAATACAACAAAGACCGTTGGGAAAACCTCGAGATATTTATCAGACAGGGAGAAGTCATGTCTTTTCATTCTTTTGAAAGGCTTTCCATTTTCCATGCAAAAGCATTGGTAATTTTATTACCGGATAACAAGGAAAATGAATTTATTGCGGACAATTTCAACTTGAAAATCCTTACTACCCTAACAAATAACCAAGCTTTTTTCAATCATTTAAACGAAAAACAGGCATCCAGAAAACCCATTAAATGTTCCATAGAACTGTCAAATCATTCCGATGCCAGAAAGATTGCGCTTGAATTGACCTCAAATAAATCAGGTTCCCTCTTTACTGTCATTACACCGGGAGATGTGATTGGAAGTATTCTGGCCCGCTCAAAGGTGGACATTGTTTATTATAAAGTATTTTTTGAGGTTTTGGCTTTTGATGGTTCCACCATTCATTTTGTGGATCCAAAACAGTTCGGTTCAAAGCAAAATTTCGTTGGAATGTCCTTTGAACAACTGTTGTTCAGTTTTTCAGGAGGAACGCTGATGGGATTTTCCCGGTCCAACAATGAAGGCTATTTTCAAATTAATCTTTGCCCATTTAAGGTAGAATTCTCCTCAAATGATTGGTTTCTCTTCCTTACTCCCAATGTCCGGGAAATCAAATATGTACCTCAGGATTACAACCCTCAGGAAATTTCAACCAATTCTTCCATAATTTCTCCAAATGAAGAGGCAAGTAAAAAGATTTGTGTAATCGGTTCTGCCTGGACTCTTGAAAACATTGATGATTTTATTGATCTGAATAGCTTGATTTCTCTTCACGAATCACAAAAGGTTTTCAGTAATCCTGCTGAATATTTCTCCAACAGTTTCTTACAATATTTACATGAGGGGAATTTTGACAATATTATCATCAACCTGGAGGATGAGCTCGGTTTCAGGCTGACCATGTTGCTAATATCGGCCAATAAAGACAACCCGATATTTCTTTCCAAAATCATGACAATCCTTGGAGATCCAGTGACAGAGAGATTATTGAGTAACAATGTTTTGAAAAGCAATACGGTACTTTCCCATAAACTTTCGGCACGGTATATCGCCCAATTATCCTTTCAAAAGAACCTTGATAGATTATTTCAGGAACTTGCTTTTACAGAAGGTTCTGAGTTTAATCTATTGGAAGTCGACAAACATATTCCTTCTGGGCTTTTAACGGATGTAAAATCGGTAAGGAAGCTACTTGCAGCCCATGAGATGGTTTATTTAGGAACAGTAGACGAAGAAAAAAATGTCAACCTAGAGGCAACAGATTTCAAAGGTACCAAACAAATTCTGGTATTGAGCTTTGGAAAATACAAGTCTAAGGTGTCCATTTGAAAATCCAGTACTGAAAAGTTTGTTATTAAACATTGAGGTCAATGGAAAAACCTAAAAAACCTGAACAGGAATCCCAACCCAACAACCCTTTACATGGCGTGCGTCTAGTGGATATCCTGGATTATTTGGTAGAAAAATACGGGTGGAAAAAACTTGGTGAAAAAATCACCATCCGCTGTTTTACCCATGATCCTTCCATTAATTCAAGCCTAAAATTTTTGAGAAAGACCGAATGGGCAAGAACCAAAGTGGAAGAATTTTATATCAGGTCTATACAGCAAGGTCGGAGGAGAAATAATTAATTAGCAATTACAAATTACCAAATTCCAAGAATCCAAGCTTCAAATTCCAAACTTCCGACTTCAGACATCCGACTTCCGACTTAGGCCATCCTACTTGCGACTTCGGGCTCAGATCTAATGCCCATAATGAAAACCTTAATTCCTTAACTTTTTAATGGTTTTTTTTTTAAACCAAGAGATGTTTCGCTATGCTACCAATGACAGATTGGAGAAACCGTCACTCTGACGAAGGAAGAGTCTCTCAAAATAGAAGAGATGCTTCACTTCGTTCAGCAAGACGAGCAATATTGTCATTACCCTTTCTGTACTTTTACCTAAAATGTTAAATTCTCAACATGACGAAGGGTCGACATTCGACATCCGACTTCCGACATACTTACATCCTACTTCTCATCTCCGACATCCGACTTCACACTTCCGACATCCGACATCCGACATCCGACATCCGACTTCAAACTTCCGCCATCCAACTTCCGACATCGGTCCACCACCCTTCCTAAACTTTTTTCACCAAATTGAAGGGCAACATCACAAGATTCCTGACTAAAGAAAATGATAGATCAACGGCAAAACCCAATAACCTAAAGGGTAAAAGAATCAACCAAACTATTGGATATAGGATCAGTGCCAATAATGCCAGAGGCCAGCACAAAACCATCAGGATCAACCAAAGAAGAAAACTTACCATTCGATTATTTTTTTTAAGAAGATTCTCAATTCAAATGCCAGAAAAAAAATGCCCTTTATAGAATATAAGGGCATTTCAGTTGACTAAAATGTACGCTACCGTACATTTCATCGTACATGTTTGAACGTTGAAATCAATAAACTGCCGGTATCAATTCAATCAATTTGAACTCCACCGGTCCATGGTCACCTTGAAGCATTAGGGGACCTGGCAAACCCTCTTTGCTATCCAAAGCACCACCTGTTATGCCCGGAATGATCTGATCACAAATAATAGTTTTGCCGTTGGCCACTATAGTCAATCTCCTGCCAATGAGGGTGATTTCGTAATCCTGCCATTCCCCTGCTTTTCCAGCAGCCATTTCATTGGGAGTTAAAAATCCATAAATCCCGCCGAATAACACATTGGAAGGTTCTTTTCCAAAATCATCCTGGATTTGTACCTCATACCTTCCCCTCAAATAAATACCGCTATTGCTCCCTTCAGGGTAGCGGAATATCACCCTTAATTTGAAATCCTCAAATTTGTCATCCGTAATCAGATTTGCACCTGACTTTTCACTGATCAGGATTCCATCTTTGACCTTCCATTGGTTTACGGATTTATCCGCATGCCATCCGCTTAAATCCTTGCCGTTAAAAAGTTGGACGGTAGGACCCCAAGAAGGTTGCTTTTCCCTAACCAATGAAGGGGCTCTTTCCCCGACAAATGCATAACTGTTTCCAGAAGGGTGTTGGATTGTACCCATAAGTCTTCCTGCTTCCAAACTGCCTTCAAAAATCAGGTCTTTATCGCTGTTCTGCCATTGTGGGGGAATACTGAAGGTATACTTACCGTTTGAATAGTTCACTCTTGAAACAGGCCTGGCACTTCCATCGTCGCCCACAAAATATCCAACCAAGGTGCTGATCCCTGAAAGTTTTACCTCCAACCAGGAAGATGCTTCTTTCCCGTTCATAGTCAATGTAAGGTCCCATCTCCCGATGATATCATTGGGTTCAGGTAATAAATTACTTTCATTCGCAAAGTTCAATTCGGAAGGATGGGAATAGAGTCCATTTTCACTGCTTGAATCTGAAAAAATACTTGGTTCCATTTGGGCATGTACATTTCCAAATCCGATAAATACAAACAATAAAAACCAGATTACCCTGCCTTTGGGAGATTTTATAAGCGATATTTTCATAACTGTTAAGCTTTGGTTATTTGGAACGATAAATTAAGAATTTTACGCCAAAAGGCAACCTGAATTACTTAAATGACCAATCAAAGTTATAATTCCTATGCATGAAGTTGTTGGAATAATGGATCCTATATATTGTTTCTTTGATAAAATAAAATTAAGTTTAATAAGCTTTGCTTTCTAACAAATTTCCCGGCCACCTTACCTATGAAGATCAATTATAAAGCCCTTCTCTATCCCCTTTTATTATTATTGATTAACCTAAGTTGCCAAAAACCGTCAAAGGAGATTTCCAATGAAGGGGAAGCCTTGGCGGATATTTATGCAGAACATGTAAGAACTTCTACATGGAAGTCCCCGGAAGAGGAAAGGCTCGGTTTTATCCTACCTCCCGGCTTTGAAGTTACCCTGTTTGCTTCTGAGCCGGATATCACCAAACCCATCAACATGGCTTTCGATGAAAAAGGACGGCTTTGGGTGACGCAATCCTCAGAATATCCAATAGCTGCCGGTCAAGGGGAAGGAAAAGACAGGATCACCATACTGGAAGATACCAATGGTGATGGAAAAGCAGACAAAATCCAGGATTTTGCCAATGACCTCAACATTCCTATTGGCATAATCCCAATCAAAGGCGGTGCTATCGCCTACTCCATCCCCCACGTTTATAAATTTTTGGATAAGGATGGGGATGATGTGGCTGACTACAGAGAAATACTATTTGGGCCTTTTGAACACAAAGATACCCATGGAATGGTGAATAATCTTTTCAGAGGATTTGATGGATGGATTCATGCTTCCCATGGTTTTTCAAATATCTCCAAAGTATCTGGCTCAGATAAAGATTCCATCACCATGGTATCAGGAAATACATTCCGGTTTAGAATGGATGGCAGCAGGGCTGAAAAAACAACTGACGGAAGAATCAATCCCTTTGGATCTGATTATGATGACATGGGATATCACTACTCCGCCGATTGCCACACTTTACCGATCTACCAGCTAATTTGGGGAGGAAATTATTCCCAATGGGGAAAGAAAGAACCCAATATGGGCTTTGCGCCGACCATGATGGATTATGGGCTGAATTCAACTGCGCTATCAGGTTTGGTCTATTATACGGACAATCAATATCCAGAAGAATATCAAAACAGTTTTTATTCAGGAGATGTGGTGACCTGCAGGATCAGTAGAAATACCATGGAATTCCATGGCAGCACACCAAAAGCAAAAAGGCAGGAAGACTTTTTGGTAAGCAAAGACCCATGGTTCAGACCGGTTGATATCAAAATCGGTCCAGATGGAGCGATGTATGTCGCTGATTTCTATAACCGTATCATCGGCCATTACGAGGTACCCTTAGATCACCCCGGCAGGGATAGGATAAGCGGAAGAATCTGGAAAATTACCTATAAAGGCCAGCAGAGGCCGATTACAGATTGGTCAAAAGCCAGCGAAAAGGAACTAATTCAGGGAATGGGCGATGGGGTACTACATATCAGGATGACAGCAACCGACGAAATCGTAGATCGTTTTGGGGAAAAAGCAATTCCTGAACTGCTGAATGTCTTACAAAATGCAAATACAAGTCCAGAACAATTGATCCAAGTCCAATGGGCATTATTCCGAATGAATGCCCTTCCATGGGATAATCTAAAAAAAGGACTGAAGCAATCCGACACCAGGGTACGGGTTCATTCCTACAAACTTCTCTCCAATTACCCCCAATTGACAGATGATCAGTATGCTGTGGTCATTCATGACCTGGAAGACTCCAATCCCCATGTGCAAAGGGCTGCCACAGAATTGTTAAGCCGACACCCCAATCAAAACAGCTATCGAAAATTGGTGGAATTGCACACCAAAATTCCAGATCATGATACCCACCTGGCCTATACAGTTCTCATGGCCCTTTCCAATCACCTCAAGAAAAAAGAAATCATCCAATTGGCCCTAAATGATAACTGGAATGCAGGTGAAAAAGAATTAATTGCTCTTGTACTTTCAGACCTTCAAGCTCCGGAAGTCGGAGATTTTCTTTTGGCCTATTTGAATTCCACCCATATACAAAAAGAAAAAAGTATAGCGTATTCGGAATCAGTGGCCAGGAACATCCCACTTACAAAACTGGATCAACTTGACGTCTGGACAAAAGAAATTTCCGGAGCAAATCCTGCAGAAGCCCATCTTTGGGCAAATGCCATAGAGCAGGGCTTCAACCAAAGAGGGCTTAGCACTCCTGAAAATTTCAAAAAATGGTACGCTAGTCTAGCTACTGGCATTATGGATGACCAACCAAAATCTACAGTCCTGAGCGATGGGGAAAAGACCAGGTTATTGTATGCCACAGAAGTATCCGGAAAATATAGATTGGCAAAGCTAGCTACCCCTCTGTCCTCTATAGTAATAAAAACCGATATGGATGAGGATGTGAGAGCTTCAGCGGCAAGGGCTCTAATGCAAATTGATCCCCAAAACTATGGCTCCCTGATTGCTGATAGAATTTATGATTCAAGTGAAGAGTCTTCCATGAGAAGAAAGTTCACAACCGCCCTGGGTATCTGGGACTCTGGAACAGCTAGAAAACTTTTGGTAGAGGGATTGAAAAATGCACCTACAGAATTACAGGAAAGTATAGCAACTGTTCTGGCAAAAAGTCCTGAAGGTAAGTCTCAATTGATAGAATCAATAAAAAAAGGTGATGCCCCGGCCAGGATATTAAAGGCAAGAACTGTGGAAGAATCCTTCATGGCCAATATCAAACCCGATCAGCGTATAGCATTTGAAGAACTTACAGCAAACTTAATTCCCGTATCTGAGGAAAGAGAAAACCTTATCCAATTACGGCTTGCTGAGTTTGATCCAGGTAAAAGTACAGCCACTATTGGCGGAAAGGTTTATGAAAAGAACTGCAGTATATGCCATCAGGTGGATGGGAAAGGGGGACTGATTGGTCCACAACTGGATGGTGTGGGCAATTGGGGTAAAACCGCTTTGGCGACCAAAATCCTGGATCCCAACAGGAATATTTCCGAAAACTTCAGAAATTATAACCTGAGCTTAAAAAATGGCCAATCCCTTACAGGTTTGTACCGAAGGGAGGAAGGGCAAATGATTGTATTGGCCAATCAGACAGGGGAAGAATTCAAGGTGTCCCGGACAGATATCTTAGAAATGACTGCTTCAAAATTCACCCTGATGCCTGATAATTTCCATTCGGTATTATCCAAAGAAGAATTTGATGGACTGATGATTTATTTGCTGAACCTAAAATAACTTGAAATGATAATATTTAAACCGAAACAGGAAAGCCTGAAAAGTTGCTATAAAAATCAACTGAAATATACATTTTTGGCAAAGAAATTAATCCTATTTTCCACTTTAATGTTTATTGCACAAATTACTCACAGTCAGAATGTTAATGAAAAAATTAATGGAAATAGGATTACTTTTAAGAAAAATGTGTTGACCAATGAATTTCTAGCGGAAGGAGTAGCAGTAGGAGATGTCAATCAAGATGGGCTGATCGATGTGATGGCCGGAGCCTATTGGTTTGAAGCGCCCCATTGGACAAGGCATGAAATGACCCGGCCAACGAAATATGAATATGATAAGGGATATAGCAATGCATTTGTCTGCCATGCCATAGATGTGAACCATGATGGTTGGATTGATTTTGTGAGGATAGGTTTTCCGGGAAAAGAGGTGATGTGGTATGAAAACCCAAAAAATCAGGGCGGTCATTGGATGGCCCATGCCATCTATCCAACCTTGGGAAATGAGTCTGCAGGTTTTTATGATATTGATGGGGATGGCCTTCTTGAAATTATCGGTGGAAATGCGTCCACAGGTGAGATTATCTGGCTGAAAGCCCCGGGTCCAAATGATGGCAAAGAATGGAAGCAATTTACCATCAGTAGCAAAGAAAGTCCGGGAGCAGCTCCATTTTCTCATGGATTAGGAGTAGGCGATATGAATCAGGACGGCAGAATGGATATAGTAATCAGGGAAGGATGGTGGGAAGCGCCTGAGGATCCCAAACAGGGAAATTGGAAATTCCATTCAGCAGACCTAGGCGAAGCAGCCGCACAAATGTTTGTCTATGACTTCAATGGAGATGGATTGATGGATGTGTTATCCTCATCCGCCCATGAATTGGGGGTTTGGTGGCACCAACAAATGAGGGATGAAAAGGGCAATGTTAGCTGGAAAACCCACCATATTGATGAATCTTATACACAGACCCATGGGCTATCTATGGTGGATATCAATTCCAACGGCTTGCCGGATTTCGTTACCGGAAAGAGATTCTTTGCCCATATGGGCTCAGATCCGGGTGAATTCGATCCTCCCTATCTCTATTGGTATGAATATATCCCTGGGGAAAATCCTAATTGGATACCGCATAGGATTGATGACAACTCCGGAGTTGGGGTTCATTTGGTCACAAAAGACGTTACCGGTGACGGTTTGATCGACATCATCGTTGCCAATAAAAAGGGGGTGTTTGTATTTGAACAGGAAAGGAAGGACAGTGGCATCTTTTGAAATGTCAAATTTTAAAATCTCAGGATGACGAATTTATCTGATATAATATCATTCTATCGGAATCTCCTCAGAAAATTCGTAATTTCATTTCTGATTCCAGACCTAAATAATCCCAGCTACGATGAAAAATTTAAGCCCACTCCCCTATTTATTACTTTTTTTCATGGTATTTGGAATTTCGACGAGCTGTTTCTCCCAAACCTCCTCCAAAGACAAGGAATTAGATGAAAGGGTTCAAAAATTTTTAGATGAGAACAAAAGGCAATGGAGGAGTCTTAATGTTCCTTATGAAGATGGACAGGTCCTATTTGACCTAATCGTAAACAATAATTACAAGTCCGCATTGGAAATAGGTACCTCTACTGGCCATTCTACTATTTGGATTGCCTGGGCTTTGAGTAAAACAGGAGGAAAGTTGATCACCATGGAAATTGATGATAACAGACAAAAAGAAGCCAAAGCCAATATTGTAAAACTGGGATTATCTGAATATGTGGAATTTAGGCTGGGTGATGCCCACCAAATGGTCAAGGAGGTAAAGGGTCCCTTTGATTTTGTTTTTTCAGATGCAGATAAGGATTGGTATGTGCAGTATTTCAAAGATATCCATCCCAAATTAAAAAGAGGTGGGAGGTTTACAGCCCACAATGTCCTGATGTCTTCCAGTGGGATCAGGGAGTTTATGGAGTACATCAAAAATCACCCTGAATATAATACTAGTATAGCCCGGTCGAGTAGTTCAGGTATATCCATTAGTTTGAAAAAATAGTCGTTTTGAATCGGTTTTAACCTTTTACCTTCACTTTTTAAGCTAAAAAAGACTTTAATTCCGCGAAATTCCTTAAACAAAATTCCTTTCTGCAAACGACAAAAAATACCAAGAAATAGGTATTTTTATTTTTAAAACACCGAACTAATTTTGAACACTGTTTCAAACTATTATTCACAATAAAATTTTCTATTTAATCAGGCTTTTTAAAGAAATATGGATACGGAGTCAAATTCACTCTAATGGTCCTTTTACCGTAATTTTCATCATTAATTTTTGATCAAAAAATCTCAATAGTCAATTTCTTATTTTAAACTAATTATTTATTCTTATGTCTACATTATTTAAAAATCTATTTATCATCTTTTTAGTTTCTATGGTTTTTTCTTCCTGTGAATTACTTGATTTATTCGGCGAAGAAGAAGATGAGAGCGCAACCATGTGTTATTCAATCTCCGGTAATATTTTATCGGTTAATTGTAGTTCCAATAAATACGGTGGTTGTGATGGAGGTTCTTTAGGCACTTATGCATCCTGGTCGGATTGTTCAAAGGATATGAGTGCCGTATTGGAAACCTGGAGAACCAGTGGGGTATTGGCTGCCGGTCCAAATGCTGATTCAGGTGGAGGAGGAAATAATTCTTCCAGTGCGCCGGGATATTGTACAAGCACCTATCAAGGGCCTCAAGGTGAACCTCAAAGAGATAGTTTTTGTGAAGCTGCCTGGCTTTACCTATGCAAAAACGGCTATTCACCCAATTCCAAAGAGGTAAAAAGTTACTGCGACCTCTACAGGCAGATGAACGATATTTCTACTCCTAAAGAGAATTGTCCTTATTGTAGGTAATTTCCTTTCGATAAGTTTGAGGCCGTTGGCAATGGATACTCAAGTTTGAACAATCAATTTGCCAAATTAATCGGTGCATTCTGCATTAATCCTTGATGGAAGGATGGATTTTCTAAAAACTGAAACATGAACAAATAAAGTCCGGCTTTTTACCCGGACTTTGTTTTTTTAAAAAGATTAAAAACAAGAGTCAAAGGATAAACTCTTATCCAATTGAAAGGTAGAGATAGCTTGTCCGGGATTGATTAATTCCCTATAGGCGCCAAATTCATAATAAATCAATTCCAGGGCACAAGGGATGCCTTTACAATCCGCTTTCACCAAGCCGTATTTCTTCCCATTGATCTTTTCCAATTTTCATCATGGGAAAAGCTTATATAAATTTTACTTAAAATCGCTTGATTATATCCATTTCAAAAAATTTTTAATTTTTTTTTAATTTTTTTTTCGCTTCCTGTTTTAGGGTGAAATACAGTTTCTTTTTGGTGACTTACAATTAACAGTTCATGTACCTAAAAATCCTTCAATTCACAGCGTTTTAAGGCTTTTTGGTTGATTTTCAATTGTTTGGAAATAAAAATTTTAATGCAATCTTAGGGTAAAATTTAGAGAGTTTTTAATAAAAGGGAGTACTTTTTACCCCTTTGAAGTTTGTTAATTATTTTAAATCAACCCTTTTAAAAATTATGAAAAACAAGCACAAATTAATTCTGGCAAATCTGTTTGCAATGCTGGCGGTTGTCTTGATTCTTATGGGAAGTAAGCTTTTCGGATTGGATTTGGCCAATTCTTCAGGCGCCACCAAGGCATTATTATTTCTATTACCGCAGCTGGGATTTATTTATTTTTATTTAAGATCCACCAGCGAAGAGAGCAAGAAAGCAATGGCTTGATAAATCCTCTTCCTGGATGATTAAGCCCTATTGATTAAAATTAAGAAGAGAATAAAGGTTTTATTTTTTAATAGGAGGTTAGAACAGAGAGTTTTTTTCGTGATGGTTAAAGTTTTGCAATTGGTTTGGAATGCCCGATGGTCCTGCTGTCGGGCATTTTTAATTATCAATGACCAATTACAAAAGTCCAAAATTCAAAATCGGAAGTCGGATTTCGGATTTGAGAACCATTTGGAAGTTAAGGCATGAAGGTTTCCATTAAGCAATTGTCCACTGAGAAAGTGAATGCCGTAGGTATGACTGATTTAATAACCCGGCAGATTATAGCCTGGAATAGGGAAATTGTATGGAACCTTTAGTGCCGTAGGTACGGACGATATAGGCTGATATGAAAAAGTGAGATAAATCCGTGAAGGAAATCTTTTAAATCAATTGAACAAAAAGGATTATACTGTATTAAAAAGTGTCATTTTCCATCAAACATGACAGAAAAGGTCATCGTTGATAGGACATCAGCATTTTGTTGTCACCTACTTCCTGAATTTCGTGAATTCAACCCCTTAAGGGTTGGGTACTACTTCAATTTATCCTTAATTCCATGGGTTTCACCCATGGCTAATTGAATTTGCCCCCTTTAGGGGCTTGCTTACATTTTGTTATTCCACTTTTTTATTCTGTCTTCCGGCAACTAATCATCTCTCATTCCATACTTGCATTAAACTTGTTGAACCAAACGGTCAATGCTATTTAGGGAAGCACATTTTTCATTCTTATGTGCATCCCTGATTAGTGTTGACCGTTTTGTGATTGAATTATATTATTAAATATTCTCAAAACTGGTCTGTTTTCGATGTTGTAAGTTGACCACTTTTCTTCAAACTTTAAAGGGGTCATTTTATTTAGATTTTTATGTATTCTTTTTGTATTGTAATGATTGACTGCTCTGTTCACATCACTTGTAAGTTGTTCAAAGGTTGATGGTTTCCAGTGCCTGAGATATTCATCCTTTATTGTCTGGTTGATCCTTTCCGCATAGGCATTGTCCTGAGCGGTCAACCCCATACTTATCTGACATTTTTGTTCTGTCAACATACTCAGGTATTCTTCATACACATACTGGCTGCCTCTGTCCGAGTGGTGAATAAGAGGTGGCTCATTTTCCTTGAATGCCATTTTTAAAGCCGCTACATTGGCCGTTGCACGCATATGACCTGAAACCTTGTGGCCTACAATCTTCCTTGTATAAACATCAAGAATAAACACAGCATAGTAGAACTTTTCCCCAAGCCTGATATAAGTAATGTCTGACTGCCAGATGGTTGAAGGAGCATTAACCGTATAACCTTTTATCAGATTGGGATAGTACCTGTTGGTCGAATAGGTAGTCCGGTGGTAGTTTTTGTACCGCCTTACCCGGTATCCCAGATCCATAAACAGTTCAATAAACCTGTCACGTCCAATGAAACCAGGCTTGAGCGTATCATACATTTTCTCCAACCCACAGCCAGGGTGCTCTTCCCTGAGCAGGTCAACCTCTGATAGGAGGACTTGAATGTTGGCATCAAACAACAACTGCCTTTCCCTATATTGCCTAAAACCCTGTTTGGTCACCTCGGCAACAGTATATAGCTTATTCAAAGAAAATTTCATTTTCCCCCTGTTTTGCGTGCACCACTCGAGTGTTGGGTACCGGAATTTTTTTTTAAATCCAAACCAAGGTCCTTCCCGGCTACCTCTATAAGCTTCTCCAAATAATCAATTTTTAGCTGCTTTTGACCTAAAGCACGTTCCAGTTCCCTGATCCTTGCTTCCTGATCCTTAAGTTTTTTGCTTGTACTCTCTTCCATTTCAACGATCCTGTAGCCCTTTTCATTAAAGGTAGAAAATTTATAAATCCATTTATAAATAGTCTGGAAATGTATCGAATGAAGACGGCTCAGCTGGAGTACACTGAAATTACCTTTTTCAAATTCAGAGACTATGGATTTCTTGAAATCATCACTGAATCTCCTGGTTTTGTTGATCGATTTTAAGTTTGCTTTCATGATATAGAGTTGAGTAAAAACGGTCAACCTATATCAGGGACATACATTAATTCTTAATTCTTAATTCCTCACTCAGCACTATCCCCCATTCACCAAAGGCCTCACTTCCTTCCCGATCAATTCCATGGTTTCTTTCAATTGCTCATGGGTAAGATTGGCGTTATCCAATTGAAAAGTCAGTCTTGATATACCTCCCAAAGATTCAGAATGCCTTAATATTTTTTCGGCCACCTGTTCTGGGGTTCCGATCAAATAGGCTCCCCTCGCGCCTCTTTGGGCATCAAAATGACCTTTGGTGACAGGAGGCCAACCCCGCTCTTTCCCTATTCGGGTAAAGTTTTCTGCATATCCCGGATAATAGTCCTCCACTGCTTTTTTCTCGGTAGTGGCCACGTAGCCCAAAGAATGCAGTCCCACTTTCAACTTATCAAGAGTATGCCCAGCCCTCAGGCCTGCTTCCCGATATAAATCCACTAAAGGTCTGAACCTATGGGTTTCCCCTCCAATCACTGCCACCATCAATGGCAGGCCCAAAGCCCCCGCTCTGGCAAAGGATCCTGGCGTACCCCCTACTCCAAGCCATATAGGCATTGGCTCCTGCAAAGGTCTGGGGTAGATGGCCTGATTTTGAAGTGGAGCCCTGAATTTCCCTGACCAAGTGACAAATTCATTTTGTTGGATCTCAAGCAACAAATCCAGGTTTTCGGAAAAAAGCGCATCATAATTTCTCAAGTCCAGACCAAATAATGGAAAGGCCTCGGTAAAGGACCCCCTCCCTACCACCATCTCTGCCCTTCCTTTGGAAATTAGGTCAAGAGTGGCAAAACTCTGAAAAGCCCTTACCGGATCAATAGCACTTAAAACAGTCACTGCCGAAGTCAATCTAATGCGTTTGGTCCTGGCAGCAGCAGCTGCCAAGATAATGGAAGGAGCAGAATCCAAAAATTCTCTTCTATGATGTTCTCCTATTCCAAAGACGTCAAGACCAACTTCCTCAGCCCATACAATACGGTCCAATAATTCCTCAAGCGCCCGGGCACTTTTTCTGTTTTTATCCTTCCCCTCTCCGATCGCCGCAGCTGCAAAACTATCTATTCCAATTTCCATAAGCCACCTCATTAAATGTATATACATAAATTAACAAATCCATGCATGAAACGGGTTCAAATTTGGTGAAAATCAAGAATTGAAAAGAAAATAGGTTTTTTTTTAAGGAAATATTTTACGATCAGAAAATTTATTGAGGCAATATCATAAGCCTAAGGCATCCATTTTTTTCTTGAGGTACCCATCATTCTCAGCATCAAACTTAAAAAGTCCCCCATAAATACCTGCTTCCTTTGACAAGGCTCTTAAAAAATTCCCACCTGCAGGCAAGGTTTTGGGAGCGTTATTGTAGATGGGATCCTTATACGCTTCCAACACATCAATGATTTCCCATCCATCCTTCTCCAATGCATCCAGCAAATTTCCTAAAAATAAGCCTGCCGCAAGGTTGTGGTGCAACAGAAGCACATGGTCAATCTGTCTTCCAGTAAGCACCACTGCTAAGCTGTCATTGAACCTCGCCCGATCCACATGATGCTGCACATAGAATTCCCGATAGGGTTCTAGATCCATTTTGGGAGCAAATTTCAACTTATTTACAAATCTATTGGAAATATACCAGTCCTCCCCATCTATGGTCACATGCCCGTTATTAAATTCCTGTTCAGACAAAAATTCCCGGAAACCATCCCTTTTCTCCACCGTCTCCCCTTCCCTTAGGTAAGGAAAACGGAAGTAGGGAACAAAATTGGAGAATTGAGAAAGGAATTGCTTATTCTTGAGAAAATCCCTCTTATAATCTCCCAAACTCACAGTAGAATCATTGAAACTGGGATGCGAATACGTATGGTTTCCAAGCCAATGTTCTGCTTCTTTCCAACTTTCCAACAAACTCCGTCCTTTTGAACTATTGAGCGGCCCACCTGTTGCAAATAAAATGGCCCGTACTTCATGCTCATGCAAATGCTCCAAAATCATTCCGTTCCATTCCTCCCATGAATATCCCGGCATGTCTCTGGTACTCCCATCGTCAAAAGAAATCGCCACCCTTTTCTTTTTTTCATTGGGATCAGAAACCTTTTGAACAGAATTATTTTCTTTGAGAACTTCCGACCAAAAGCTTGCTAAAAAAAGGAATAGAGAGATGATAAATGGCATATTTGATTGAATATTTGCGGAATTTCGCAGCTATGGTCAGGAACCATGGTTAAACAAGGTTACAAAAATATAAATAACAAATGACAAAAGTTCAATTTCAATGTAGTTCGATTTTCCCAAAGCCAGTAGTGCGATTTTCCCAAATCGCATTCATATTATCAAACTGAAAATAAATTGAATTCTATTTAGATATGGATATTGAACGACTTGGAAAGTCGTCCTACTGTAATGCGATTTTCCTAAATCGCATCCTTACTTCCAAACTGGAAATGAATGGGATTCTATTTAGATATGAAAATTGAACGACTTGGAAAGTCGTCCTACTGTAATGCGATTTTCCCAAATCGCATCCTTACTACCAAACTGGAAATGAATGGGATCCTATTTAGATATGAAAATTGAAAGACTTGGAAAGTCGTCCTACTGTAATACGATTTTCCCAAATCGCATCCTTACTACCAAACTGGAAATGAATGGGATTCTATTTAGATGTGGATATTGAACGACTTGGAAAGTCGTCCTACTGTAATGCGATTTTCCTAAATCGCATCCTTACTTCCAAACTGGAAATGAATGGGATTCTATTTAGATATGAAAATTGAACGACTTGGAAAGTCGTCCTACTGTAATA
>NZ_JBHUIV010000020.1:0-131399 GCF_042683085.1 Shivajiella indica | reverse complement strand
ACTTGGAAAGTCGTCCTACTGTAATACGATTTTCCCAAATCGCATCCTTACTACCAAACTGGAAATGAATGGGATTCTATTTAGATGTGGATATTGAACGACTTGGAAAGTCGTCCTACTGTAATGGGATTTTCCTAAATCGCATCCTTTATTCCAAACTGGAAATGAATGGGATTCTATTTAGATATGAAAATTGAACGACTTGGAAAGTCGTCCTACTGTAATGCGATTTTCCTAAATCGCATCCTGCCTATCAAAATGAAAGGGAATTAAAAACCTGTGAAGTGGAATTAACTGATACTAATTTTTTGGAATTTGAGATTTGGAGTTTGGTAATTGATAATTGGTAATTGGAAATTGGAAATTAAAATGCCCTTTCAATCACCGGAACCCACTTCGCTGTCAAATCAGGATCAGCCATCTCTCTGTCAAATGGAAACATGGGTCTGTTGATCCTTTTGAATTCCAACCTCTCCAGGTCCTGATCCACTCCTCCCGGGGTCAGCGCCATGATCCAATCTGCCCGCATGTCATACAATTCAGGAACCAGATACCCAATTTTCACGACCACAATGTCTGTTTCCCTGGGATTCAAACCCAAATTGGTAAAATCTGCTTCATAGTGATAAGGTTTTCGCCTTTTGGTTACAATTACCGACACACTACCCACCTGAACCACCACCTCCGTTTGGGCATGTTGATCTCCCTCTTTGATGGCCATAACCCTTCCTTTCAACAATAAAGGAGGGGCATACCGGTTATCCACAGCAGCACCCACAGGAGCCTCCACCATTCCCCCTACCCCAACTTCCACTGCTTTTTCTATCAATTCAGGTCCGGGAATGGAGGCATAGATCAGAGATGGACCTTCTGATGTTTTAAATTCAGGCCGTTTTAGGATATCATGCAAGGTCCAGGTCACATCACCTGCCCCTCCTGCGGTAGGATTATCCCCCATATCGCTGATGATAAAAGGTTGTACTTTACTCGCTATTGCTTTATCCAAACTCTCTCTTAAACTGGCTGTCGGGGCAATAAAATCAAATTCTTTTCTCACCTCCCAGAAACTTTTGGCCAGGTATTCTGCCCCTTCTTTCACCTTGTCCTGATCATCACCGGTGACCATAACATAGGCCTGGTTTCTGGGTTCATCCGCCCAAGCATAGCCAATCCAGATGCCAGCATCCACTACTCCCTCCTGGTCTGCGACCGGCGCAACCTTGTCATATAGGCTCTTGGCGGGTTCAACCCGTGTACTGGTCTTTTCTCCCGGCAATAAAATCGGGACTGCCACCCAGGCTTTATAAGCAGGTTTGCCCGTACCGGATTCCAGTCTTTCCAAAAGGTTATCCACGGTACGCTTTTTGGATTCCATGGCATCTTCATGTGGGGCCATGCGGTAACAGGTGATCAGGTCGGTATTTTCCGCCAACCGCCAGGATACACTTCCATGCAGGTCCATGGAGGTGGAGATGAGGGTTTCTGGCCCTATCACTTCCCTGATCCTTGTAATCAGATCCCCTTCCGGGTCATCCAACCCAACCACACTCATTGCACCATGGATATCGAAAAACATACCGTCATAAGGTAAATTTTCCCGAAGTCTATCGAGTATTTCATTCACCAATGCTTCATAGGTTTCCCTGGTCACCGCGCCTCCTGGCAGGGAACGTGCATACAGGGCCGGAAACCAGTTGGCCCGCTTCCTGTTGGCGGAGTCTGGGGAAAAGAAGGGATAAAGGTTGAAAATTTCCTCCCCTCTGTTGACCCTAAAGGCATCCATTTCGCTCACCGCCGGTGAAAAGGTACTGGATTCAATAGCAATGCCTGCAATGGCGATACGCGGTAGAGAATCTGGGTTGTTTCCGGAATTTTCTTTTGGGTTACAGGCCCAAAAAAGGGAAAAGATCAATAAAAAAGAAAGGAAGCAGGTGGATTTCGTCATGTTTGTTTGTATTAATAAAGCCTTAAAATACAGGATTTCCCCTTATAAATTCTAATTTTCTGATGGGTAATAATAGCCTGAATAAAAAAATGTTGCGCATCGGGGTAGACATTCGGGTTACCGAATTCCCTTCCGAAGTGTATCCCTGCTTAGGCCTTCGGTATTCGCTTTTCAAAAAATAAAAACGTTTCCTATCGTCGGCGATTTGTTCCCAATCTCCGATCGAATTTACAGCGCCGACTCTGGAACTGGGGTGGTTTCATTCATTTTCCATTTCCAAACCAGACCTAAAATAAAATAATTCAGAAAATCAGGGAATTAGCATTTGATTATCTTTTTTGATTATTGGACATTTGTAAATTAAAAGATAAGACCTACATTTGCATTCCGAAAGAACAACGACTTTCTAGAGGAATGGCAAACTTGTCTGCCGAAATACAGGTCAAAAGGATTGAAATTTTCAGTTCGATTGTCTTGGGAATAACAAATAATACACAGAGGAGTGGCAGAGTGGTCGATCGCGGCGGTCTTGAAAACCGTTGTACCGAGAGGTACCGGGGGTTCGAATCCCTCCTCCTCTGCAAAAGAAAAGCCTGGCGCGTAGCGCTGGGCTTTTTGCATTTTAAGGAGCCGAGCTTGCTTGGGCGACTTGAAGTGCAAAAAGTCCAAGTCGAACGAAGTGAGCAGGCTTTTTTTTTTGCAACTCCCCCAAAATGGGATCGACGAAGTCAATCCCTCCTCTTATCAATTCAAAATACCTGAACAAAATTGACTTTAATCTAATTAATAAGATCCAGCATCGTATCCTGAATTTCATCCCTGAGTTGAGGATCAACCTGAACTTCCTCTGCAAATTCCTTCCAGCGATTGACTGTTTGGTTGATTTCTTCAATGATGTACGAGGCATCTTTGCAGCGGATGGAGGCACCGATGGTTTCCAAATCGGATTTAAGGATGTCTTTGCGCTTGCCATTGATGCTTAGCGCATGCTGGCTTATCCATTCGCTTCCAGGTCTGTAAGCATGGCAAAGGTCATAAGCAGGTGCCAAGGACCATTTTCCATCCTGCTTGAGTATAAAGGAAAAATTTTTGGTATTATAAATCATTCGTATAATTATATAATTCAATTAGTGAATGATAAATAATTCAAAATTATGATTTTACTTATTCTAAGTATTCGTAATCTTACACGTAGCCAAATATTTTATCCTAAAGGTGGTGAATGTTGACAAGTTAATTATTTAGTCACTTTTTTTCTTGATAAAAAAAGTAACCAAAAAAATCAAGACGGCGGAATCCTATCCGCGCACAAGGCCAAGGCCGGCCCGGTCCGCCGTCATCCTCCCCGCCCCAACCCGAAAACTTGAATAAAAATTTGAGATTCTTTTGAAATAAGCTCACGTGTAAAATTCCGAAGAGTCAGATTAATTATTGTTTTGGAATAAAAAATTCAATGTTACTTAATTTTTTCCGCATACTTTTTTTTAAAGGATTTTCTACCTGCTATGTTCTATATTTCGTCACATGCCCTACCACCGCTTTTTCCACTTCCAGGTAATTGGTCTGCATCAGCCAATGACCTCCTTCCAAAGCCAGCAAAGTATAGTCGCCTTTCATATACTTCAGGTTATTGTCAATAGCTGCCCTACCAATAGCCATGTCTTTTTCCCCCCAGATCAATAAGGTTGGGGTGGTAATTTCCCCAATGGGCCATTTGTTTCCTCCCCTGAAATTGGCCCGGTAATAATTCAGGGCGGCGGTTAAGGTTTGCTTTCTTCCAAAAACAGTAAGATAATTGGCGAGCTCTTCCGGGGAACTGTTTTTCCAGAGTTTTCTGAATTTTTCAAAATTATTCTTCCGGATGATGATTTCGGGAATAAAGGGCAGCAGAAACCAGCCTATGTACCGGCTTTTCTTTTTTTGTTCCGGATCTGTTTTTATAGCCTTGCCCAGTGCCCGGGAATGCGGCACCGATAGGGCTGTCCAACTGAGGATTCTTTCAGGATGCTGATATACCACATTCCAGCCTACACCTGCCCCCCAATCGTGTCCAATCAGGTGGAATTTATCCGCCTCTAGGACATCGGCCAGGTGCAGTATATCTTCAGTTAACTTTTTTACGGTGTAGTTTTTTACCCCCTTGGGGCAGGCATGGGCACTGTAGCCCCGCATATCCGGTGCCAGACAGTAGAATCCCAAAGCGGCCAGCTTATCCATCAGGCGGATCCACATAAAAGAAGTCTCCGGAAAGCCATGCAGCAGGATAATGGCCTGATTTTTTGGATCCCCTGCCACCCGGCAGTCAAATTCCAAATCCCTTACTTTAATCTGTCTGATTTGCTGCATGTTTTTGGTAGATTGAAAAAATTATTCAGATGTAATTTCAAAAACCATATCCTCCTTAATCATTTCTGAAATATTCAAAGTTGGGAGTACAAATTGCTCGAAACCGGATTTTTCAAGTTTGGCGTGAAGTATCCCCCTTGCTGTTCCAATAGTCAAAACGGTTAAATGTGTCAGAAAATCTTTTGGAAGAATGAAAGCATTTCTTTCCTTATTGGAAAGCTGAGAGAAATCTTGCTGTTCAATCTCAAATCCACAAGATATTTTTAGAATAATAAAAGGATTATCCAGACACTTGAACATTAACGAAAAGTTTACCACTACTATGTGTTCATTTGGATTAATTCCAAACCCATAACCTGTCTCGATTCCTACCTCTTCTTGTTCCTTGTAGCAACTTTTTATCGTTGCAAACTCTTCAGTAGAAATTGACTTAATTGAAAATTTTATTGACTTATTTGCCATGATTATGCTGCCTCCGAATAAATAGTTTTCTCAGGTGCTGCTTCACTTTTCTTTATCAGATTAGGTTCAATAATTACCTCTTTAATTTCACTTGAGGCGGCCGATATTTTGTTAATGACTTCCCTCATTTTGAAAGTAATTTGATCCTGCTTCATGAGATTTTGATAAAAAACCGCAACCTGCTTTTTAACTACCAATTCATCTTCTTTAAGAACTTCAAAGAGATTTTCTCCTAATACTGACTCTATTTTCGCAAGGCTCTTTAAGGTGAAATTATGAGTGCCCTGCATCCATTTGCTGATTTCGGATTCTTTTTTACCCATTAGGTTAGCTAGGTCTCTCTGAGTTTTTCCTTGTTTTTCCAAAAGCTCATGGATTTTATTCACCACATCAAATGAATGGTCAACAAAACGTTTTACTTCGTCACTGACTTGGATTGATTCAAAAATTTTACTCATATCGGGTTTTATTGATTGGTATAAAATGACAGATCACTTTGTATTTCTTTTCCTTGGAAAGAAATTTGGTCATTTTCATTTTTCATTTTTAAAATAAAAGCAACAAGATTCATCAATTCGAAAAGAGGTAAAGCATCTGGGCTGTTTTGAACAAGCTTTGATGACTTAACACCTCCATTACCTAGAATTACAATTTCATTTGATACACGTAAACAATATAGCCTTAAATTAGATTTTGGTGGTGGTATTGGCAATGCGTTGGCTTTTCTTTCAGGCCTGAAATATCTTTCAAGCGCTCCAAATTCTCTTCCAATTTTTTCAATCCAATATTTAATGGTTTGAACATCTTTTTGGCATTTCTCCTCGTCCATGAATCGTAAAAAGAATTTATCAGTTTCACAATTATCATCTCCAACTTCATGAATTGAATAGAACATTGTTTTTTCAAAACTGATATATTCCTTTATTACAAAGGAACGCTTCACTTTTAAGTTAAGTTTACAAATGTATGTTAAAAATATTAATCAAAGCAAATTATTCAGTCATTTATGATGAATGGCAATTTCCTCTAGATTCCGCCACCATTCCCGCTGGGTGAATTTCATTTACATCTTTCCATCCAAACAATCAAGATAGCAATCGGAAATAAGGCAGACAATTTACCGATTTAGTAGATTATTAAAGTTACTGAAAAATTAAATTGGATTGGGAAATAATATTAAAATAAGCTGGGAAACAAAGTATTGAATCATTGTCTCGAAAATATCTTAATATCAATTGAATATCCAAAAATATCTGTTGACATGATTTGAAGGTTGTTACATGCAGATTACAATAACCAGAATTTCAGCTTCATCAAAACCAAACTTATCCCACCTACTCATCCTTCTTTCCCCTGCTTGGTGTAATTTGTAATTTCACCAAGCTATCCAAACTTTCCATAAAATTCGGAAGAACTTGGAACTAATCCCAACATAAAAAAACGAGGGTAATTTTTACCCTTGTTATATGAACGAGGGTAAAAATTCAATAAATTTACCCTCGTTACTTTTACGAGTGTAAGTTCATCAATGAAAATGAATCCTTTGATCCCTTGATCAAAATGGCGCTGTTACATTATCAATTTGAGGCGATTCACCCATTCGCCGATGGAAATGGCCGTACGGGTAGAATTCTGCTATTGTTATTTCTCAAGCAAACAGGACTGCTCGATATACCTGCGATATACCTCAGTGAATACATCATTCAGCATAAAAACGATTACTATCGCTGCCTGAGGGAAGTAACAGAAAATCAGAATTGGGAGGATTTTATCCTCTACATGCTGGAAATGGTCGAAAGCACGGCCAAACACGGGTTGAAAAGACTGGAACAGGTAACCCAACTGATGGAATCAACTGCTGAAAGTATCCGCAATACATTGCCAAAGGTTTATTCCAAGGAATTGATAGAGGTTATTTTCAGACTTCCCTACACCAAAAGGCAATCATTGATGGATGTAGGCCTGGGAACTCCAAAAACCGTAGGAAACTACCTGAGTGCTTTGGAAGATAAAGGTTTCCTGAATTCCAAAATGGTAGGAAAGGAAAAACTCTACCTCAATACTGCTTTAATGAAAATTCTTGAACATAGCTCTCTTTACCAATGAGACCAATCAGCCTAAGATAAATAAGCTAGGTTCCATTTTTATAACTAACTCTAAATGTGTCACTAGTGCCACAATTAATCCCCCGCTGGGTGTAATTGGCAATTACACCCCCCTAATCATCCTTTTTCTTAATTACAGCAGTCGGAGTGATGGCGGGAATGCCGTTTTTGTTTTGGTACACATCATAGCCCCCGTAGTTATTGGGTTTGAGGGTTTGGCTGGGTACAAATCCGGGAAAACCGTTTTTGTTTTCATAAATATCCAATCCCCCGTATGGATTTTCCTTGATGGTCTGGGAAGGTGTTATGGAAGGCAGTCCATATTGGGCATCATACACGTCGTATCCTCCATAATAACTGGGTTTGATTACCTGGGAAGGGAAAACTTCCGGGATCCCGTATTGATTTGAATACACTTCTTTGGTACCATCGGATTGCACTTTGATGGTTTGGGAAGGCAGAATTTCCGGAAGTCCGTTGTTGTTTTGGTACACATTCAGGGTATTGGGGGCAGTGCCGGGTTTGACGGTCGTGCTTGGAAAAATAGATGGGATGCCGTTTTGGGTAGGATATTTCTGGTAGGTCTGGGCTGCAAGGCTCAGGCAGAAGAGGAAGGAAATGAGGGTAAGGATTTGGGTTTTCATGGCTTTAGGGTTTAGGGTTTTTTAGACATAATTTGATTAGGTCATCAAACAGGATTGCATGTGTGGAAAATGAAATTGTACAATGTACCAAGTACAAAGTACCAAGTAAACCGAATCATGGAATTTGGAATGCGGCCTTTGGGCAACTTGACTTCCATAACACCTATTCAACTATAAACCAGAAAGATCAAATCATAATAATCAGTCAGAGATCATTCAGGTACCGGAAAGCAGAACATATTGATTTTAACGGGAAAATGGGGAAAAGTTTGCCCAGTGAAGCACTTGTGACATAAGCTGTCCGAGAAAAATCATTCGTCTGCAAATCGCTTCGTATAAACATGTAAATTGGAGAAATATCCAATTGTAGTAAATGAAAATGTACTATAATCTTTATGGTATATTTTTATGGAAGAACAATATCTATCAATATCCAATATCCATCAATATCCACCTGATACAGTTTCGGATATGTTATTATGTTCTATTAAATGTTTGGTCAAATTCAAAAGGATAGGAATATGGGATTATTAAGTTTGATAGCTGCTCTCGCAATGATCCTATTGGGGATTTGGCTGATATGGTGGTCTTTGTTTTCGAAGAAGGATAATGAATAACCGATTAGAGGTGAGAATCAACTTAAAGAGATCGGGTAAACTGCTACCCAAATTTTAATTAAACCGCAAGGAACGCAAAGGGCCGCAAAAATATTACTTTCCATGAGGAGAACTGTACAGAAAAGAAAATGCTTTCTTGGTGAATTTGGACCCTATCGAAACAAGGCAGAATGAAAGGACGCAAAGGGGCTTCGCTGGGTAAATCCGACAATTTGAGGCTAAAAAAAGGGAAACTTACACGGATAGAACTTTGGATAAAAAGTAAAAAATATGAATTAAAAACCCAATCTTGAAAAATGAACTTTGAAGAATTATACGCACAGCTTTTTGACAATCAGGTAAAAGGAGAAACCTTATCCACAGGTTGGAAGAAATTTGATCAATTTCTAGGGGGCGGATTCGGTGCTGAATTGGTAGCTTTTTCCGGTAGACCACTCCATGGGAAAAGCACTTTTTTACTCAACCTGATGCTTAATTATTCCTATTTTCAGAAATATAAGGGAATGTTGATTGCTCCTATGAGCAATATGCCTTCCTTGGTCAAATACCTGGCTTCCATCATTCGGAACGAAGAGGATCCAAAAGAAACTTGGTCAGAGGTCCAATTACTGGATTGCCTTTCCGATATCAAATCCTTGTTTCTCAACCGGGTCAAGGTGGAGTTTCAATACCAGAACATGGATGAGGTTTTGACACAGGCCAAATTGTGGAAAGCCTCCTATCTGATCTTGGATGATTTTTACCAAATAATGGGCAATTTTTTCAGCGCTGCTCATTACTATGAAAACCTTTGCAAGTTGAAAGAATTCAGTCAGGAAGCAGGAATTCCTGTATTTATCAGTGTCATGGCCCAGTCAAGCGTAGAACGCAGAGGGGGACCTCAGGAACCCAGGTTGATGGATATCTACCGTTCCGATCTTTTGGCCCAACAGGCGCATAAAATATTGATGCTGTACCATCCTATGGTAATCGGCATCACGGAAGATGATATAGGCATGAGTACCCAGGGCAGACTGGAAGTCACTATGGTCAAAAATTCCTTGGGTAAGTCAGGTACCTTGATTTTTGATATGAAGGAGTCGGGAAGGGTTTTGGAAAGATGAAGGCGTGAAAATGAAGAATTAAGAGTGATGAATTGGGAATTAAAAAAGAACCGGATAGAATTAACTGAATTTTATAAAGGATGAGCTATCATGTCAGTCTACATACATTTTGCATATTTGGATCTGGATAAAAAAACTACTGAAAACAAATATTTAATAGGACTCGAACAGATTAGGAAGGATTATTATTTCAATTTTGGTAACATGAAATGGTATTAGGGCTATTTGTGGGGTTATTTTGAGTTTATCAAAAAAATTTAGTTTTATATTAGTAAATAATATTGAAAGCATTTGAATTTGGTTTTTCTTTAAAAAATTTCAAGTTCATAAAACAATAAAAAACCAGTGTTCTTTTTAAAAAAATTTAAACCTTTTAGAATTGAGATCAAATACAATTTAATTGAAAAAGCAGGATTAATTTTCGAATATTATTAATAAAAATTAATTATAATTCACGTAACTATTTCAATATTAGTATTTTATCAATAAATGAAAGATTGGAAGCAAATACTTTATGATATTTATGCGCCAGAAATTGGGTCTATTTGGGCGGCCCCAAATGGTATTTGGACTAATTCATTTGCTTCAAACAAATCGGAAACCGATTATCATCCTTCTGTAGTAGGAAAAGTAAGTTCTTGCAGGACAAGCTGCCAAATTGTTCCTGGCACCTCGAAAGATTACAGGAAAGGAAGCTGCGTTTTTAAGGTGAAGTTAAATACTACTGACCCAGCTTGTCCACTTTCATATTTTCTAATTGATCTTTGGATGACATTCAGTAAAAGTGATTTATTGACATTGAAACAAGGGTGGAATGGAATCGAAAATTTAAGCGAGGTACAGATAAAAGCATTCAAACAACAAATTAAATTCTGCAAAGGCATAGATGTTTAAAACTGAATACATATACGAATTATTAACAGGGCTACTTTCAAATGAAGGTTACAAGCACTTTATAAGTGTGGTGTCAAATTTTGTGTGTAAGTATAATTGGCCTAAATCAATTATTGTAAGCAGTGAAACAAATGCAACTAAATTTTGGTCAGCAGACGAAATAAAGGAGTTAACACATCAGTTTTTTGAATGGTCATTAGCTAAAGGAAAATTTGATAACCTAAACAAGATACCTGAGAGTTATTTGTCGTATTACTTTTCTCAAATTCTCATTTCTTTTGTTGCTAACCGTATAAAGGAAGAACAGCAAAAAGAAGGCTTGAGCTTTGAGAAATGCAGAGAATTGGTTATTTCAATATGTAAGGAAAACTATATTAACAACACGATTGAAGGGCAAGATTACGTTTTTATTAATTCTTTCTCAAAAGACGACCTCAAACCATTGGAAGATATTGAAAGTGCACTTACTTATTTGTCGAAGATTCCCATAAAAGAATCCACTAAACATTTCAAACCACTAGTGAAGATAGCCATCGAAGATGTTTTCAATTCTATTGAGACCCCAATCTCACTAAACAAATTAACTATAGCTGTTTTCAGTTTATTCGACCAAAAAAGCTTCAATATTTTAGAAACAAAGGAAGAATCGATTTCCATAGAAGAAATCGCAAGGTTAAGTGTAAAGTATGACAAGATTATTCAAAAGCTTTTATATGGTTTGACAAAAGTTGATGCAAAGTTAATTTTCCACTTTCTTTTCCAGAATGAAAAGGAACAATCTTTGGCTGAACTTGCTGACTTATATAATATCCCTAAAAGCACATTCCATCATAAAGTAGATACTTTCAAAAAGAAAATAGCTTCTAGCTACACTCCTGAAAATGAGCAGGATGGTATTCTATTCATACAAAATATTTCAAAAGCTTTGGACGAACACTCAAAGTAAGGGTATAGTATCATTAAACAGCAAAGAATGAAACCCATTATTCAATTTCTAAAAAGTCAAGTAGACACCTTTTCAGAAGATTCTGAAAAAGTTGTCACAACAGAAAAGGATATTGAAAACTTGACAAAACTGTTTATAAAACGCTCCAAAACTGTAAACCAAACAAGGCATCTCAAAATACAACCTCGAATTCAAAGAAATCAAATCTGGACAGTTAAAAATGAATATGATGACTTTCAAGGTATTTCACAAAAAACATCGCACCCATTTATCGTATTAATAAATAGTGATCCTGATGATGTTGAAGGTGAACTTTCTGTCAGAGTTTTAATAATCAGCCCATTCATTGAAATGGCTACACAAAGCGATGAAGTATGTAACGACCCTTCAATAATAGGATTTCCATTTTTGGTTGAAACTTGGAATGACCAGCCAATTCTTGCAGAATTACTAGATGAATATGTTGGCTATTATGAACTGAAGTCAAAATCTTTTGCAAAGTCAGAAGCTTTTGAATTAGTAAATGAACCTATTTCTGATTATTTAAAAGCAGCTTCTGAAACTTTATCTGAAGCTCAACAAGAGTTTAGAGATATTGAAATTTCAAGAGCTAAATACATCAACCATTCTGTCCTTTCATTGCTAAGTTTCTTGGAGAATAGACAAAGCCAGGATGCAGGGGTTGTAATTTCAATATTCGGCAAGACAGAATATCCTAAATTCTATATTGATCAAACTCAAAAAGAACCAACAATTGCACTTGCAGCAAAATCTGGCATTGACAGTGAAGACAAGTATCTTCTTTTAGATAATGAAAGTCTTCCGTTTAAAATTTTTATCAGAAAGAACGAAGATGGATTTGTCCTATCCGTGTACACACCAGATAGGATAAAATTAGTTACAAATCATAATGAGGAAATTACCGGAATATCAAACAACGAGAAGACAGTATTTGCGAAACTTCAAGCAGGAAAATACACTCTGATTTCTGAGCAAGTTAAAGAATCCATTAAAATTAGATTGAAATAATATGTCAGCATATATCCCATTAATTAAGACGACAAGGTGGATTGATTTAAGTCCAGACCACAAAAATTTACGAAAAGAACTTGAGCAGGACACTCTAAAAGCGAGTGTGAATAAAGAACAAATTCAACCAATTATGCTCCAAGGGGCTTTTGGGATAGGTAAAACTAATTCACTCTATTACATATTTCACTATGGATGGTGCAAACTAAAAACTCCAACATTCCTTATTTCGCTTGACGAAATAACCAAAGCAGTAAAAGAATTTGCTTTAAAGCAGCCAACAGGCAAAATACAAAATGACCAATTGGGGCCATTCATAAACAAGCTTCTTTTAAACCAAATAGAAGCACTAAAAGGCGAAGATTGGTCAAGTTTAGAGAGAATATTCTTTCCTGAGTTTAATGCTGGTGACCTAAATAAATATCTTAAGGACTTTAAGCAAGTTGAAGTAATTGAAGATTCAAAAGCTCATTTGATCTTTGACAATACCTTCTCAAAATCAGTTATTTTAGAAGCAGTTAATACGAGTCACAGACCAATTCTGTTAATCGATGAATTCGAATCTAAATTCTATGAATTAAAGAAATACATTGAAACATCGGGAGGCGGAGTATTAAGAGAACTTTTTGACCAAATTGTACAAGACACAAACCTATTCTATTTGATTATTGGGAATGGTCCAGCTTCTGGCTATGAGATAGCTAAGGAAAGAGGAGACAATAATTCAGATAGTGAGACAGCTGCAAACAGAAGGTTAAAAACAAAACCGATCCCATTTCCAACTTCAAATTTATTACAAAGGTCTTTCTTAAAGAATGACCCTAAAGGCTATATTAATTTTATTTGGTGGCTTTCAAGATGCAGGCCCGGGCATATAATGAAACTGCGTGATTCATTAGGACAATTTGAAGATTTAGCTACTCTTAGTTTTAGTGAATTAATCACTAAAACAATTTTTAATGAACCTATTGACGATGGTGGAGAAGCGGTGACATATCTGAAAACAGATTTTTTTAACCAATTTCCTGGAAGAACAAAGTCTAAATATTTGGCAAAAGAATTAATAAGTTTTGCACCTAATAGTTTTGAATTAGATGAAACTGATAAAACCGACCTTCGGGAATGTGTAAACCTTTTCTATTGCAATAGTAAATTATTAAATGCCGACCAAGATATCCTTCCTGAACTTCAAAAGGACATTTACAATGATAAGCTTCTTAAATATCAAGAAGAAGGAAATTATACTCATGTTGATTACGCGAAACACATTGAACCTTTCTTTAGTTTTATACTATCTGGAATTGCTGACGAGAATGGACAAATCGGTTTTGGAATGATTAATGACAATAAACCAGATGAAGTTCTTTCAAATACATTCCTACTTCCACTATTAGAACTTACTTATGACTTCATAAGTCTTTACCAAGATGATTCTATAAAGGAAACAAGGGAAACATTAGACTTTATTCTTAAAATTTTTGACCAAATCACAAAATCAATAGATGAAGGAAATATAGATGTATTGATGAGTAATACCTTTGATATTTTTGACAAATGTAAATTAACAAGAAACAATAAAGTATTTCTACAGTTATCATTATACGCTATTAGAGAATCAATTGAACAGCCGATTGGCTCTCCAAAACTCAAGTATAAAAATGAACAAGCATCAGCCCTACTTGCAGATGTAAATCTAAAAGAAGCATTGCCATTAATCTTCCATAAAGAAGAAAATTTTTATAATTACTTCATTCCTGCCCTCTCAAATGAAATCTTAGACAAATATTTAGAAGATCTTCAAAAACATCTTTATGCGAACTTTTATGACAAGTTTCATAAAGACGGTGATATTGTAATACGAGTTATATATTTCGACAAGAATGAAAAGATTGATGATTTTAGAACAAATCTATTATACAAAGATGGCGATTCTAATCATCCAAAGGCAATTTATTCCCTAAACAAAATTGATGTAGTTGATTTAGAGTCATACCAGTTAAACTTTGGTGGTCAAATCAGGGATTACATTGATTCTGTCTCTCAAATAGGAATAATTGGTGTATCAAGCAGAGAGCCTGCCATTTTAACTCTTGTTAAGGATGAATCGATTTTAAATCTTAAGGATATTATCAAAGTCATTGGTGACAGACCTTGGACTGAGAAGAAAGAGACTATTAGAACAATTGAGCACTATAGAAAATTACTGTTCGATGGAGATAATTCAACATTCAAGTCAATTCATAAAATTGCGAATGCTGAATACAAAACCAAACTAGAAGAAAACATCTGCAAACAAGATGATTTTAGAAGCAATGTTTGGGAATATTCATTTCTTGAAAAATTGATAAAGGACGAGTCAGAGTCTTATGACTCGTTTACTATTGATGTGGCCTTATTATACTTATTTGAAAACAAAAGCATAGATGATAACATTAGACAACTACTTGAACTCTGCAAAAACGATTTCAAGTTTGATGCTGATAAGGAAAATGTAGCAAAAGCAGTCAACTTTAAAAATCTACTTTCAATACTTACAAAGAACAAAAAGGAATTAGAATCACACTCGATAAATTTTGATTTAAGCTCTTCTTTTATAAGTAAATTAACCAAGCTTACTGATTCTCTTATTTATGAAGACGAAATCAACAATATTGATGAATACTTTTCATTTTTAAGCTCTAAACAAGAAAACGGCTTTATAAAGTCATACCACAATGTACTTGGTGGGTATCTATTACCAGAATTAACTGACACCCTTTATAGCCTGAATTATTTAAAAACCCTTTCAATTGAAGATGTTATCAATAGAATAACAAAAGAACTCTATGAATTAGAATCCAACTTTAGTGAGGTCAGAGTAAAAATAGTTACAAAATTAGATGAATTAAAAACAATTCTTGATGAAAGCCAGAATTTATCAGCATATCCTGAGAATCTCAATAAGGCATTAAAAGGCATTACTCTAATAAAAAAAGTACTCACAAATGAACCCACTTATTCAACATCCTTAATAATATTTTCAGTAATTCAACATTTGTCAAAAGTGGCAAAGGATGCTAAATTATTTAATGAACAACTTGATGAAATTTTTGATGATGTTTCTACACAAAAGGAAAAGATTGATTTAATACAGGAGGAGATTGATAAATTATATGAAGATAGTTTGACTAAGAAGCTAATAGGTTTTGAATTCCCTATACCAAGAAACAATGGTTACTTATGGAAAAAAAGGTATTTGAAGGATAAATTGAAAGAGTCTGAAGAATATGAAAAACTATTTGGCGATACCAAAAATTGCTATAATCCATTTACTAGACCGACCATTTATCCAGACAAAATAGAGAAGTTTTACAAAGCACTAGTTACAATCACTAATAATCTGAATGGAGAATTCAATGAAATGGTTTCTAAAATGAGGGCAATCAAAAACTCAGCTGAAAGCATAACACAGATTCAAAACTTCATTAATCAACTTTTAACACCAATAGAAGAATGATAGATATTTCAGCATATTATGAAAAACTTGAAATTGCTTTACAACAAAAAAGTAATCCAAGTTATAAAACAAAGATTCAAGATGAGCTATCAAAATCAGAGTGGCAGGAACGACTATTTGGAATTGAGCGAACCTTGAGTAACATAAAGGATGAAAAAGATTTCATAGAATATCAAAAATCACTAACCAAACTGTTTAATGATCTTTATGAAGTAATTACAGCACCTGGAGTAGATTATTTTATAAGTTGGGTAGATGAAATTACTGCTGATAAAAATAACGCAAACTCAAAAAAGCTAAGAAAGTACTTAGTTGATCACTATGCTGATTCAAACATTAGTAATTCAATTGAATCCATCAATTCAAATAAGGCTATTCTAGAAATTGAAAATTCAATTTTTTATCCTCTTTTAAAAGACATAACCAAAGAGCTAAAAAAACAAACAGACAATCTTCTAAAAGATCCAAGTCAATTTGAGAATAATATTGATGATTACTTTGAAACGCTTACTACCACTTTAGATGGCTTAGAGTCTATACAAGAACTACAATATTCTAAAAATGATCAGCTTTACACCGATAATCAAAAGGCTAGCCATATAGATTTCTACAACGATTATTTAAAATCAATCATAGACAGGGGGCAAAGTTTAAAGCCCCAAAATGAGACTGAGAAAACTCAATCAATCATTATAAAGGTAGAAAATAGAGTTAAGGAAATTAAGAAAGGTATTTCTTTATTACACGATTCAAAAGTAGCGTTATCTCAAGACGAAACCTTAAAGAGTATCTTCCTAAAGCTCGACAAAGAAGTAAACTATGAAAAGGGAGTTTTAAATGCTTTAAATCAATTTATTGATGAGACTTGGGCTGAAGTAGAAGATCATTACAACAAAATAAAGAACTTTTTCAACCAATCAATCTCAATAAATTTTAATCCGAATTGGAATAGTTTCTCCAAAAAAGGTGGAGTAATCTCAATAATTGATGAATATACCAAAATCATAGGTGAAAATGTTTTGACTACCAATTCCAACAAGTCAAGTGATGTTACCAAAAAAATATTAAAAGCTAAAGCGAAATCTATTGAAAAATACCTTGAACAGCAAACGAATTTAAAAGATGAAATTGAGGTAGAATTCAATGAAAGAGTAAAGGAATTCGAAGCTAAGAGTAAGATACAATTACTTCAAAGTCTATCATCAAACAACCAGGAATTATTAAAAATAAAGCAAGGTATAGAGTCAAACATTGAAGGTCTTAAAGGAGGTATTTTAAAACTTAACGAGAATAATAATATCATTCTTTTTCTAAGAGATTATTTCACATCCACTTTTAATTGTTTTAATGAAATTCGCTCAGAATTTGAAGTGTTTTTACAAAAATCTGGAATGGAAAAGCACTTAGAATGGGTAGAAAAGAAATGTAACAATTCAAGTGAGGGAGTTATTACAACTGATGATTTGAACGATGTAATATTAATTAAGAAGTTATTAGAGCAAGACCTTATTAAGATCGAAATTAAAAAGAAATACTAGATGCCAACAAACAACATAGAGCTGATTAAGGCCTTAGATAAGATAAGACTGGGAAATCTATATGTCCATAATGATGAATTACCGGATATAAATTTTTCTTCTGAAAGTTTAAAAACAAGAAAAGTTTATTTAGTAGAAACTTTGGCTTCCATAAATGCTTTAGTCGATAGAGGTACTATGCTTTTATATGGAGGCCACGGAGGAGGAAAAACAACATTAGCAAAATATCTGGGTCAAGTCTTTCATCAGTTATCTAAGGACTCAATTGAAAATTGCATACTAAGAGGTCATCCTCAATTGACAGAAGAAAAGATTCTCGGTAGCTTAGATATTGCCCAATTAACTGGAGCTAAGGAATTGTCTGAAAATGCAAGTGGCGAAAAGAAAGTGGATGTTATATGGAATGATTTTGTCGATTCACAATGGAAGATAATTGATGAAATCAATCGTCTGTCTCCTTATGCCCAAAATATTTTACTTTCACTTTTAGCAGAAAGCTCTGTTAAGTATCATAATGAGCCTAAGAGATTAGGAAATTTTACTTTGTTTGCTACAATGAACCCAAAAGATGATACTAATTCAAATTGGGATATGTCATTGCCTTTCAAAGATAGGTTTGCTGTAGCTCTTCCCATTACAATGCCTGATTATGAAAGCCTAAGTACGATTGGAAGAGAAAAAGACAAGTCTAATAAACTTGATAATCTTGCATCATACCTTGATAATTTTGATTTACGTAAGGCACAAGAAGAAGTTCGAGAGTTAAAGTATTCGGAAGAAGCAGAACTACTAATTAATATCATTATCTCGTCATATAGAATTTGTGATAGAATTTCAAAAGAGTCAAATGATAAAATAACAGTTGAAAATGGACTTTGCACTAAGCCTTCTGAGTGCCACTATTATCAAGTAAATAAAGTGTGTAACAAAATAATCAACCCTTTAAGTGTAAGGGTAAAGGAAGATCTTTACCGTTATGGGAAAGCATTAGCTTGGTTCTTAGGCGACAGCGAGGTAGAATTAAAACACATAAAAGCTTTAGCACCTTTTATGATTTGGCATCGTTCGTCTTTAAGTAAAATTTTTAAAAAGGAGATTAGCGAAAGTCGTTTTGATGCAGGTGTATTCTCATTAAATATTGAACTTGAATCAACTAGGGAAATAATTGAAATGATTTGTTCTGAATTCGAAGGGTTATTTCCGCTTCTTCAAACCTTCGAAAAAGTAAAAATGGGCAAATTAACAACCGCAGAATTCAAGGAATTTACCCAAAGGATAAAAGATGATAGAAATAATTTTTTGGTTACAAAAAAAGAAATAATTCCAATCTTGGAACAATCTTATTTGCCAGTCTACAACGAAATCACCACATTTAATAACAGAATTGAGCGCACTAATGATATCCAAGAATTAAATAAAATCAAATATGAACTTACAGATAGATATGATATTCCTAACCGTCAATTTTTGGCTGATATCATAGAAAAAAAGAGAAGAAAAATCGGTTCTCAATCGTTACCTCCACACGTATTTAAACTTTCTTTTAAAGACCTTAATCTAATAGTAGCAAAGGAGTGCTTTGAACTTGAACAAATTATTAAATCGAAATTTAATAGCAATTTTAATCCTACATATAATAAAACAGAAGTGTTATCGGACTTGGGTGAAGGAGAGTTTAATCTTTCTATGGAGAGGTTAAATGAAGGATCAGGTGAAAGTAGTTTAAGGTTTGTTTTTCAAGGCAAAGAAGATCATCCGATATTTATTTTTCTAAAAAAACACAATGTCGGATAATTATGAAATATATCGAGGAAAAGCCATTGAGGCTTGTAAACAAGTTTTCTTAAACGAATACAATCGATCTCTTGGCATTCCCCTGCCAAAGATTGAATTTATTCTTCCAGATTCTAGCAATTACAAATCAGGTGAATACTCTATACGTATTGGCGAAACCTGGCAAATTCATTTAAACTTTGGTCTGTTACCAAAGAGCTATAAAGATTTTCAAGAAGAAGTGCGAGTTCTCACAAGACACGAGGTAGAACACTTTATGTGCTGCCCTTTTGATGTGTTAACTCATTTTCGAATGTTGAAAGCAATTATTGACACCTATAATCAAAATTACTCACGCCACTTAATTGATATTATTCCCTTATCAAGAAGTCTTGCTAACCAGGCAGCAGACATAATCATTGATACAAAGAACTTTTATCGTCATAAATCTGCAACACTTAAAAGCGAGATAGCCTGGATTAAAAAAGGAGGCTATGAATCGTTTAAAGACTTGCCGAGGCATTCTAAGTTAATGTTTCTTACCAAGGAGGCTATTTGGAAAGAAAGTTTAGAGCTTTTTGAAGATGATGATGAACTAATAAACGAAGTAAATTCTCTAGCAGAAAAATTTGAAGAAGAGGGAATTGATAATAAAGGTTTATTCATTTCAAAGACCATTGATTACACCCATTCGTTTTTTAAGTTATTTGAACAGGATAAAAAGGAAGAAAAACAGCAAGCGGAATCATCCACTGATTCAGGTAAATCAAATGAACAGCAAAATGAACAACCTAAAATAACTCCAACTAAAGATTCTCAAGAAAATGGGAGTCAATTTGTTTTCCAGTCACCAGACAAAATTAAAGAAGCACTTATTCAATTTGCACATGAAGCATCATTAGAACAATTTGGTCAAATATTGTCTGCAGCAGGCCTTTCATCCTTAACAGAGAAAGAAAAACAGAAAATTTGGTTTGATGCTCAAAACACTGATATAATTCCAATTATTGAACAATCTCCTAAAGGCTCAAATGACAATTACTACTATCCTACATCTTGGAAATTGGGAGACCCTTTAGAAGAAATGGATATAATGCTTTCTTTCTCAACTTCTCCTGTGATTATTCCCGGTGTAACAACAAAAAAATGGGTGCAAAATCCTGTATATAGTGCAGGATCTGAAAAAAAAGATACAGACCTTTTATTAATAATAGATACCTCTGGTAGTATGGGAGCAATTACAGATCCCAAATCGAATCTACACCAAGCAGTATTATCCGCTTATGGTATTATAAAATATTTTGAAAGTAGAAAGAATCAAATTGCACTAATCGGATTTTCTGATAGAATTTCTGTAAATATTGGCTGGACAAAAGACTATGACTATGTAAGAGAAGAGTTGCTTTTAAATGGCAGTGGAGGGACAAGCTTCCCAATTATAAGAATTCAAGAAATCATTGACAGTTCAAAAAATCCGTTAGTGACAGTAATTATTACTGATGGTGAATTACAAAACGCATCGCAGACAGTTAATTACTTCAAAGAATATTTAACTAATGGTAATAAACTTTTCATCTTTTTGCAAGACAGAAAATCGACAATTGAACACTATAAAACGCTTATTAATTATGGAGCCAAGGTTTTAAAAACATTAACCGCAAATGAAATGAGAGACGCGGTTATAAATGATTTCTTATAGAACTTAAATGGGTTAATCTTTAAATTTTGAATTTGCTAAATAGTTGATTTGTATGCTCACTCTGCACCAGGATAATTTAAAGTAAAAATAATTCATAGATTCAAATCTTAAGAAAAAAACGATAAAATTTACTGAATTTGAAATTTGAGAAAATAGAATAATACTAAAAAAATGGTCAAAAACAATTATATTCAAACTTAAAATTTCTTAGATTTTGAATTTAAATTTCCAGAATTAATGGAAATTTATGTGAAAGTCGTCCAAATATTAAGTCTTTTGGAAGATTTCTGCTAAACTATAAAGTGATTGTGACAGGGTCTTCTAAGGTATCAGCTATACCAAATTCCCTTTAATTGGAATTTTGAATCATAATGCTTCAGAAACATGCCTAAGAGGATGCCAGTAGGCTGATTCTTCCAGAAATTGGACCTGATGAAATTCTTGAAGACGAAAATGAAGACTAAATAATGGCAATAAAACCAATACCTAAAAATCTGGAGCAGGCATTCAATGCCACTAAATACCAGATTGATTTTTACCAGAGGCAATACAAATGGTCCAAAGACCCTGTAGAAAGATTGTTGGATGATCTGTTTTATAAATTTAATATCGATTATGTCAAAATCGGAGAGTCTTTGGATCCCGAAAATGCCAGTAAGAAAATAAGCCAATATTTTCTCAATACCTATGTGACCAATGAGGTAAATGGTAATGTTTACTTAGTAGATGGTCAGCAACGATTCACTACGCTAACTCTTATTTTTATCCAACTTTTTCATTTGGGAAATAGAGAGGAATTTAAGAGTGAATTGGTGGAATGGGTTAAGGAGAGAATCTATGGTACTTCTGGTCCAAAGAAGATTTTTTATCTCAATCATGTCAAGCATTTGGAATGCATGAAGTCCTTATTTGAGAATAAACCCTTCAAAGAAATCAATACATCTTCTGGAAAAACCGCTGCCAATATGGTGACAAATTCCAGGATCATCAGACAATGGCTGGAACGGGAATTGACCACGATTCATCGATACGATACATTTGTTTATTATTTGCTAACGAGAATAGAAATCCTAAATCTGGACGTAGTACAGGATGATGTACCAATGGTTTTTGAAGTGATAAATGACCGTGGTGTAAGTTTGAAACCGCATGAAATACTTAAAGGCAAACTCTTAGGACAAATCGATAAGGACGAATTAAATTCCTTAGGGATTAATGAGATTTGGGATAAGCAAGTGGATGCTCTTGAGGAATTTGGACAGGATGAAATTGACCAGTTTTTTGAGATTTTTATCCGTTCCAAAATCGTAGGAACGAGAGGAATTAGTGAAAAGTATACCAGTAAAAATTACCATAGGATTCTTTTCACGGAAGAAGTAGAGGAGTATTTTAAACTCAATCGAAATCCTGCGAGGACCAAGGTATTTCTTAAAAATGAATTTATCTACTTTACCAACCTCTACGCGAAAATCAGAAGACTAAGGGCAGCGTTTCATTCAGGCTTTGAGCACCTATATTTCAATCAGCTAAATGATCTCAATGGCCATTTTGTAATGATTCTAAGTGCTTGCAAACTCAATGATCCCGACGAAGATGAAAAAATCAAGCTGATAGGTTACCACTACGACAGGATTTATACGCTACTTCACCTTCAGAAGGCCTATGTCAATAACGTAATGGCAGACCTGATCTATGCGATCAGTCAGGATATACGGGAAAAAAGCTGTGATGAAATTCCTGCGATATTTGAAACGCATCTGATCCATACGCTTACAGATAAGAAAAATCAAACAGTGGAACAGGCTTTTTCATACAACTATTTCAAGGACGTAGGATATGCGGATTTACCTACCCGCTTCAACCGTTATTTCCTTTCTCGTATAGAGCATTTCATGACCAAAGGCCTTCAAGTTCCTTTTGAAGTGAGTTTTGATAACCTGGTAAGAAATACCGGACCGGTTAACGGCTATCACATCGAACATATTCTTAGCTGGAACGAGGATAATCTTGCTTTATTCAATAACGATGAAGATGTCTTCGAACGGGAAAGAAATAGGCTGGGAGGATTACTTCTGCTTAGAGGCAATGCCAATCAATCAAGTGGTAAAGAAAAGTATTCAGATAAGCTAGATACATATTCAGGTACCTTGATTTGGAATGAAACCTTAATACCCGCTACTTACCATAGCAACTTAGACTTAAATCTATTCAACCAAAAGTTTGGCTTAGGACTCAGGGCGCTAACGCAATTTGGTCCTGAAGAACTCGAAGAGCGACATAAATTACTCGCCAAAATGGTGGAAATAATCTGGAAGTAAACCCATGAATAAAAAAGAACTACTCGATAAAATCAAACAACTGGAAGGTCTCAATAGCGATGAAAAGGCCTATCTGCTTAACCTCGTCAATACCAAAAAGAAGTACGGACTGGTATGGGAAGATAAGCCCGAAGATGTGGAAGAAGAACTCCGGACCAAATTACCTGTCCTGCGCGAAGTCAAAGAAAAAGCCATTATTAACGGAGATGAGCATCCCAATCATATTTTGATTGAAGGGGATAACCTTCATGCCCTAAACGCACTCACCTTTACCCATGAAGGTAAAATTGATGTGATTTACATTGATCCTCCATACAATACGGGGAATAAAGACTTTAAATACAATGACAGTTTTGTAGATAAGGAAGACAGCTACAGACATAGCAAGTGGCTATCATTTATAGATAAAAGATTACGAATTGCTAAGAGACTTTTAAGTGATAAAGGCGTGATATTTATTTCAATTGATGATAATGAACAAGCCCAGCTGAAATTATTGTGCGATTCAATTTTTGGTGAAATAAATTCAATCGGTCCGATAATTCAGAACAAACAAAACTCAAAAAATGACACCATTAATGTCCAAAAGAACCACGAATTTATCATAATATACAGAAAAGCTATATTATACAATGAAAAAAATAAAGTTATTCCGTCCTTAACAAATGTGGATTCTAAAAACAAGCCTGTTTTTGAGGAAGATGGAATGTATTATTATATCAATGATTCAATTACTACTCGTGGAGAAGGGGGAATATTGAATAAGCGACAGAATTTGGGACATTCTATTTATTATAACCCTGAGAATAAAGATATAATAGCAGTATGTGATTATGATATTGAACTCGCTAAAACCTCCAATGATTTTGATGAAATTTATACTACTGATGAAACTCTTATCTCAAAGGGTTATGTGGCAATTCGTCCACCAAAAGTTAGAGGGAAGTTAGGCTGTTGGACTTGGTCATTGGAAAAGATTAATAATGAGAAAAATAATTTAATTGTAACTGGTAAAAAAGGATCCTATGCAATAAAGAAAAGAACGTTCGTTGCCAAAAGTGATGTTTTCGAAATTGATAACAAATTATTTTACAGCTCAAATGCCGAGAGTAATTCGAGAAGTATTATTGACTATTCCACCAATGATGGAACCGAAACATTAAATGAGGTTTTAGGTGAGTTTGGGAAATTTAATAATCCTAAAAATCTTGAAATGTTAAAGTATCTTTTAGGTTTATATTCCAACAATAACATTTTGATATTAGATTTCTTCGCTGGTTCAGGCACCACATTACATGCCACAATGGCCCTCAATACTGAAGATGGGGGAAATAGACATTGTATTTTAGTTACTAATAACGAGAACAACATTTGCGACGAAGTAACATACGAACGGAATAAGAGGATCATCCAAGGCTATACCAACTCCAAGGGCACCCCTGTTGAGGGTTTGGAAAACAACAACCTTCGCTATTACCAGTGTGATTTTGTTGACCGCAAGCCAACCTTATCCAATAAGCGAAAACTGACAACTTTAGCAACTGAGTTATTGTGCATCAAGGAGGATACGTATAAAGAAGTGACTTCTCTGTTGGAAAAGGCGGATTGGCATAAGCTATTTACCGATGGGAAAGGGAAGTATGTGTATATCGTATATGATGACCTGTATATTGATGATGCTGTGGAACTTTTGGAGGAGTTTATCTCTGAGCATCAGCCCGAAGAAAAAGTAAAAGTTTATGTCTTTTCCAATGGGCAGTATGCCTACACGGAGGAATTTGAGTCCTTGGCGGAAAAGGTGGAGTTGGCGGCCTTGCCGGATGCTATCTATAAGGCACTTGCGCAGGTATTGCCCAAGGAGAATAGGGAGAATATTCCTGAGTTGGAAGATGAGCTTTCTGAAGATCAAGCAGCTAACTGATCGGTCATGAAAAATATTTTTATCCATAAGGCATTTGTTCGCTACCAAATATTTGGTACTTTTGCATTAATTGTACCCGGCAAGCCTCTTCACAATGCTCAAATGGCCGGGTCTTCGATTTTTAGGGGTTATCATTGGCTGGTTTTTTTTAACAAATGAAGTACAGCAAGCAGCCCATATCGTTTGAAGCGCAGTTACAAAAACTGATGGAGCGGGGATTAAGCATCTCTGATAGTTCGAAAGCTTTGAGCTATCTCAGCAATATCAGTTACTACCGATTAAGGGCTTATACCTATCCTTTTCAGGATAACGATGATCCGAAGCATCCTTTTATCCAAGAAATCTCTATGGAGGAAATCATGGAGATTTACACCTTTGATCGTAAGTTGAGGCTTTTGGTCTTTGATGCCATTGAGAAGATAGAAATAGCGCTTCGCACGCAGATCATCTACCAGTGGGCAATAAGTCATGGTAGTCATTGGCATACCAAAGCAGCACTCTACCGAAACGATTTTTACTTTGGGCAGAACATCACTTCGCTGCATAAGGAAATCGAGCGAAGCCATGAGACCTTTATCAAACACTACCAGGAAAAGTACGATGATCCACTTACACCTCCAGCCTGGATGGCATTGGAGGTAAGCAGTTTTGGCTTATTGTCACTGATGTTTTTTAACCTGAAGCGAAGCCCGGAGAAGAAGCAAGTTGTGAGGCATTTTGGCCTATATGATGTGGAGCTTTTAGAAAATTGGATGCGTAGTTTTACAGACATAAGAAACATTTGTGCCCATCACGGTCGCTTATGGAACAGGAGATTGACCACGCAGATCAACCTTCCGAAGAAAACAGAAATTCCATTTATCGAAAATAAGGATGTATATCCTAATAAGCTGTATCCGGCTTTATGCGCCATGGCCTATCTGCTGGATATGATCAATGAAGAAAGTTTATTCAAAAACCGTCTTGTGAAACTTTTTGGAACAGTCTCTCCCGAATTAATGGGGGATATGGGCTTTCCGGAAGATTGGCAAGATGAAAAGTTTTGGCAAATATGATTGTACTAAGAAAATACCAGGAAGCAGCCGTAGCTGCTTTAGTCAATGATACTTACTCCCTGATGAAATTGCCGGGAGCCAGATTGAAGATGGTCCTAAAAGCACCAACAGGCGCTGGAAAAACCATCATCATGGCAGAATACCTCAATCAGCTGTCCGAGGAGCTTCCAGACAAATTGGATTTACCCAAAAGGAAGGTAGCCTATATTTGGTTTGCGCCCAATCAGCTGCATCTGCAATCCTACCTTTCCCTGAAAGATTACTTCAGCGAACTGAGGTCCATCAAACCCATACAGTTTGAAGACATTACAGATGGACAACTCAAGCCAAATGAAATACTATTCGTCAATTGGCAATCAGTCAACAAGGAAAGCAACCTCTACATCAAGGAAAATGAGCAAGGGAAAGACTTGGTGCGATTTGTCCACAATTCCATGCTGAAGGATATTGAGATCATCTGTATTCTAGATGAAGCACATTATCATGCAGATGGAAAGAAGGCCAAAGAACTGCTACAGAAGATCCATGCTAAGATAGAGATTGACGTTTCTGCGACCCCGCTTTCCCCTGGATATACGGGTTATGGTCATGTGATTAGACGACAAGATGTAATCGAAGAAGGAATGATCAAGAAAAACGTGGTCTTGAACCCCGCCTTGGATCATCACAAGCAGGAAGGCCGGCCACTCAACCAGATCCTGATGGACGAGGCGCTTGCCAAGCGCAAGGAATTGGCGGAGGCGTATGAGGCTTTGGGAGTAAAAATCAATCCATTGCTTCTGATCCAGCTTCCTAATGAGACCAAAACGGAAAGTGTACTTGATAAAGAGATCATTGATGAGGTAAAGACCTATTTGGAAGTGAAGGGACTGACTACCTCTAATGGGAAGTTAGCCATTTGGCTAAGCAATGAAAAAACCAATCTGGATGGATTGGAAGCCAATGATGGCTTTGCTGAGGTTTTACTCTTTAAGCAGGCTATTTCTTTGGGTTGGGACTGTCCTCGGGCAGGGGTTTTATTGATTTTCAGGGAAATACAGCAAGAGCATTTTGGTATACAGACTGTCGGCCGTATCCTTAGAATGCCCGAGCAAAAGCATTATACCAATCCTATTCTGAACAATGGTTATGTGTATACCAACTTAAGCAGGGATATCGTCAAGATTGTGCAGGAAGATATGGACTACATCGTTCAGAATAAGGCAGTCCGAAAAGCCATGTATGAACAGCTGACCCTGAACTCTTACTTTATCAATACCCGTCTAACGAGAAATCGTCTCAGCTCCAAGTTTAGAAAATGCATGTATGAGGCGGCGGAGCAGAAGTTTGGATTGACCAGAAATTTAGAAGATACCAAAGGAGAAGTTATTGATGCCTATAACCGCAAACGACTTGCTGAAAATGTAATTGAGCTAGATGTTGCTTCCATAGAAATTCCTATTCCCAAAGATTTAGAACTGGTTATTGTAGAAGGGGCCACTCAGGTTACTCAAATGGAGCGATTTGCAAAGACGACTGGGGAGTTGGATATTTTATTCAGGCAGTTCTGTAGGAACCATGTGGGAGCCTATGCCAAAGCGGACTCTACACCTGTAATGGAATTGGCTTTAAAGATGTTGTTTGAGGATTATCTTTTGATGGATGAGTTTGCGGCCATCAAAGTAATCTTGTATCCACAAAATCAGGGCAAGTTTGTAGAGCTAATTGATGTGGCATTGGAAAAGCATGAACAGTTGTTGAAGCAAAAGGCGGCAATGGCATCTAAAAAGGTAGAAACCGTTTCCTGGGATGTGCCAAAAGAAAAGTTGTATAATGAGCACTATAACGAACGACCTTCTGATAACCACGTCATGGAGCCTTTCTATGAATATAAAAGTGCTAGTACTCCTGAACGTCAGTTTGTGAACTTCCTCGAAAAGAATGATGCATACATAGCTTGGTGGTACAAAAACGGAGATAAAAACAAGGAAGATTTTGCGGTGACTTATGTAGATCATGAGAGAATTACCAGAGGCTTTTATGTTGACTTTGTGATCAAGCTTAAAAATGGTCTGTTGTGCTTATTTGACACGAAAACCCTTGATTCAGATAAAAATTTTGTAGCAAAGCACAATGCGCTTCATCAATATATACTGGATAATTCCAGCAATGAAAAACCCATGATTGGAGGGATCATTGTTCCAAAAGGGGCAGGAGATGCACAGGTTTGGAAATATTGCAGAAACAAAATCAGTAGTGCCACAGATACCACAGGTTGGGTATCCTTTGAGCCATCCACCGAAAAACCTCAAAAACCATGAGTAGAAAAGGATTAGATACCACCTTTCTTCATTTTGGGATCCGAAAAGAAGACATGGAATTTATAGAAACCCTTTGTGGGCAGCATGACCTGGATTTTGACTGGGTGAAAGATGATTTGTTGAAGCAGTTTCACGAAAAGAAAATCAGCAATCAGGAACTGGATATCAGAACGATTGAAAAGATCATAGAAAAAGCACTTCAAAAAATTCAATAGCCATGCTGATCAAAAATATTAAAGCGAAGAATTTTAAGACTTATCTCAACCTGGACTTGGATATTTCGGTTGATCCTGAGAAACCCATTATTTTGATAGGTGGTGAAAGTGGTGGTGGTAAAACCACATTTTTTGAAGCCATTTATGGAGCATTGTACGGATTGAAAATCAACTCAGAAAGACAATTTAGAGAATTGCTAAATGCGGGTGCAGGCCCAGATCAGGAACAAAAAATTGTTTTGGAGTTAAAATTCAGTGGTAAAGTATTGAATCAGGAGCAGGATTATGTACTGACTCGTACATACATCCTCAATCCCAATAACCAGCCAGTGGAAAGTGTCAGGCTCAATATGAATGGGACCATTTTTACTTATGGTACAGCTACTCCCACTAATCAGAGAATTGAGCAAGAAGCCCAGGTCAATAAAATCATTAAAGCCAATCTTCCTCAGGAATTATCCAGATACTTTTTGTTTGATGCCATGGAGGCTGGAAATCTATTGAAAGAAGATCAGCTGAACCGTGTAATTAAAGAGAACATTGAAAATGTCATGGGTTTCAACAAGTATTTGCAAATGGCAAAGGCTTCTGAGGCTTTACATAATCAATATACTGCCCAACGCCTCCAAGTTGAAAACGAACGACAGGAATACCTTCAACTTCTTGAGAGCAAACGTTCAATGGAAGCCCAGTTGGAAAACATTGAATTTGATTTGCAAAATGCACTGCAATATTCAGTAGCCAATAAGGAATTGTATGATAATCTAAAGTCCGGTCTGAATCAAGAAACTACTATTAAAAGTAAAATAGAGCAGACTCAAGGGCAAATCGAGAATACATTAAAAAAAGAGAGTTTGTACAAAACTGAAATCGAAAGTTTTGTAAAGGAGATAGAATTGAATGTGGTAGTTCCAAAGTTATTGGAAGCCATTAAATCTGAAGTAAACTTAATTTTAAAAGCCAAAGAAGAGCAACTCAAACAAGACCATATCAACATCAATCCTGAGCAGGTTGAAGCAATCAGTGCCTCCATATTAGATTATCTTAAAAGCAATCACTTGATTTTAAAAGATATCAGTTTGGAGGAATTGGTCAATGCGGTCATGGCTGAAGGTTCGGTAGATGGGAAAGAAGATCCTTATGCCTTTTTGGATTTTTCAGATGTGAAGGCCTTGGAACAATTAATGGAAATCAAGTCAGCAAATGTTTTCCCAAGATTGCATCAGCAGCAATTGGAATTGAATATTGCATTAGATCAGGTTCCTGTCTGGGAAAATCAAATTGAAACCTTAAAAGCCCAGATCAGTGGCAGGGATTATAACCTGTTGAAATCTTACGAGGATAATGAGTCCAAAATAAAAAGGCTGCAGGCTGACATTGAGGATTTGAAAGGCGAAATCAAAAAGGTTGATAAAAAACTTCATCAATTTGACATTCAAATCAGTCAAGAACCAGATCCAAGATATGAGACTTTGGGTAAGCTGAAAGGATTCTTCGAAGATGTGGCCAATCAGCTTTTGAAGGTTAAAAAGCAACAATTGGAGCTGAAAATGAAGCAGGATTTGAATCGATTGATTCCAGTCTATGAAAATCAAATCAATCGGGTGGAGTTGTCAGAAAATCTTTCCAACCTCACATTTAAGGTGTTTCATAATCATGGCAACGAAATCTACCTGAATCAATTGAATACAGCTTCCAAGCAGGTAGTTGTACAAGTTCTTTTAAAGGCTTTACATGAATTTGGAGATTATGATCCACCGGTGATGATCGATACGGTTATGGGGGTATTAAGTGAAGAGAGTAGGACCCGAGTTTTGGAATATTATTTCCCAGAACTTTCCCATCAGACGATTTTATTGAGCTCAGATGCTGAAATAAGGAAAGGGGCAGATTGGGATAAAATTGAGCCTTTTGTATCCAAAGCATTTACACTCAAAAGAGACCGTGAACGTCAGCTTACTGAAATTGTCTCTGGGTATTTTACCAAATAATCATTTGATCTATGAGCTTCATTAATTTACAAAATATACGACTTGGGGAAAATATTCAGGATGACCTTGCCCCAATCAGAAATCTGATTGAATCCAGATTAAATTTAAAAAGGTATTCCGAAGGTAATAAGCCATTGGTTTTAAATCAGAGTAAGCTTCATCGAATCTGTTTGTTAGCTGGCCTTTCTTCCAATGAGCCCCGAAGTAGAAAAGACTTTGAAAATATCCAGATTGGATCCAACAGGATTTTTGAAACCTTATTCACCCATCATAATCTATTGAATCCAATTCTTGCGCTATTAAAGTTACGTTATAAAAATGTAGAAGTAGAATGGAGTACTGATAGAGAAGCGAGCAAGGTAATCAATGGAGAAATCAAAAGGGGAGCTGATGTATTGTTAAAAGATGGAGTGCTTGAAGAATGGTTGATGTTTGCCAATGCCAGTGGTGGAATAGGGAAAAGAGGAAGTATTCCGGCATTGAGCTTAAATATCGGGTCTTATGAGGATGATATTCCGGCATTGCTTGATTTGAACACCAAGGACATTTCCAATACCCAGATTTTAATTGCCGGAACTACGGGCTCAGGAAAGTCTAATTTGTTAGCTGTTTTATTAAATGAAATCAGGACACTTTCCATCGAAAGCCCTTATCCTGTAAATTTCCTTTTGTTTGATTACAAAGGGGAGTTTTCGGATCCTGCGAATAATAGTTGGCTGAGTCTATTTGAAGTGGATCGAAGTTGTATCTTAGATCCAATCAGACAGCCGCTACCATTTACTCCATTTAAGAATTTTGTCGGAAGAGCTCAGAATGAGATTAATCTCTACAGTTCTGAAATGGCCAATGCGCTTTGTGCGATCGATGCTGCCAAGATCAGTGCCAATATGAGTAACCGGCTTTCTGAGGCCATCATCAATGCCTATTCGGCGACTATGGGTGCACCGATAACTTTTGAAAATATACTGGAGGAGTACACAGACCTTCAACCGGAACGAGATCAGGATAAGGACGATAGTGTAAAGTCTGTATTGAAGCAATTGATCCGAAATAATCTTTTTGATACTCAGGATAAAGTCAACTTGATTGAAGAAAGTTTTATTGTGAAAATGGATTCCTTTCCCAAAGATGGCCCCTTAGCAAAGGCCATAGTTTACTTCATCGTTTCTAAATTAAACATCATTTATGAACGGCTTGAGAAACAAGCTATAGATGATACCCATGTAGAATTAAGGCATTTCACCATTATAGATGAGGCACATTACATGCTGGGTTTTGACAATAAGCCACTCAGAGATTTGATAGCTATTGGAAGAAATAAAGGTTTATCCATCATACTTGCCACTCAAAATATGGATTCATACAAGAGTAATTATTTTGATTTCTATGCCAATGCCCAGTATCCACTCTTGATGAAGCAGCAATCCATTAATGATGGGGTGATAAAAGATCTATTTGGAGTTTCCGGTTCAGAGTTTCATGAAATCAAAGAATCAATTTCCGGACTTCAAAAAGGAGAATTATTGATTAAAAACCCTACAGCTGCTGCTTTGGGGCTCGGAAAGAAGTTTAAGAAGATAAAAGTAAGACATTTGATTTAAACATTAAAAAATTTGAGAAAATCAATTTCTCTTTCAAACATGGCTATATTCCCTTTTAGTATAAAATCATTTTAAAAAATGATTATAACTTCAAATAATACTATTTCGAAGAGTATTACAAAAATATATATTTTGAACTTAGTGAATATAGATATTAAAAAATCGGGGATTTTATTATGAAATCTATAAAATTGTTTGTAAAACAATTGTTTAAAAAAATAATACGGGTAATTGTCTCAATTATTTTTTTAAGGATTCAATCAACATAAAATAATAATTGAATTGCTTCCCGGATCCACCAATGTCTACCTCTGCCCAAACTGCTCCAAATCCATTCTCCAATGGACTTTGGCTTCGGCCAATGGGATCGGTGCGAAGTACTTTTCGGATGGGCGGGTGAAGGCACCTTATTTCCCGGAGACGCTAAGGATCACCCGATGTGGGGATTGCGGGACCATTTTTTGGTTGGACAGGGAGAGTATAGTGGATGAATTTGAGGATGATGATTTCAGGGAGGAAGATGCCCGAAAAAGTGCTCATTATCAGGAGTATGGAATCTGGGCAGAGGAACTGGATAAAGAGGGCTGGGTAAAGGCCATTCAGGAAAAGGTGTACCGAAACCCGAAAGAAGAAGTTTACCTGAGAAAAAAACTGCTGTGGTGTTTGAATGACCTTTTTTTGGTAAGCTATGGAATTCTGGAGACAGTAAACTCAACGCTTTATCTGGAAAATGCCAGCAATCTGATTAAGGTTTTGGAAGATAACTCCCAAAAGGATCTCTTGTTAATGGCAGAACTCCACCGAAATCTGGGGGATTTTGAATCCTGCCTGGAAGTTTTGGATCAGGTCACCGAACCGGATTTACTGCCCTTGGCCTTTGCCATTTTTAAAAAGTGCAACTTAAAGGAAAGTAAGGTGTTTGAATTGTCTTAAAACTCCAAATTCCAATTTTCCCTGTTTACTAGAGCCATTTAAATCTGTCTTTCCAAAAGCTGTTGGAAGGAGTCACCACAAATAGTTTCTGCTTCAGGATTCAATACTTTAACCCTAATAATACTTTATTCAACAAAAACAACCTAAACAGGGTATTTTTCACTTTTTGGGGATTGTTGGAAGGGGGTGATGGGGCTGAAAATAAATTACAAAAAAGCTGAGATTTCTTAACCGCCAAAGTCGCTAAGAAAAAGTAATCAAAAAGTCTTAGTGACCCTTTGGGTGCTTTGCGGTTTAATTTTTTTGTTATCCCCATTCAAAGTCGGTCAACTCATAGTTTGCGTTACGTCCCTTTTCATTTACTTGCTTCAAGATGTCTTTTTCCATTAAGTCTTTGATGTCACGCAACGCGGTATCGGTTGAGACCTTGGTCATTTTCGCCCATTTTGAGGTTTGCAGTTTACCTTCGAAACCGTCAAAAAGATTGTTGAGCATGAAGCGTTGACGTTCGTTTATGGGTGTATTTTCATGTAATTTCCAAAATCCGGATTTGCGCAATATGCTTTGTGTGGTATTTTCGGTGGCGAGCATCGCATTTTTAAGACAATTCAAAAACCAGTCCAACCATTCGGTTATATCTTTTGAACTGTGTTGTACACTTTGTAATACTTCATAATAGCGCTTACGTTCTATTAATATTTGGCTGGACATACTATAAAAACGCTGTCCGCTGCCTTCTGCACGTGCAAGCAGCATATCGGTGATCGCTCTTCCAATCCTGCCATTCCCATCATCAAAAGGGTGAATGATGATAAACCAAAAGTGGGCTATAGCTGCTTTTAAAACCGTGTCAAGGGTGTGGTCGTTATTGAACCATTCCAAAAACTTTTTCATTTCTGCTTGTACCAAATGAGGCTTCACTGCTTCATAGTGAATTTTCTCTTTTCCCAAAGCTCCGGAAACCACTTGCATTTCCCCTGTTCGGAATTGTCCTACTTCTATTGGGTAAGGTCCGCTGTACCCTGTTGGGAATAGCGCTGCATGCCAACCAAACAAGCGTTTTTCGGTTAAAGGTAAGTCATACCTTTGGGTGGCATCAAGCATCATTTCCACCACCCCTTCTATATGCCGGCTACTGGGTACAAGTCCAGCAGTGTTAATGCCCAAGCGTCTTGCTATTGAGGAACGAACTTGATCGAAATTGAGCAATTCACCTTCAATTTCAGATGATTTAACCACGTCTAAGGTTAAGGCAGTAAGGGTAGCTTCTTCCTTGGTAGAAAAACCCAGAGCATTCATCTGTCCGATGATTTTACCCTGCATTAAGCGAACTTCCCCAAACAAGTTGTTTATCGCCCTATCATCCCAGGAAAAGTCCGTCCAGTTTTGATGTTCGTAGATGTATTTTGCCATTGCTCTAATTGATCTGCGGTAAATATACAAATTATTCGCCGCAAAAATGCGGTTATTAATTTCATTTTTCACCGCAAAAAATATGATGTTGAAATTTATTACTATTAAATTTTGGTTCCACAACCATTTCTTCAAAACAAAAAAATCATGAAATCAACAAATCAACTATTCTAACCGCAAATGGCACCAAGAAAACGCAATGAAAAGCCCTTAGTGAACCCTTGCGTTCTTTGCGGTTTAATTTTTCATTTGATCCCTATTGTCTATCTTTATTTCATAGACTTCCTCTTCCACTTGTTCCAAAATGAAAAAACCATGAAGCCCAAAAAAATCAAAGTTATTGTCAGCGCCGTCATTTTAATCTTATTCTCCGTGGCATGGATACCCTATCAGAATGAAGTTGCAGATCCTGAAGTCCAATCCCCGGAGTCAGGAAGGTATCTGTATGTGGCTGTACCGGGAATCCGGAATTATTTGGGCTACGGAGGTCATGGGATTTTGGTGTTTGACATGGACAATGACCATCAGTTTGTCAAAAGAATTCCAACCCAGGGTTATCTTCCCAACGGCAAACCTTCCAATGTCAAAGGAGTGGCAGTAAGTGTGGCGCTCAACAGTATTTTCGTCAGCACCCTCCATACCCTGCAACGCATCGACCTGAGTTCGGAAAAGATAATCTGGGAGAAGACCTATGAGGGTGGACCAGACCGCATGGCGATTTCCCCTGACGGGAAAACCATGTATCTCCCTTCTCTGGAAAAAAGTTTTTGGAATGTGGTGGATTGCGAAACAGGGGATATCATTAAGAAAATTGAGGTGTATCAGCGCGCACACAATACCCTTTATGGGCCTTCTGGAAAACACGCCTACCTGGCAGACATTGCATCTCCTTATTTACATGTGACAGATACCAAGGACCATACCATCATCAAAAAAGTTGGTCCTTTTAGTAATGGGGTCAGACCTTTTACCATCAACAGCCAGGAAACCTTGGTTTTTGCCAATGTGGATGATCTATTGGGTTTTGAAGTGGGTGACCTGAAGACAGGGGAAGTGTTGCAGAGTATAGTCGTGGAAGGTTGTGAAAAAGGCCCGGTACGGAGACATGGGAATCCCAGTCATGGCGTCGGTCTCACACCCGATGAAAAAGAATTATGGATCAGCGATGGCCACAATATGCGCATGCATGTATTCAGTGCCACCCCACCCTATCAGCAACTGACGACCATACCCCTTCAGGATATGCCCGGATGGATTACTTTCAGCATGGACGGAAAATATGCCTATCCGTCCAGCGGGGAAGTAATCGATGTGGAAACCAGAGAAATTTTATACCTGCTCAAAGATGAATTCCATAATTATGTGGCCAGTGAAAAAATGGTGGAGGTGCATTTCAGCAATCATAAGGTAAGCAAAGCCGGAGATCAGTTCGGGATCGGAAGAGCAAAGTAATGGGCTTTGATTCCGGAAGATAGATGTATGTTCTTTAATAATTGTTAAACAACTGACCTATTCCGGTTCAATCAAATTTTCAACATGGTCCCTTCAACAAAAGGAATCAGGATCAATCGGAGGGTTTTATGGTTTTAAAAGTAAGACAGGAATTTGCTTTTTCTTTTCATTGACAATTCTTCTTTCCTTTGTAATATTATATTTCTGACAATAAGCGGGTGTAGCTCAGTTGGTAGTCCGCCATGGCGGATCCCAAGCTGAAGGCCGTAGGTTCGAGACCGATTACCCCCGCTCTTTCCCTTATTTTTTCTTATTTATTCAACACAAAAGGATTGATTTTCCTTTGTGCCCCTTGGTGACTTTGTGGGAAATATTTATCCCACCAAGCCTCAAAGAATCACTAAGGTTTACAGCTTTTTTAAATCATAGACCTTGCAAAAAATCCAAGACAATGAAATTTAATTTTACCCAGATTTGTTCCTTCAACAAGCAAGCAAAACCCTAGCCATGGAAATGACCTGGAACCTCGAAAACACTTATCAGCAACTTCCCGAAGCACTTTTCAGCACAATCCACCCTACTCCGGTAAAATCTCCGCAATTGATTGTCCTAAACCATAGTTTGGCCAAGGAACTGGGTCTAGATCTTGAAAAATACGATACTGCTACCCTAAGTGCTGTTTTTTCAGGTAACCAGCTTCCAACGGACGCAAAGCCCATGGCCCAGGCTTACGCCGGCCATCAATTTGGACAGTTCACCATGTTGGGAGATGGAAGGGCCATATTATTGGGAGAGCAGGTCACACCTGAGGGAAAGCGTTTTGACATTCAACTGAAAGGTTCAGGCAGAACCCCCTACTCCCGCAATGGAGACGGAAGGGCCCACCTGAGCGCTATGCTGCGGGAATACCTCATCTCAGAAGCCATGCACTATCTGGGAATCCCTACTTCCAGGTCTTTGGCGGTGGTGGTAACCGGTGAACCCGTTTACCGTGAAGTTATCCGTGCAGGTGCTATCCTTACCCGTGTTGCGGAAAGCCATATACGGGTAGGAACTTTCGAATATGCCCGGAATTTCCATAATGGCCAATACCTCAAAGACCTGCTCCAATATAGTATAGCAAGACATTATCCGGAACTGGATGAGACTGAAAATAAGGCCTTGGCATTCTTTGAGGCAGTGATGGACAAGCAGCTTGACCTGATTACCGATTGGATGCGGGTGGGCTTTATCCATGGGGTAATGAACACGGACAATATGAGCATTCCCGGAGAGACTATAGATTATGGGCCCTGTGCCTTTATGAACAGCTATGATCCCATGACGGTATTCAGTTCCATCGATACGCAGGGAAGGTATGCCTATGGCAACCAACCCTTTATTGCCCATTGGAATCTGGGATGCCTGGCCTCTGCCCTATTGCCCGAAATTGCCCCTGTTACGGAAGATGCCCTAAAAATAGCCCGTGAATCCATCAGCAGGTTTCCCAAGGACTATGAATCCAAATGGTTGGAAATGATGGGCCGCAAACTGGGGATTGAAACAACCAAACCATCCGACAAAGCCTTGATTGATGACCTGCTCCATTGGATGAAAAACAACAAGGCCGATTATACCAATACCTTTTTATACCTGAGGAGAAATGAATTCCCCAAGGACAGTATCTACGAAAAGCCAGAATTCAAAGGTTGGTTGCTGCTTTGGAGGGATAGGATTTCCAATAATAGGGAAAAAGCACAACATTTGATGGATGCAAACAATCCTGCCATCATACCTCGCAACCATCTGGTAGAGGAAGCCCTGGATGCAGCGAGTATACATGGAGATTTGAAACCTTTCCAGGAATTGCTGGAGGTCCTACAAAATCCTTATGAGGACAGGCCAGGAATGGACAAATACCAGGAAGTGCCAGGAGAGGTGGATGCTGGTTACCAAACTTTCTGCGGAACCTGATACTTCCCTTTTTGAGCAGGAAGTTTTGAAAAAATTGGGTAATATTAAGGGAAAAACCCTGCCTTATGAATTCCCGAACCATAAAAAGCATTCTCGCGGCTTCCTTTGCTTTATATTTCATATTCATTGCATTCAACAATATCAGCGATTACGCTTCCAACCTGGCTTTTGTCAAAGGAGTCCTGAACATGGAAGATGTGTTTTCCAATCCGGCAAATCAATGGCGGGCTATTCACTGGCCTTGGGCTGTTCCGGTATTTTATGGAATGATCATTATTTGGGAATCTGCAACTGCCATCATCCTTGGAAGGGGTGCAGTGGCCATGTTCAAAGCAGGAAATGACTCCGAAAAGTTTAAACAGGCAAAGGAAATGGTAAGTATGGGCTATCTCATGAGTTTTGTGCAGTGGTTTGTATTTTTTGTGACGCTGGCAGGGGAATGGTTTCTGATGTGGCAATCCGAAACCTGGAATGCCCAGTCCACCGCTTTCTCGATGACCATGATTACCCTGGGACTGCTCCTATTCCACCATCTGGTACCGGAGGAGGTATGATTTGTTTTCCGCTAAGACAAGGAGGAACATAAAGATCCTTTTTTAAATAATCCAGCTTTATATGAAGCTGCACCATGGAATGATTGGATCATTGATATCAAAGCAGCTGCATATTGGTCATCAGCCCGAGGTTAAAACCCCAAGTTACTATATCTATTGCCCTCACAGGGCTGTTCCGTTCAATTTCACACTCAAGTCTACAACTAGGGTTCGTGCTAATCCGGAAGCTTCGCGCCTAATCCCTTTTCCTTTTCCCCTTCAAATTCCCATCATCGCCCAAATCCACCCAGATGCCCAACAAAAAATTCAAAATTTGTGCTAATTCCTGCCTGCAGAGACAGGCGCAAAATTCGTGGTCCTTTTATCAGCGTTCATCATCATTCATCTGTGGTTAAATTCCTTCCGCGAACATCCGTCAAATCCGCGTTATCCCTGCCCGTCCAATCAGCCGGGGGCGTTCCATTCTTCTCTAACCTAAACAATTTGTGTTCATATGTGAAATTCGTGGACTATAAAAGCAAAGCTTTATCCGTGTTCATCCTCATTCATCCCTGCCTTCCGAAGGAAGGGTTCAAAAAATTATCTTCCATAAATTGGTGAGATGCCCCGCAATGCTGCGGGACAGGCTTTCATTGCATTCAGCATGACGCCTTCAGTACCCATCCCCCCTACCTTCAAAGCTCCAACCACGACAACCCGACAACCATGACAACCATGACAACTTTTTATCCCTAATTACCTTTTCTTAATTTTTTCAACAAGTTTTACGATTTAGATTATTTTTTTATAAATTGAATGACACAAAAAATTACAGGTTGAATAAACCCGGGATTTCCCATTCAATCAAACTCAAGCACCTCATTATGAAGAAAATCTTGTTTTGCCTCGCTGTCTTTCAACTTTTTGGTTTGGGCACCGTCATAGCCCAGGAAATCCCCGAAAGTGAATTTACCCCCCTTTTCAACGGTAAAAATCTCGATGGATGGATAGGTAATAAAACTGCTTACCGGGCAGAAAACGGCATGATCGTCATAGATCCTAAAGGTGGCGGGGGAGGAAATCTTTTCACTGAAAAAGAATATGGGAATTTTATTTTGAAATTTGAGTTCCTTTTGACCCCAGGGGCCAACAATGGCCTTGGTATCCATGCCCCATTGGAAGGAGATGCCGCCTATGTGGGCAAGGAAATCCAGATCCTGGACAATGAGGCAGAGAAATATGCGGACCTTCACGACTACCAATTTCACGGTTCAGTCTATGGGGTCATGGCTGCCAAGCGGGGTCATCTGAAAGCTCCGGGAGAATGGAACCAACAGGAGGTCATTGTCCAACATCCCAAAATTAAAGTGATTCTGAACGGAACCACCATCCTGGAAGGGGATTACCTGGAATCCAGCAAAAATGGGACCTTGGACCAAAAGGAGCATCCAGGTCTAAAGCGCAGCATTGGCCATATTGGCTTTTTGGGACATGGAGATGTGGTCCACTTCCGCAATATCAGAATCAAAGAGTTACCGGCAACAAACAATTAACAATAACCCGATGAAGAAAAATTTTCAGGTGATCAACCGCAGAGACTTTTTGGTAAAGTCCGCTTTAGGTGCCGCAGGTTTGGCATTGGCTCCCCATATCCTGGCACAGGCCAAAGCCGCAGGCAAATTGAGAACGGTCCATATTGGATTGGGGGGAATGGGCATGGAAGACCTGGCTGCCATTTCTTCACATCCCGAGGTGGAAGTTGTGGGGCTTTGCGATGTGGACAGCAAGATGCTTGCTAGAGCCAAAGCCCTTTATCCCAATGCCAAAAGCTATCCTGACTATAGGGTGATGCTGAAGGACATGAAAAATGAGTTTGACGCAGTGGTCGTCTCAACTCCCGACCATACCCATGCCCCTGCCTCCTTGATGGCGATGGAAATGAATAAGCCTGTCTATTGCCAAAAACCGCTCACCCATCATGTGACCGAAGCCCGGGCCATGAAAAAAATGGCCGAAGAAAAAAAGCTGGTTACCCAGATGGGCATTCAGGTGCATTCCTTCTACGACTACAAACTGGCTACCCTCCTGATCCAATCAGGAATTATCGGTAAAGTACATACTGTAAGGGCCTGGTCTCCCAAAAACTGGGGCTATGATGGCCCCGAGCCTACAGGAAGCGATCCCGTACCGGAAAATCTGGACTGGAACCTCTGGCTGGGCACAGCACCGAAGCGGGCTTACAAAGAAGGCGTTTATCACCCGGGCAACTGGAGAAAAATTATGGATTTCGGTTGTGGTACCCTGGGCGATATGGGCGTGCACATTTTCGATACACCCTACAATGCCCTGCAACTGGATGTTCCCCGTACCATCCGTACTGAATGCCGTCAACCTACGGGATTTGGATTCCCTGAAAATAATACTGTGACCTACGAATTTCCAAAAACCCCTTACACAGCAGAAACCCTCAAATGGGTATGGTATGATGGTGTAGGTGCACCGGCAGACCATGAGGATCTTCATCTTCCCAATGGGGATAAATTACCGGAACAAGGCGCTATGTTTTTGGGTGAAAAAGGAAGATTGCTATTACCGCATTTCCAGGAACTTCCACGATGGATTGTGGATGGAAAATACAAGGAGTTTGATGTGAAGCCTTTTAATCTAGGAGCTCCGGTAAAGGATTATGATGGAGAAAGCAAAAAGCATTACCATCAGTTTGTGGATGCCTGTCTGGGAAAAGGAGAATGCTCTGCTCCTTTTGAATACTCCGCCCGGCTTACCGAAACCATCCTACTCGGGGTGATTGCAGGAAGGTTCCCGAATGAAACCCTCCATTGGGACAGCAAAAAAGCCCGCTTTGCTGAGAAAAAGGCGAATAAGTATTTGGGAGGGAAGTATAGGAAGTTCTAAAAGTAAGAAAGGCAAAAGTAAAAAGGCAAAAGGGTTTACTTTCCAGAGAGATTGCAGGACTACTTTTGCTTTTTTTCCCTAAAGGATATTGGTAGATCCATTTTGAATTTACCTGCACCGTAACGACTACCGATGACGGAAAGCTCTAACCACACTCAGTCACTTTTTCCCTTAGTCTAAAAGTCTCTAAATCCCTAAGTTCCTCCGTCTCTTAGTCAGGTCGCAGATCACCTTCCCCAAGACCCATATCGGTCGGAAACGGCAGTTTCAGTAGTCACTTTTGTTAGATTACTGCCATCGGCATCAACCACATAGAGGTAAGAGACATAGTCGGCCTGGGGAACATTGAAGATCAATTTCTTTCCATCCGGAGACCAGGACAAATAAACCAAATTACCTATTTCAGGAAAGTTCCACTCCATAATCCCGCCTGCTGGCACTGAAATTATCAGCCCCTCTTCCATCGTATTCATGTTTAAAGCCCTCACCTCCATTTTCTGGTAACTTCCATCCATCCATGACCTCCAAACTTTCAAATAGGCCAAGGTATTCCCATCCGGAGAAAAAACCGGAGAGTTGAAGTGTACCCCTTCGTCAATCAGGGGAATAGTGTTAACCAATTCATTTCCATCAGAATTACAAATATAAATACCTGCTGTTCCTCCAAAAATACCGCCCTGATTGGTTGCAAAAGAAATCTTGTTTTTGGAAGAAACGGTGACGGTGCCTGGCTTAAGTTGATTGAAATCCAAAATGGGTCTCAGGCTTAATCCATCTTTGCCAACCGCATGCAATACATAATTGTCATAGTCCCCAAATTCCACATTCCAAAAATATACTGTCCCCCCATCTGGTGACCAAGAGGGATAGAAGGTCTGATCCTCCAAAGAAACCAATTTTTTGATGTTTTTCCCCTGCAGGTCACAGGTATGAACTTGATAATTTATGGGGAATCCATTTCCAAGCGTCAATAAAATGGTTTGGCCGTCGGGAGAAATCTTAAAATCACTGACGATTCCTTCAAATATTTCTTCCGAAAATCCCCATGTTTTCTTTTGATCCAAATCAATCATATAAAGATTGGATTTATTTCCATCTGAAGTTATCCTTTCGAACAAGATTGTACCTGAACCAAGATAGGAAAAAGGGAAATCCCCTCCTCCATTATCAATAGGTGGAACGGGTGGGTTTCCGCCATTTGGTTCTTCATTTTCTTGGCAGCCGATGTTCACCAACAAGAGCATCGCCAGGATGATTTTCAGGTAATACCGGTAAGTTTTCATGATTAATTGTTTGGTTTAATCCCTCATAACATACCTTAATTTCCTTTTTAATTCCTTTAAAAACACTGATTTGGAGACAATAGGAACGCTGATTTTCATCATATTTACTTAGGTGTTTTTAGGAGTAAGCTTAGGTTTGAATACTCTTTATCTTGGTCCCTTCGTTTCTTTGTCAATCATAATAGCAAAGGAAATAGCAACATCATTTAACCGAGATTGCCACGGCGCTTACAAACTATATTTTCGTTGAAAACTTTGAATGATCCTTTCCTACTTACTCGAACCCTAGCGCCTCGCAATGACGGTAAGCTCCAATGGCCTCATAGTTCCACCGCGGGAAAAAAAAGACAAATCAAGGCAAGGAAAAGGCAATAAAACTGTCCCCACTGGGTGTACCGATACGGTTGGCTCCTCCGGCGGCGATGACCACATATTGCTTACCCTCTACCTCATATACTGCAGGTACTGCATACCCTCCTGCCGGTAATTTATAACTCCACAACACCTCCCCCGTTTCGGCATCAAATGCACGGAACATTTCATCTGCTGATCCCCCCATAAAAACAAGGCCTCCGGCAGTAGCCACACATCCCCCAAAATTCTGGGTGCCTTTTCCGGAAATCCCTCTTTCAGTCAAGGTTGGATAATCCCCTAAGGGCACCTTCCATTGGATGGTCAATGTATTCAGGTCTATCGCATTTAAGGTCCCCCATGGAGGTTTTGAGGCCGGAAAACCTTCTTCATCCACAAAAAGCCTAAATCCTGTCATAATGTACTTGTCCATTTGTCCTTCTTTTTGTTCTCCTATGTCCTCTGGCACCTTTCCATCCAAAACAAAAGAAACCAAGGCGTCCAACTGCTTATCTTCAAATTGGGTAAAAGAAGGCATCAGTCCTTTACCTCCACGGATTAGGCCCTTGATTTCCTCTTTATTCATTCTTTCACCCAAACCAATCAGGGAAGGATAGACATTTGCCAAACCCTTTCTATCTGCTCCATGGCAGTTTGAACAGTTCAGCATATAGGAATGATAGCCTGAAACCTTGGCCTTCTCCCCTACTCCTGCTGGCTGAACTTGTCGGAGCTGCAGGATCATGGCCAGTTCATTGACATTGGCATAAAGTTTATTGTTAACCGGGTCATAAGAAACTCCACCCCAAAGGGAACCTCCTCTTGTGGCAGGCATGGTCAGAGTACCTTCAATGCTCGGCGGAGTATATAACCCTTCATTCCTATATTTCTTAAATTCCTTTCTTGCAAAGGCATTCGCCTCATGAGAAATATCTGTCAGGTAAGTGCTATCAAGGCCTTGAGGAACCAAAACAATCCCCTGATTGAATTTCTGGCTGGGATGTGCCCTTTCTCCTGGTACATAGGAAGGTGGGACAGGCCTTTTATCCTCAGGAAGTAGGGGTTGTCCAGTGTACCGGTCCAGCAGGATAAGTTCTCCCATCTTGGTTGGTTGTACCAAAGCTTTTATCAGCTTTCCCTCTATGGGGATGTTCGCAAGAGTAGGCGCACAGGGCAGGTCATAATCCCAAATATCGTGAGTAACCGCTTGATAATGCCATTTTCTTTCTCCTGTCCGGGCATCCAAAGCAATCACACAGTTCCCATACAGGTTTTCCCCAAGCCGGTTACCCCCATAAAAATCATAGGTAGGAGAGCCCGTAGCCACAAACACCCACCCTTTTTCCTCGTCCAGGCTCATTCCGCCCCAATTGTTGGTACCACCATAATTTTCACCTTCCACCCATTCCCAGGTATCATGACCATATTCTCCGGGCTGGGGAATGGTATGAAATATCCATTCCAAGTTTCCTGATCGGGCATTATAAGCCCTAACATGACCTGGGGAAGCATCATAACCTTCTCCTGTAGCCGAACCGACGATAATAAGGTCTCCATAAATAATCCCTGGGGTGGAAAGAGCAATGGAAAGTCTGGAAGGATCTTTTCCAAGATCCTGGCGTAAATCGATTTTACCTTCTACACCAAAGTCACTGATCAACTCACCGGATTTGGCATTCACTGCAAAAAGGTAAGGTCCAGCGGGCATAAAAATCCTGCCTTCTGCCCCATCATCAAAGTAAGTCACCCCACGGTTTATGCCTGAGCCTTCATTAAAGGAAGAAGAGGTAAATCTCCAAGTCTGCACTCCTGTGGCAGCATCCAGGGCAATGAGGTCCAGTTGTGGTGAGGTTACATACATGGTGTTGCCTATGACAATGGGATTACATTCCATTGGGGTTCTGGGACCATTGTCACCGGTATGAAATTCCCAAGCAGGTTGCAATAGATTTACATTTTCCCGGTTAATCTGTTTTAGTCCGGAAAACTGTGCCGCATCTTTTGATCCCCGATAAGTATCCCATTGGGTAAAATCCTGATTGTATTCCTCTTTACAGGAAAACAATAGGATACATATCCCTACATATTGGAGGAATTTTAATTTATGATTTTTCAAGCTAATCCTAACATATGATGGTTTTTAAGCAGACAGTCAACTCGGATATTTTTTGAGAAAACCGCCCACTTTAGTAAAAATAAATATTCTAGCCAGTATAATCATTTATATTTGGGTTCTTTGACCTAAAAATAAATGTAAATTTTTCCGATATCTAAATACACTTGGCACGACCTTTTCGTTAAATGCAATAGAAGTCAGATTTGATTTTTAGAGGTGTTGAAAAAATATTGTTTTCAAAACATTAATATTGTATTACAAGTATGAATTTTTGAATTTAATTGTATTATTCAATAATAATAAATAATTTATTTTATATGTTGTAATATTTAAGCTATCTTTACCAAAGTTAATAGACCGTTTAAAATTAAGAATGATATGCCCAGTATAAAAACTAAATTACCAACTATCCTTACCAGTAGATTAATTGCCAATTTGTTTTCCGATAATATCCAGGTCAGTAAGAATTTTTATGAGAATATCCTGGACTTTAAAACTGAATTTGAAAGTAATTGGTATATCAACCTAAAATCAAGGAACAGTCAGATAGAGATTGGTCTTTTTCCGAAAAACACCGATCTGATACCCCAAAACTATGTGCAATCCCCTTCTGGGGTGAACCTTTCCTTTGTGGTAAACGACCTGGACGAAGTATATGAAAGAGCGCGAAATATGAATGTCCCTATTATCCAGGAACCGGAAGATGAGTTTTATGGACAAAGAAGGATGCTTTTGGAAGATCCCAATGGGCTCTTATTGGATATTTCGAGTAGAATAGAACAATAATCAGAATATATCACCCAATAAAGGCCGGATTTTTCTGGCCTTTTTTCTTTCCTTAATTGTTCAAAATCTCCGAAATCCGCCTTTCGAAATCCGAAATCCAACAACCTTCGTTCCGTTTCGCCGGCGATCCCATCCATTCTCCGTGGATCTCGGTTCCTACTCAGCGGTCCTCGGTGTAATTAAAAAATAATCTTTCTTCTTCAGAACCGATCCCCCAAACTTACCTAAGCTCCTTCCTTTTTACTTTTGCCTTTTGCCTTGGATCTTAAATAACTTCTTACAAAACCGATCTCCCCAATTCACAAAGCTCCCCCATTCTTAATTCATAATTCTACATTCTACATTTTTCCCCCTCATTCTTAATTCATCACTCCTCATTCTACATTATTAAATGTTCCACCAATAGGTAAATTTCAGCGCCACCGACCGGTCTTTGACATTGAAAGGCGCAGGAAGGTAGTTGTCAGTAAAGACAAGGAAAATATCGGATGCCGGTTTGAAGCGCCATTGCAGACGGGTATTGATATTGATATTCTCAATCTGTTCGTTATACTGAACAAATGAGGTGATAAAAAAAGTATTGGTTAGGGTCAGGTCCAACCTGGGTCCTACCAACCAAAATCTGGTGACATTCCAAGGTTCAGGCAGGTGGATTTCATTATAATTGGCTGTCATGGTAATACTGAAATAAGGCTGAAACCGGTATCCCATTTCTCCCACTACATTGTATCTTTCCCCATTGGCATAATAGCCCCCCAACCGGGTGGAAAAAGCATATGTAAAAACGGACTGTGGCTTAGAGGTATATTCTGCTCCCCAGGAAAGCCAACGGTGTTCCGTACCCCTGGCCAGGGTATCTCCAGTAACATTCGTAGGATCAAAAGGCTGAAGTAGTTTCACATAGTCATGGGCAAACCAGGTAGCCAGGTTGCTTTGGCTCCTAAAGCGGATTTTATACAAGGCATAGCTTTCATTGTCCGTTTTGTCCCATTTGGTATCAAAAAACCACTTGGCATTCAATTCCGGTCCATGGCTGAGGATTTTTTTACTCTTTGGAAAAAACAGATAGCCAACAACAGGATGGGCTTTATAAAAACCTACCCTTGGGACATAACCAACTTCCGCTGTAAAATTTTCAGAAACATGTTCAGCCTGAAGGTTCCAGTACAGATTTCCACTGGTGTACCGAAGATTGGCAGCATAAGCCAGGCCGCCATTGTTTACATTTTGATTTAAAGATTTTAGCACAAATGCCTTGCCGGTCCAAAGATTATTGGAAGAAGCAAGATTATATTCCAAACCAATATTCCGATCATAGGCTGCGTATCCAGGTTTATCGAAATCAATGGGAGCGTTAAACAGGCCTGCTTGTCTATTGACAAAAATGGCCCCTATGTTGGATCGGGAGAAAACACGTCTCTGTAAAGAAATGACCGAATAATTCTGTGCATCTATTTCCTTTTCTTCCACCGCTGCGGTCTGCATGGTCATGGCACCTATACGCCAGTCTTTATTGATTCTGCCACTTAATCTTGCCCCTGCCTGTATCGGTGCGTTCAGCCCTATCCTTCTGGAAAAAAAAGGCCGAATGGACTCATAACCAAAATTTCCAAAGAGGTCCGCATTTTCAAGAAAAAACTGTCTCCTTTCCGGGAAGAACAATTCAAACCTGTCCAGGTTGGTGATTTGTTTGTCGACCTCCACCTGAGAAAAATCAGGATTTACAGTCAGGTCAAGATTGATCGAGGAACTCAAACCTATTTTTGCATCCATTCCAAAATCCCTTCGGTAAACTGCATTTTCACCTGCCTGCACATCACGGGTCCTTCCTCCGACTGCATAGGGTATAATGGAAATATTGGGTCCTGCCACCGGAGGAGGATTGTCCCAGACAAGAATTCCTGTATAGGCCAAAGAAGCGGAAGGAAATTGTCTAGGAACTGGTGCCCAACCGGACTTTTCGGTGGTCTTCAGATCCATCCGGCTAAAATTGATTCCCCATTCCGTGATTCCAATTTTATACCTGATGGATTTGAATGGAATCGCAGCTTCAAAAATCCACTTATCCTCGTAATTTTTGACTTTCGAAACCCATTTATTGTCCCAGCTCAGGTCGACTCTTCCTCCATCATACATGATACCGTCCCATTGGGCACCTGCAGCGTTGGCCCCGAAGGAAAACCCGTTCAACTGGTCATCAAAGGGGTCCATAAACAGGAGAAAGTTGTCATTCTTTCCAAAATTGAAATCCCTACGCAAAGATTCTACCATATAGGGACCTTCCACCGCATGGTGATTGATGACGATGATGTACAGATTTTTATCATCATAAGCCATTCTCACATCCGTCTTCACCTGGGAATAACTGGTATCCATGGGAGTTATCATAAAAAATTCACTGGCAACATCCGCAACCCGCCAGGCCTCTTCATTCATCAGCCCATCTATTTCAATAGGCTCTTCGGTTTTATGTATATTTAATCTATAGGAAGAATTGATTTTTTGGGCATAGACTGTCGAAGTAATACTCAGTAATACTAAAACCAATATAATGGCTCTTTTCATTAGGTCTGGGTAAATAAAAGGTCCGGGCTTAGGTAAAAATATACAGGAAATAAGCTTTACCTCAAATTATTTTTCAAATTATGATCATGAAGGTAGGAATGGAGGATTTTAGGTATGAAATAAATAAAAAAGTATTAATCAAATTTATATTTTTAAACAGTGTTTAAATAAAAAACCCCTATTAATGGGGATTTTTTCTAAGATTGGAATAAGTAACTTTAGTCAGAATCTGAAGGTTATTTTTTTCACGGTTTTTGATGTAATACTTATTAGGGCGGGTTCTAAACTTTTTCCCCCTTATTTTTTATTCATGCCCACTCAACAGGCTTCATTCTAATTCTTCATCCTTCTTCATTCTACACTTTCCAATCAAAATACCTACTTCTATAACACTGCATGGCCATATCTCCCAATTTGGCAGTCAGTTGGTAATTGGCCACTGCACCTACACCTGCTCCAATAATAGGTATGAGTTGTGCCAATTTTGCCAGGTCCATATAATCCCTATATTCCAACTGAAACTCCTTCCAGTCAAAAGCTTCCACTTCTTTAGGAAGTTGGTCTGCATAATTATCCCAATTTTCAATGATTCCAATGGTAGCATTTCTCATTTCCTGACTGGCAAAAGTCAATTTAAAAATATATAACATAAACAAGCGCTCTTTAAAATCCTTCACGTCATAACCATAGGCTGCTGCTATTTCGAAAAGCATTTTCATCTTTATAGTAAGAAATGCCGGAAAATCAGCCAAACCCAATAATATTCCTCCTGCGCCGGTAATTGCACCTTCAGCTGAGGCAGTATTTTTATAAATCTTTATGATTTTCCTGACCTTATCTTCTCTTTCCTTAAGATTTTGGGCAAAAAATGGCTTGGGAGTAATAAATTTTGTCCCAAAAAGTACTCCTTTGACCATATTCTCTATGGCAAAAGTGATTACCTGATGGACTTTTTCAGGTATCAGGTGATTAATGGTACTTTGAGTTCCTTTAGTGATCAAATTTAACAGGGAAGGCCTTTTCTTATTTTCCAACAGCCAGGCACTCAATTCTGCTAAAGCGATCTGATCATAAAATTCGGTACGCGTTTCCAAGGAGCAGCCTTTTTCAAGGAGTTTAGTATATGGAAATATACGGCATTCCTTGAAAAAGGGCTGAAATTCTTATCCTAGTTTTTTTAAATAATTTTCCCCCACATCCCTTATAACCATCACCCATCCATTTCCCATATCCAAATAACCATAATCATAGCAAAACCAATAATTTCGTCCCAAGGAATCCGGTAAATGGTGGGAATGGTAATTGAAATTAAATCCCATCAAGGACATCCTGTCTTTTGGGATTTTCACGGTCTCTAATCCATCTTCTAAAACCTTTGAAAGGATCCTACGGTTCCTGTTCAACAGGCTGTTGGTAATCCTGATCACATCCCCATAAACTTCCCTTCTGCCATTGTTGTGACTACTCCTACAATTATCATTACAAAACTTCTTATCCGCCCTACCATGAATCACTGACCCACAGTAATGGCAATGCTTTCTGACTGTGTACATAAAAAATTGGTTTAAGTTTAGAAATAAGACCTGTACTCGATTTTGATACAATTTACCCTAGGCAAAAGTATAACACAATAACCAATATTAGGTATTTTTATCACAAAACCAGTAAATTATATCACTTAAATTATAAAAAATATTTATAGTTAATATAAAACTGTCTTTTTTATAAATATCAAAATTCCTTGAATGATGGGTTCTCTTTATTTTTTAAGGAATTCCCTTAATACATAATGCAAAATTCCACCATGTTTATAGTACGCTATTTCAATGGCAGAATCTAAGCGACAGATGACTTCAAATTCCTGATGGCTTCCATCTTCTTTTTCCACTTTTATCCCTAAAATCTTTAAGGGGGATAATCTTTCACTGATGCCATAGATATTGAATTTCTCTTTTCCTGTAAGTCCCAAACTTTCCGCATTTTCTCCGGTTTTATATTGAAGCGGCAATACCCCCATGCCTACCAAATTGCTTCGGTGTATCCTTTCGTAACTTTCAGCAAGAATTGCTTTAACACCCAAAAGATTGGTCCCTTTTGCTGCCCAATCCCTACTGGAACCGCTTCCATATTCTTTACCGGCAAGAACTAAAAGCGGCGTCTTCTCTGCCATGTATTTCCTTGATGCCTCAAAAACTGTCATTTCCTGATTACTTGGGATATGAAGGGTGAAGCCTCCCTCATTTTGTACCAAATGGTTTTTTATCCTAACATTGGCAAAGGTGCCTCTTACCATTACCTCATCATTTCCCCTCCTCGACCCATAGGAATTGAAATCCTTTTTCTCCACCCCTCTTTCCAAAAGATACCTTCCTGCAGGACTGGATTCAGAAAATGAACCTGCTGGAGAGATATGATCTGTGGTGATAGAATCACCCAATTTGAGCAAAACCCTTGCTCCTTCTATATCTACTAAAGGAGAAACCTCCTCAGAAATTCCATTGAAAAAGGGAACCTCTTTTATATATGTACTCGCTTCAGACCATTGGTAAATCTTATCCTTTGGCGCCTGAAGTTCTTTCCAGATATCATTTCCCTCAAAAATCTCCCCATAACTCTTTTCAAAATCCTTGGGCGAAAGAACCCTGGACATCACTTCAAAAATTTCTTCGTTAGAAGGCCATATATCCCTGAGATACACCGCTTCAAGGTTGGGATCGTAACCTATTGGTTCATTCATCAAATCCACATCTACTCTTCCCGCCAAGGCATAAGCAACTACTAACATAGGCGACATAAGAAAATTCATCTTAACCTGTGGATGCACCCTGGCTTCAAAATTCCTGTTTCCCGATAGCACAGAACTTACTACAAGATCATTCTCCTCCACTGCTTTGGCTATATGCTTGGGAAGAGGTCCTGAATTCCCGATACAGGAGGTACAGCCATATCCTACCACATGGAATCGTAAAGCCTCCAGGTCATCCATCAGATTGGCTTTTTGAAGATAATCTGTTACTACTTTTGAACCGGGGGCAAGGGAAGTTTTTACCCAAGGTTTTACATCTAACCCTCTTTCACGTGCTTTCTTTGCTACCAATCCCGCCCCCAGCATCACAGAGGGATTGGAGGTATTGGTGCAGGAAGTAATGGCGGCAATGACGATTGAACCATCATGAAGAGCAAACTTCTCATTGTTCATCTTCACCACCACGGTTTTCAATCCGTTTTTCACTTTTGTTTCGTATTCTATATCGGTGGCATTTCCTCCTCCTGCCCCAGAAGGTTGACTTCCTCCTTCCCCATACCATCTACCTTCTTCCCTCTTATCAATCGGAATATATGCTCTACCATGCTCCTTTTCCAATAATTGCCCGAACTTGGCCTTGAACTCCCGGACAAGAATTTTATCCTGAGGTCTTTTAGGACCTGAAACCGTAGGCTCTACGGAACTTAGATCAAGTTCAACAACAGAACTATATTTGATTTTTTCCTCCCCTTCCCTCCATAGCCTATTGGCTTTACAATAATCTTCTACCAGCTGTATCTGGTTTTTAGAACGATTGGTTTTGGCCATGTAGTCCAAGGTACGGTTGTCTATCGGGAAATAAGTTACTGTACAACCAAACTCAGGTGACATATTGGAAATGGTGGCACGGTCAGGAACAGTCAGGCTATCCAGCCCTGGTCCGAAAACCTCTACAAATTTCCCTACGACACCGTGACTCCTCAGCAACTGGGTGATGGTCAGAACCATGTCCGTTGCGGTGGTTCCCAAAGGAAGCTTTCCGGTCAATTTTAAGCCCACTACCTCAGGCATAATGAAATATATGGGCTGTCCCAAAATCGCAGCCTCCGCCTCTATTCCACCGACTCCCCAAGCAACTACTCCAATTCCGTTCACCATAGGGGTATGGGAATCTGTTCCTACCAAAGTATCAGGGAAAACTTTTCCGTCCCTGTCGATGACACCCTTTGCCAGGTATTCCAGGTTCACCTGATGACAAATGCCCATTCCAGGGGGAACTACAGAAAAATTATCAAATGCTTTCTGAGCCCATTTTAAAAACTGATAACGCTCACCGTTCCTTTCATATTCCACTTCCACATTTCTTTGATAGGAATAGCTTGTTCCAAAATAATCCACCTGTACAGAATGGTCTATTACCAAATCCACAGGAATCAGGGGATTGATCTTTTGAGGGTCTTTACCTTTCCTGACTGCTTCTGCCCTTAAAGAAGCAATATCCACCACAGCAGGAACTCCGGTGAAATCCTGCATCAGCACCCTGGCAGGCTTAAAAGGAATATCTTTGTCTGAGGGTTCAGGCGACCAAGACGCCAATGTTTCAATATGCTCTTTGGTAATCCCAAAATCATCAAAATTCCTGAGTGCATTTTCCAACAAAATCCGAATGGAAAAAGGCAAAGTATCAATTTTATATCCAGCAGACTGCAAGGATGAAAGATCCCAATAGGTCAATTCATTTTTGCCGGATTTAAGGATTTTTTTGGAATGAAAAGGATCTAAAGACATGGCAATTATTTGGTTTAGTGAAAAGATTCAAAATAAAAAGTACACTAATTTAACCAATTGCCGAGATAAATAATTCCTAATATTCAGATTGATTCAATGGTTTTTTGAATTTATGGTTTAGGATTTAGGATTGTAGATCTAAGTTTTAGGTTTTGAATTTTGGTTTTTTATGCTTGGATTTTGGATTTTAAAATTTTTGTAATCAGACTCTTCGGAATCATGCACGTATCAATTGGAGGGCCTCGGCAAGCTCGGCCACAGGAACTTGAATTAAATACCGGGGGGAGGGAAGAAATGCGGCTTTGCCGCATTTCTTCCCTCCCCCCGATTTTCCAAACCTAAATTCCGTTCCCCGAGCTTGCCGAGGGGTTCTTTAACCAAATTAAATTCTACTACGTGTATGCTTACGGATACTCAGATTTTGTAATTTGTAATTTGTAATTTACGCTCCCTCTTTTGCCTTCGCCTTTTCCATTCTTTTGAATCCTTTTTTAAATGGCCAGGTATATTCCAATGCTTCGAGTCCTTTGTTGAGGTTCATGGATGAACTGTCCACGTAGATCATGGTATGCTTGATTCTCTGTGCAAATTCTTCATCATTCAATATCATCCCGGCCGTGTTGTTTTTATCATTCAGCTTATTGGCCGTTTCATTGAGGTTATCTGTCAGGTTTTTGGCATTCTCGGCAGTGGCCTGCAATTCATTTACAGAAGTCTGAAGGCTTTTATAAATTTCTTTGTCATGGGTAAGGTCATAGAACAGGGATCCTTCCTGATTCATTCCGGAAGCAAACTTGTTCAACTCCATCAAAGTCCTGTTACTGTTGACTGAAGCCCGGTCAAGGTTCTCCAGGATGCTTTTGAAATTTTCGGCAAGTAAGCTATCCGTCATGACCGCCCCGACGATTCCTTGTCCCTGGGCAATCTTTCCGGTAAGGACTTTTAAATTCTCTGTAATGGTAACCAGGTTTTTATTGTTTTCCTGTAGGGTTTCCATCATTTTATCGGTATCTAAGGCCATGACAGACACCAGCCTGTCGCCGTCCTCGACCGGCGGGGCCTGTGTTGTACCCCCGTAGATCAAAATGATTTTATTACCTATAAGTCCATCTGAACTGATCGTTGCTTTGGAATCTTTCCGGATATAATCTTTTACTTTTTCCTCCACATTCATGACAATTTCCACCTGGGAATCCCCATAAAAATTAATCCTGCGTACTGTGCCGATTTTCACCCCTGAAAACCACACATTATTCCCGGTCTGCAATCCTGCCACATCGTCAAATACCGCAGTAAGGCGAAAACTTTTTACAAATTTTTTCTGCTGACCACCCAAGGTAAGAACCCCGGTGACAAAGATGGCAATTGCTATAAAGACGAAAATGCCAACAATCACTGATTTTTTATTATCATTTCTCATTATGTAATGAAATTATAGTCATAGAATGATTTAATCCTTGGATCTTTTGCGTCCGCAAAAACTTCCTCAAAAGAGCCTGTGGCTTTGAATTGTCCCTCAATAAGGACCGCCATCCTATCTCCTGTCTGCTTTGCACAGGTGAGATCATGGGTGATGACAATGGAAGACGTTTTGTATTGTTCTCTGACCTGATTGATAAGATTATTGATATCAATGCAAGTAGTGGGGTCCAAGCCTGCTGTCGGTTCGTCATACAACATGATCTCAGGATTCAGGATTAAAGTCCGGGCTACACCGATTCTTTTCTTTTGTCCTCCTGATAATTCAGCCGGCATTTGGTTAATGGTATTGGGCAATCCTACTGAGTCCAACAATTCTTCCACCCTGTAATTGATTTCTTTACGGCTAAGCCCTTTGATATTTCTGGTCAAAGGAAATTCGAGGTTTTCCCTTACAGTCATACTATCATATAAGGCTGCTGCCTGAAAGGCAAAACCTATCTTCAATCTTAATTTATTCAAATCTCTGAGATTGAGTTTTGCGGTATCCTGCCCCAATATTTTAACAGATCCTTCATCTTGTGTAAGTAGCTTAACCAATATCTTGATCAATACGGATTTGCCACTTCCCGATTTTCCAAGTACTACAAGATTTTCTCCCTTATAAAGATCAAGGTCTACGCCCTGTAGCACATCGTTGTCACCAAATGATTTATAAAGTCCCCTTATTTCAATTACCGATTCCCTCATAACCTATGCATTTCGTATGGCATTCACAATCTGAAGCGCCAAAAGTTCCTCAATAAATATCAAAAACATGGACATAACCACTGAAGCATTGGCTGCTTTTCCTACTCCTTCTGTTCCCTGATTGGACCTGTATCCTTTGTAACACCCCACTATTCCAATCGTAAACCCAAATACAAGGGATTTGATTACGGAAGAGAAAATATCCAAAAATGAAATAGATTCGAAAACCTGAACAAAAAAGGTGGACAAACTCACCATTTCATTTTGGTTCACATTGATAAATGATCCCATCAATGCTACAAAATCTGTGTACATCACCAAAACTGGAATCATTAAGGTAGTAGCCATAGTCCTGGTAATGACAAGATATTTAAAGGGATTGATCGCGGATACTTCCATTGCATCTATCTGTTCAGTTACCTTCATGGACCCTATCTCAGCACCTATACTGGAACCTACTTTTCCTGCTGCAATCAATGCAGTGACCAATGGCCCCAATGCCCTTACCACTGCAATGGATATCAATGCCGGCAACCAGGAAGTGGCCCCAAACTCAGCCAATGAAGGGCGGGATTGGTTGGTGAAAACAATTCCTATGATAAACCCTGTCAAAGAAATCAATGGTAAAGACCTGTAACCGATTTCATAACATTGTCTAAGAATTTCTTTGAATTCGTAAGGAGGAAGCCAAACTTCAATAAAAAACCTCTTAACAAAAGCATAAGCATCTGCCAATCCCCTAAAAAAATTATCTATTTTCTTACTGATAACAGGTTTTTTATCATCCATGTTTTTTGAGAAATATTTCTAGGCTGCTAAAATACACAAAATAAAAATTCTTATGGCTAAACTCCCAAGATCTCTGCCATAATTTCATTTTTTAAAGGCTTTATCAAAAAACCGGAAACCATGCCATAATTTAAACTCATTTCAATGTCAGAAGGATCCATGGAAGACGTGAGCATTTTGACTTCAATTTCCTTACCCTTTTCCTTAAGCAAATCCAGAAAATTCCAACCGTTCATCTCAGGCATATTTACATCCAATATGAGAAGATCTGCTTCATTTTCTTCTATCCACTCCAAAGCTTTAAAGGGATTCTCAAAAAAGAAAAGTTCAATATCAGGTTTAAGCCTTTGCAGATTTTTACGGTTGATCATATGCTGAATTGTATCATCATCCACAAAAATAATTCTATTGATAGGTTTCTTCATTGGTCTTTATCCGCTTATCAGAGCATATATTTTGAAATATTATTTTTCCCTTACCTAAGATGGCGCCTTTCAGGAAAATAAAAAATATATCCTTTGCACAAATATAAAAACATATCCATAGGCCAAAACAATAATAATAGATCTAAAAAAATAATATGGCAATTCTAATTTTTTTAGTCTTAACTAAAAATAAATTAATTTTATTATATAAAAAATTAATAATCAATGGGATAACAATTATAAGGTAAAGTAATTTATACCTTTAAATCAGAGCCAAGTAATATGTTCATTTTAACATTTTTTATCACAAAAAAAATAGGCAAGGAATATGGAATCAAAAAAACCTGATTTCCATTTTCCAAATATTTTCAAACAAATACTTTATTCAACTTCTTTTTAACCTCCTAAAATTATTTTTTTCTTGTTACTCAGGAAAGGCTAATTATTAATTTATTAGCTTGCTGATACAGTCCTAATATAAACAAAACTATGGAGCAAAGTAATAACGCACTCGGCCTCAGGAAAAAAATCATGGAATTACTCCTTTTTTTTAGAGACAGATTTGATTTACATGAGGGGAAAGAGGATGAATTGGAAACCATAGATTATATCAAAAAAAACGTAGAATTTAAAGGCGCAAATCTTTGGATCTTGATCTTTGCCATATTTGTGGCATCAGTTGGACTGAATGTAAATTCAACGGCGGTGATTATCGGTGCCATGCTGATCTCTCCCCTTATGGGCCCCATCATGGGCATTGGTCTTGCTGCCGGAATCAATGACTTCGAACTGATCAAGAAATCCTTAAAAAATCTTGGAATTGCCGTCCTGATTTCGATTTTAACCAGTACCATTTATTTTTCTTTTACGCCTTTGAATGACGCTCAGTCAGAGTTATTGGCAAGGACAGAACCTACCATTTGGGATGTACTTATTGCGCTTTTCGGGGGACTTGCCGGAATAGTCGCCGGATCAAGAAAAGAAAAAAGTAACGCTATTCCAGGTGTTGCCATCGCCACTGCTTTAATGCCTCCCTTATGTACAGCAGGATATGGTCTTGCCACCGCTAACCTATTTTATTTCTTTGGGGCATTTTATTTGTTTTTTATCAATTCTGTTTTCATCAGTCTATCGACTTACCTCATCGTCAGATTTATGAATTTCCCCAAAAAAGAATTTCTTGACCCCAAAAGAGAAAAAACTGTCAAAACCTATATTACGATTTTCACCATACTCACCATTGTACCTAGTATTTATCTGGCTTATAATATTGTAAAACGAACTTTGTGGGAAAAGTCAGCGAATAACTTTATCACTACTGAAATGCAGTTTCCAAGAACGCAGATCATCAACAGCACCTTTCATTATAATCCCGACAGCAGCACCATAGAAGTCACCCTAATCGGAGAAAGGATCAATGAAGAGAACCTGGAAATCATTTCAAGAAAATTGCCGGTATTCAACCTTAAAAACACCTATCTAAATGTAAAACAAAGTGGAGATTCGGGAACAGATATGAATTTATTAAGATCGGACATCCTTAAAGATCTTTACGAGAGAAACGAATTACTTATTAAGAATAAAGACCAAAAAATTGCCCTGTTGGAAAGGGAGCTTGCGGAATATGGGCAAACATACAGTCAGGTAATGGATATTGCTTCCGAAGCCAAAATCAATCATCCCAACCTTCAGAATTTTTCTCTTAATCGGGGTATAGTTGCAAACCTGCAACAAAATAGACAAGATACTTTATTGATAGCTTATGCCAAATTCAGACAAAACCCCAACCAAAATGAAAGAAAGAGATTTGAAAACTGGCTGAAAATAAGAACCAAAGCAGATTCATTGGCCGTCATCATCAATTAACAAAAGGAATCCTGATCATAAAAAAAGAACCTTTGATGAATTTCTTCTCAAAGGTTCTTTTTTTACCAATTGACCTTAGATTTTGGAATTTGGTAATTGATAATTGATAATTGATAATTGGTAATTGGTAATTGGTAATTGGTAATTTAAAATTTTACTTCTTCTCCCCTCCCTTGGTGGATTTTCCACTTTCAGTGCTACTACTTCCGGTATCAGTTCCTGCAATGGATGAGCGCATGTCGGTATCAGATTTGATGTTTTCCATACGGTAGTAATCCATCACTCCCAATTTCCCAGCTCTAAATGCATCAGAAATTGCTTTGGGCACTTCCGCTTCAGCCTCTATTACTTTTGCCCGCATTTCAACAGCTTTGGCCTTCATTTCCTGTTCCAAAGCAACTGCCATCGCCCTTCTCTCTTCTGCTTTGGCCTCAGCCACTTTCAAGTCTGCGGATGCTTGGTCAATCTGGAGTTTAGCGCCAATATTGGTTCCTACATCAATATCCGCTATATCAATTGAAAGAATCTCGAAAGCTGTTCCTGCATCCAATCCTCTTTCCAAAACCAGTTTGGATATCTTGTCCGGATTTTCAAGAACACTTTTATGGTTCTGTGCGGAACCAATAGATGTGACGATACCTTCCCCTACCCTTGCTAAAATAGTGTCTTCTCCAGCTCCACCTACCAATTGGGCAATGTTTGCACGGACAGTCACCCGTGCTTTTGCGATCAGCTGAATCCCATCAGCTGCCACTGCAGCCACATTAGGGGTATTGATCACTTTGGGATTTACTGAAATCTGGACTGCTTCAAATACATCCCTGCCAGCCAGGTCAATCGCTGTGGCTTGCTTGAAACTAAGTTTAATATTGGCCTTATCCGCTGAAATCAAAGCACGGATAACATTGGGGACATTTCCGCCTGCCAGATAATGGGTTTCGAGCTCATTGGTGGTAAGGTCCAAACCTGCTTTGGTTGCTGTAATCAGTGAATTGACAATGACGCTGGGGGGTACTTTCCGGATACGCATTCCGATCAATTCCCCTATGCTAACCCTTACATTGGCAAAAATGGCTGTAATCCATAAATTGACAGGAACAAAATACAAGAAAATAAAGAGTAAAATCAGGCCGGCAAAAGCCGCAAATAAAATGAACGCCGAATCAGTAATTTCCATAGTTTATGATTTAATAATTATTTTGTTGTCTTCTAATCTCGCAATAAACACCTTAGTACCTACCATAATAAATCCGGAATCAGATTTTACCTCATAAATCCTTTCCCCAAACTCTGCTTTGCCAATGGGTTTAATATCTGATATGGCCTTTCCTTCCATTCCTATCTCCAATCCAGCCAACCTATCATCAAATGACCTGCTGGTGATGGCTTCTTTTAAGGCAAATTTATTCCATACACCGGATCTAAAGCCATAAACCAAAGCGGAAAAATTCAACAACAATGCTGCCCCCACTATAATCCACGCCAGGTTATTATCGAATTTGATAAAAGCATAATAAATTCCTCCTAAAGTCACGATTAATCCCAATAGACCCACCAGTGTGGTTCCCGGAACAAATAGGATTTCGGTCAGTACCAAAACGAGCCCTATCAGAAGCAATGATACAAGGATAAACCAGGTCATAAAAGTTTTTTTCCTGAAATTAGCCTTTTTTCTACATTCTTAAAAACCCTGATCAAAATAAAAGCCTCCAAATTAATTGGAGGCTTTGATAACATTGAATACAAAAAGGTTCCCATCAGATTTTTAACTTAACCAAGTTGGGTCATTTATCTCCTCTTTATTGGTAAGAGAATCATTCTTCCCTCAATGGCAGGCATTTTTCAGATTAGTAAGCTCTGGCAAAAAGCACTCTCTGTCTAGATGGTTTTCCGGTAAGGATACATTTTCCTTCTTCTGTCTTGCTGTTTAAAGGAATGCACCTGATGGTAGCTTTGCTCAGTTCTTTGATCTTTTCTTCAGTTTCTGAAGTTCCGTCCCAATGGGCCGAAAGGAACCCGCCTTTTTCTTCCAGCACGCTTTCAAACTCCTCCCAAGTATTGACTTCGGTGGTCATCTGCTCCCTGAAATCAAAAGCTTTTTGATAAATAGTGTCCTGAATGGTATCAAGAAGATTACTTACATAGTCTTCTATGGCTACTTCACCAAGGTTGACGGTTTCCTTGGTCAAGGTATCCCTTCTGGCCAGTTCAACGGTATTGTTTTCAAGATCCCTAGGTCCCATAGCAATCCTTAACGGAACACCTTTCAATTCATATTCGGCAAATTTCCAACCTGGCTTATGGGTATCTCTATTGTCATATTTCACAGAAAGTCCCTTTGCCCGGAGCTTGGACAATATTTCATTGGCTTTTTCAGAAATCCTGGCCAATTCTTCCTCTCCCTTATAAATGGGCACGATGACCACATGGATTGGGGCTAATTTTGGTGGTAAAACCAGACCATTGTCATCTGAATGTGCCATGATCAAAGCACCCATCAAACGGGTACTTACTCCCCATGACGTCCCCCAAACATAATCAAGACCACCTTCTTTGGTAGCAAATTTCACATCAAAAGCTTTTGCAAAATTTTGTCCAAGGAAATGGGATGTTCCTGCCTGCAGGGCTTTTCCATCCTGCATCATGGCTTCAATGCAGTAAGTATCCTCGGCACCTGCAAATCTCTCATTGGCGCTCTTTACCCCTCTCACCACAGGCACTGCCATGTAGGTCTCTGCAAACTCTGCATACACATTCATCATCAGCACTGTTTCATCGATGGCCTCTTGTTTGGATGCATGGGCAGTATGTCCTTCCTGCCACAAAAATTCGGATGTTCTTAAAAATAGACGTGTCCTCATTTCCCACCTGACCACATTGGCCCATTGATTGACCAAAAGTGGTAAATCTCTATAAGATTGGATCCAATTTTTATAGGTGCTCCAAATAACCGTTTCTGAAGTTGGTCTGACGATCAGTTCTTCCTCCAGTTTGGCCTCCGGATCCACGATTACCCCACTGCCATCATCGGCATTCTTTAACCTGTAATGGGTAACTACGGCACACTCTTTGGCAAAGCCCTCCACATGGCTGGCTTCTTTCGAAAGGTAAGATTTAGGAATAAAAAGGGGAAAATAGGCGTTTACATGTCCTGTATCTTTAAACATTTTATCCAATTGGGCCTGCATTTTCTCCCAGATCGAATACCCATAGGGCTTAATCACCATACATCCTCTTACTGGGGAATTTTCTGCAAGGTCAGCCCTTTTAACTAATTCATTGTACCACAAAGAGTAGTCTTCACTTCTTTTTGGCAATCCTTTACTCATAGTGTCTTTGTTGATTTCAAAAATCTATTTATCTTCGCTCAATACTGTGGGTGGCAAATATAATCCAAAAATTTATAACCCTATTGATGTACTCACGTATAAGTAATTAGTAAAAACCAAACACAATGATGAACCTCAACAAAATATTGACAATTGGAGCTGGAGCGGTACTTATGTTATCCTCCTGCAGCACCAGCTACAATGCAATGAAAAGCGGTGAATCCGACGATTTATACTTTATGGCCTCTGACAATAGAGTTGCCACTCAATTTGCTGTAGAGAACAACAATCCTCAAAATTTCCAGTCATTGAATTCTGTAAGACCAAACGAATTTGAGCAGGAAAGTTTTTCAGCAAGAAATGTTAATCCGGAGTATATCGCCAAATACCAATCTCAGGCAAATACAGAAGATACTGGTACGGTATATTTTGACGATAATGCAACCCAAGAAAGTACTCCAAATGTCAATGTCTATAATAACTTCTATGGATCCAGTGTTAATCCCAATGGCTTTCCTCAAAGTAATTTCAATTTAAGTTTAGGTTTTGGCTTCGGTGCTCCAATGTGGGGTATGGGATGGGGCATGCCTATGTGGGGAATGGGAATGTGGGATCCTTTCTGGGGTATGCCCATGTGGGGAATGCGTCCAGGATGGGGAATGGGCTTTGGCTGGAATTCTATGTGGGGATGGAACATGAGCTTTGGCTTTGGTATGGGCTGGGGAATGCCTATGTGGGGCAACCCTTGGATGAATCCCTGGATGGGCGGAGGAATGTGGGGATGGGGAATGAGACCAGGCTGGGGCTGGGGACCACCAGTTGTAATTATTCCTCCAGGTGGAGAAGGTGGTAGAGATATTGTCAGAGGTGGAAGACCTGGAAGAGGTGCAGGTACAGCAGTTAGCGGACCAAGAGGCGGAACTGATAGTTATGCGGCTACTACAAGAGCTGCAAGAAGAGAAGCTACTTCTGGAAATAGAGGAATATCTGAAGGAACAAGAGGTTCCAGTAGAGACTTTTCCGCATCCCAAAATGAATACAATAGTGCAAGAAGCCGCGTAGCCAATACTTCAGCTTCTGCAAATCCAGGCTATAGAAATACAGGTTCAGCGGCTGCTACAAGACCAAGTTCAAGGACTGGAGTAGCCAATACAAGACCTAGCTATAATACCGGTACTAATACAAGAAGTGCTTACGGAACTGCTCCTTCAAGAGGAACTACTGCTCCTGGCACCATCAATAGAAGCACCGGAACAACAAGAGGTTCCAGTCCGTCCTACAACAGAGGAAATACCGGAGGAACATTTAACAATACTAGAACAGCACCATCAAGGAATTCTTACTCAACTCCTTCAAGAGGCGGAATGTCCACACCAAGCAGAAGTAGTGGGGGCTCATTTGGAGCACCTAGCAGAAGCAGTGGCGGTGGATTCAGCTCAGGAGGAATGAGTGGAGGTAGCCGTGGTGGCGGAGGAATGAGCTCCGGAGGTTCAAGAGGAGGAAGGGGGAATTAATTCCCCCTTTTTTTTACCCCAGGATAAAGAGAAAGGCATATTATTTGATTTATATTTGATCGGATTTTCAATTCAGATTTTATATGGTTTCATTGAAAAAATTATTCTTTGGCGCTCTTTTGAGTGTAGTTTTTGTGGGAATATCCAATGCCCAGTTTGGATATTATGAAGATGCGCTAAGATTCAGTAGGTTTCAGTCCACCGGCTCAGCAAGGATAATGGGGATTGGTGGGGCTCAGATGTCATTGGGTGGAGATATTTCAAACATACATACTAACCCGGCAGGGTTGGGATTTTTTAGAAGATCGGAATTCAGCTTCTCGCCTTCTATCAGTACTTGGACTACAGAAAGTAATTATTTAGGACAATTCCAGGAGGACAGAACAAACAATATTAGTTTACCCAATTTCAGTTTGGTCATAAGCAGACCCAAAGGGCCATTGAGTCCGGGTAAATTTAGAGGGGGATCTTTCGGTATCAGTTTTAATAGAATGAGCCATTTCAACACCCGATTCGGTTATTTTTCTGATATACAGGGTAATACTTCCATTATTGATTATTTTCTCGATCAGGCTAATGGAATACCTGAAAGTCAGATTGAAAACTTTGGTTTGACAGGCCTTGCTTACCAAACCTTCCTTATCAATCCTATAACTCAGGATGAGCAGGGAAACCCAATTAACAATCCAACTCAATACGACTCTTTCGTACTAGGATTTCCTTTTCAGGATGAAAGGGTAATACAGGAGGGTAGGATCAGTCAGACCACCTTCTCTTATGGTGCTAATTTTGACAATAAACTTTTTGTCGGTGCAGGATTGGGACTTAGTTCATTGATTTACAGCTCAAACAAAAACTATGGAGAAGAATTTTTTGACGAACCTTTGATAGATTCCAGGATAGTGGAAGAGTTGTATATTTCAGGTTTTGGAGCAAATATCAACCTGGGTGTAATTTATAAACCAGTAGATCAGGTCAACCTCGGATTTAATTTCCAGTCCCCTACCTGGTATAATATGAATGAGGAATATGGTGCAACCATGGTCAATTTCTTTGATAATTTCTATTTTGAACCTGAAGATATTGTATTAGGAAGAGAAGAAGCTTCTACTCCTATAGTTTTGGGAAATTATAATTTAAATACGCCTCTGAGGCTTAGTGGAGGGGCAACTTTCTTTCTTGGGAAAAACGGTTTTATCTCAGCAGATATTGATTACCTGGATTACAGCCAAAGTAGGATCAATTCCAGGGACTTTAATCCCAATGCAGACAATCAGGAAATCAGGTTACTTTACGGACAAACCTTCAATTATAGGATAGGTGGGGAATACAGGTTTGATATTTGGAGAATTCGGGGTGGATATGGCTATTATGGAGACCCTTTCCAACAAGCAAGTGCGATCAATCGAAATGCGCAACAATATACTGGAGGGTTTGGAGCAAGGCTTAAAAAGTTCTATGTGGACTTTGCCTATATGTACACCCTATCAGACCAGCTTTATAGTTCCTATACTTTAATTGAAAATGGGGTAAATATTGGCCCGGTAATTCAGATCAGGAACCGAATCAGCACAGGCATGATGACTTTTGGATTCAACTTTTAAAAAATGCCATCAGCTCAGAAAACAACAACTCAGCGGAAATATCATCTCCGCTGAGTTTTATTTTTGACTGTAAATAATAAGACTCTCTTGAGGCAAGTAAATTTTTCAATTTTAAGATCATCTCACCTTCACCCAAACCTGCAAACATCGGTCTTTTTCCGGATTTGTCTTTTGAAAGTCTTTTTAATATTTCTTCCAAAGAAACTTCTAAATAAACTGAAACCGCCTTTTCGTTGATCAACTCCATGTTGTCATTAAAACAGGGAGTCCCACCACCGGTGGATAGCACGAACCCTTCCAGTCCATCCAGTACTTTTTTCAGATAAATGCTTTCCAGTTCCCTGAATTTCCCCTCTCCTTCTTCTGAAAAAATTCTGCTGATTTTCTTACCTGTACCCTCTTCAATCAATTGATCAAGATCAATGAACACAAAATTCAATAAGGAGGCTACCTGTTTTCCAAAGGTTGATTTCCCGGAACCGGGAAGGCCCACCAGAACAATTTTCAGTGGAGCTCTCATCACTTCAATAAGCTGATTACTTCTGATGAAGGAGGAGTATTTCTAAAATGATATTTTTTAATGACCACTCCATCGTTTAAAAGCATCAGACCCGGATTGGATCTCATAATAGTTTTGATAACAGTAGCATCTCCCTGAAAACCTTCCATCTCCCATCCCCTTGATTCCAAAAGCCCCTGAATTTCATCTTCCGAAGAAGCAGCGACTAAAACAGGTTTGACTTCAGAACCTTTTATCCCAATCAGTAGCTCATCGATTTTATCAAGATGATCCCGGTTCATTTTTGAGATATTGGTAATCAGGACTACGGCTTTTTTTCCTTGAAGTATTTCCTCTGTATAATCTCCCTCTTCATTCCAGACAGCAAAATCTGAAATTTTGGGCAAAGCCTCTTCATTAACCAGTTTCATCTCCACAAATTCATATGAATCGTCAGCAGGATATTGGTCAAAAACAAACTCATCCCCTCCCTTCCTCATTATATAATTATATTGTAATGGAGCAGATGGCTGCATCGCCTGTGGAATATTCACCCCTTCTTTATAGGCTCTAAAATCAATGAACGGAAGGTTTCTGATGGCAGTTACCGCCAAAAATACAGAAAGCACCAAACTTATTCTTACCGACCACTTTGCCCAAGATGGTCCATCATTTGACAAATCCTTCCTAAAAAAGAACAGCACAGCGATCAATACCAATAAAATGACATCCTTGGTAAAAGATTCCCATGGAGTCAATTTGATGGCATCTCCAAAACAGCCGCAATCTGTCACTTTATTGAAATATGCCGAATAAAATGTCAGAAAAGTGAAAAACAAAATCATCAACGACAATGCCCAAACTGTAAACCTAAGCCTGACCCCAAGTATGAGCATTACCCCTAAAACCACTTCCGCCACTACCAAAAAAACGGCCAAAGGCAAGGCAATGTCTTTGAATAGATGAAAAAATGAGGCAATATCATTCGAAAAAACATCAAAATATTCCTCAAGCTTGATCGCAGTTCCTACTGGATCATTGACCTTAATCATCCCTGAGAAAATAAATAAGCCTCCAACAATAAAACGGATAATTAATAAACTTATTTGTTTAAACATGGTATTGTAATTTAATGAGACAGAAAACTGCATAGTTGATCATATCTTGGTAATTGGCTTCTATACCTTCTGATACCAAAGTAACTCCCTGATTATCTTCAATCTGTTTCACTCTATAAAGTTTCATCAAAATGATATCTGTCATCGAGGAAACGCGCATATCTCTCCAGGCTTCTCCGTAATCATGGTTTTTATTTTCCAAAAGGCCACGGGTATCGTTGACCCATTGATCGTAAATTGGTTCCAGTTGTTCAAAAGTCAATTCCATTTCCGGCTCTTCCCTTAGACTGATCTGCATCAAAGCAATCAAGCAATAATTGATGATACCTACAAACTCATCTACTATCGGATCATTCACTTTTTGGTTTCCTTTTTCCTGTATAGAGCGGATTCTTTGGGCTTTAATAAAAATCTGATCTGTGATGGAAGGAAGTCTTAAAATCCTCCAAGCAGTCCCATAATCTTTCGTTTTCTTTTTGAATAGTTCTTTACAAAGGTGTATAACTTGATTATATTCGCTGACAGTTTGCGTTTTCAAAGCTGATTTGTTTAATGGATAAATTATTCCCCTCTCCTTCGGATTTCGAAGATAAATTATTTCCTCCAAAAATAACACTTAGAATCAAAGGAAAGCTATTATTGTTGGATAGACCTTGGGTAATGGGGATACTGAACCTAACTCCTGATTCCTTCTATTCGGGAAGCAGGTTCTTGGGAGATGAAGCATTCCTTTTACAAAGAGCCGATAAAATGATAGTTGAAGGCGCAGACATGTTGGATATTGGTGGCTACAGTTCCAGACCTGGTGCTAAGGAAGTCAGCTTAGAAGAGGAATTATCCAGAGTTATTCCCGCTATAATAGCCATAAAAAAAAACAATCCCGGAATTTTGATTTCAATTGACACCTTTAGGGCAAAGGTAGCCGAAGAAGCCATTTCAGCAGGGGCAGATATGGTCAATGATATATCCGCAGGAGAGCTTGATAAGGACATGATCAGGACTGTAGCCGGGCTCGAAATTCCATATATAGCCATGCATATGAGAGGAACTCCGAAGAATATGCAACAAATGACAGACTATGGGGATATATTATTGGAAATCGCTAAATATTTTGCAAAAAAACTGGAAGATTTTAATAAAGCTGGCATAAAAGATGTGATATTAGATCCGGGGTTTGGATTTGCAAAAACATTAGAGCAAAACTATTGGATTCTGAAAAATTTATCTTATTTTAAGATAATTCAAGCGCCAATTTTAGTTGGGGTTTCAAGAAAGTCTATGATTTACAAAAAACTGGACTTGACCCCTGAGGAATCGCTGAATGCTACCACTGCCCTACATATGGCTGCACTTATCAATGGGGCAAATATACTTAGGGTACATGATGTTAAAGAAGCTAAACAGACCGTAATATTATATAACCAACTATACTCTTGAATTTACTTTTCAAAATAGGTTTTTTAGAAATTTCGATCGTGAATCTCATAGATATCACCTTGGTAAGTATTCTTATCTATCAAGTGTACAAACTATTGAGAGGAAGCGTGGCTATCAAAATTTTCCTGGGATTCCTTTCTATTTACCTAATCTACTTATTAGTCAATGCCCTGAGGATGGAATTGCTTTCCATCATTTTGGGCCAATTTATGGGAGTGGGTGTGATTGCTGCCATTATCATATTTGCTCCTGAAATCCGGAAATTCTTACTCATCATAGGAAGATCTTCCTTTCTTTCCAATGAGAACTTCTTACAGGAACTCCTTTTTTGGAAAAAAAGAGAGTCACAGGCTTTTAATATCAACCCCATCATTGAGGCTTCCAAAAGCCTTTCAGGCACCAACACAGGTGCCCTGATGGTCATATCCAGTAATTCTGAACTTAAATTCTATGCCGAAAGCGGAGATATACTTGATGCCCAGGTGTCCAAAAGATTGTTGATATCCATCTTCAATAAATTCAGCCCTCTTCACGATGGAGCGGCTATCATTTACAATGGAAAGGTAAAAGCTGCAAGATGTATACTTCCAGTAACCGAAAGAGAAGTTCCGGCGCAATTTGGATTACGCCATAGGGCAGCTATAGGAATGTCTGAAGCCACTGATACCCTCATTTTGGTAATTTCTGAAGAAACAGGACAGGTATCCCTAGCAAAAAATGGGAAAATTCTGCACAATCTGTCTTTTCAGGAAGTCAGGGAATTTATCAATGATTACCTGACAGGGGTGGACATTGATGACAAGTTTGAACCTATTTCTTCATTTGAACGCCAACGTTTCAAAAAGACGACTGCAAGCAACGTTTGATTTCTTTGAAGCCAAAAATCCACAGCCCTTTTAAAGAATGTTCAGGGTCTGTTCTTTGATTTTTTCAAGTTCATCCTTCATAATCACCACAAACTTCTGTATTTCTGCGTCATTCGCTTTTGAACCTATGGTATTGATCTCTCTTCCGATTTCCTGGGATATAAATCCTAATTTTTTACCCTGATTATTTTCTTCTATCAGATTTTTTTCAAAATAATTCAAATGGGTTTCCAACCTTACTATTTCTTCCGTAATATCTATTTTTTCAAAATAATAGATCAATTCCTGTTCAAATCTGTTTTTGTCAAAATCATTCTCTTCCAACCAGTCTTTGAAATTACTTCGGATCCTAAGTCTTATTCTTTCCTTTCTGATGGGGTCTGAAATTTTTATTTGGGACAATCCTTCTTTGATAACACTTAGGTTTTCTAAAAATTTGGACTGAAGTACATTTCCTTCATCAATTCTAAATTGGTCACATTTTAATAGCGCTTCTTCAATTACAGGTTTTAAAACTTCCCATTCTTCAGAATCAGATGCCTTTTCCACTAAATTTGAAATTACTCCCGGTGACTGTAAGGCCAATTTAAAGATATCTTCAGATTGGGATCCTACAAATTGCGCCAGTTCACGATATTTCCTGAAATAAGATTGAAACAATTCATCATTAATTCCAATGGGTATTTCAGTACCTGCCTTATTGCTAAATTCAATGGTCAGATTGACTTTACCTCTATCCAATATTTTGGAAACCAGATTCCTTATTTCATGCTCCTTGTCTGAAAACTGTTTTGGGCTCCTGATAGATAAATCCAAAAACTTGGAATTCAAAGTCTTGACTTCAACGCTGATAATAAAAGCATCATTTTCAATACCGGCTAGACCATAGCCTGTCATTGATTTTACCATAAACAAAATTGAAATGTATTAGAAATTATACCCTAAGGTAACATAAAATCTTAAATCATCCCTTTGATAATTTCTAACCGGCCTTGCTAAATCAAATTTGAAATAATAATTAAGAAGGACTGTCCTGATACCTGCGCCATAACTTTGCAACCAAGGGTTGTTGAAATTATTGATGGTGATTTTAAAAGGAGACCCAGGTGTTGTGATAACTTCTGTATTCTGATCATTTACCCTTTCCCATGGAGCAGAATTGTTCCAAGCCGACCCAATATCATAAAAGGCTACCATCTGGAAGTTTTTTACAAAATTGGAGGTGATATTTCCTCTTGACATATAAGAAAACAGCGGTATCCGAAGTTCATTCGTAATCGTCATCATGTTTCTCCCTCTGATTTCATCAAACAGATACCCTCTCAGGTCAACAAACTCTGCAAATAATATGTTTGAATTTTCAACTCCCTCGGGATTCCTGACCGGTGATTCTTCAGGTCTATTGGTTGGCGGAGAATAAAATTCATTGAAAAGCCAGTTATTCATACCCCCGAGTAAATAATTTTGGGGATTGTTCCCAAAAAAGGATCCTGTGTAAAATCTCGTTGCTAGGATAATATTTTTATGGATTTTTTGATAGTTCCTGAAATCCAGATAGAAATTGGAGAAGGAACGACTTCCATGATTTAATCCCTGATAATGGATAATCCCAACTTTACCTTTAAAACCCTGCTGCATGAATAGACCGAGAGTTTCAGTTTTGTCAATCACAAATTCTGCCCTACCCCCTGCATATTGAACATCAAATCTGTTTTGTTCAGGTATTTGACCATAAATGATAGAGTCGGGATTTAGATTGAAATATTGGGTTTTAGCAATCAAAGGGGAGGCTGTAAACCTGGAATGGGTATTGAACGGGTATGAAAAACCTAATTCAACCTGATTCAGGACATATTTTTGGAAGGTAAGTTCCCCTTCCGAAACCTGTATGGCTTTGCGGTCAAACCTTAACCTGGCATCTATTCTTTGTTTCAGGTATTCATATTCAAAGAAAATATCGCTACCTGATCTGAAATCTAAAGGAAACATAATCCCTCCCTGGAATACATGATTATCCAATAAATCAGTCATCTTTCCTGAAAGCCCTATTCCAAACCCTCGTAATGGATCTACCACCCAGTCTGTGGAAAGGTTATTGGTGATAAATTGCGGTGTCATTTTCTGAGGGCCTGTGACCCTCTTTTGGGCGCTTTGCCGTCTGAAATTTTCCAACAAATTACTTCTTTGGCCTCCTACAGCAGTCTGTATTCTATCTCTGATATCCTGTTGGGGCTGAGGGATGGTATCAAAGACATAATTATCCGTATCTATCCCGGCTTTTCTTTCAAATCTTAATCTATCAAGACTTATAGAAGATGTCAGGCTTTTTGGGGCAGGAATGGTATCAGCAACCATTGGCTGAACCCGTTGGGTAGTATCGGTTTGGGTTATAGGTTTTGGAGTTTCTGCTGGAGGAATACCCAACATCAAATCTTCAAGTCTTATATTGAGTGTTGTATCTCTTTTGACCATAACAGAATCCAAAGCCCGACGCTCTGACGCCTGAACCATGGCCCTTCTTTCTCTGATTTGCTCGGTGTTTATTGGCGCAACAACCGTAGGCGTTTCTTCAGTTCTTCTTGAAGTCGAAATTCTTTCAGTGAGGGATTTTGCCTGAAGAAGCTGGACTCTAGGGGTACTTGGGGTAAACTGATCAATGTTGGAAAATGATTCCAGTACAATTCTACTTTGGTTTCCATCCCGATAGGAATAGGCTACTCTGTTGATCCTGGAAGAATAATCAAAAGCCTCAATACTCTTATTGAACGCAGAAACCTGACTTGCAATTCCATTTGAAATGGTCAACCGCATCAGGTTATTGATGCCGCTTTGGTCACTGATCATCAGAATATTGTTGGAATTAAGGACCCTTGGCTGGAAATTCCTATTGTTGAGGTTTGTAAGTTTTTCAGTTGGCAAAGAATCCCTTAAATCATATTTGTATAAGTTGAAGTACTCCGGCAACAACTTGACATCCGGTGTTCTGGTTAAAAGTGAATCAGCTATCTCTGTAAAATTGGAGGAATAAATCACCGTAGAATCATTCAAAAAAACCGGGGTGATATTATCAAAAGCATCATTGGTCAATCTCTTTCCTACCCCCCTTGCATTTAACGAAAAAACGTCTGTTCTTCCATTTGAAATTGCAGAAAGCACCATATTCCTACCTGTGGAGTTAAAATCCAGACTCAGAATTTGGGTAATATTTCTAAGGAAGATTTTATCCTGTGCAGAACCATCTATCGCTCTCATTCTCAACGTGGTAGTCCCCCTTCTGAAAGTGGCAATGGCAAGATTGAGCGTATCTCTCCAAGCGATAATTGGAGAAGTTTTATTGACAGGCAAATCGTTAGAAACTGATCCTCCGGAGTAAATGGTTCTTTCTCTACCAGATGACAATTCTCTTAATTGGACCTTATATCTGCCGCCGTTATTGACTACATATGCCAAATGCTTGGCATCAGGGCTGAACTTTATATCATTGATTATCCCTTCATGTGAAGATGAAGTGGAATTGATTTCATTTTCAGTTTTTATATCTTTAAAAGTTGCAAATACCTGCTTGTTGGTTCCTTCATAGAACTGCCTCCATTGTTCCAAAAATGAGGCAAAGTTAAGCCCAATGGTGTTGGCTATACTGTTTTCTTCATTCCTGTTGATCCTGCTTAGGTTCAAAATACTGGAAATATACCTTCTTCCATATCGCTCAACGATAAAATTCCAAACTGACTGCCCGATCAATTGGGCTTCTTTTTCCTGGAATTTATGAAGCTTCACTGTCTTGTTTTCCCTAAAAAAATGCCTTACATAATCATCCATTTCCCTACTCCAGCCATAAGCAAGATACATTGCAGCTCCTTCAATATACCATTCGGGAAAGTTGTTGATCAGATTGGCCTGAAAAGCATCGGCTATTGTAGAGCCGTAAAGCATTTCCTCAATAATCACCTTTGCAGTGGTATATACAAGATCTTTTTTAAATTGCTCCCAGGTACCATTAAAAGCTACTTCTCCCATCAGACGGCTAAAAAACTTTTGGCCGTCAACAGCATAAACATCCTTGTTTAAATTAAGATTACTCTGTAGTCTTTCTTCGGGGGAGTTATAAATAAAAATTTTAGGCTTTGTATAGGCAACATAACCGATTTGCTGAATCAACCTGTCAAACTCACCTTCGAGGTATTCAATAGCCATTCGGGCATTATTCATACCCCCATCATAATAATAAACTTCAAAGTTGTTTGAGGTATAATGGTACCATTCTATATAATTATGCTGAACCCTATTCTTGCCAAATCTCTCCCTGTCAAACTGAGCAAAAGACTCCACGTTTGCCAACAGCAAGAACAAAGAAAAGAAAATTCCTAAGACTTTAACTTTCATTTATCTTTTACACTAGGACTTAAATATACTTAAAAATAGATTTTATGTTTGATTCCATCGACTAATGTTTACTTCTTTTTGTATTTCTATCCCATTTAACAAGAATTCTACCATGATTTTGCTAAAGTAAGGCACTAAAGATACTCCCTTTGCCCCAAACCCATTAAAAATATAAACGCTTTCCAAGCCCGGATGTTTACCTAAAAAAGGTCTTCTGTCTTTTGTTGCAGGTCTAATTCCGGATTTATGATGGATTATTTTCTTATTTTCAATAAAAATCAATTTTTCCAATTTTTCCAAAAGCTCTCTTTTACCCCTTTCTGTGGGTCCTGTATCCAAATCGTGCCAGCTGTAAGTGGAACCTACCCTTTGTAATCCATTGGGTAAACTTATCCTGAAAACACCCCTATTGATAATTACATTAGGACAAAAATCCTGATGAATATCTAAGATTTCACCTTTGACAGGCGCAAATGGCAAATTTGAAAAATACTTGCTGTTCATTGCCCCAAGGCCGTTACAATAAATAATTCCTTTCGCTTTAATTTCTTTATATCTTATTCCAAGATCTGTAACTTCAAGGAAATCTTCCTGGTATTCCTCCTGCATCAGCATCTCCTTTTCAATCAGATAGGAAGCATAGGCATCCAACAAGGTGTTAATATCCAGATAACCAGAATTTTTCAACATGATCCCCCCATAGGGATTGTTGACCTCATTATACAATGCTTGGGTATGGATTTTTTCAAAATAAGGTTGTAACAGTGGATCACTGCTATGGCCCATCCATTCATTTTGTTCTTCAACAGACAAAAATGGCCTGTAGATATTTTTCTTTATCAAAAAATTTTTACCCAAAAACTCTTCTAATTTCTCGTAAAAAGGTTCTATCTCAGGGAAAAGATAATCTGCCATCCAGGTTCTGACCATTTTTTTCCCAGTGACAGGATTGTAAAGACCAGCTGCAATCCTACTGCTATTATTGGCCAGGGGAGTGTCAATAAGAATGCATTTAAGATTCTTTTCCATTAACCTAAAGGACAATGCCGTGCCTGCCAATCCCTGACCGACTAGTAAAAAATCTATTTCCATGTCCAAAAATAGATTCTTTCTTCGTTATTTTGAGACATTAAATTAAAAGTTTATCCATGCTTCAGCTCAAATCTTTTACGTTTAATCCTTTCATGGAAAATACCTATTTGCTGTATGACGACAGCAAAGAAGCTGTGATTTTTGACCCGGGTTGCTACGAGAAATACGAACAAAATGAGTTATTGGAATTTATTGAAAGCCAAAGTCTTAAGCTTAAATATCTGATCAATACGCATTGCCATATTGACCATGTTTTAGGTAATGCTTTTGTCAAAAAAAGTTTTCAGATCCCCTTATATATCCATGAGAAAGAACATGCGGTATTGAATTCTGTTTCAGTTTATGCGCCAAATTATGGTTTTGGAGGATATGAAGCGGCTGAACCTGATTTTTATATTGCTGAAGAAGACAAAATCAATTTTGGAAATACTGAATTGGATATCCTTTCAGTACCTGGCCATTCTCCCGGTCATTTGGTATTTTATCATAAAGATACTGGAATTTGCATAGCAGGAGACACTTTATTTCAGGGAAGTATTGGAAGAACGGATTTACCGGGAGGAGATCACCAAACCTTGTTAAATTCCATCAAAAAGAAAATGTTCTCTTTACCGGAGGACACCAAAGTTTACCCAGGACATGGTCCAATGACCAGCATAGGATTTGAAAAAGAGCATAACCCATTTGTAGGAAAAAAAGCCAGATTTTGATGATCAAAAAACACATACCCAATGCTTTGACATCCCTCAACTTACTTTGTGGTATGCTGGGAATTTATTTTGTTCTGGATGGAAAAATAAATGAGGGAGCTTATTTTATTTTCATTGCTGCCTTTTTTGATTTTTTGGATGGATTTGTAGCCAGAATATTGAAGGTCCATTCAGAAATCGGAAAAGAATTGGACTCCCTGGCTGATTTGGTGACTTTTGGGGTCTTGCCCTCTTTCATTCTTTTCAAAATGATAGAGGCCAATTCTGAATTGGATTATTTGCCTTTTATGGCTCTGATTGTAGGGATATTTTCAGCCATACGCTTGGCCAAATTCAATGTGGACACAAGGCAGGCTGATCGTTTTATCGGAGTCCCTACTCCTGCCAATGCGCTTTTGATCAGTACGCTACCTTTTACTCAAGAGAGGTTTCCAGAGATTAATGCAGCATTGCAAAACCCCTACTTTTTGGTATGTGTTGCCTTCGCAATGTCTTTTTTATTGGTTTCAGAATTGCCTCTGATTGCCCTAAAATTTAAAAATTTCCGTTTTTCAGATAATATCTACAGGTTTTTAGTGTTGATCATCGGGGTTATTTGCCTGATTGCTTTTGGCCTGGGTGGTATCCCTTTCGTGATTCTTTCCTACATATTATTGTCGGTAGCGGAGGGTTTAATGACAAAGAAAATTGAAAGTAAGTAAAAAAAATATCTTTGATTTAGGATTCTTATTCTTTTTCCTGGGAATATACCTTCATGGGTTTTGCCAGGAAAACCAAATATTTTTCAAATTTCCCATTTTGGAAGAAGGGGTTTATCAATTAACATCCCAACAGGCCAGGGAAATGGGATTTCCGGATCTGGACCGGGTGTCCATTTTTGGGAATCCAGGAATGCTTCCCCAAAAACTGGACAGTTTGGATTTGGGATTGAGGGAAATTCCAAGCAAAAAAATAGGTGATGCGCTCTACTTTTTTCTGGTGGGACCCCATCGTAAAATGATAATTGATGAAGAATTTTCCTACCTGCACCATTACTATTCAGACACCCTTTATTACCTGATCGGAGAAAAAGTAAAGGGTGCCTCTGTTAATTCTTCGGATTTGGAAATCTCCGGAAATGAGCTTGAAAAACTTTACAAAATCCAGTCTTTAAAATGGGAAGAAAGCAATTTATTGAGCTCAGGCCGTGAATGGTATTCAAAACCTTTCTTCAATGGGGAACGGTTCAATTTTAATATTGCCTCTGATCCTACCGTCAAACCACTTTTGATTACCCGGATTATGGCCCAGTCACTGGCTGAAAGTCAATTTGAGTTTTTCAATAATGGAAGCTCTGTAGGCAGTAGCAGTGTAAGTTCAATTCCAAACACAACTTATGGCATCAAAGGCAGGGAAAGCGTTTTCAAGGCTGAACTGCAAATGGCTGCCTCCCAAAATATTCAGTTAAGTTACAGAAGTTCTGACATCAATGGTACCGGTTATCTTTCCCAAAGTTTATTAGTAAGTCCTTACAGCAATTCTTCGGTCGATATAGGGTCATATTATATTCTTGAACCTGGAATCATGAGGAAAAGAACCGGCTTCATCCATTGGCTGATCAGGGATTTTTATAAAGTGATAGAAATCAATGGAACAGAACAAACGGAAACCGGAGATATAATTACCTTATTCCAACCGGAATCTGTACCATCAATTACTAATTGGACCTCTATTGACCTTGGATTGCGGAATGAGAACATCAATGCAGAGCTGATCATCATTAGTGCACCGGAACTTTTATCTCAAGCAAATAGATTGGCGGACCACAAAAATCAAATGGGGATAATTACAAGTGTATTTACACCTGATGAGTTATATAATGCATTTGGCTATGGAAATCGGGATATTACAGCTATTCGTAATTTTTTAGCCCACGTATATCAAGGAAATAATTCACTCAGAAATGTTCTCTTTTTTGGAAAGGGAACCTTTGATTACAAACATAAATTTGGGGGGAGGCCAAATTTAGTTCCCACTTACAGTTCCAGAAACAGCCTAAATCCCCTATCCACCTACAGTTCGGATGATTATTTTGGCTTTTTGGAATTTGGTCAGGGTGAATGGGAAGAAAGCAGTGAAGGTGATGAGTTATTACAAATTGGTATTGGAAGAATACCTGCAACTAACTTTTTAGAATCTGAAGAAGCAGTTAATAAAATTATCAATTATGAAAAGGGAATTGAAATGGGGGGTAATTGGAAGAAGAACATTTTATTTTTCGCTGACGACGGGGACAATAATATACATTTGAATGATTCGGAGACACATGTCGCTTTTTTGGAAAACAACCATCCTGAATTCGAAGTCAGAAAACTGTACCTGGACAGGTTTGAGCAGGTAATAAATGAAGGCATTCAATCTTCACCAGATGCCCAAGAGGCCTTAAAAAACAGTTTCAGGGATGGAATTCTTTTGCTCAATTATGTTGGTCATGGTAACGAAACGACACTTACTGCAGAAAGGGTCTTCATGGTAAGTGATTTACCAGATTATCCTGAAAACCCCTTATTGCCTTTGTTTGTGACTGCTACCTGCGAATTTGGGAGACATGACAGCCCCTTCATCCGGTCAGGTGCAGAGGAATTATTATTTGCCCAAAAAAAGGGAGCAATAGCTCTTTTGACTACTGGAAGACCTGTTTTCAGTTCAATTAATTTTGCGTTAAATAAGGCATTTATTGAGAATGTATTCAAAACCGAAAATGGAATTGCCAAAGACTTGGGTGAAATTTTTAAGTTGACCAAAAACCAAAGTTTAAACGGTCCATTTAACCGTAATTTTTCCCTCCTTGGAGACCCTTCCTTAAAACTTGCCGTTCCCGAACTGGGAATGGAAGCCAATCAGATTTTGGATATCCGACTGGAATTAGAAACTGATACTTTGAAGGCCATGCAGGAAGTGGCGATTAAAGGAAGTATAATAGACCCTGTTTCAGGTGCTTTTCTTTCCAATATGGAAGGGGAGTTTGAATTGATTATTTATGACAAGCCTAAAACTTATAAAACATTGGGAGATGAAAGCAGTCCGGTTGAATTTCCAGAAGATACCCAAATTATTTTCAAAGGAACAGGCGAAGTGAAAGATGGCCTTTTTTCCTCCCAGGTTTTTATTCCAAAAAATATTGAAAATGAAGTAGGTAATGGAATAATTAGGATGTTTGCCCGCTTACAGGATGGGAAACAAGAGGCAATTGGTGCCAAAAGAATTGATGTTGGTGGGACATCAGAAAATAGCCCAAACGACAATATAGGACCTAAAATAACTATCCGCTATGGAAAAGACCTAGCAGAAAATCCGACCTCGATAGCATCCCCAACATACCCTATCCAAATCATTTTAGAGGATGAAAGTGGCATCAATATTGCTAACACCGAGACAGGAAAGAACATTAGCTTAATGATCAACAATTCTGATGTTTATATCCTGAATTCAAAATATTCTGCAATAGAAGGAAGCTTTAAAAAAGGGCAGATATTTGCTGAATTGCAGAATTTAAAGGAAGGAAATAATGAAATCAGCATCAAAGCTTATGACAATTTAGGGAACCCCTCTTCTTTCACATTTAACCTTCCTGTAGAGGGCAGCTTAAAATTAAAAATACTGGAACACATTACATACCCAAATCCTTCAATTGAAAAAAGTAAGTTTTTAATCGCCCATAATAGACCCAAGGAAAACTTATATTTAGAATTTGAAGTTTTTAGTGTTAAGGGAGACAAAATATATTCTGCGAGTAAGCGTTATGTCGAAGCAGAAGAGATTTTGGATGATTTTGAGTGGAATTTTTTCCATAGCAAAACAAAAAATCCCACAAAAGGAACTTATATTTACAGGTTACTGCTGAAATCAGAGAAAGATTATACTTTTGACGTAAAAAGCGGAAAAATAATTATTCAATGAGAATATCGACGAAACTGGTTGTTAATTCATTTATTTTTTTGTGGATAAGCATTTTGTCCATGACTGTCAGTGCACAAAATTCCCCCATTGTTTCGGGGCAGGATCCCAATAGAAGGGTAATTACCACAGCTGTTCCTTTTTTGAATTTTGCACCCGACAGCCGTCATTCAGCCATGGGGGATGTAGGTGTAGCCACCAGTGCAGATGCTTTTTCAGCCCATTGGAATGCAGGAAAAATGGCATTTGTGGAAAATGATATGGGTTTTTCACTTTCTTATTCTCCTTGGTTAGGCCGATTGGTGAATGATATGTTTGTTTCCTATCTGACGGGATACAGAAGAATAGATGACAAATCTGCCTGGGGAATTGACCTGAGATATTTCAATATGGGTGATATCCAACTGACTGATGGAAGGGGCAATGAACTGGGCGAATTTACACCAAGGGACATTGCTATCGGTGGTACCTATTCCAGAAAACTATCTGAAAATTTTGGCTTGGGCTTATCTGCAAGGTTCATCCATTCCAATCTTTCAGGAAATATTTCCTCTGTTGGTGGCGCTGAAAGTAGGCCGGGAGTAACAATTGGAGCAGATGTTGGTGTCTATTACAATAAGGAGGTATTTTCAGGTAATAAAACAGGAGAATTCTCTTGGGGTGCAACCATCACCAATATTGGTCCAAAAATTACCTACAATAGCGCTGAAGACCTTGACTTTATCCCTACCAACCTCAGAATAGGGACTGCATATTTAGTTAACTTTGACAACTTTAACTCCTTGACTTTTGCCTTGGATTTCAATAAACTGTTGGTGCCTTCTCCTCCAATCTGGCAAAGAAATGAAGATGGAACACTTGCCACTGATGAGAATGGAAATTTGATAGTAGAATCCGGAAGAAACCCTAACAGGCCTTTGCTTTCAGGCATGTTCGGATCTTTTACAGATGCACCTGGCGGATTTCAGGAAGAAATGCAGGAAATCATGATTTCCTTCGGGATGGAGTATTATTACCAAAAAATGTTCGCTTTAAGAACAGGGTATTTCTATGAAAACCCTAACAAAGGAGGAAGAAGATATTTTACTATGGGAATTGGTTATGTGTACAAGGAAAAGCTGGCTTTTGATTTTTCATATTTGGTCCCACAAACCCAAAACCACCCATTAGCTGAAACCTTACGGGTTTCCCTTACATATAATATAACTAAAAAATGATATTAGACAGGTCAATTGCCCCGAAATTTAAAATTCCTGACCATATCACATTCCCAACCCCCATCAAAAGGACTCTTCAAAATGGAGTCCATTTGTATTTTATACCAACACCTGAAATCAATGCTATCCGGCTGGAAATCAATGCAGATACTCCTGCGATCCTAGGAAAAGAAGAAAAAAAACTGGCTCCATATTTCACCTTACATATGCTGCTGGAAGGGACCACAAATCGTACTGCGGCTGAATTAGATGATTTTTTTGATACCTATGCTTCAGAAGTGGAAATAATAACCACTTTCGAGCATCAGGGATTATCCCTTTTGACCATTAAGAAGCATTTTTCGAAAGTATTGCCTGTTTTTAGGGAGTTGATGACAGAAGCCATTTTCCCGGAAAAAGAACTTGCAAAAAGGAAATCACAGAAATCCTTAAGCTTGAGTATCATGCGCGAAAAAAACGGCAACCGGGCTTCCCAGATTTTTAGAAAAGAATTATTCGGCCCAAGTCATGCTTTTGGTCAAGTAGCAGAAGAAAATGATGTAGAGGCGATTCAAAGACAGGATCTATTGGATTTTTATACAAACGATCTTTGGGCAAACCCGGAAATCTTCCTAACGGGAAATGTGACAGAAAAAGAATTGGAGATGATAGAAGAATATCTAGGTAACCTACCGATAATCAGTCGTCCGATCAAATTCAGTCATTTTTCAAATAAAGTCCATAATCGACAGGTTGAGCCTAGACAGAAATCCGTGCAGTCAAGCCTTAGAATTGGATGCCATCTTATCCCAAAAAACCATCCGGATTATTTTGGACTATGGGTGTTCAATGTTTTCTTAGGAGGATATTTTGGCAGCCGATTGATAAAAAATATCCGTGAAGATAAGGGACATACTTATGGGATTTACAGTAGCATTGGAAGCCTGAAGGCTGCTGACTACTGGATTGTCATGGCTGATGTGATCAAAGAACACAGTGAAGAAGTCATCGAAGAGATCTACAAAGAAATCCAAAAATTACAGAACGAAAATATCCCATTGGACGAACTTGAAACGGTCAGGAATTACCTGGTCGGAAACCTACTTTCAAATTTCAGTTCTTCATTTGAATTGATCAGCAGATTCAAAACCATTCACCAGGCGGGCTTGGATTTTGATTTTTTTGAACATCAACTGGCCTATATCAAATCTTTTAATCCCAAAGAAATACAAAAGATTGGTAGAAAATATTTGCAAAGGGACCATATGGTTGAAGTAATTGTGGGCTAAAATTATTGGGAATAAAGGAAAAAATGGTCTTTGACTAAGGCTTTTCAGGGATTAATTCTATTTCACGTCCTTTTTATCATGGAATAAACAGAGGAAAGATCCCATTGATGCTTTTCCCATAATCGGAATAAAAAAAAATTAAAACCCGAAGCACCAAGATTTTTTGCCAGATCTATAAAGCCACTTGCCACCTCAAAATTTGCGGAAAACAAGGCATGTTTTAATTCATACAAAACCCTAACTTTCAAGGCATCATCCTCTTCCTTACTTCTGTTCATCGCTTTGATTTTTTGACAAACCTTCAAAGTAGAGGGTAACATGATGGAATTTTTTGCCCTGTATTGGCCTGCAGACAATGATTTTGAATGAATGTTTTTAACTATTCCTATGTGGTCCGAAAATACAAAGGGATGATTCCTGGACATCCTGACCATGATATCAAAGTCTTCATAATTGAGACCCTCATCGTACATTCCGATGAATTTAAAAGTATCCGATCTGACCACCATGGTAACGGAAAGAAGAATGTGACTTGATACTAATTCTTCGTATATGTCCCCCTGCTTTACTGGAATTTTTAACATCCCATTTTTGTCTCTGGGGTAAAAAGTCTTCAATTTATCTCCACTTTTCTTCAGATAGGCATCAGAAAAACAGACAACTGCTTCCGGATGGGCTTCTAGTTTGGCAACTGAATACTTGATATGGTTGATCTCCAAAACGTCATCTCCAGATAAATCAATGAAATATTTGCCACTGGACTGAAGAAAAGCATTGTTGAAGCTGGCACAATATCCCCAGGACTCTGCCCTGAAAATTTTGAATATTGGAATTTTGTGCCGGTTTTTCAAGAACCAATTTTCAATGATATTTTTTGTTTGATCTGTGCTACCATTATCTACCAGAATCAATTCTAACTTAGGATAATTTTGAGCCAAAACACTATCCAGGACCAGCTCAATAAAATCTTCGTGGTTATAAGCAGTACACACAATCGAAACCAATGGAAATTCAGCGTCAGCCATAAAAATCACCTTTTAAGTAGGCATCCTGAAGTGCCTTAAATTCATCTTTTTTACGGATGTAATCTTCTTCATCAAAAGCCAGGTCTGCCAAAACCAATAAAATAACATTGCTCCCAAAAGTCACACTGCTCCATATCAAAGGGGGGATCAGGAGAGCTTGTTCAGCCTGGTCAAGGTGGAAGTTAAACTTTGCACCGGCAAGGTCTTCAAGTTGTACTGAAACCATACCCTGAAGACAGATCAAAAGTTGTGTTTCCCTCTTATGTGCATGCACGCCCCTTTTTCTTCCTTCAGGTACTCCACGGATCCAAAATGACCTTTTAATTGGAAAAGGAAAATCACCTGTTCCTTCAAAAAATGTCAGTTTCCCCGTAGGGTTAACTTTACTTTCCAATTGGATCAGACGGGGAGGAATAATTTTCGGGTTCATGGTCACTAAAATAACTTATTCACTTCTATTCAACCAAAACCATCTGAATTTATTAATTTTGATTCTTATTTAGGTCTATATTTCTATGTTTTCAGCACCTGAAGACACCTATCTGACTCTTCAAAGGGAATCGGAAGGCGTATACAAAGAAAAGGGAAGTAAATTCTTGGCCTTTGCATTTCCTGTTCAAAACGAGGAAGAAGTCAAAGAAAAACTGGAGGTGCTCAGAAAAAAATTTTACGATGCAAGGCACCATTGTTATGCCTATGTCCTCGGAAGAAACCGGGATATCTATAGGGCAAATGATGATGGAGAACCTAATCATTCAGCTGGGGATCCCATTTTGGGACAGATCAGATCCCATCAACTAACCAATGTCCTGATAGTGGTGGTTAGATATTTTGGGGGCACAAAGCTTGGTGTTGGTGGATTGATTACCGCATATAAAACCGCAGCCGCCGATTCCATTGCTAATAATGAAATCATTACAGCCGTCCAACAGGAAAAAGTCAAAATTGATTTTGAATACCTCCGTATGAATGAGGTCATGAAATTGATCAAAGATTACGAACTTCAGATCATTGAACAGCATTTTGACAACCAATGTCAGATCATATTAAAAGTTAGACAAAAACTTTTGGATGAACTCACTCAAAAAATTTCAGAGTTAGATGCCGTGAAAATGCATGTTTTGGGCGAATGATAAAAAAGATTTGCTGTATTTAGAGGCTTTTAAATAATCACCTGGAAAACATTCATGGCTCCAGTATTAGAAAGAACCGGACAGCAGATCCATTTCTTGGTACATTGTACTTGGTATTTGGCACAAAATTTCGAAAAGCTGCCTTTCGATTTCCAAAACTTCTTTTCACTTGCTTCTAATCCTTCATCTATTGAACAACTCGTCCAAGTATCCTTGGTATTGCAGCTTTTTATAGATTTCCAAACAGACCCAGGCATCTGTAGCAGCATATAATTTTTGCTTGTCGGTCAGTTCATTTGCTTCCCAATTTGAAACCTGTTCAGATTTAGATATCCTCATATTCAATACCATAGCTGCCAAATTTCTTACACCTACATTTTCAAAACCCACTTTTTTAAGTTCCTCATTCAAATCAAAAAAACTTTGTGGTTCAAAACCCATAGCAACCTTTCTGAGGCCCCTTAAATCATCTAAAACAGCTGCTCCAATTTTAATAATTCCTGAATCTTCCAAAATTTCCTGGATAATACCTGGCATTCCGATTTCATTTAACCTGATCAAAAAAGCGGTTTCTTCTGTGGCAAGTTGGAGCAATGAAACATAATATTGGGTTCCTTTTCTAAAAGATGGCCTTGTCTCTGTATCGAATCCCAAGAGATTATGCCTGACAAGTTCATCAGCTACTTCTTTGACCTGATCCAAGGACTTCACCAATACAATCTCCCCTTCAAATTGTCCTAAGGGTAATTCATTGATCGTTTCCTTACTAATTCTCTTTGGAATCATACTGCCAACTCTTTTTTGATCTCCAACATTTCTTCCTCAGAATAAAAGTTCAATCCGAGTTTAAAATATCCAAACAATACGGTCATAATTGGAGAAATAATATTAAAAAAACAGTAAGGTGCATAGGTCAAGGTGGCCACACCCAAAACAGAGGCCTGGGTGGCTCCACAGGTATTCCAGGGAATGAGCACAGAAGTTACCGTGGCACTGTCTTCCAAAGTCCGGCTAAGGTTCTCAGGTTTTAAGCCTCTTTTTCTATAAATATCCGCATACATTCTACCGGGCACTAAAATGGCCAAATACTGATCTGAGGTAGTAACGTTGAAAAAAACGCAGGTGGCAGCAGTCGAAGCAATCAGTGATCCCACAGAGTGGACTTTTTCAATGATGGCTTCAGCCAACACTTTCAGCATGCCGCTTTCCTCCATAATTCCTCCAAAAATCATCGCACATACGATCAACCAAATCGTATTCAACATACCAGCCATTCCCCTTGTGATCAATAGCTCATTGACCACATCATTACTGGTGTAGATACTAATTTCTCCATAGAGCGACATCATCACCGCTTTATAGGACTGATATACAAAGGAAACTCCTTCCTCATTGGCAATGAGCTGAATGACCTGGGGTTGGAAAATGATGGCAAACAAACCTCCCAACAAGGCTCCTGCCAGTAGCGCTGGAACAGCTGGAATTTTTTTAACGATCATGAATAACACCAATACCGGTACTATGAATAACCACCCATTGATATTAAAGTTTTCTAGAATAACTGCAGAAATTTCTTTTACCTGATCAACTGAACCTTCGGCTCCGGTGGCAAAACCAATGGCTCCAAAAATTATCAAAGTAATTGTCATGGAAGGCACAGTGGTCTTGGTCATATGTCTGATATGGGTAAATAAATCAGTCCCTGCCATGGCAGGAGCCAAATTAGTCGTATCAGATAAAGGGGACATTTTATCTCCAAAATAGGCCCCTGAAAGAATGGCTCCAGCAATTATCCCCTCACCAAAACCTAAAGCCTTACCAATTCCCAACAAGGCGACACCCACTGTGGCCACTGTGGTCCAACTACTTCCTGTGGCTATGGAAACAATGGCACTAACAATACAGGCTGCAATCAGGAAAATTGTAGGATTAAGGATCTGAAGACCATAATAAATCATTGCAGGTACAATCCCACTCAACAGCCAGGTGCCTGCAAGAGAACCAATCAATAGCAAAATCAATATACTTGACATTGCCGAAGAAATACTCTTCACAATACCATCCTGTAAATGTTCCCATTTGATTTTTAACTGAAAAATGGAAATTAAACCGGCCACGGCTGAGGAAATCACCAAAACCAATTGATTAGAGCCAGATAGACCATCTGTTCCAAAAATCAAAATGTTGATTACCAAAAGAACGATTAAAAATAAAATAGGTGAAATTGCCTGTATGAAGCTGGGTTTTCTTCGACTTACTACCATTCGATATAATTCAGAACATTTTAAAAACTTAAATTAATAAAATTTTATTACATCACACCTTTTGCAGTAGATTTACCAATTCTCCGGCCGTCTGCCATCCTATAGCTACCCCCATGCCGCCTAGCCTAACGGCAAGACCTACACCTGGCTTTTCCATGACAACTATTGGTCTTTTATCGGGTCCAAAAGCCATGATTCCTGACCATTCCATTTCAATTTCTGTAGAAAAACCAGGGAAAATTATTTCATTAATGACCGAAAGAAGATAGGAACGAATGATGGGGTTAATTCCAAACTCTGTAGTATTTTCCCCTTCAAAATCCATATTTCTCCCACCTCCAAGCAACAGTCTGTTATCAATATTCCTGAAATACACATAGCCTTTATCATAGTGGAATGAACCTTTCCAAGAAACTTCAAATGGCAATATTTTGGTTACCAGAACCAATCCTCTCCCAGGTTTAATGTCCTGTTGGGGGAAAAGGGTTTTTGTAAATGCATTGGTACAGATTGCAATTTTTTTTGCTTGAAATACCAAAGAGAAAGCCATATAGGAATCCTTAATAAAAACCTTTTTTTCATCGGTATCAATTTGATCCACATGAACCCCTGTAAGGATTTTAACTTTCAGATCGCTACATTTTTCCCAAAGTGAATTCAGGAATTTCCCGCTATCCAATTCCCCCTCAAAATCGTTTTTTACTATTTCATTAACAAGAGGTCCAAATTTATAATCCCTATGATCTTTCAATAGGCTGAAAACATCTTTTTTAAATATTGGTTGTAGAAGATCATTTACACTTTTAAGATGATCCAATTGGGAAAGTTCCTTTGGGGTAATCAACTCAAATCCTCCACTTGGCCGATAATCTAGTTTGGAATCTCCAAAATATTGACGGATGGCTAAAAGCCCTTTATACCTTCTTTCCACCAATGACAGTACTTCTTCTTTTGGTAAAACTTCCAAATCATCCAAAATCTCGGTCAGACTGCCAAAACATGCAAATCCGGCATTTTTAGTACTAGCACCGGATGGAAAAATCCCTCTTTCCAAAACCATCACCGAGGAATCAGGATTTAAAGTTTTAAACTGAATCGCAGTAGAAAGGCCCACTATGCCCCCTCCTACTACAACCAGGTCATACTTCAGAAAATTTTTCTTTTCCCAATAGCTCAACATTATGATTTCATTTTAGAAAAATATCATGGCTATTTATTAATTTAAGCCTGATATTCCAATATAAATTTAACAAACAGCGATATTCCCATGAGAAGAATAGATGAACTGCTCAATGAATATGGAGAAAGCCATCAAAATGAAACCAATAAAACCATCCACTGGATTTGTGTACCGGCCATTTTCTTTAGTATTGTAGGTTTGATTTATAGTATTCCCGCCAATGTGCTGACCAATAACCTTCCTTTTTTGCATGGCTTTGCCAATTGGGCTACCATTGCATTGCTTATTGTACTTTTTTACTATGTTTCACTTTCCCCGACTCTGGCTTTGGGCATGTTTTTCTTTTCTGCTGTATGTTTGGCTTTGGCCAATTTTCTACACCTGGTTTCTCCGATTCCATTATGGCTCTTATCAGTAATTATTTTTGTTGTGGCATGGATTTTTCAATTTTACGGACATAAGGTGGAAGGGAAAAAACCCTCTTTCTTTAAAGATATCCAATTCCTGTTGATCGGCCCTGCCTGGCTCATGCACTTTATTTATAAAAAATTAGGGCTTGCATACTGATCAGAATTAATCATCTGATTATTAGCTTATTACTATATATATTTTAGAGATTTCCAACACAAAATCTTCATGAATCCTCATGTGCCTGTTGGAACTGATGATTTTTCCGGTGGATAAATTGTATTTTAGCCAAGAATACGAACCAAATTTAAATCCTGCATGATGTTGAATTTTATCTTTGCTGCTGTTGAGTTGCCCATGCTATCTGACATAGTATTGATTTTTGGACTTGCAACTTTGGTTATTCTGGTGTTCATGCGCCTAAAAATCCCAACAATCATTGGATTTCTTTTTACAGGTGCTTTGGCAGGCCCTTATGGTTTGTCTTTGGTACAGGCATCCACTACTGTGGAGGTTTTGTCTGAAATAGGCGTGATTCTTCTGCTATTTGTAATCGGTATGGAGTTTTCCCTCAAAAGTTTGATGGCCATTAAGAAAGCTGTTTTCATCGGGGGCGCATTACAGGTATCTATAACCATTCTGATTTCCAGCATCGTGGCTTTCTTTTTAGGTTTTGATTGGAATGTTGCTGTTTTTATTGGATTTCTCTTTTCGTTGAGCAGTACTGCCATAGTATTGAAATTACTACAGGAAAGTGGGCAGGTCAATACCATTCCTGGAAGGACAACTTTGGCCATTTTAATTTTTCAGGATATTGTCATCGTACCCTTGATGCTATTCACACCGATGCTGGCAGGTGAAACTGATAATGTTGCCTGGTCTTTATTTCTTATGGGAGTGAAAGGAACAGCTGTTATCATCATGACACTTTTAAGTGCCAAATATTTAATACCCAATCTCCTCTATAGAATAGCAAAAACCAGGAATGAGGAATTATTTCTTTTGAGCATAATAGTGATTTGCTTTGCTGTGGCCTATTTGACATCACTATTGGGATTATCTTTGGGTTTGGGTGCATTCCTGGCAGGACTGATTATTAGCGAATCAGATTACAGCCATCATGCCACAGGCAAAATATTACCTTTTAGGGAGGTTTTTTTAAGCTTTTTCTTTGTATCCGTGGGCATGTTGTTTGATATCGGATTTTTATTTATCAATGGCATACCGATCCTGCTTTTGACTGCTTTGACTTTTGTGGTTAAATTCATAGCAGTCAGTATTTCCGTGAGGGCAATTGGACAGGGATTTAAAGAGGCTTTTATGGTGGCTTTTTCCATTTTTCAAATCGGTGAATTTTCCTTGCTTTTGGCTAAAGTCGGTATGAATTTCGAGCTGTTGGATCAGGAAACCTATCAATATTTCCTGGCCATTTCCATATTGACCATGGGAATAACACCTTTTGTTTTGAAAAAAAGAGAAGACATTTCCTGTGCTATTCTCAATCTGCCCATACCTAGCCGCCTCAACAAAAAATTTGGAAATGAAAACATACCCGACCTGGAAATTGAAGAAGAACTAAAGGATCATTTGGTTATCATCGGCTATGGCTTAAATGGAAGGAATTTGTCAAAAGCAGCCAAGTCAGCACAGATTCCATATGCCATCATTGAGATGAATCCCATGACAGTAAGGGAAGAATCCGCAAAAGGGGAGCCTATCACTTATGGAGACGCAGCCAATGAATTTGTTTTGGAGCATGTCAATATCAATAAGGCAAGGGTAGCTGTGATTGCCATTTCCAATGCAGATGCCACTAAGAGAATAGTAGCAACCATTAGACATATCACTCAGAATCCTTTCATTATCGTGCGAACAAGGTATGTGAATGAAATTGAAGAAAACCTAAAGTTGGGGGCTGATGAGGTGATACCGGAAGAATTTGAAACTTCCATTGAAATATTCACCAGGGTCTTGAACAAATACCTCATTCCCAGGCATAGTATAGAAGATTTTACCCATGAAATCAGATCCTTCAATTATGAATTGTTTCGGTTAACACCAACTGATTTGAACATAAAGAAAAGGATTGAACTTCCTGAAATCAATTTTGTAAGCGTACAAGTGGAAAAAGACAGCGGCAAATTTATCAATAAGCCTTTGAAGGAAACCAAATTAAGAGAATACCTGGGTGTAAATGTAGTGGCTATCAAAAGATCTGGAAAAACGATAAACCATATAAGTGCTGATGAAAAACTGAAGTTAGGGGATATTGTCTATGTGGTAGGCCGGCCAGAATCCTTAGAGGCATTTGAGTCAGAAGTTGAAATTGACTAGGGGTTATTCGAAAAAACTATAATTTTTAAGCCGGTTGAGGGACCGTCTATTGTATGGGCTATTGATGTTGTCAATGATCGATTTCTTTTCCCTAGCTGTTAACCTCCAGTTCAATGAAGCACGTTGTATTTCCTGTTCCTGTGGATTGAATGCACCGGATTCATCCGCAAGACCTCTTTCCTGAAGGTATTGTAGTGTGGAATATTCAAATTCAATCCGCTCAATTGGAAAATCCACACTTTCTACCATCCTTGTGAAGAGGACTTCATTATGCAGTGTCTGTACATTATCCCAATTGATGTAAATATTTTTCAAAGGGGTAAACAACTTTTGTAAAATGGTCGGTGGTTTTTTTTGATCGATCTCAGAAAATTTTTCCGAATCCCTAATCGTCAATAAAAGAACTCCTGATGTGTTTTGCTTGATCCAATCCTCGAAAACATGAATAAATTTCAAAGCATCCTGCATACCAAAATTATCCGAAAGTCCTGAATCCATAATCTCCATTTGAGGTTTGGAGGGAAGTTGGATATTTGGGGTAATAAAAGGAAAGGTAGCGCCCATTCTTAAAGCTGTTAAAAATCTCAGATTCTCGGCATCTTGTTTGACAAAAAATCTCCTGAATTCAACGCCTTGGCTTTTTTCATTTAACCCTTCTAATCTTTCCAATGAAACACACATATAGGACATCGGAGATGGGGAAATATAAAGTTTCCTACCATCATTGGTAATTAAAGGTGTAACGGCAATCATAGGAATTTGAGAATTCCATTCAGGTAATTTGTAACTATATAGCGGTTTATCAAGAATTCCGTAAGTATTGATATTGAACTGACTTTCAAAAGCAAATCCTCTGTCTTTCAAATAAAACCTGTCATTATAATAAAAATATTGATTTCTGAAAAGGAGGTCATTTACCAGGAGGGTGAAAATAATCGGGTTTAAGTTGTCAGCAGAAATTTGATCCAAATATTTCGAATCCAGAACATTTATAGCCGGGTCGGTGATCGACTGTAAATAAATTTCTCTAAAATAGGAAGCTCCTATAACACCTCCGGATGCCCCTGTTATTAATTGAGCATGTTTAAAGAGTTGTTCATTGGTGACATGATGGACTTCCTGTAAAACCTTGAGGGTCCAAAGTGCCGCTCTCTGCCCTCCACCACTGACAGTAATAAATACCATTTTAGGCTTTGAAAATTCAGGGAATTTCCTCTTCCAATTTTCAAGAATTTCGAGGGTATTTTCTTTATCCAAGGCTATAGTGTCCGGATGAAGAATCTTATTCAATTGATCCAAGTTATAGGCAACCGGCTCTGCAATATAATCCAAACCAAAGGCGGTATGAGGTCTGTTAAACCATGCTGTATTTGATAGAGAATTAATCAATAAAACTACCACAACTACTACTGGTGCACCCCACTCTCTAAGCCAAAAAGAAACAGCACCGACCAACATAGTAGCAATTGAAAGCAACAAAATACCGCTGGCTGCAGCAGGTAATTGTAAAAAAGGTGTTTCCCTGAAAATACCCAGAATCAATATTAGGCTGATCAAAACTGTCTGTATGATGACCATGTTCAAATGATTTTGGTCAAACACCCGCAACAAATTTCGGCCTTCAAAATTAGCCAGGTCTTGTCTGACTGGTTTGAATTTAAAACTGATATCAAAGTAATCCAGGACCCTGTTTTCTGCCTTTTTGCTCTCTTTTATCCGTTTGAGCATATTGGCCCTGGTGATTTTTGTTTTCCTCAATTGTTTTTCAAGTGTTCCGGCGAAAAGCAGAAAAAAATCCTTATTCGTAAAGCCAAAGTATAGAAACAACAAAGCATAGGTTATCACCGAACCCGCAGTAAAACCAAGAAAATACTCTAAAATAACCCAATTATTCTCATGTTCATTGTCCAATTGAAAATGGAAAAAAGTATAGATGTACAAAATGTAAAAAGCTAAAGGTATTATGGAGTTATTGAGGCAAAAATTAATGAATGGCCTTGGAACAACAGCCAGGAAAATGAACTTGGGGCCGTCTAGAATATATGTAGTCATATGAAAGGCCATGGTGAATATGGCCAATGCCACTCCAACCAAAAAAAAACTTTGCCAGGAAATCTTGTTCATGTATTCCGGATCCAAAAAAAGGTAAGGGATACCCAAAACTGTTCCAAACTTCTGGATAATGATCAATACCAATAATCCCCACAAAGACACTAAAAGTAGGTTTTTCTTGAGGTTAAGAAAAAGCAATTGGATTGGAAAACTAAAAAGAATCTTGTTCCACATATTATTTTATTCCTGGATAATATAATGGATTTTTAAATGAATTCTAAATCCTAAATTTTCATTGTGGCTTTTACCAATATAACTTACCTTCGCTACCTTAATTTCAAAATTTCTTACTATGAGAACTTGGTTTTTGTGCAGGGTTAAATATGCCAAAGAAAATGAGCAGGGATTGCTCAAAAATGTTTCCGAACAATACCTGGTAGATGCGGTATCTTTTACAGAAGCAGAGGCCAGAATCTATGATATGCTGGGTTCCACAATAAGGGGTGACTTCCAGGTAACAAACATCAGCAAAAGTAATTTTGTGGATGTTTTTCCCTATGAGGATATAGACATCTGGCACAAATGTAAAATCACCTATTTGGTGACCGACGCAGACAGTGGTAAAGAGAAAAAAGTAACGCAATATATGTTGGTGACCGCTCATGATGTCAAAGAGGCCTACGACCGAATCCATGAAAGTTTAAACAATATGCTGGTAAGTTTTCGGGTGCCGGACATTACAGAAAGCCCTATCGTGGAAGTGTTCCCTTATGAACATGAGGACGAGGAATTGCTTCCTCCTCCCCCTTCTAATCTCAAACCATTGAGTGAAGTGAAAGCTGAGCAGGAAAGAAGGGAAGCCATTAGACAGGAAAATCTGGAAAAGAATTCAGCCTCATCATCCGAAGTCCCAAGATTGGTTGAATATGAGGATGAAGATGAATCTGAATAGATTTAATCAATAATTATAAAGAAAGACCTGGCGAAGAAATTTGCCAGGTCTTTTTTTGTAAATTCGAATCGTATAAAATTTGCAAAATGAATCAAATAATTACCTTTTCGATATTGAAATACATATATTTTCTTAAACACGTATTAAAATGAAAACCAAACTTACCCTTACTATCAAAAAAACCGTCATTGATACAGCCAAACAAAGGGCTAAGGCCAGAGGTATTTCTTTATCAAGAATGATCGAGGAGATTTTTGAAGATTCGGGGGAAAATGCAATTAAAACTGAGCCTCAGAGAGCTGCTGAACGGTTATTAAAAACCCTTGAAAAATCGGTATTTACAGATACATTATCTGATGAGGATTTATTAAAAGAACAGGTTAAAAGGAAGTTTGCCTAAAGTTTATCTGGACACGGATGTTGCATTTGACATCATTTCGAAAAGAACTCCTCATTTCGAGGTATCTGTTAAATTGCTTGAACTAGTTATAAAAGATAAAATTGCATTACTAATCGGAGAATGCAGCTTATCTAACTTAATTTATTTATCATACGATATTTACAAAATTGAAGGTGCTGCTTCTAATTTAAATGACTTTATTGGAGCATGCCGTGTAATTTCTGGGGGCAATAAATTGATGAACCTTGCTCTAAATTCTCAGTTTTCTGATAAAAAATATGCTTTACAATACTATACAGCTATCCATAATGGGGCAGATTATTTTATCACCCGAAATATTAAAGATTATAAAAAGACAAATGACAATTTACCTGTTCTCACTCCAATAGAATTCTTACAATCTTTTTAAATCAGGCCCTCAGTTGGTTCTCAATGACAAACTGAATCAATTCTTCAACAGGAACCCCTGCTTTTTCAGAAGCATCAGCAATATCTTCCCTGCTGACCTGAGCAGCGAAACTTTTATCTTTTAACCGCTTTTTTACCCCTTTTATTTCCATTCCCTCATATCCTTGTGGCCTCATCAATGAGTAGGCATGCACAAAACCGGAGAGTTCATCAAATGCATAGAGCATTTTATCCATTTCTGAATCCGGATCTACTCCAAAATAACGGGGACCATGGGAAGCAATTGCTTTGATTATCCTTGGATCTTGATTTCTCTCCTCCAGTTCTTCTATAATTTTTCTGCAATGCTCATCAGGCCACTGATCCCAGTCTGCGTCATGTAATAAACCAGCTATATGCCACATATGCTGGGTCGTTTCATCATATCCTCTTGAAACTGCATAGGCTTTCATCAGCTGTCCTACCTGCTTCATGTGAAAAGCAAGTTTGTCATTCTTTACCCAATTTTGAAGCAATTCCAAAGCCTCCTCCAGGCTCATCATCTTGCCCAGATTTTCTGATGATCCAAATTCTTTTCTGTTTAACGGATGTGTAAGCGTCATTTTAAAACCTATTTAAATGTATTTTAAATAAATATTTTTGTTTTTCATTTTTTTAAACTAATTTAGCTCAAATTTTGAATATGAACCCAAAAGCTCAACTTTTAAGCCCTTTGGAGGAATTTTTACCTTCTTCCAATTATTTTTATGTGGTTAAATTAGACCTAAATGGAGTAATAATTTTTGCTAATTCCAAATTCCAAAATCAATTGGCTGTATTCAATGAAGAAGTAGAAGGATCCAGATTTTCAAAGTTCATTTTCCCTAGCGATTATTCAAAATATCAAAACCTTTTGGAAAAAACACAATTTTTGAATGAAAGAAATTTTGTTTTGGATATCCGAAAAATGAGACATGATGGCTTTGATTTTTATTGGACCAGGTGGGAGTTTTCTATTCATTATATAAATGGTAAGCCGGAATTTGTCATAGGACTTGGTCATAAAATAGAAAAATTCAGTGACATCAATATTGATTTGCCCGTTGGGATCCATGATATTCATATCAAGAATGAGATCATTGAAGGCCTCTTTGAAAACAACCTTATTGGTTTTTGGCTTTGGGACATTTTGAAAAACCATGATCAGCTGAGTATTTCCTTAATGAGTCTTCTTGGGTATATCCACAAGGGAAAAAAAGTTAAAAAGGAGCAAATAAAATGGAAAAAAAATATTCATCCTGATGACCTTAAAATTGTAAATGACAACTTAGAGGAGCATTTCAACAGTTTTGGAAAAGTCCCGTTTCACTGTGAATTTCGAATGATTTTGTCCGACAACAATGAAAAATGGGTCATTGGATATGGAAAAGTTGTGGAATGGTCTCCAAAAGGGAAACCTTCCAAAATGGTAGGAGGATTTTTTGATGCAACCGGAAAGAAGAAGTCAGAAAACCTCCTCAAAATGCAGCATGAGCTTCTTAAGAATTTAAATTTCAACCAGTCACATACCATGAGGGCAAAATTGGCCAATATTATCGGTATACTGGAAGTAATTGATCCAAAAATGAACCTTTCAGACAGCCAACATTTTATTAAAATGTTGAAATCTGAAGCTAAAAAATTGGACCAGGCGTTAAAAAAGAGCATTGCAAATACCAACAGCCTAGATCTCAACCTAAGTAACCAAACAGAGCTAACCCCCTAAAATGCGCCGATATCCCACCAATCTTTTATATGGCCTGAAAGCCAATCCATTTTTTTTTATTGAGAAACAGTCCTCTTGACAGGTCGGTAAGTTTCTTTGACTTCTCCACAGGTAAGCATCATATCTCCAAAATAGGGATTACGGATTTCCTTTTCAGAACTCAGCCAATATGCTCCTTTATCCCTAAAGGCCATGGGGCAATATTGCCTGTATAGTGTATCAGATTCTACACCAAAATACTCCACAGCATTGATCAAATTATCAGATAAGGTTTCAAAATGCTTCCTTTGATCTTCCAAATCTGACAGGGATTGCAACTTTTCCAAACTTGCCTGAATTGGTTTCAGCAAATCCTTCCATGTTTGCAGGGATGAATTTTCCAACAATTCGGAATCTATATTTGAAAGCACTGTTTTTACAGCGGGTATGGCTTCTTGGGCAGCTTTGACATCACTTTTCACCAATGCATCTTTAACTGTCAAATAACTTTTTACAAAATTGCTCAACTGCTTTGTGAAATCCCTGGAAACCTCTACCCTCTTATTGACTGACCTCAGCATCATACTGTAATTCCCACTCAATTGAGCAGCAGCATCAACTGCAAAAACCCCATTGCTTACTACCTCATCCTCTTCCTCCAATCCATCTAAAATGATATAATTATCTCCGCTTCTACTTCCTAAAGTTACTTCCCTCATTTCAAATGAAGGAGATTCTTTGTCACCAACCTGAACATAAACAACAGATCTTGGCCCTGTCCATAGGATAGCTGATCTTGGTACCAATAAGCCAGATTCCTTGGATGGAGCAGACGAAATTTTTGCTGATACAAACATTTCCGGTTTTAACTGCAGCCCTGGATTACTGGCTTCTGCCCTGACTGAAACTGTCCGGGTTTCTGGATTGAGCATGGGGTCTATGTAAGAGATCTTGGCATTAAAATCCTTTCCCGGGTAAGCAGAAACCCGGAATTTGAGGTCATTTCCCATTTTTAGCCAGGCAAGATCGGATTCATAGGCATCCATTAATACCCAAACCTGACTCAAGTCTACAACTTCAAACAATACTCCCCCTCGATTCACATAATCCCCAACCGACACATTCCTTACTGTTACTATTCCTGAAACATCTGCAATAACATCAAACTGGCTTTTTACCTGACCACTTAATTCAATAGCCCTGATTTGCTCATCAGAAATTTTCCATAACCTCAGCTTTTCTTTCGCTGCCTGATATAAAGCAGGTTGACGGTCTTTGATCTTAGCAGTTTCCAATAGCTCTTTTTGGGCATTGACCAGATCAGGTGAATATACTGTTGCCAGTTTTTGTCCATTTTTAACCTCCTGTCCTGTGAAACTCACAAATAGCTTGTCAATTCTTCCAGGGAAATTGGCTGCAATACTTTTAACCCTTTGTTCATCAGGTTGAATTTTACCGGACAACTGAAGTTCATTTGAAGCTTGCCCCGAGATAACCTTTGTAGTCATAATGTTGGCTAAAGCCACAGCTTCCGGTTTCATTTCCAGTACATTAGGGTCAGTTCCTCCACTGCCTTTAAACTGGCTTAAAGGTACCAGTTCCATCCCACAGATGGGACAATTACCAGGCTCATTCTGCCGGATATGTGGATGCATAGGGGAAACCCATATGGTCTCTTCTCCAACTTGTTCCTCTATTTTTTGGGATTGATCTTCCCCTCCTCTGATCATCCAGCCTACTACTCCTCCGAAAAAAAGGCATCCTAAAATGATAATGACAATATTTTTATTTGTTTTCATAATTTGATGAATTCAACTTAATTAGTATTTAAATTCCTATAAGGCTTTCCAATCTGGCTATGGCTACCTGCCTTTCTATTTCTGTAGTCAGTTTCTCCAACTTAAAATCAAGTAATTCTCTCTGGATGGAAAAAATTTCCTCCATAGAGCTCCCTTCTGAGGAATAGGAAGTAACAGAAATTTCCAAGGTCTGCTGCATCAATTCTATCTGTTCTTCCAATAATTTCAGCTTCCTTTCCGAATCTTTTATAGATGTGGAAATAGTTTCAAATTCAGTGGCAAGGAGGTTTTCCAATTCAATTTTTTGTTTTTGGGAAGATTCCATCCAAAGAATAGCTTCAGACTGCATTGATTTATACTTTTTGCGGTAAATCGGAAGGGTCATCGAAACCATGGGCATCACCATATTATTCCCCATTCCTGACGGCATATACTCCATACCATCCATCCCACCTATCATTCCTGATTCGGGTCGTGGAGAAAATACCATATAATTTAAGCCGGCCCCAAGCATAGGACTTCCTTCCAATTTAGCCATTTCGGCCTGCTTCCGATAGGCCAATGATTCCTTTTCCAACATCATAAGCATGGGATTATTCAACAGGATACTATCCAGATAAACTTCTTCCCATCCATTGATATTGGTTAAATTTTCCTGGGCTGCTATTTCAACGTCCTCATTCCTTTCCCTCCCAATTAATTGATTGAACTTAGTGACCAATGGCCTTTTATTGACTTCCAATTGGCTGAGTTCACTTTCCAAAGCTTTGATCTGAACCTGGAGCCTCAAAACATCAGTCAATTTTCCGGAACTTGAAGGCATGGAATTCATCCCATTACCTGCTGTATTTTGCCCCATAGGGGCAGAGGAACTACTGCTTCCTGCCATATTCATCCCATCAGATTGGGCAGTTGCACCTGATGAAGGGTTTGAGTTTCCAAGAACTTTTGAAAGGGATGATACTGTCCCTGAGGTGTTTCCCCCTTGATAACGTACAATAGCCAGTTCCTCCAAAACCTTTAGAATTTCAAGATTTTCTTGGGTGATATCAATAGTATGCTGCAATTGCAATAATTGGAAATAGGTATCTTTCACCTGAAAAACCAACCTGTTTCTTTCCTCACGAAAAGCCTCATATTGAGCTTCTGCCATCAAAGTGGCCTCATCCTTTTGGGTTTTCAGCATGCCAAACCAAGGAAACATCTGCATTATTGAAGCCTCTGCTCTTTGATTGCCCATCAGAAGTTCCATAGGCCTGGTATAAATCCCTATGTTCAACTGAGGATTATCCAAACTGACTTGGTTTACCTTTTCCAGACTAACTTGATACTGTTTAAAGGAAGCTTGAAGACCTAGATTATTTTCGACGGCTTCTTTTATATAATTATCAAGGATTTGGGCATTAGAAGCTCCTATTTGAATAACCATAAATACTATCAGGAAAAGATATTTATGGATATTGGATATTGATTGATATTGATTTGAGCCACATCCCCTTTCTTTAGAACAGAAATTGGCAGACCCATGGTAAATCTTTAAGAACTTCTTCATTTCAAATCATTTTTTGAATTGTAAATAGATTTGATGTAATTATTGAGTTTCACTGCTAATTTTTCAGCTATTTCCTTTGCTTCTTTAAACTCTTCCTCAGAAATCACACCCCTTTCCTGCATCAAACTCAGCCAATGGTTGACGGACTCCAATTTTGAACCTCTGCTGTTGTACAAAAACCTAATCCTATCTAAATAATGATACCTTCCATATGCCTCAGCAATATTGGCACCTATAGAATCAGAAGATTCAATAAATTGATCTCCCATAATCTTCTTCATATGCCAATTCAATTTTGAATAAATTGTCCAAGCTTTTTTTGATAATGCTCTTGATAATTGATAGACCTCTAAGTCTTCCAATTTTATGTAACTCTTATTTTCTTCCATAACATCAATTAATTTAGTAAACAATTGATTATGAGACCAATATCCCCCAATATCTAATATCAATAAATATCAATTTCTTTCTACCTTAAATTCTTTGTATTTCCCATAAAGCACCGGCACAATAAACAAGGAGATCAATGCCACTGTCATTCCGCCAAAAGCAGGTATTGCCATAGGAATCATGATATCGGACCCTCTACCTGAACTGGTTAAAACCGGCAATAAAGCAAGCAATGTGGTCGCTGTGGTCATTAGACAAGGTCTTACCCTTTTAAGTCCTGCTTCAAGTACCGCCTTTCTTATTTCCTGTTTATTTTTTGGATGTATCTTGTCAAAACTCTGCTTAAGGTAGGTCCCCATGACCACCCCATCATCAGTAGCAATACCAAACAGCGCTATAAATCCAACCCATACTGCCACTGACAAATTATAGGTCCGCACTTGAAAGAGTTCCCTCATATGGATACCAAAAAAATTGAAATTCAAAAACCAATCCTGCTGGTACAGATATAGCATAAGAAAACCTCCTGAAAAGGCCATTCCAATTGCAGAAAAAATCATCAAAACCATGGCGGTAGACCTGAATTGGAAATATAAAATCAAAAAAATCACTGCCAGAGAAAGCGGGATAACTATAGCCAACCGTTTTTCAGCACGGACCTGATTTTCATAACTACCGGAAAAGACAAAAGAAACCCCACCTGGAACTTTCAATTCCCCTGTCCGGATTTTTTCCTGGATAAGATTTTTTGCACTTTCCACAACGGAAACCTCTGCGTACCCTGCTTGCTTATCAAACATCACATAACCTACCAGGAAAGTATTTTCTCCACGGATCATCATCGGACCAGGCCTGTAAGTTATTTCAGCCAATTGCCCCAAAGGTATCTGAGCCCCAGTGGGGGTACTTACCAAAATCTTTTTCAAAGCCTCTGGGTCATCCCTGTATTCACGGGCATACCTTGCCCGGATAGCATACCTTTCTCTTCCTTCCACTGTTGTGGTTAATGTCATTCCTCCTATTGCCACCTCGATAAATTCCTGCACATCCGCCACATTTAATCCATATCTTCCAATCGCGATTCTATCTAAATCCAACTCCAAATAAGGCTTACCCAAAGATCGATCTGCAAAGACGGCTTCCTTTTTGACTGAAGGAACCTCTTTTAATAGGTTCTCTAATTTGAGACTGAATGGTTCAATCGTTTCCAAATCAGGACCAAAAACCTTAATTCCCATGGGTGCCCTCATTCCTGTCTGAAGCATAACCAGCCTGGTTTCTATGGGCTGCAATTTTGGAGCTGATGTCACACCGGGAATTCCTGATGTTCTGATCTGTATTTCGTCCCAAATATCGTTTGCTGTTTTGATCTCATCTCGCCACTGTCTGAAATATTGCCCTCTCTGCTGGTCCTGAACCAGATATTTTTGAATGTTCCTGGCAATCGCATTGCTTTGACTTTGGGCCATATATTGCATGTTTTCATCCCAAATCGCTCCACTTTCTCTATTATACCACCAGGTTTTGCCTTGTATGTCCAGAAGGTACTGACCATCTTTATCTACCTTAAACCTAAGTTTATTCGCCTCCTCATCCTGTATATATTCCGTTTTGTAATTGATGATATTTTCATACATGGACATGGGAGCAGGATCCAAAGGACTTTCAGCACGGCCTGCTTTACCGACGACCATTTCCACCTCAGGAATAGCCTGAACCAGCATATCCAATTGTTTCACTATCTGCATATTGGCCTCAACCCCTGAATGGGGCATGGAAGTTGGCATTAATAAAAATGACCCCTCATTTAAAGCAGGCATGAATTCTTTACCCATGCCTGGAAATGTATGGGTAAGGCCCGACCACAGGGATGTCTTCCTGATATTCCATCCAAGCTTATCAAACCCATTGGACACAAATCCAAAAACAGTCCCAAATCCCAACCAAATATTAAGCGAGAGAAAAATAAGAAACACCGGAATCAAAAAGAATGTCCTGGCATTGTTCAAACACCAGGTCAGCATGGATTCATAATACCTTATGAAAAGTGAAAAACCTCCCAAAACTATCCCAATCACCAAGACAATGAAAATAAAATTAACGAAGGTTGATTGTTGTAAACCTAAAGGTCTCCATTCAATAGCCAGAAGGAATGCCACCCCTACCACAGCGATAACCATAGATGCCCTATTTTTATATTTACCCTCTGCAGTCTTTTCAGGGAAAAGTTCGTGGAGAAAATGGTTAAGTGAAAATGCCATCAAAACCAATCCTGCCCAAGTGAAGTAAAACAATAACAGGATTCCGGCAATTAACATCGTTCCATTGAGAATATGCTTATAACTTTTGTTCTTGACTTTTAGACCAAAAATCCAATGTGCAAAAGCCGGCATAAATACCAAAGTAAAAATCAGTGCAGCCACCAAAGCAAAAGTCTTTGTAAAAGCTAAAGGACCAAATAGTTTACCTTCAGCTGCCTGCAAAGTAAAAACAGGTAAAAAACTCACAATTGTAGTCATCACCGCCGTAAGGATTGCGGAGGCAACTTCAGTGGTTGCTTCATAAATAACCTGGAGTTTGGATTTTAACCCATCCGATTCTTCAAAGTGGCGGAGGATATTCTCATTTAAAATAATCCCCAGATCCACCATAGTACCAATGGCTATCGCTATCCCGGAAAGGGCAACAATATTGGCATCCACATGAAAATATTTCATCATGATAAAGCACATCAACACAGCCAGTGGTAATAAAGCCGAAATCATCAAAGATGCCCTCAGGTTAAAAACCATGACCATAATGACAATGATAGTGATCAAAATCTGTAAGGAAATGGCTTCGTTGAGGGTATTCAATGTTTCTTTTATTAATCCAGAACGATCATAAAAAGGCACAATGGTTACCTTTGATAATGTACCATCAGATAAGGTTTTACTGGGTAATCCAGGTGATATTTCATCTATTTTTGATTTGATGGCCTCAATAACCTGTAATGGATTATCTCCATACCTGGCCACAACGACTCCCCCTACTGCTTCTGACCCTCCTTTATCCAATATAGCCCTTTCTGCCCTACTTGCTGGACCAATATTGACTCTTGCTATATCTTTGATTCTCAAAGGGACGTTATTGGCAACTTTGACAACCGCCATTTCTATATCCTCCAAAGATTTAATATAACCTAAACCACGGACAATATATTCTACTTGATTGATTTCCATGGTGTTGGCCCCAATATCCAAATTGGATTGCTTAATCGCATTCATCACCTGCATCATAGCCACATTGTGCGCTTTCATGGCCACAGGATCCAGGTCCACCTGGTATTCCTTTAAATGTCCGCCTATTGTAGCCACTTCGGCTACCCCTTCTGTACCTGCCAAACCATAGCGTACATAGTAATCCTGAATGCTTCTGAGTTCATGCAAATCCCAACCCCCAACTGGATTTCCTTTTTCATCTCTTCCTTCCAGCGTATAAAAATAAACCTGCCCTAGACCCGTAGCATCAGGACCTAACTTGGGTTGAACACCCTCAGGAAGCAAACTTGCGGGGAGGGAGTTTAACTTCTCCAAAATCCGGGAACGGCTCCAATAAAATTCCAAATCCTCTTCAAAAATGATGTATATGGATGAAAAGCCAAACATAGAGGTGCTTCGGATAGATTTAACCCCTGGCATCCCAAGTAATGAAGTGGTCAGAGGATAAGTGATCTGGTCTTCCACATCTTGAGGCGAACGACCCATCCATTCCGTAAATACAATCTGTTGGTTTTCACCAATATCAGGAATAGCGTCCACCGGTACAGGGTCATTGGGCAAGAAACCCGTATTCCAATTGAATGGTGCTGTCACTATCCCCCAGCCTACTACAAGAACCAACAGGATTACTGTTACCAGCTTGTTTTCAAGAAAGAATTTTATGGTTTTATTGAGCATAGTTTTTTTCGCTGACTACTTTTTATCTGCTTGATCTACTTGGATAGAAAAAACAGGTATTTGTTGATATTTATCCACTTGTAGCGGATTGGAAATTATTTGATAATGGTCCGGAATACAGAAACTGATTTGGGAGAAAAGCCAAAAAGACTGATTCGCAATTGAAAATCAATTCTTTCTGATTATGAAAACCTGATAGGACAAAAAGCCCAATATCCGGCTGTTCTATTTTTCAGAAATAAATCCCTTGGAGTTTTGTGTCTTTGCGTGCAATCAAAATCATATCAGGAATACCTGACAAAAAATGTAAATCGGGGTTTCTTGGATTATTGGCGGTGAGGAATCAGAATAGAAAATTTTCTCTTCCCATTTAACAAAATGAGGTACTAATTCAATAGAAAAGTCAAAAGTAATCAATTCAAAAATCATAGGATGAAAATCCAAAATTTCGGAAACCTGCTGATCATTGTTAGGAATTTCCAAATTAGAAACATCATCGCAACATCCTGGCATTGGCGTTTTGGACTCACAACAGGTTTTATAATCCGCAAAAACATTGATCCTCTTGAAATCTTCACCACAGAAATGCATGGAATAGCTTAGTCCTGCGTTAAAAAACACATAGAAAAAAAGGAGTGCTATTTTGATGAATTTCTTCATGAATGAATATTACAACCCAAATTTAAACGAAAAAGGTGTATCAAATGTATATAATTTTTGTTTCATTTTATAATATGATGATTTTTAAGGCTTTATAAGCCTAAATTTTGGAAGGAATTAAAATGGAAACCCTCAATTATTTGACACTCTCTTTTCTCCAAACCAACTGAAGTGCTCAGCAATAATATTATTCTTTTCCTCATGCAGATAGGTTAAAAATGCTTCTGCTACGGGAGAAAATCTCTTGTTTTTCAGGTAGATCAGGTTCCAGTTGGTCACAATGGGCAAATCCTCTACAGGGATGATCTTCAGGTATCCATCTTTCAATTCATTCCTAATTCCGATCAATGGCATGACTGAGCATCCCAATCCAGCAATTATTGCCTGCTTTACGGCTTCATTGGAGGTCAATTCCATTTTCTTTCTCACGGGTATATTATTATTCCTTAGAAAACGCTCTAAAGTCAAGCGTGTACCAGAGCCCTGTTCTCTGAAAATCAAAGTAATTTGCTCAAATATTTCCTTGGCATATTTTTCTTTTTTAAACTCAAAATCTTTATTTGAAACCAAATAAAGTTTATTTTCCATCAATTGTATGGCCTCCACCTGAATGGATTCCGGTAATATTGAAACAAGCGCGAAGTCCACTTCATTCTCATCCAGACTATTGAGAACCATAGCTTTGTTGGTAACATCCAGTTTAAGTTCTATACCGGGATGCCGCTTCATAAACCCTGTCAGAAAATATGGCATGACATATTTGCCTGTAGAAACCACAGAAATCTTAAGCCTACCTGTCAATTGCCCCTTGAATGATGCTGTTTTATAATTGATTGCATGGATTTGGTCCACAATTTTTTCAGCAGCAGACGCAATTTCTCTTCCAAATTCAGTGACATAAAGTTTCCTTCCTACTATTTCAGTCAGGGGAATATCAAATTGATCCTGAAAATTCCTCAATTGAATAGATACAGCAGGTTGAGTCAAATGCAACTCTTCGGCAGCCTTAGTGATACTCTCTGTTTGGGTAACTTTCAAAAAAACCTGCAATTGATGTAGTGTATAATTCATAAATAATTTTAATATTTAATATTATCAATATAAATAAAAATATATTAATTATACTGAAGAGTTTTGCAAAAAGTTTCAGATGATTTGAAATCTGGATAAAAATATTTTACAAGCACTATGAATTTCGACTTATTACTGAATAATTTCACCAATCCGGCATTCCTTTTTTTCCTTTTGGGAATCATTGCAGTAAGACTTAAAAGTGATCTGGAAATCCCCAATAACTCCTCCAAATTCATTTCACTTTACTTGCTTTTCGCCATAGGTTTCAAAGGTGGGCAGGAATTAGCACACAGTGAATTTAATTTTGGAATTATTTGGGCAGTACTTTTTGGAGTGGCAGTTGCCAGTTTGATCCCGTTTTATACATTTTTCATACTCAAGAAGCGCTTTTCAATCGAAAATGCAGGAGCAATCGCTGCAGCCTATGGTTCCGTATCAGCGGTCACTTTTGTTACAGCTGTTTCTTTTCTTGAAATCCAACAACAGCATTTCAACGGGTACATGGTAGCAATTATGGCCCTTATGGAGGCTCCGGCAATTATATTGGGGGTTTTGCTAATAAAAATTTATGCGCAGGAAAGTTCCCCGGAAATGAAAGTTAGAAAAGTGGTGAATCATGCTTTTACCAATGGTTCGGTTTTGTTGATTTTAGGAAGCCTTCTGATAGGTTTATTGGCCTCAGAAGAAGAAGCAAGAGGTATTGAACCCTTTACAACAGACATCTTCAAAGGATTTCTGGCTATTTTCTTGTTGGATATGGGCATTACCAGTGGAAAAAAACTGAAGGATTTTTTAGATTCAGGAAAATTCTCAGCCATTTTTGCCATTGTCATCCCCCTTGTCAACGGAATTTTGGTAGCTTATTTATCCCAGTTTATTACCTCCAACACAGGGGACAGATTTATGTTTGCTATCCTTGCTGCCTCTGCATCCTATATTGCAGTTCCGGCAGCCATGAAAATTGCAGTTCCCAAGGCAAACCCAGGTATCTTTCTACCTATGGCATTGGCAGTTACCTTCCCTTTCAATATCACTTTGGGTTTTCCAATCTATTTTTGGGTAGCATCTAACTATTAATTTTTGCAGAAAATTTATCTGAAATTTGAAAGTAGCTATTAGTTTTAGGCATATTTTAATCCTATTGATCCATTATGCTTAAAAGACTAGTTCCAACAATCATTTTCACTTTACACATTATTTTCAGTACTTCTGCACAAATTGAGACAAGTATCATTGAAGCAGCGCATGCCTATGCAAGAGCTCAGATCAATTCTGATGTGGAATCAATTTTAAAATTCACCTACCCTGGATTAATTGAACAGGCGGGAGGCTATGAGTCCATGAAAAACACCTGGAAAAAAATCCAGCAGAATCAGATCGAAAAAGGTATCAAAATGCAGGATTTTAAGGTGCAGGAACCTATCCAACATACCCGATCAAATGGCGAAGTCCATGCCTTGGTCCCTGTGGTGACCACAAGCAAAGTTCCTGGGGGGAGATTGATTTCTGAAAGTGTCCTTATAGCGGTATCAGATACCGGGAATGACAATTGGTTTTTCATAGAAACCACCTCCATAGATGAAGGAAATGTGGGAAAGGTATTGGAAAATTGGGATGGCACATTGGTACTTCCCTTCAAAAAAGCGCCAGTTTTCAAAGAAGACAAAAAATAAACCCTCCACCACTAATTTAAATAGTGGAGAGGGTCTGATTAATTTACAGGTTCCTGATTTTCCACTTTGCCATTAGATAGCCCCAAATTACTTTGGGGCTCATCCCTTTTTTCCCCTTGAAGCCTCCATCATATCCCACATTTCCTGGGGTATCATATCCAGGTTATTGAACTCACCTGCACCCATTAACCACTCTCCTCCATCTATAGTGATAACTTCCCCGTTAACATAGGCAGAAAAATCGGAAACCAGATATGCAGCCAGATTAGCCAGCTCCTGATGGTCCCCCACCCTTCCAACCGGTACTTTTTTGGCAGGATCAAATTTCTTTACAAGATCTCCAGGCAATAACCTACTCCAGGCTCCCTCAGTCGGAAACGGCCCAGGAGCAATGGCATTGGAGCGGATTTTATACTTTGCCCACTCCACTGCCAGCGAACGGGTCATGGCCAAAACTCCTGCTTTTGCTGCTGCACTTGGCACGACATATCCCGATCCTGTCCAGGCATAGGTGGTTACGATATTAAGGAATGTCCCTGCTTGCTTAGACTGAATCCATGACTTCCCAGCAGTCAACGTAACATTTGAAGTTCCCTTTAAAACGATATCCAAAACGGTGTTAAAGGCATTGGTCGACAACCGTTCAGTCGGACTGATGAAATTACCGGCGGCATTGTTAAGTACCACATCAATTTTACCATAATGGGCAAGGGCATCTGCCCACATTTTCTCCACTTGTTCAATTTCACGCACATCACAGGATAAAGCCAACACCTTACCACCTGTTTCTGACTCCATTTCCTTTGCAGTTGCCCCCAACACATCCAATTTTCGGCTGGTTATCACCAGGTTTGCACCTAATTTCAAAAAATATAATCCCATTGATTTACCAAGACCCGTCCCTCCCCCAGTTACCAAAATAGTTTTCCCCTTTAGGGCATCTTCCCTAAGCATTCCTTCTTTATAAGACATATGATTTGGATTAAAATACCGTTGAATATAGACAATCCAAATTCCAAAAAAAAGCAGTTCATCTTCAATTTGGCACGATTTTGAAATTCAATGAAAGACAGTAGATTTACACTGTCAAAGTTTAGTTATGATTCAGAAATTCCTTTTTCCCATTTTGGTGATTTTTATTTTCAGTTCCTGTTCTCTGGACATTGATAAAAATATTTCAACAGATTTACAGGTTGAAGGAAAGGAAATTTTCAATATTTCATTCACACTTGAAGAAGCTTATTTTTTTGCTTTTCGGACATTGGACAACTACAAAACTGCTGATACTTTAGACATCCCGGGCTGCCCCGTGATAAGCATCAATGAGGAAATGAGAAAGGTGACCCTCGAATTTGATAGTTTGAGAGAATGTAGCAACAGTGCCTCCTTACTAAGATCTGGGAAAATCCATATTGAATATTTAAATACCAATTCCCTTGAGTCCACCACACGCTTGGAATACGAAAATTATAAAGTAAGGGACATTAAAGTAGAAGGCAGAAGGGACTTCAAACAGGTAAGAAGCCTTCTCAATCCAAATAGAAGAACAGAGGTATTTACAGATCTTTTGCTGATAGATGAATTTGAATCTTCGAGCAGGATCAACGGAAATTATGAATTCCAACTTAGCTTCCAGAATGGGGAACTCAGTGAATTCCTTTGTTCAGGAAGCCTGGAAGGAAGAAACATTACCGGCAGGCCGATAACAATGAATCCGGAAGCAAATAAAAGGTACTTGGTCAACTGTATCCTGTCAGGAAATTATTTACCAAATCAGGGATCTGAAAAATGGCAGATTTTTAGAAATGAAACAGGGTCTACTTCCCATACAATGGTATATGAAACAGAGCCAGAATGTCAGAATAGTGGAAAACTGACACTATATGACAGTAGGATTATGGTATTCGAGCAATAAATCAATTTACATTTTTTTACCATTTTACATGTGGAGGATTTTTTGAGTTTCACAAATAATTAAAATTAGTAAGCCCCAATATTTTGTTGGATTTTTATTTAATTGCTTGAAGGATTTAATTCCGTAAAACCGAATCTATATGAAAATCACAAAAGGCAATACTGTTAACGATTTCAAAGGTTTAATCCTTCTTCCATTTTTTGAAAATGAAAATGGCACCCAGTCAAGAGAAGAATTTCTTCATATTTCAGTATCCAATAGCCTTTTCAGTGGAAAGAAAGACTCCCAGTTTATAATTGAAGAAAAGGAGAGCGGAAATATTTTCCTGTTTATTGGACTTGGAAAAAACCCGGAATATAAATCCGTCAAAACAGCTTTTAGAAGATTGACCGCCAAGCAGGGGGATTTGTTTAAAGACCAGGTATTGCTTTATCTGACAGATGAAATGGATAAAAACATCCTTGAGGCTGCGGTATCCGGTCTGGTTTTGGGGACTTATAGGTTAGGTCATTATAAAAACACTGAAGCTGCCCCCAAAGATTGGACAAAGATCAGCCTTTTCATTAAATCAGGGTTAAATGATGCTGAAAAAGTAACCGAAAAAGCAAGGAAAATTGCTGATGCACAAATAGAGACTTTCCACATGGTGGATTTGCCCCCCAATAAAATAACCCCGGAATTTTTGGCTGAATGGGCTCAAAAAGCGGGTAGAAAATATGGGTTTGAAACTAGGGTATTCGATAAGAAAAAAGCTGAAAAAGAAAATCTCAAAGCATTTTTAGCTGTAGGTCAGGGCAGTGATAAAGAGCCACGGTTCATCATCATGGAATATCGTTCCAAGTCTGCTACTAAACATCTGGGATTGGTAGGCAAAGGCGTAACCTTTGATACAGGGGGCCTGAATATCAAAACCCAGGGAATGGTACAAATGAAATGTGATATGGGTGGAGCAGCCGCAGTTTTGGGAGCCATGCAGCTTATTGGGGATCTGAAACTTAATGTCAATGTCACCTCAGTTGTTCCCTGTGTTGAAAATTCAGTGGACAGTAAATCTTTCCTTCCTTCGGATGTAATAGGAAGTTACAGTGGTAAAACCATTGAAGTTATTGATACAGATGCAGAAGGAAGATTGATCCTGGCAGATGGTTTAAATTATCTGATAAAAAATTATTCTCCCGATACCGTAATAGATTTCGCCACTTTGACGGGAAGTGCAGTGGGAACTTTTGGGTATGAATGTGCTGCCCTATTCACCAAAAATGAGGAATTATCAAAAAAATTACAGGAAAGTGGAGAAAGTATTGGAGAAAGGGTGTGGCCACTGCCAATGTGGGATGTGTACAAGACTGAAATGGACAGTGATATAGCAGATATTAAAAATTACCATGGAAAACCCATTGCGGGAGCCATCACCGCAGCAAAATTTTTAGAGTATTTCACGGAGAGTCATGATTCTTGGGCCCATATTGATATAGCAGGAACTGCCTTTGGGGATTCTGAATTTGCCAAAACCAAGCACGCAACTGCTTTTGGTGTGCATTTATTGATTAAATTACTTGAAAACCACTAAGTATATGATAAAGCAGCATAAAACCTTTTTATGTATTTCCAACTATTTTAAAGGTGGAGCTTTTTTAACTTCCCTTAAAAAAGTTGGAAATACAGTATTTCTTGTGACCTCTGAAAAATTAAGGGAAAGCAATTGGCCTCACGAATATATTGATGAAATTTTTTACATGCCCGGGCAGGATCTAGATTGGGATCTTGAAAAGTTATTAATGGGAGTTGCAGGAATCATGAAAGGGACGAAAATCGATGCCATTGTGGCATTGGATGATTATGATGTGGAAAAAGCCACTTTTCTAAGAGAGAATCTTCGAATTCCAGGAATGGGACAGACCACAGGAAGGTATTTCAGGGATAAACTGGCCATGAGGATGAGGGCACATGAATCCGGAGTATTAGTCCCCCCTTTCACTTCCCTTTTCAATGACGAGGATATCAATCAATTTGCGGATACTGTACAGGCGCCCTGGGTCTTAAAACCAAGGTCAGAGGCTTCATCTCATGGTATCATCAAAGTCAATGACAAGGAAAGTCTTTGGAACAATATCCATGAATTGGGAGATAATAGGGTAAGGTATCTTGTCGAACAATTCAAACCCGGTGATGTATATCATGCAGACAGCTTAATTCTGGAAGGAAAACTACTTTTCTGCACAGTTTCCCGCTATTTGGCTACTCCCATGGAAATCTCTCAGGGAGGAGGGATATTTAGAAGTGCCAATGTCACTTATGGATCTGATGATGATGCGGCCATAAAGGAGGCCAATAAAAAAGTGATGAAGGCATTTGGTCTTAAAAATGGGGCTGCCCATACTGAGTTTATAAAAGGCAGGGAAGATGGAAAAATCTACTTTCTGGAGACTTCTTCAAGGGTTGGTGGAGCCCATTTGGCTGAAATGGTGGAAGGGGCCACAGACATCAATTTATGGTCAGAATGGGCCAAAATTGAAGATGCTATATCCAAAGGAAAGGATTACAAATTACCTAAAGTCAAAAAAGGTTATGCAGGGATTGTACTGACGCTATCCAAGTTCCAACAACCTGATCTGTCTTCATTTGATGATCCTGAAGTTTATTTCCGTGTTCCTTTGGACTACCATGCGGGGATAATAGTGAGGTCAAATAAACAGGAAAGAGTAATGGAGCTACTGGATGACTATGCCGCCAGATTGAGTGATGGTTATTCCACAGTGGCTGAGCAAGAAAAACTGAAAAAATTCCATTGATTTTATGGAAGGGTAGGAAAAACGGTTTCCTACCCTTTTTTTTGATTTACCTATTCCTTTCATTTATCCTTAATTTCAAAAAAATAAAATCACCTATCCCAAATTATGAAAAATTTATTCCTGTTTGTAATCCTTGCTTGTCTCACTGGAACCTTATTTGCTCAAGTAGACACTGTAGATATTTATAGCCAAGCCTTGAAAAAATCTCTAAAGGCAGCTGTAGTAAAACCCCAAGGTTATGAACATAGGGAATCTGCATATCCAACTGTTTATTTATTGCATGGAGGAGCGGGAAAATTCTCTGATTGGCACCTTAAAACTACAGAGGATAATTTACTGATAAACCTATCCAATCAATATGGGATCATTATAGTTACGCCAAGTGTTGGTCCATTATCTTACTATTGGGACAGTCCTAATCAAGACTCCGTGAGATATGAAACCTACATGATACAAGAACTTATTCCCTTTATAGATCAGAAGTACAAAACACTCAAAATGCGTGAAGGAAGGGCTATAGCAGGATTGTCAATGGGAGGTCATGGGGCCTTGATGCTCAGTGCCAAGCATCCGGAACTGTTTACTGCCGCTGGTAGCATGAGCGGGGTAATGAATATTGATGTAGGTTTATGGAAAGTGGAAGAAAGTTATGCCAATTCCGTGAATCAAAGATTAGAAGCTTCCATTGGGACATTTAACAGAGAAGCCCCTTTTTCACCTTTTACTGTTGTGGGATTGGTTGACAGGATGAAGGAAAATGGAATATTCTTACTTATAGATTGTGGGGTAGATGACTTTTTGATCAATACCAACAGACAAATCCATCAACTTTTATTGGAAAATGGAACTCCACATGAATACACAGAAAGACCAGGGGCCCATACCTGGGAATATTGGACAGAAGCCTTGCCCTTCCATATGCTTTTTATCCATCAGGTTTTCAAAAAAAATGGAATTTACTAGCCTTGCATAAAATCTGGTTGTCCCCTTTCCCATAATTGCTATTTTAGTAACCAATTTAATCTTCCCAAATATGATAAAGAGGTTTTTCTTCTATTGGACTCTATTCCTGTTTGCCTGTATTTCCCAAGCCCAAAATGACCTTGACCGCTGGCAAAAGAGGGCTTCCAATACTGAAATTTTCAGAGACCAATGGGGCATACCCCACATTTATGGTAAAACAGATTCCGATGCGGTCTTTGGCATGATTTACGCCCAATGCGAGGATGATTTTAATCGGGTAGAAGTGAATTTTATTAATGCTCTGGGAAGGATGGCAGAGGTGGAAGGAATTTCCCACCTCTATGCAGATTTCAGGATGAAGTTGTACATTGATGAAGAAGTGGTCAAAAAGGAATATGAAAATTCCCCGCAATGGCTAAAAGAACTCATGGACGCCTGGGCAGATGGCATCAACTATTTTCTCTATACCCACCCAGAAATTAAACCCAAACTGATTTCCAAATTTGAACCTTGGATGGCCCTGACTTTCAGCGAAGGAAGTATAGGAGGAGATATTGAAACCATCTCGGTCAACCAGCTGAAAACTTTTTACGATAAAGAATTCCAGGCCAACCTTAGGCTTCAGGAAAGGGATTGGACAGAAGAACCCAGAGGTTCCAATGGTTTTGCAATTGCTCCGAAACTGAGCAAATCAGGAAATCCTCTATTATTGATCAATCCCCACACTTCTTTCTATTTCAGGCCTGAAGTCCATATGGTCAGCCAAGAAGGCCTAAATGCTTATGGTGCCGTTACTTGGGGACAGTTTTTTATTTATCAGGGATTCAATGAATACAATGGCTGGATGCATACCTCAAGTCGGGCAGATGCCATAGACCACTTTGCCCTTACAGTTGAATCAATCAACGGAAAGTATCATTATAAATTTGGCAATGAATGGAGGCCATTGAAAGAGAAGACTATTAACCTGAAATATAAAGAGGGTAATGAATTGTTAGAAAGGCAAATCACTGCCTATTACAGCCACCATGGCCCTGTCATCAGGGAAGAGGATGGAAAATGGGTGGCAATTTCCCTGATGATAGAGAGGATCAAAGCCTTGACCCAATCTTACAGCAGGACCAAAACCAAAAACCATCAGGAGTTCAAGGCTACAATGGATCTGAAGACCAATTCTTCCAACAATACAGTTTATGCCGACAGGGAGGGCAATATTGCGTACTACCATGGGAATTTTATTCCAAAAAGGGATCCGAAATTTGATTGGAGGAATGTCGTAGATGGAAGCAATCCGGCCACTGACTGGCAAGGCCTCCACGAAGTGGAAGAAATGATCTACATTGAAAATCCAGAAAACGGATGGATACAAAACTGTAATTCCAGTCCCTTTACTGCAGCTGGTCCCTTTAGTCCAAAAAAAGAAAACTACCCTCCTTATATGGCCTGGGATTTGGAAAATGCAAGAGGGCTCAATGCCGTGAGGGTTTTGAAAGATCAAAAAGAATTTACCTTGGAATCTTTGATTGAAAGCGCATATGAACCTACCTTGATGGCATTTGAACCTATGATACCTGCGCTGCAAAAAGCCTACATTGCCTTAGCTGCCACGGACCCAAAAAAGGAAAGGTTAAAGGAACCTATGAAAATGTTAAGCAGCTGGGATCTCAAAACGGGTGTGAATTCAGTGGGAACCAGTTTGGCGGTATTCTGGGGAGGGCAGTTGATGGCTGATGCCAGGGAATTGGACAGGCCTTGGGATACCTACATTTTTGATTTCCTTTCCAAGGAAACCACAGATGCCATGAAATTAGAAGCATTTGAAAAAGCCATTATCAGACTTACAGAAGATTTCGGAACCTGGAATACCCCTTGGGGAGAGATCAACCGCTTCCAAAGGGTTACCAATGAAATTCAGGGGAAATTCTTTGACGAACTGCCAAGCCTTCCTATAGGATACAATTCTTCCCTTTGGGGTTCCTTGGCAGCCTATGGCAGTAGAGCTTATCCCAATACCAAAAGATGGTATGGAAATGTTGGAAACAGCTTTGTGGCTGTGGTAGAGTTCGGCGATAAAGTAAAAGCTAAAAGTTTATTGGCTGGAGGCCAAAGTGGCAATCCTTTTTCTCCTCATTTTGTTGATCAGGCAGAGCGATATGCTTCTGGAGAGTTCAAGGAGGTGCATTATTACATGGAAGATGTTAGGAGAAATGCTAGAATCCAATATAAACCTGGAGAAAGGGATTGATATTAGATAAATACAGGCATAGAATAAAACCTTTTGTTAATTACTAGTAAGATATTGTTGATATTGGGATATTGATTGATATTAGTAAAAAAGCTTTAAGGAATAAATGTAAATGATTTAAATTTCTATTTCAATCAGACTTATGCGATTAGGCATTCGGATGAATCTCTGTTGATAGAAAATTGGGCGAAAAAGAATTTTGCCCATTTTTTATTAAATTGCCCAGTCTGTAAGTTAACAAAAAAGGCAATCAGATTAAAGCCAGATCATGATCAGAAAAACACTATTCCCTATACTTTTCTTTATCCTATTTAGCAGCCATGTGGGAAGCCCTGGGGTTGTTTTTGAGGGATTATTAGGCCCTTACAGGATCTTGGCGAATATCAATCCTCCGGATGTGGTACCAGGAACAGCCAAGGTTACAGTTATAATTCCTGAAAACCCAGAAGAAGTAAACCTAAAAGCAAGACCGGTTTATTGGTCAGCAGGACTTAAAGGTACTCCCAAAGCCGACCCTCTTTTTCCTGTGGAAGGAGAATTGGGAAAATACGAAGGTGAGCTTTGGTTTATGGAGTCTGGAACTTCCAGCGTACAATTGATGATGAAACTGGGAGATGAAACCTTTGAAGCTGTCATCCCTGTCATGGCAGTACCCACTGCACAAAAGGAAATGCCTTTGGAGCTTGGGATAGTATTGGCCTTTTTGGCCGTACTTTTGGTGGTATTGATGGTTACCATAGTTGCCTCTGCCATGAGTGATTCCATACGGGAACCTGGTATGGAAAGAACAGCGAAAAGCCAAAAAAGAAAGCAAATTGGTATAGTAGTCGGAACCATTGTGATGCTACTGATCCTTTGGGGAGGTAAATCCTGGTGGGATGCTGAATCCAACCAATACAGGAATTACATGTTTGAACCCCTCAGTGGAACTTCTACTATTGAGAGTAATCCTGATGGAAATTACCTTCAACTTACAGTGGATCCGCTCAAATCCACACAGGGAAGGGTGACCCGAAGAATCAGTTTTATCGTACCGGACCATGGCAAGCTCATGCACCTCTTTTTGATGCGAAAAGGAGACCTGGATGTATTTGCCCATTTGCATCCTGAGCGCTTGGATACTTTGAATTTCAGGGTCAAATTGCCTCCACTTCCTTCAGGGGATTACCATGTTTTTGCCGATATCACACGTTATACCGGATTTGCAGAGACCATTGTTTCTGAACTGACCATTCCGGAATCCGGTAATTTCAGCCTTGTTTCCCATGAACCGGTTATCTTAGGAAGAGATGATTCCTACACCTTTTCCAATCCTGTCTCCGATAAATTGGTCACATTGGATGGAGATATTATGATTTGTGGAAAACCTGGTATAAAAACAGAGCTACCAGGAGGATATTCAGCTGTTTGGGAAACAGAAACCGGGAAATTCGAGGCGGGGAAATTGTATAATTTAGATTTTGCACTTTTTGACCCTGAGGGTGAACCGGCTAGCCTTGAGCCTTATTTGGGCATGATGGGACATGCAGTAGTGCTGAAGCATGATGGAACTGTATATATCCATTTGCATCCCACCGGAAATTACTCCATGGGTTCGCAACAAATGCTTTTGGAAAGGTTTAAATCCGGAAAAATTGGGTTTATAGATATTCCCCAAAGTTTAAGCTTTCAGGACAGTATTGATCAAGTGGTTGCATTCTTGGATCACTTGCCCGATAACGAAAGAGACAGTCTTCTCATGGGAGACATGGTCCATAATAATTGGGAAAATCCAGAGCATGAAGAACACAGCATGGTAAGCTTTCCTTATGCTTTCCCAGAAAAAGGAAATTATAGAATTTGGATTCAAGTAAAAATTGACGGAGAAATAGTTAATGGAGCTTTTGATGTCGAAGTAGAATAAAAATATTTATGAAAACGAATTTCAGTACCTTAACCCTTGAAGAAGCAATACGGTCAGAAACTACCGTAGCTACGCGGGTAATACCCAGCTTTATTTATGCTTCAGTTTTTTCTTCTTTTTGCATCGCAATAGGCCTCCAATGGGATATTTCCTGGCACATGAGTGTAGGAAGAGATGGTCTTTTTTCGCCACCTCATTTAGCCATTTACCTAGGAGCCATCGTATCAGGTATCTTTTCAGGTATCAAAGTTCTCAAAACCAGTTTTTGGGGAAGCCTGGAAGAAAAACAACAAACTATCAAGTTTTGGGGTATCTTCCACGGTTCATTAGGTGCAATGTTCTGTATTTGGGGCGCCTTTGCCATGCTGACTTCAGCACCTTTTGATGACTGGTGGCATAATACATATGGTTTGGATGTAAAAATTCTTTCTCCCCCTCATGCAGTGCTTGGATTGGGCATGATTGTGATACAATTTGGTGCACTGATTTCCGTCATTGCAGTTCAGAATCGGTTGGGAAATAAGCTGCAGGACAAAGCCAAAACCCATTTGCATTGGCTGTATGCCATGAGCTCCGGTTTTTTGTTGGTGATGGGTTACACTTTCTTTGCAGAATATTTCTTTCTTAGCAGACATCACCATGTGTTGACCTATCAGGTAGCCATGGCTTCTCTTCCTATTTTGATGGTTTCTGTGGCCTATGCATCCCCCTACAAATGGGGAGCTACCAAAATGGCCATCGTTTATACCTTATTGATGGCTGGTATGGTCTGGGTTTTGCCTCTTTTCCCGGCAGAACCAAAGTTGAGTCCAGTCTACAATTACATTACAAGGTTCCAACCTTTCCATTTCCCATTTATTCTGATTGTCCCAGCAATGGTGATCGATCTGATCATTTCGAAATGGAAAAGTAGGAATAAATGGATACTGGCAGCGGCCCTGTCACTAGGATTTGTGATTAGCTTTGTGCCTGCACAATGGTACTTTGCAGAATTACAGATGTCAGAATATGGAAGAGGCTGGTTTTTTGGAAGGTATTCCCTTCCCTATTTCGCTAATCCTGACTCCCCATATCGCTATATTTTCCATCCCAATTATATCAGTCAAGGTTGGGATCTGATCAAAGGATTGGGTATTGCCTCGTTAATTGGTCTGCTTACCTGTAGACTAGGACTGGCCTGGGGTAATTGGATGAGCCAAGTGAAACGGTAGAGAATTAGGGGATTGTTTGATTTGGAAAATAGTGCATTGAGTTGATTGGTCTTGGAATCACAAAATCCAAAATCAATCTATTTCAGCTCTTTTTTATGCGTCATGTTGAGATTTTAACATGTAGTAAAACGTACAGAAAAGAGGATGACATCAGGTGTACCATCATTCAGAGCGATGTACTGCCTGTCCTGCAGCATTGCGGGAAGCGAAGAATCTCCCAAGCATAAATGAGACTCTTCGTTTCACTCAGAGTGACATACATTTCTGTCATTGGTAGTGTGGAACGAGCGAAGCATCCCTGCTAATTTTAGAGATCCCCCGCAATGCTGCGGGGCAGGCATTCACCTCCTCCTGCCTGTCTGAAGAACAGGCAGGAGGAGGTTCAGGATAACGGCCCGAGATGTCATTTCCATGCTATAAATGCTAAATTTTAAAATCTCCGAGTGACAAGGATAAGCCTTTTACAGCAGTTGAACTGCTTATTATTTTTAAGGTCTTTCTTCTTAATGAAATTCTTTAATCCCTTAACTTAATGGCTTTCCTCTGTAACTTCCGCAATCCGGTTTCCGACTTCCTAAAATTTTCCAGCTTTTCAAAAATCAGGGCCAGCGATTCGGAACCGTGTGCTTATTGAGAATTCTTTCTGCATCTTTTTGAACCGAAGGCAATTTTTGGGCCTGCCAGATCTTTTCTCTGGCAAAACGCGCTGCTAATTCAAGTTCCACTATGGGAGCTGGATAATCAACTCCTATTTTGACCTGAAATAATTCCTGCTCAATGCCAGTCAATTTCCAAGGTTCATGAATCAATGAGGAAGGAACTTTTTTTAATTCGTGCAACCATTTTTTAATAAAAACTCCTTCAGGATCATGGTCCTGGGACTGTTTGACCGGATTATAGATGCGCACGGTATTGATCCCGGTTACCCCGGCCTGCATCTGAAACTGGGGATAATGGATGCCGGGTTCAAAATCCAAAAACAACCTTGCCAAATGGTCCACTCCAGTACGCCAATCCTGCCATAGATGATGGGTAAGAAAAGAAACCAACATGGCACGCATCCGAAAATTCAGATAACCGGTTTCCTTAAGGCATCGCATACAGGCATCTATCAAAGGATAGCCTGTTCTCCCCTCTTTCCAAGCTTTGACCTTCATTTCATCCAGTGGTTTTTCCATCTCATCAAAACCCCTGTTGACATTTCTGAATTCCATTCGGCACTCCATCTCAAATTTTTGGATAAAATGGCAATGCCAGCGCAGACGTGACTGGAAATTGGTAAGGTTGCGTACTTGAAATTTTTCTTTTTTCTTTTTTTCAGCTATTTGATATACCTGTCTCATGGAAAGGTTACCCCAAGCCAAATAGGAAGATAAACGGCTGCATCCTTTTCGGCTGAGTTCGGGCTTGCTGATATGTCTGTTATAATTTTTTACCCGATCAGAAAAGAAAGAATCCATATATTTTTTCCCTATACTCTCGCCTCCTTTTTGCATATTCGGTTGAACAGTTTTCCATTTTTCAGGAATTTCCTTCTGCTCAATACTTTGCATAAATGTGTTAGAAAGGGTTAAAAACTTCCCTTTGGATAATTCAGGGTCCTGCATTGGCTCTGACATAAAGGTATTCCAGTCCTTGGACCAGTTTTCCCTATCCTTTCTTCCTCGAAGAACACCCTGTTGCTTAAATTCTTTCCAAACTATAGCTCGAGATGCAAAAAAATCAGCCATAGTTTTATCTCTTTCATAGGTTATCTTAATACCTGTTTCCAAATGGGAGAAAACTTGTTGAACCTGATAATGTGCTGATAAATATTGAAAAACAGGCAGAACTTCTTGATAAAAGATATGAACTTTGGCATCCCATCGTTGCAACTCCTGGTTCATATCTACCAAACTCTGCCAAACAAATCGCCAATGTCTATCGTCACTTTGTTTTGCCTGCACCAAAGAAGGCTCAAAACAAAAGACAGGAATAATTGGAAGACTATGTCTAAGGGCCTCAGAAAGGGCTTGATGATCTTTTAACCTTAAATCCCTTTTCAACCAAACAACATTCACTTTTTGCATCGATTGAAAAACAAAGGAGCAAAGCTAAAGTTTAAGAAATATGAAAAAACAGGAAAATCTCACACCTGAGGCTATAGATAGAATTATAGAAATGGCTTGGGAAGACAGAACACCTTTTGATGCCATTACCACTCAGTTTGGACTATCTGAGCAAGAGATCATTATCCTGATGCGAAGGGAGATGAAAGAAAGTTCATTCAAAATGTGGAGGAAACGCGTACAAGGAAGAATTACTAAACATAAAGCAAAATCTTCACAAAACTTGGATAGGTTCAAATCAAACATGCAAAGAGAGATAAGCTTAAACAAAATCTCTAAACGTTAATCGGAATAATACAATTTTTTTTAAAAATAAGGATTTATAAGTCAGAATTCAGGGACTTACAGATCAGTAAATTACCCCAATATTAACATCTCTCTATTTTATTGATTTTAACTTAAAACATCCTTAATGTTTTATTTCCTATTTGGCAAACCTTTATTTCTACTTTTGACATCGTACAGCAAACGAACATTTTTTAATAACCTTGCATATTTTTAGGCGTCGATGAGAATCGACGCTTTGCTGTTTTTTAGAGAGCAAGACTTATTATTTGAACAAATGACAGACTTCAGTAACCGTCATTCTGAGATTTTAACATTTAGGAAAATGTATAGTAAGGGTAATGACAAAATTACGCGTCATTCTGAGATTTTAAAATTTGGCATTTACAGAAAGGATATGACTTCCTACGTCATCTTGAGCCTGAGGTACGAAGGCGAAAGATCCCTTAATCTTCGATGAAAGAGACCCTTCACTACGTTCAGGGTGACGTGGCTCTTGTTTCTGTCAATAGTAACGCAGTGAAGTATCTCCACTAAAATGGGAGACTCTTCCTTCGTCAGAGTGACGGCTCCTCCTATCTGTCAATGGTAGCGAGGGACTGCCTGTCCCGCAGAATTGCGGGAAGCGAAGAATCCCTCATAGTTTAGGAGATTCTTCGACTCCGCAGGCTCCGTCTCAGAATGACGTGGAAAACAAGATGTCATTTCCTTTTCTTCACAATTTTCTCAAATTATTGAATACTCAGGATGAGGCTTCAATAGTGGACATTCCCTTTCTGCAAAAACCTAATTTTAAACTCTCCGGGCAACATTTCACACACTGCGAGATTATTTTATCTCCAGCCCTCACCACTAACCTTCTTCATTTTCCTATATTCCGAAGGAGTCATGCCTGTGAACTTCTTAAATTGTGCGGAAAGGTGCTGCACAGAACTGTAGCCCAACTTCCAGGCCATTTCACTCAACTGCATCTCTTCATAAAACAGCCATTCTTTGACCTTGTCTAGCTTCAATTGGATAAAATATCGCTCTAGGGTAATTCCCTCTGTGCTGCTAAACAAATGGCTGATCTGGGAATAATCTTCAGGAATATGCTGCTTGATCAGATCCATCAGATTGAGACCTTCTGGAATATCTTCTTTTTGTATAAGACCATTGAGTAAATGTTTGATTTCCTCTATTCTTTGAACTTCTTTGCTTTTCAGGATTTCAAATCCCAATCGATAGAGCTCTTGCTCCAATTGGGAATGCTTACTTTCATCAACCGCCCCAGCTAGAAATATTTTTCCCAGTACCACCTTATCAAAAGGAATCCCCAATTGATGAAGTGATTGCTCCACTGCCAGAATACAGCGGGGACAAACCATATTTTTGACCTGTATTTCCTTTACGAAATTTTCTGCCATTTCTACATATTTTACTCAACAGTCAATCCAATACCCAACTTTACTAAAAGAATAATTTTCCAGAGTCTGGAATAATATCTATCAATATTTTGTCCGCATAGGCGGATCAAATATCAAAAAACATCTTTCCGAACCCCCTTATGGAACAATGCACTTCTTACTAACAAAGAAATTTTGATAACATCACAAAAGCTTCTCCATCACAATCCGATAATCATCAATCCCTCCTTTTTTAATCAAATCTACAATTTTAAATCCTCTGTTCAGGCCAAAGTGGACCATTTTAGTGAAGCGGTTTCTTGTTTTGAAATATACCTTTAGATAACCATGATTCTTGGCCCAACGTTCCTGTTCATCAGCCAATTTAGTCGCAATACCCATTCTCCTATAGCTATCCAACACCCCACCCATCCAAGAATAAAACAATTCAGGCGAATCCCTCTGATAGCCCACTTTAAAACCAACAGGCTTTCCATCAACCTCAGCAACGAGGATCAGATGAATGGTGTCTTTCAGCCTGTCCTCATAGGTTTTCTCAGAAAAAGGCTGGAAGAATTCAGTCACTTTTTTGGAAAGATCCGCCACCTCTTTGAGGGTTCCTTTTCTGATTTTTATCTTTTTCATGTTATTTTGAATTATTTATTTGGGTAACATAGAATCTGGCATGGAGATAATCTTTTTCATGTGTGACGTTTTGGCCATGCTCGATTTCATAAGCTGATTTCCATTTTGACATTACAACGTCTATATTGACTGCATCCCATATCTACTTCCTTAAAGCCCAATTTCTTGTACAAATGAAGTGCGGGTGTCAATTTGGTATTGGAATAAAGCACTACTTTTTTGGCTCCCATGGTTTGGGCTTTCTCCAGAATGGCTTTTCCCAACAGGAATCCAAGGCCTCTCCCCTGTCCTTCTGTAGCTACCCCCATTTTGATCATTTCAAAGGTATCGGTCTCTTTGGAAGGAATAAGAGCTACAGTGCCCAAAATAGTGTCATTTTCTTTGGCAAAAATGATATGGCCGCCTTTGTCGAGAATATTTGCTTGAGGATTCTCCAGTTGAGCAATATCAAATGGTTCCAAAGAAAAATACTGCTGCACCCAAGCTTTATTGATGCGCTCAAAATGGGGCTTTAGTTCAGGTTGATAATCAACGATTGCTATCATATATATTGAAATGAATCCTTGAATTTAATGTCTTTCTGTATATTTTCTATAACCTTACTTGTTATAGACTTCTCGCTTCACTACCAATGACAGAATATCTGACTCGTCATGCTGAGATTTTAAAATTTAGGAAAATGTACAGAAAAGAGGATGACATCAGGTGTACCGTCATTCAGAGCGAGGAATTGCCTGTCCCGCAGCATTGCGGGAAGCGAAGAATCTACCAAGCATAAATGAGACTCTTCGCTTCACTCAGAGTGACGTACATTTCTGTCATTGGTAGACAGAGCTTGTAAAGGTGAAGGAATACATTCCAAAAGATATCACTCCCTTCTCTGTAAATACCAAATTTAAAAAGCTCAGGATAACAGTTCATATGATGCAATTGCTAATCTATCCTAACATTCTAAAAAAATCCTTATTTTTGACCTTTGTTTTGTACCAACCAAAAATTCAATATGGGATTATTAAGCGGAAAAACGGCTCTGATCACCGGAGCATCTAAAGGAATCGGCAGAGCAATTGCTATCCGATATGCCCAAGAGGGCGCCAATGTAGCATTCACCTACCTTTCCAGCGTGGAAAAAGGTCAGGCTTTGGAAGATGAATTGGCTGCTTTCGGCATCAAGGCCAAGGGCTTTCGCTCTGACGCCTCTGACTACAAAGCGGCTGAGGAATTAGTCAATGCTGTGGTGGCTGAATTTGGCTCTTTGGATATCCTGATCAACAATGCCGGTATTACCCGTGACAACCTGTTGATGAGAATGACCGAAGAAGCTTGGGATGAGGTGATCAATGTCAACCTTAAATCATGCTTCAATACCGTAAAAGCAGCTACCCGCACTATGATGAAGGCTAAGGCAGGTTCTATTATCAACATTACTTCAGTAGTAGGTATCAAAGGCAATGCAGGACAGGCCAACTATGCCGCCTCAAAATCCGGTATCATCGGCTTCACCAAGTCTGTGGCCCTGGAATTGGGTTCCAGAAATATCCGTTGCAATGCCGTCGCTCCTGGCTTCATTGAAACGGAAATGACTGCTGTATTGGATGAGAAAACCGTTCAGGGCTGGAGAGATGCCATTCCGATGAAGCGTGGCGGCCAACCCGAAGAGGTTGCCAATGCCTGTGTATTCTTAGGTTCTGATATGAGTTCATATATATCCGGTCAAGTGCTTCAGGTAGATGGAGCGATGTTGACCTAACCTTTAAAAAACCTTTGAGGTCTTAAAGACCTCAAAGGTTTTCTCCCGAAACAAAAAAACGTGTTTTCCAAATATTAAGACCTTCGAGGTTTGAAAAACTTCAAGGATTTCAGTATCCCCGCTCATTTTTTTGGGCGGGGTTTTATTTTTTCAAAAAATCACAACCTTTTGAAAGAAATTTAAGTATATTGCAATGATATCATTTTAATATCATAACAATATGGAAAAATTAACCAAACCCCTATCTGGCTATTTGATGGTATTGGTGGCGATAGCCCTGATTCCTGCCATTGTTTTTTCTTTGATAAACCAGATTATCTGGTTAGGTATAGTACTGATTGTACTATTCGTCATGATCCTTCCCGGATTCTTTACCCTGCAGCCCAATAAAGCCATGGTATTGATCCTATTTGGTGCCTACAAAGGCACAGTGAAGGACAACGGCTTCTTTTGGGTCAATCCTTTCATGACCAAACAAAAGATTTCCTTACGCGTCAGAAACTTTGAAAACAAACCGCTCAAAGTGAATGACAAAATTGGAAATCCGGTAATGGTAGGCACTATTGTAGTCTGGCAGGTGGAAGACACATTCAAGGCTACTTTTGATGTGGAGGATTATGAAAACTTTGTCCATCTTCAAACCGATGCTGCAGTGAGGAAAATGGCTGGCAAATACCCTTACGATGACTTTGAAGCAGAAAATGCAGAAATCACTTTGCGATCAGGAGTGGAAGAGGTCAACCATTCTTTGGAAGAGGAAATCAAAGAAAGACTAAACCATGCAGGGATTAAAGTCATTGAAGCGAGGATTTCCCATTTGGCCTATGCATCTGAAATCGCTTCTGCCATGCTGCAAAGACAGCAGGCTACAGCTATTGTGGCTGCCAGGAGAAAAATTGTAGATGGGGCAGTTGGAATGGTGGAAATGGCTTTGGAGGATTTAAAACTGAAAGGCATCATTGACTTTGAAGAAGAGAAAAAAGCAGCTATGGTCAGCAACCTGATGGTAGTACTTTGTTCAGACAGGTCGGCTAGCCCTGTATTGAATGTGGGAACACTTAATCAATAACAATGGTCGTCAATGAAAGACAAACCCTACGGGGTAGTATGATCATGTGGGGTATCATCATGCTGGAACTACCCACTTTAATTCTGTTGACAGTATTATACTTAACTGGAAAACTTGGTGAGGACGGTTGGATTGTCCTATTGGTAGTCACTGGAATTATGGTTTTTTCTTTTACCCTAATTATGAACATGCAGCTTATTCTAAGGATAGATAGGTATGGAATTTCCTATCAAAGCCCTCCATTCATAAACAATTGGAAAAAAATCCCAGTAGAAGAAATTTGTCACGCTGAGATAAAAAAATCTAATGGTTTGTTGGACTATGGAGGAATAGGGTTCAGGTTGTCAAAAAAAACCAAGGCATTTCTTTTTTATACTGACCATATATTCTTGGCAGAATCAGCTAATAAAAAATATGTCTTCAGTATCCGAAACCCCCAGGAAATAGAGGAAATAATTGAATATTGGAAATCTGAATCAAGGGAATAAAACAAATCAAATATGGGAAATTATGTTTTTAAAGAAACACAGCGTTTTACACAGCCTTGGATCTGGGTATTAATAATTGGAATTATTGGAGTCATGATTTATGCCCTATATTCCCAACCTCTTTTAGGCTGGGAAATTATCTTCCCAATCCTTGTTGTTGGATTTGTTGTCACTTTACTCCTAAACCTTCAGCTCAAAACCAGAATTGATAACAAAGGTTTATCCTTCAGCTTCTTCCCAATAATCGGGACAAGAAACTATAGCTTTGACCAAATTGAGAAGCTTGAATTGATAGAATATAATTCTCTTCTCAAATTTGGCGGTTGGGGAATCCGCTACAATTTTGATATGTGGGCCTATAATATCAGAGGAAAACATGGGCTAATTGTAACCTTGAAAAATAAAAAATTCCTTATTGGCACACAGAAACCCAATGAAATGCAAAAAGCCATTGATCAGTTTAGGGAATTAAAATCAGGAAACCATGTCGGCTAAAAAACCCTTTGCCCTTAGATTGGACGAGAAAATGATGCAGGCTGTAGAAAAATGGGCAGCTGATGAGTTCCGCAGTACCAACGGGCAGATTGAATGGATTATCCATGAAGCTTTAAAAAAGGCGGGCAGGTTGCCTAAATCTGATGCAAAATAAAAAAGTAAACCCAAGTTAACGTGAAATTTTATTAAGTGTAACCCAGGTTTTGTTCACAATTATCATTGTATGTGTAAATTGCCCAAATATTTATTAAAGTCTTCATAGCTTACCCTTTTAGGAATTTCATGAAATCCATCATCAGCTTTGTCATTAGATACATTCCGAGAAAATACCTTCAATTGGTTTCTCATTTTTTTCTCCGGATTTTGGCTGTATTTTATAAAGGAAATAAAGTAAATTGTAACGTTTGTGGTCATTCATTCCGTAAATTCCTCCCTTATGGAAGAAAAGCAAGGGAAAATGCCTTGTGCCCCAATTGCCTTGCACTGGAAAGGCATCGCTTGATGTGGTTGTTCCTTCAGGAAAAAACTGATTTCTTTCAATCAAAATTAAAGGTTCTTCACATTGCCCCGGAACTATGTTTCATAGACAAAATGCAAGGGCTGGCCAATCTGGACTATATCACTGCAGATATAGAATCCCCTTTGGCAAAAGTTAAAATGGATGTACACCATATACCTTTCGGGGACGATACCTTTGATGTGGTTTTTTGCAACCATGTCCTCGAACATGTGGACGACGATATTTTGGCCTGTAAGGAGATAAACAGGGTTCTTAAACCAACAGGTTGGGGAATAATCCAATCCCCTGTTTATGATATTCCAAATACTTTAGAGGATAAGACAGTCACAGACCCAAAGGAAAGGGAAAAACTGTTTGATCAGCGTGATCATGTCAGAAAATATGGAAAGGATTATGCACAACGCCTCAATCGTTCTGGCTTAAAAGTCCATGAAAATGAATTCATCAAAACCCTTTCCCCAGATAAAATCAGACAGCATGCTTTACCTGAAAATGAAATCATCTTTTATTGCGAAAAAGGAAATCCCAATTAAAGCTTGAATTTTGATTTTTAAAGTTTAAAGCATGAAGCTTTGAAGTTTGGATTTTGGGTTTTTGGTTTTATTCACCCTTTGAAAATCTTCTTTATCGCCTCCGAGATCAAACCTGCGCCATAAAGGCTTAACTGGCTGAACGAGGTTAAAACAGATAAAATACCTACCCTAACTGATTTGTTTTGTAAGGTTGCATCGAGGAAAACCAAAACCATCCAAACTAAATAAATCAGAATTCCGGATAAGAAAAACTTATTTCCGAACAAGAATAAGGTTATTGAAAACATCCATCCCATCAGGAAGATGGAAGGAAGTATATGGACCAGCTTGACAGCACCTGGATGAAACCTTCCCACGTTTATTCTGTTTTCTCCGAATGAAAAACTTTGCTTAAAAAAACTTTTCCAGGTATTTTTCCTTTTATGGTAAACAAAAGCTTCTTCTATAAGCTCTAGTTTAAAACCCATTTTTTTCAACCTGATGCTTAATTCTATATCTTCCCCTCTATTGGGATCCAAAAACCCACCGCTTCTTTCAAAAGCCTTTTTAGATAAACCCATATTATAGCCCCTAGCCTGATATTTACCCGGATCTTTTAATTTCCCCCTTATTCCTCCCGTGGTCAACAATGAGGTCATGCTATAATTGATGGCTTTCTGAAAAATGGAATAATCCTGCCCAGCATCATCAGGACCTCCGTGGGCGTCCAACTCTCTTGATGACAAAGCATTAGATAACAGCTCCAAATATTGTGGTGGTATAATACAATCAGAATCAAAAAGTACAAAATAATCTCCTTTAGCCAGTTTCATCCCATAATTTCTGGCAAAGCCTTGTCCCATATTTTCCACAATGTGATAGCTTAAGTCCAATAGGGATTTGTAATCATATAATACATCTTCGCAAGTGAACAAAGACCCATCTTCAATGATGATTACCTCAAAATTTTTATAGGTTTGCATGGACAAACTCTCAAGGAGTTCTTGAATTTCCATCGGTCGGTTATGTACCGGTATGATTACCGAAAAAAGCATTAATCGTCAAAATTCAATTCATCCTCAATATTATAATCTGCCTTTCTACTGTTGTTAGAGGTCATCATTTCAGCCAAAAAACCAGTTAAAAACAATTGTATACCGGCAATTAAGGCAACCAACGCCAAGAAAAAAAGTGGTTGTGCAGTGATATCTCTAACAGCTTTTCCGATATAAATTCCATGGATTTTTTCAAAAATAAGCCAGCAGGTAATAAAAAAACCAGTTAAAAATGATATAGTACCCAAAGACCCAAAAAAATGCATTGGCCTTCTTTTGTACCTGTTGACAAAAGAAACAGAAATAAGGTCCAAAAACCCGTTCAGAAATCTTTCCCATCCAAATTTTGTTACACCATATTTTCTGGCTCTGTGCTCTACCACCTTTTCACCTATATTCGTAAAACCATTCCATTTGGCAATCAGGGGAATATATCTATGCATTTCTCCATATAGATGGATATTTTTAACCACCTTGTTTTTATAAGCTTTCAGGCCACAGTTAAAATCATGCAATTTAATACCTGAAATGATTCTGGTAACCCAATTGAAAAATTTGGAGGGAATGGTTTTGCTTATCGGATCATGTCTTTTTTTCTTCCAACCTGAAACGACTTCATACCCTCCCTTGATGATCATTTCGTACAAATCGGGAATTTCATCTGGACTGTCCTGCAAATCTGCATCCATGGTAATTACCACTTCGCCCTGGGCCCTGCTGAAACCCATATCCAAAGCAGCCGATTTTCCATAATTTCTGATAAAACTAATTCCTTTAACATTAGGATTGATGGAAGAAAGTTTTTGGATAATATTCCAAGACCCATCTTTACTTCCGTCGTTAATAAAAATGATCTCGTAGGAAAATGCATACTCCTCCATAACCCTGGAAATCCAGTTGTGCAATTCAGATAATGATTCCTGTTCATCAAAAACAGGTATAACTACAGAGATTTGGATCATTTTAAATGGTTAAAAATCAAGCGATTTATCTCTTTTTTTGATGATTGCTCCAATAATCAATGCGATAATGGCATAGATGATGGATGCAATTCCCAGTGCTTTTAACTGGCCACTAAAGGTATAGTTCGCTTCTGCATCTTGCCTCATTTTATCCAATTGTTCGGAAGAAATGGAATCTGCTGCCCCAAATTTTTCCATCATTTCCATGGTATTTTCGATAGTTTGCTCTGCGAGGACACCTGGTAATGCAGGATCAATTAAATTGTAAAGCAAAGCATTACCGATCTGCGAAATAATCCCAGCAACCAAAAGAGCAATAAAGGAATATTGAAAGGCTTTACCGAATTCCATAAAGCCACCCAATGAGGTGCGGTATTGAATTCCGAAATAAATCAACAGTCCGAAAAACACCACTAACATGGCTATTCCAAATATTCCGGAAACCAAGGTCGATGGGCTTACGAAATAAACAATAAAAGTGATGACAACTGACAAAATTCCCAGAATAAGTCCGGCATTCAGTCCTGCTTTGATCGGTGTGTTTTGATTTTCCATAAATTTTAGAGTTTAGTTTTCCTTAAAATAATAGAAATAATGATAGTAAAGAACAATCCAAATGCAATTTTAAAAATGAAGTCAGTAATGGCTATGTCAAAAATCGACAATTGTAGCATTCCCTGATAAGTCTTTTCATACGAAGCATCACCCAAAGTATTGATTATTTCTTCTCTTTTGTCCGCCAGGACTTGCATCATATTATTTTTAATATTTTGAAATAATCCATTGGAGATGATCAAACCCAAATAAATTCCAAAAAAAGTGAGCATAGCATTAAGAAAATAAATAACAAACCCAATGGTCATTCCTTCTGCAAAACTCAATTGGTTTTGATTTAATTTAAATCTATAAAAATATATACCTGCTCCCACAAATATTGGCGTGATAATAAAACTAAAAACTTTACTGATAAGGGTAGGATCCTGCGTTAAAAAAGTGGAAAGGTAAAAAGTCAACAATGAAAATGCTGCAGCAAGAATTCCGATTTTATAGAAATAGCTTAAATATTGTTTCATTTATGGCACCTTTACAAAATGGCTTTTATTGATCACAAATTTTACTTTGCCCTGAAGCTCATGGTTAAGCCATGGATGGTTCGCAGATTGGGAAAGGTTTGATTTTTTATCATATACCCAATTTTCTTTTGGATCAAATACAGTCATTTGTTCCAAACCATCATTTTGAACTCCTAAAACCTTTTCAGGACCTTCTGTTATTTTAGAAATCAAGAGCGGCCATCCCAATTCATCGGCAATTTTCGCCATAGCTGGCAGGAAAGTCTGTAAACCAATCATTCCTGATTGAGCAAGATCAAATTCCATATGTTTGGCATCAAAATCCTGAGGTTGATGATTGGAAACAATCGCATCAATGGTTCCGTCCATCAATCCCTCAATCAAAGCTTTTCTATCCTCACTTCCCCTAAAAGGAGGAACAACTTTTAGATTCGTATCAAAAGTCATCAAGTCTTCATCTGAAAACAACAACTGGTATAGGGACACATCTGCTGTAATTTTCAGTCCATCCTTTTTCCCTTGCCTAATCTTTTCCACTGCGGCTTTGGAGCTTACCGTTTGGAAATGAAGCCTTCCACCTGCATACCGGAGAATTTCAATGTTTCTTTGAACTGCCACATCTTCTGCAAGATTGGGAACACCTTTCATCCCGATCTTTGTGGATACTTCCCCTTCATGCATCTGACCATACAATGCTAAAAGAGGTTCGAAACTTTGATCAAATAAAATGCCATTGAATTTTTGAAGATATTGGAGAATTTTCATCAATCTATCCGGATTCGAAATGGGATTCAGTCCATCACCAAAGACGGTAATTCCTTCTTGGTTTAAATCAAGAATATCTGTAAAATCCTCTCCCTTACAATCCTTGGTAGCGGCAGCATTAATAACCAGGTCGCTTATCCAAGACTTGGACTTGGATTTCAAAAACTGGACTTCATTTCTTGTCTGAATAGCCGGATGGGTATTGGGCATCAACACAGCTTTACTAAAACCACTGTATGCGAGTAATTTTCCAAGGCTTTCCATGGATTCTTTGTATTCTTCGCCTGGTTCACCTGAAAAACACCTTAAATCAACCCACCCTTTAGACCCCAAATATTTTGAACAATCAATAACCTGTTCAATCTTTCCCTTATAGGCATCACTTTTTAAAACAATTTCTGAACCGGTATAAATGTAGTCCTTTGGGGCTTGGACTGATGCTGAATCTATTAAACGAAGGGATTGAAGCAATATGGCCATGGATAAAATTGTTTGTGCAAAACTGCAATTTAATTCTAAAAAAAGGAAATGAATTTGAAGGATATGGTAATACCTAAGATCTGAATTCCATAATGATATTCACTGATGGGTATTTAAAAATCCTTTCTGAGAGATGTTGGTGGATATTGCTAAGAGATATTGGTGGATATTAATGGATATTTGTTTCACGATTTTAGTGATTCCCTTATTTCAGAAATATTGTTTCTTTTTTCTTGCTTCTTGAATCTTAAAAAACATAACGTTTCTTTTTGATTTGTCCTTCTCCGAATCTTTTGGGAAAGCAGACCATATCAAAAATGGAGCGTAGATTTTCCTTGAACCACAACATTGGCAAAAGGACACAAAATGTAAAGTCCACACTTTAGAAAAGTTATATAACCACGAAGTGGTTTAACCTTGATTAGCCCCGTATGAAATGCGGGGTTGGAAGTTTAAAATCTAAAATAGAATCCCAACCCTAAAGGGGTTGAACAATTAAAATTGTGTCAAGTAAATTCAGGACGTGACAACTATTTCCGAAATCCGCCTTTCGACATCCACCTATCAAAATCTTGTTTCTTTATTCTTGATTCTTGGCTCTAGATTCTCGCCTCTCGCATCTGGTCTCTGGTCCCTAAAACACAAAACCCCCAGGATATCTCCTGAGGGTCTTAATAATGTGGCGGCGACCTACTCTCCCGGGTGTAACCCCAGTACCATCGGCGCTGCAGGGCTTAACTTCTCTGTTCGGGATGGGAAGA
>NZ_JBHUIV010000019.1:0-831 GCF_042683085.1 Shivajiella indica | reverse complement strand
GCTGATCAGAGAAGATACCGAGAAGTTAGGGATCAGCATAGGAAGGGACAGGCTCTTTGGCTTGTTACGTTCGGAAGGCCTGCTGGTCAAGCGCAAGAAGAAGTATGTTGTTACAACACAGTCATTTATGCGCTACAGTAAATATAAGGATCTGTTCAACGGTAAGGTCTGGACCTCTGCCCATCAGGCCTGGGTTTCGGACATAACCTATATCCGTGTCGGTGATTCCTTCAGGTACCTGTATCTTATTACCGATGCATACAGCAGGAAGATAGTAGGCTGGTATTTGGGGAATACACTTGAGTCAAAATGTGCTCTAGAAGCCTTGAAAATGGCGATAGGACAATGTCCGTCAACAGAAGGCATTGTTCATCACTCAGACAGGGGTTTCCAGTATTGCAGTAAGATATACACTGAATTACTGGAAAAGGAAGGGATAAAGTCCAGTATGGGAGAAGCGGGAAATTGCTATGATAATGCAATGGCAGAGCGGGTCAACGGGATTCTAAAAATTGAATATAAACTTGGGGACAGGTTTAAGAATCTCAAAGAGGCGTTAGCAGCGGTAAGACATGGAGTATGGGCCTACAATGAAAAGAGGCCACATTGTTCATTAAATATGAAGAAGCCTATTGAAATACATGAGAGTGTATCAGTGTTTTCATCTCTCAAACGCAAAAGTAGCCCAAGACAGAAACCTGTCAAGGCTATATGAACGTCGCTTCGCTCCGGCCTTGACAGATTTCCTTACTTGGGCTATTGGGCATTTAAGAGGATTGAAAACATAAGAAAAACAATAAAAAAAGTGTCAAGTAAATTCAGGACGTGACA
>NZ_JBHUIV010000018.1:221613-346989 GCF_042683085.1 Shivajiella indica | reverse complement strand
GCTTTCGAGAATCTTTGCTGTCATAGATAGAGATTCACCATATGTGGACATTTATAAGTACGCAGCTTGAAAATAATTAACAAAATTGTACTATTCCACTTGCTTTAACCTTAGAATACAGGCAGGTCGGCAAGGAGTTTTTGGCGGATTTTGCGGAAAAATTTAATCATTGTTATTTCATTTATTTAAGGCTGTTTTGTGATACTTATAGTTACTTGCCAAATAAAACCCTGAGCGTTCTGCTGATGGAAGCGGCTACCACTGAATTATGGGTTTCATCTTCGAAAATATTAGAAGTTAACTTTAGACTCCCATAATTACGACTCTGGAGAGAATCAGTAAAAGCCAGCATCTTTGGGACAATGCTTGTACCCTCCTTGCTTCCTACCGAAATAAACACCTTGGCATTTAAATCCTGGTTTTGCTGAGAATACAGCTGCTCCAAAGCAAAAATTTCATCCTTATTCCACCAAAATGAGGGACTGTTGATGCCAAATCTGCTGAAGGTATTTGATGCTTTGAGCAAACAATAACCTGCAAATAATCCTCCAAAGGAATGCGCTGCTATCCCTCTGTCCTGCGTGGTTTTGTATTGTCCATCTATAAATGGAATAATCTCATTTTGGATCATAGCCAAAAAAACCGGGCCTCCTCCGGATAATAATGCTCCTTCCTTAAGGTCAAAAAGGTTTAAAAAAGCAGGATTGGAGTCACTTGCCGGATCAGCGGAAGGGGTATAGTCAGTCCATCGACTGCTTATCCAAGGAGAATAGGATTGCTCCCATTCATCACCTATGCCAATGATAATCACCTCCTCAATCTCTCCAAACATGTCCAAAAGGGTCCTGGCAGCATGGGCAATCGGAAATGAAAAACTTCCATCCAAGAGGTATAGTACCGGATATTTTACACTGTCGGCAGGAGAATAATGTGGTGGCAGAGATACGGTCAAATGATAACTTTTTCCATTGGTTGTGGAGTGGAACAGGTGTTGTTCTTGCTGATTGATAACAGGGACAGGCCCTTTTTGTGCTGTTGCCTCAAAGGAAATAGTGATAATAAAAATTATTGGAAGGCTAATTGTGAAGAAAATTTTTAGCATATCATTCCTTATTTAATGATTATCGGCTTTGCAGTGTAAGCGGCACTTAGAAATTTCCAGGTTCCGTTTTCTTTCAGTAAAGTGAAATAATCCATATTATGGGATTGGGCTTTCCCCTCCCGGTAGAGGATGGCATCTGCCTTCACAAAAGCCAATTGACCTTCGCTGATATGGATGGTGTAATTGGATACCGGTTCGGTAAATCGGGATGGGTTTTCGTTTTTACTGGACAAATAATCTTCAATAGTGGTGGTAAACGTATTCCACTTTCCTTCCCTAAAGCTTACCCCACCAATTGTCGCCCTTGGTAGAAACATAGGCTCAATGGCCTCCAAATCCCCGTTTCCAACTGCAGTTAAAAAGCTTTCAACTAATTTCTTGACCGCTGATTCGTCCGATTCGGCTGCAGGTCTTGTTTCCTCCGATTCAAAAATGAATCTAACCCCATCATAAAAGCCCGGATATGGGACATGGCCGTAATCGGCATAAGTGACATACTTGTAGGAAATCCTTTCCCCCAACCGGGATTTGATCAGTTCCGAAAAGTCCGCCAATTGCTTATGGATTACCCGATCGGCGTCATAGGGATCGTTCAGGGAATTGGCCATAAAGATTTTTCTGCCCTCAAAATCGCCTGGTTTTTGAAAAGCCTTTTCGCTCAAGTCCAGAAAATAAGCATTGCTTTCTTCAAACCAACCTGCACTATGTCCGATATAGGCTTCAAATAAGGTGGGTTTGGTAAGCAAGGCATACAATGTAAAAAGACCACTTAGAGACTGTCCTTTGAGGATTCTTTGTCCGTTGGTCCGGTAGGTTTTTTCGATAGAGGGAATCAGTTCTTTTTCTATAAAAGAAAGGAAATCTTCTGCCCTAGGTGGTCCGGGATAGCCTTTGGCCACCACAGGCATCATATCCCGGCTTCGGTCAGTATTCCTAATCGCAACTATGACCATCTCGGGAGCGAGGTCGTACAACTTTCTGAGATCAGAGATGGCGTTGAAAAGCCCACTTTCCGAACCGTCAAGCAGGTACAAAACGGGATAGGATTGACCTGAAGAGTGGTAGTCAACAGGAAGGTGGATCAATAGTTTTCTGTTTTCCCGCAGAATCTCTGAGTGGATGCTATCCTGAAATCCTATTTTGATAGAGATATCCTGTGCAAGAAGGCTTCCGGACTTACTCCATCCCAAAAGGATCAGTAGCAAAAGGCAATTTATATAAGTGTTTTTCATGATAATAATGCCTAATACAATTTGTATTTGTCTTTGATCTCTTTGATCAGGTCTTCACTGAGTAGCAGCTGCGCCTTATACTCCTGAAGAGAACGCCCCGTCATTGTCCGAACGACGGCGACTTTATTGATAAATAAGTCCAAGGTGTCTTGATCCTGGATCTTGATGTAGGTCTCTTTGGTAATGGGCTTGTTGAACCGTAACTCACCAGTTACCTCAAAATTGATCAGTGTTGCGGCTAGTGGTACCAATTCCCACTCTGCCTTTTCTATAAGCTCATCCCGGAATACTGTTTTCTTCAATTGGTTGTCATAGGCATTCATTTTATTGACCAGCCTTTGATCAAAATACCTCAGGGTACCCGAGGATTTCATTTGGGAATAAGTGCCGTCTGTTGGGGAAAAAGGAAAAGTGGAGAAAACCATCGTCATACTTTTGTAAAATGCCACCGTATCCCAATCCCCACCAGGAGCATGAAGCATGCGAAGGAATTCATCCATGTTTTGGTCTTTCTCCTCCATAAACAAAATCCCTTCCTGCAAGGCTTTTCTGTCCTGTTCCAAATCTTCCAACATGGATTGCGCAAGGACTTTGGCGCTTTTGTTTTCGACGTAGGCTTCCCGCTGGTTTTCTACAAAAAAGCCCAGTGAGATAGCTAAAAACAGCATAAAGAACTCTTTGATATAGGATTTCCAGTTTCTCTTTTTAAAGACCTTTAACTCTTTTGCATTGGATTCTTCCATAGTCTGATCTAGATCTAAAGGCTGATTTTCCATGGTCAGTCGAGTTTATATTCTGAATGAATCAATTCCAATAAGCGGCCTGCATCAGACTTTAAGGATTCTGCTCGGAGGCTATTGCCTTTGGTCATTTTGGATAAGTAATGGATCTGAAAAGCAATCTCATTGATGACCCCAAAATCAGCTGTGATCAATTGGGGATTGGTGGTCGGCATGACGAATCTCATTTCTGAATCCATCGTAGCGTTCAATTCTGCGGAATGGAAAACCCTCCCTCCCATTTCGCGAAAGGTGGATTTGGTTCTGTTGTCATTCTCATCCCATTCCTCCAACACCTTTACTTTTTTCTCATATGTAAGTAATTCATTGACGACGATTCTTTTTCGAAGCAGCCTAAGATTTCCTGCATTTTTGAGCTGCTGGATAGTGCCGTCAGAATAGAAAAATGACTGGTCATTGAATACCTGCCTCGCCAAAAAGTAAATCTGATTTCCCAACGAACTACGCTCTTCTGATAGGATCATTAATGCCAAAGAATCCATGAGCACGCTTTTTTCTTTCCTGAAGGAGATATACCCACTAAGGTTGGTCGTATCCGTTTTTAAGTCTTCTATCAAAGAGAGGATATATTCTTTTTCAATCTTTTTTGCACTCAAAGACTCTCTGTAATTCTCCGCAAGGAATCCACAGAAGACTGCCAAAAAAAGCATGAAGAATTCCTTCAGATAGGACTTCCGATTCTTCTTTTTAAAGGAATTGATTACTTCTTTGTTGGAAAGGTCTTTCTCAGTTTCAGGGGCTTGATTTTCTTCCATAAGCTTAATTTTCAAGTGTGACAAACAACTGTGAGTGGATGAGCCAAGTCCCAGAGGCTTTGGTCCATTGGGCGGAGTACTTCCCTCCCACCACTGCCTTATCCGAACCTTCTACATATCCTTTCCAGGTTCCCGTTTCCCACGCCAGCTTGGTTTTCTGATTGACCAATACTTCATCCGGAGTCCGGATCCAATACATCCTCGGTCCTGTCGATTCCTGGATATACTTCATCAATTCCTTTTTTCCGGAAATCAAGGTGCCTGCACCGGTGGTGATCAAGGCGTCTTCTGTGGAAAAGGTCGCATTCAACTCATCATCAAAAACACGAAGGGCCTGATTGGAAGCCTCTCGTTGGGCAAGAATCTGAGACACCTCAGCCTCCTGCGCAAAGGCGAAGGTGACAATTAAAAGCCCTGTTAGGGAGAGTAATGTTTTTCTTATCCAACTCATTGCTGATCCCGGTAATGATTAAACCAACTCAAAATAGCCGCTGACTTACTCATCAGCATGCTGGGTCGATTGACCAATCCATGGGAAGCATTCGGAATACGGACCATGGCAGCTTCCACTCCCTGCAATTTGAGCGCAGTATAATACTGCTCTGATTCAGAAATGGGCGTTCTAAAATCCTGCTCACCCGTCAGCAGCATGGTCGGGGTTTTCACATTGCCAACCAGCGATAAAGGTGATCTTCTCCAGTAATTCTCCTGATCCTCCCAAGGCATTTTTCCGAACCAATACTTCGCAAAGAAAGCCGGGTTGTCCGCATGTAGGACAAAACTTGTCCAGTTGATCACGGGCTTGGCCACCACGGCAGCTTTGAAACGGTTGGTTTTACCCACAATCCAAGCCGTCAGAACTCCCCCTCCGGAGCCTCCTGTAACAAATAGGTTATTTGTATCGATATAGCCCTTGGCAATCACTGCATCCACTCCGGACATCAGGTCTTCATAGTCATGATTGGGATAGTCATGGTGTATCAAATTCCCAAATTCCTGACCGTAACCGGTACTTCCCCTCGGATTGGTATAGAGGACCACATAACCTGCCGCAGCATAGTTTTGTATTTCGTATGCAAAAGAAGGCCCGTACATGGCAAAAGGTCCTCCGTGAATTTCAAGAATGAAGGGATATTTTTTTGTTGGATCAAAATCAGGGGGAGTAACTATCCAACCCTGAATTCTTCTGCCATCGAAACTGGATTCCCACCATATTTCTTCGGTTTTGCCGATTTTTCGGAAGGAAAAAATATCATCATTTAAAGCAGTGATCCGGGTGGTGTTTCCTCCATTCCAAACGGCCAGATCAGCAGGATGTTCTGTACTACCGAGGGTAAAGGCGACACGGTTATTGGAAGAAACTGTATAGGAACCTACGTTGTAAGGCCTTCCCAAATCCAAACCTCCAAGTCCTTCAACTATCGTTCGGATTTTTCCTGTAAGAGCTACATGCCCCACTTTGACATCACCTTGGTCATCATACTGAAAATAAATCCCTTGTCCATTTCCTTCCCATTGCGGATTATTTGCATCACGGTCAAGGTCCGCTGTCAGGTTTTTCACACTGGTTCCATCCGTATTCATGATATATAGATTGGTCACCATATAACCCTGAAAGGTATCATCATGTCCAGTGAAGGCAATCATTAGGCCGTCAGGAGAAAGTGAGGGATCACCGTCCGGTCCAAACCTTGAAGTCAAGGCTTTTACTTCACCTGAAGCCAAATCCAAACTATATATTTCTGAATTTCTGGGTTCCAATTCTGAACTTTCATGGAGGTTAGCTGAGAAAAAAAGGCTTTTTCCATCTTTTGCCCAGATAGGATTTCCATGGTTATGTGATGTGAAAGTGCGCTGTCGGGGCGTTCCCCCATCAATTCCCAAAGTAAAAATCTGAGATTTGCCGGATTTTAAATACCCTGCCCCATCACTCCGATAATTTAATTCACTGATAAAGATCGGTGCTGCATTCCATTCTGCTCCTTCCGGTTTGGCAGGAAGGTTCAGCATCGAATTTTTGGTTTCAGGCACAAATTGGGTAAAGGCCAACTGACTGTCATCAGGACTCCAGGACACTGCATCAGGTGGTATTGCAGTATTGGTCAGTGTTACTGTTTCCCTCGTATCCAGATACATGACAAATAGCTTGACCTTTTCGTCATCCTGATTGGACAGGAATGCGAGTTTCTTACCGTCATTGGACCAACTCGGGGCATAATCGCGCTGATTTCCCTGGGTGAGTTGTCGGATCCGGGAACCATCGATATTACTGATCCAGAGATTGGAATAATCCCGGTCGGTCAAAATGTCCTTGAAATTCCGGACAAAAACAACCTGGGTGCCGTCCGGCGAAATCTGGGGTTCACTGACATATTCCATATAGAATAGATCGGTCAGTTCTAGATTGGTTTTTTCCTGGGCATTCGTTTCTAGATGTAGTAGAAACCCAAGCACTAGGAATAGGATTAAGTGTTTTTTCATAGTCATCTTTATTTTTAATTTAGTCCTTCTCCTTGTTTTGGAGAAGGAGTAACGATACCGACCTGCTTGGAAAATTTCTCCCATTCCTGCAGAAGCTCTTGGTATTTTTCAGGATTCACCTCTTTCAAATCCTGCTGCTCGGAGAGGTCATTTTCTAAATTATAGAGCTCGAAGTTTTCCAATTCAAAAGGTTTTTTGGTATTCAAAAGCTTCCATTTTCCTTTTCTGAGCATCGCATCGCCCCGGTGTTCCAAGCCAAAAACATAGGTGGAATCATGGATAGGTTTTGGATCTCCAGTCAACGCAGGTAAAAGAGAACTTCCCGCTAATCCTGAAATTTCTTTCCCTCTCCAGGTTTTCGGATAGGGTATACCTGCTAGTTCGTAGAAAGTCGGAGCCAGATCCATGATGCTGAGAAATTGATCGTTGATTTGGTTTTGGGGGCTGACTCCCGGACCTGAGATAATCATGGGGGCATTCATTCCCCCTTCGGTAGTATAACCTTTGAAGTATTTGAAAGGGGCTGTACCTGCCTCTGCCCATTGCGGACCGTAGGAAATAAAGGAGTTTTCTTGGCCCATATCTTCAAATGCATCTGAGTAATTTTCCTGTAGAAATGGCCCAAAATAGTCATGGTAATAGAAGTCCTCCGCTGCGGCACCGTTATCTGACAAAAACACGATGAGGGTATTTTCGTATTGGCCAGTTTCCTTTAGATGGGAAATCAAACGCCCGATGTTATAGTCCAGGTTCTCCACCATACCGGCATAGAGTTCCATCTTTCGGGCTTCTTTCTTCTGTTCTTCGGGAGAAAGCGAATCCCAAGGTTTGACCCGGGTGTGAAGCGGAGGTGTTTGCGCGGCAGCGTGGATCATCCCTGCTTTTTTGAGGGATTCCAATCTTTTTTCGCGAAGGACTTCGTAACCGACATCGTAGCGGCCCTCATATTTTTTCCAGTAGCTTGAATCTACCTGTAGAGGCCAATGCGGGGAAGTGTAAGCGGCAAAAACAAAAAAGGGCTGTCCATCTTCGCGGTCAGCATTGAGGTAGGATATCAATTTATCTGTATAAAAATCCGTGGAATAGGCACCTGCTGGCCAATTGGCTTCTTCCCCATTTTCAGTATAAATTGAAACCGGAACATCCGGGAAGATACCTCTTTGGCTGTAGTGGTTGGCCCCACCTTCCAAGGTTACAAAGGATTTTTCAAAACCTTTGTTGGCGGGATTGGCCTCTGCAGATCCTCCCAAATGCCATTTTCCGGCCATATAAGTATGGTAGCCTGCCGAGCGAAGCAGTTCAGGAACAGGAATAATCCTATCGCTGAGTTGTCCCTCGTATCCGGGAACACCCGTGACCAAATCCTGTGAACCCATACCGGCCACATGGTTAAAATTACCCGACAGCAACATGGCCCTGCTTACCGCACAAAATGGGGCAGTGTGAAAGCGGCTGAAACGAATTCCCTCTTTGGCCAACTGATCCAGATTGGGCGTGGAAATGTCTCCTCCAAAGGAACCCATATCTGCATAACCCAAGTCATCGGCCATAATTAAAAGGATATTAGGAGGCTTAGGGGCTGGTATTTCTTTTTGGCAGGAGAAAAGTAAAATACCAAAAAAAGCAAATAGAATGATTGTTTCGATCTTATGGTTCATTTGTGGTTTTTTTCTACAGCGTTTTCTAGGTAATGCTAATAAGTTTAATCCTTCTTAATCAATTAAATATTTGAGGTTCGAAACCTGACAGGTTTTTCAAGCTCAATGTGAGGTTTTAATGCTTTTCTTGTCAATAAACCTGTCAGGTTTAACTTTTTAAAATGTGATAAATCATGGTTAGTATTTGGTTAATAGTAAATAAGATAAATGTTTTTTGATGAATTTCATTATCCATTTAACCTTTATTCTTCTTCCACATCCTATACACCTTACCCAGGAAATAAATCCCTGTCAAAACCACAATCAAGGTCAGTATTCCCTTTATCTCAAGTCCTGTCAAATTGGAAAGGAAAAAGAGAATAATACCTGCTGAAAGGATAGGAACGGTATAACCAAAAGGAATTTTGAACCCCCCATTATTCAAGTCTTTCTTTCTTCGAAGACCGATCACCGAGAGCGAAACGCCAAAATAAACCAACAACACGCTTGAAGCGGCAATTACGGCCAGTTGTCTAAAGCCTCCTATAGTGGCAAGGGTAAAGCCCAGGCCGCTGTACAGCAAAATCGCCAAATATGGGGTTTTGAATTTGTGGTGGATAGAAGCCAACCTACTGAAAGGAATCACCCCATCCCGGGAAAGTCTAAAAATCACTCTTGGAATATTCAGGATCTGCCCACTGACCATTCCAAACATGGATATCCCTGTTCCAACAAAAAGAAGGGTATATCCTACGGGTCCAAAAACAACTTTAGCAGCTTCTGCCAGAGGTGCTTCTTTTAGATTTGGAAGGTCGTTGCCCAAAATTCCCTGAGAAACCAATTGGATAAGTACGTAGAGCAATAACACACCCGAAATCCCTATAAAAATCGCACGGGGTACTGTCTTTTGTGGGTTTTTGATTTCCCCTCCAATCGACAGGCCCGCATCCCCACCCATAAAAGCAAAAAACAAGATCAGGGAAGCCTCTCCCAATTTTTGGATGGTCGGTTCAGATTCCCAAGATAAATTGACCCATTGCACATCTTTCCAGCCAAAGCTTATAAGGAGCAAAAGTGGAATCAATTTGGCGACGGTAGTGATTTTGACCAGTCCAATTCCCTGTTTGACACCAATGACATTGATCATGGCCAAGCCTGAAAATAAAAGAAAGAGGGAAAATATTCTAAGAGGCGGAGTCTTGAAAATCGGGAAAAGCAATGCTATAATCTCCACTAGGGCATTGGAAACTGCCGCATCTGCAAAAATACTTCCCATCAAAGAGAATATTGAAACCAAAAATCCGGGATAAGCTCCAAAGGCAGTCTCCACATAAGCGTATCCTCCACCGGAATGGGTCACCTTGCTCCCTACCTCTGCAAAACAAAGCATGACCAAACCGATCAGCAATCCACAAAACAGATAAGCCAAAACCCCTGAAGCCCCCATGGTTTCGGCGATGATGGCCGGAAGTACAAAGATGCCCGCACCGATCATGATATTGACGATATTGGCCGACAGCCCCCATACGCCTACTTCGCGTTTTAATCCTTCCTGGACTATTTTCATGGTTGATTAAAAAATTGGGGTGAAAAGGATTTTGTCATCGTGTAGAATTTGGAAAATAAATGATGTAGAAGATAAAAAAATGAAGTGGTCTATTTCCTCTAAAAAGGACGAAAGGTGGGATTTTCTTCCCCAATGAGGGGTTTAATTTTTCGGAGGTGGATTGGAGAGAATAAATTACACTTTGATTAAAAATATCTGATAGGATTAAACATTGTCATACCTGTTCTTTTTCGAATTCAACCCCTTCAGGGTTGGGAAATTCACGGATGTCTTATCATCATACCCCACATTGACATGTGGGGCTAATCGAATTGATTCCCTTCAGGAATCAAATTAAACATCAATTTAAAATTATGCGAGATATTTCCACTGGGAAGCTCCTCAGGAATCAAACTGGGCAAAACAATTCAAAAATGATCGATTTAATTCCATCACATCCAAGATCTTAAGAGATTATATTTTTGCAGATTCCAGCACAATAACTGATCAAATTGATTCCTGGCAATAACCAGCAAGCACTTCAGGAATTAAACTTGAAATAAAGCGGTTTGACATCTTTGTACAATAAGTCTAATCAATCACAAAGTGATTGAATCTGATTAGCCACACATCATGATGTGTGGTCGAATTAACCATATCCAATTATCCTTTCAACTCTGGAGGAGTTGAATTTCAAAGATCTCTTCCCCAAATATGGTTTTTGCAAAAATATATCCTTTAATCCCCGCTTCTTGGGCTGGAAGTATGGGGATGAACCAATCGAAAATCAACACCTAAGCCTCACATCTATATCTATCACTTCATATATTTCTCAAACCAGGTCAAAATGCGCGGTGAAACATCCATCAGGAATTTTGGTTCAGTGGGTCCATGCGGAGTTCGTGGATACATGATCATTTCTGTGTCCACTCCCTTTCGCTTCAATGAATTATAAAACTCCTGCCCCTGGGCAAGCGGCACCCGCAAATCATTGGCACCGTGAATTACCTGAGTGGGAGTGACTACATTTTTCATATAGTAGATGGCAGAATGCTTTTCATATTCCTCGTAATCTTCCCAATATTCTTTCCCACCTGCATGTGCTACCAGGTAGTCAGGTATATCGGTAGTGGTTACCATGGAGATCAGATTGGGTAAGCCGGCTCCCATGCTGGCTGCGTTGAACCGATCGGTTTGGGTCACGATCCAACTTGTCATATAGCCTCCATAACTCCAACCCATAACAAACTGATTTTCCCTGTCGGCAATTCCCATATCCAAGACATGATCTACCCCCGTCATTAGATCCTCATAATCCCCAAAACCCCAGTCGCGTACATTGGCATAGCGGAAATCTTTCCCATAGCCTGTGCTGCCCCGTGGATTGGGACGAAGCACGATAAATCCATGCTGCGCAAAATACTGGGTCATATAAATAGAAGGTGCACCGGTATAGGTTTGCGAGAAAACTCCTGCTGGTCCTCCATGAATCTGCAGGATAATAGGATATTTTTTGCCCGGTTGATAATCGACCGGATAGGTGAGAATTCCTTCAATGACCAAGCCATCCCTTGAATTCCATGAAATCACCTCGGTTTTCCCAAGGGCAGGAGGATCAAAATTGGCATTGATACTGCTGATTTTCTTTGCATTTTCACCCCGGATTCCTGCGGCAAAGACCTCTTTTGGGGTATTCACATCTTCAAAGGTGAAGCTGATCCGATTTCCGGATTTACTCACCGAAAATGCTCCCGCCGAGCCATTGGTCGAAGTCAGGATAGGCAATTCAGATTCTGAATAGGCCAAGTAATCTCCCTTGGGCAATTGAAGATCACTGCTGGAAGGCAGGGCAATCAAAGCCTGAGAGGTTTTGTAATTTTCAGCAATAAAAAGATGGGTTCCATCTTCAGACCAAGCGACGATGTTAGCACTGCGATCCGGTGTTTTCTGAAGTTCGATCACATCCCCACCGCTTGCTGCTACTTTATAAATATCCATAAGCCCCACTCTTTCGGGTCTTCCACCAGAAGACTGAAAGGCTATCCATTTGCCATCAGGGGAGTACCTTGGGCCAGTATCTACTCCTGGCCTTTTTACTATCGTTGTAACTTTACCGCTGTCTGCAGGAATGATCGCAATATCGGATTCCAGTCCGCCATCATTGATGGTGGGATTAGGGGCAAAAGAAAATGCAATCGTGCTGCCATCCGGTGACCAATCGAAACCATTGACATGATAGGTGCCTCCGGTTAGTTGTTTTGTTTTGCGGGTACCGTCTTTTGCCGCTTCAAGTGAGATGGTATAGATATGATTGTATTTATAGTCTTTGTCCACCAGGATTACATCGGTCTTTTCCTTTTTTCTCTTTTCCTCTTCTTCGGTTTCAGGATCTTTCATTAAGTAGGCGATATGTTTACCATCGGGAGACCATTTAAATGAGCTGACGCCTGATTTTGCAAAGGTGATCTGTTCAGCTTCACCGCCCATAAGTCGTAAGACAAAAATCTGGTTTTTATCGTCAACACGGTTGGAAAGGAATGCAATCAGTTTTCCATCGGGGGAGAACTGGGGCGCCGTGGAGGATTTTTCACCACGGGTATACTGCACATCCATAGTTCCGTCAGTGGCAGCCACCCAAAGTTGACTGTTGTATTCTGATTTTTCTCCTTCCATTATAGGAACATTCACAACATAGGCAATGAATTTACCATCGGGTGAAATGTTTGTGGCAGTAATGTTTTTATACTGCATGATTTTCTCTGCAGTCCATGTGTTTTGGCCAAAAGAAAAAAAAGAAAAGACCAAGAATAAGGCTAGAAAGATGGTATTTTTCATGTTGAGTATTGAAAATTTGGCATTTACAGAAAGGTTATTAGATCCAATGCACATCGTCATATTGAGACGGAGCCTGCGGAGTCGAATGCCTGCCCAGCAGTATTGCGGGGGATCTCCCATATAACCGGAGACTCTTCGCCTCACTCAGAGTGACGCACGTTCCTGTCAGTAGTAGGTACGAGGGATCTCACGAGTTTCTATTTAGGTTAATATCATTAACTGATCCTCTGGAGATGCCCCGAAAGCATCGAGGCAGGCTTTCCTATGTCAGAATGACGATTTCTCCTACATATGTTATTTTTTGCATGCTATATTCAGAAATATAAGGAAAACATCCGGGTATCAAAAGCCCAGGGTATTTAAGAATATTTGCCTAAGATTATTCAAATGGAAATCATTTATAATTCATTGGCAAGCCGTACATTAAAATCCAATAAAATAGGGACCGAAAATTGTCCTTTTGGACCTGTCCCCTATAATTAAAGCCAATTTGATTTCTAATACAGATGAAGGGTTTTGTAAATGCATATGGTTATTAGATAAAAAAATCAAAATTCATGAATCCTGACTTAGGACGAACTGCCCGGATTTCTTCCCCAATTGGGAGTTATATTTCCCGAATGAAAAATGTCGAACCCAGGTTATTCAATGAAGGAATTTAGGTCAAAATTTGATTTAGGAATTTCAATAAATATATTTTAAGTTGTTGATTAGAAACTACTTGAAAACAGATGATTCGCCCTAAACTCTTACTATTTTTCACTTTTTCAACTATTTCTTTTCTATGCAAAAGCCAGGAGATCAAAATCACACCCATTCCTTTTACATTTGATCCAGCCTTCACCAATATTGTGGGAATGTGCCAGGACGAAAATGGTTTTATATGGCTAGCTGACAACTATAATGGGTTAACAAGATACGATGGGACAAGCAAAAAGTATTTCAAGTCCAAGCCCAATGATAGTAACTCCCTTTACACAAACAAGCTGGAATGCATTTATTCCGGGAAAAGTGGATTTTTGTGGATTGGGAGCAAGTTTGAAGGATTGGATAGATTTGACCCGATATCCGAAACTTTTACTCATTTCCAACATGATCCAGGCAATCCTCATAGCCTTCGTGATAACAATGTATTTGCCCTTTTGGAGGATCGGACAGGTACCTTATGGATTGGAACAGCAAAAGGACTCGACACCTTGGAGAGAAATACAGGTCATTTTATTCATATCGGTGACGACAGTCCGGGAGGTCGCTCTATCAAAGAGGCAACAGTTAGAAGCATCTATGAAGATCACGCAGGCCAGATTTGGATTGGCGCAGGCAACCCTTTCGATTTTCCCGATCATCCTTCTTCAGGATTATACAAGGTTGAAAAGAATTCAGGTCTGATCACTCACTACAGACATGATGCGGAAGACACGATGTCACTCGTTGGAAATAGGATACGGGCTATGTTTGAAGACAGCAAAGGCAATTTTTACGTCGGTTCAGATGGGGATGGACTCCATATCATGAACCGGGAAAAAGGCATATTTCAACGATTGCCCAATGTCCTCAATAATCCAAATGCGTTCTCACGCCCACCTGTTAACCCAAACGCCCGCTATGCTGTCGATCACATTACCTTTATCAATGAAGATTCTCAAGGGTGTATTTGGGTCGGAACTTATGCGGGAGGGATCAACCGCTACAATCCGAAATCGAAGACGATGGAATTTTTTGGTCGATCCGGAGAAGGCTCCCATTATCTGGAAAAGGACGACTTTTGGACCTTACTTAAAACCAAGGATAATCTTATGTGGATTTCAGGATGGGAGCCCGAGACAGAGAATCAGGTGTTGTTTCAAATTTCTACTTTACAAAACCACTTTGACTATACTGACATCGGATCTAGGGCCTTTGTATTCGCCCAAGGCAAGGAGGCTGAAATTTGGATTGGAACCCAGACGGGCCTGCACGGTCACCATGTGAATGAATCTCCAGATAGTTTTTTTACTTTTGTCCAACAAACAATTGGATCCAAAAGTATTACTGATCTTAAATTTGACAATCAGGATAATCTATGGATTACCATCCCGTTTGGTGCATACTTTTTCGATCGAAAATCATTTACCTACCAATTCTATAGCTCGGAGCAAAAGAATAAAAACGGGTTTATCTCACCTATGGCTTCTGTGGTACTGCCTGACCATGATGGCAATACTTGGGTAGGTACAGCGGAAGGCTTAGACCACCTGAATTCAAAAAGTGGAAAATTCACTCATTATAAGCATGATCCATCTAACCCGAACAGTTTAAGTTCCAATTATGTAACAAGTCTTTTCCAAGATTCTAAAGAAAGAGTTTGGATAGGCACAGAGAATGGTTTTAACCTTTATCGTGAAGGTTCTGCTGATTTTGAAAGATTTTTAGATAGCGCAGGTGTGTCAGTTATCGGAATTCATGAGGATAGCCGACAGCGAATTTGGGTCAGTTCCTACAGGTCAGGCTTTTTTTTATTAGATCCTGAGGCAGGAATTATTAATAATTATTACGATGATACCGGTCTGATTACAGATTTGCTCCTCATTACAGGGATCGTAGAGGATGAATCAAAATTACTTTGGTTGTATACAGATATTGGATTCATTCGCCTTGATCCTGAAACTAAAAATGCAGCACTCTTTGGAACCAGTTGGAAAAAACCTAGCCAAACCGGATTTTATTCCTTAAACACGTTTATTTCTAAAAATAATGAGATTTTTGTCGGCAATGCAACGGGTTATTTTTCTTTCAGGCCTGCAGATTTTGAAATGCATTATCCAACTGAACCAGTTCCTTATTTAGCCGCTTTTTTTCTGGGAGATCGTAATATATCCTCCCAAACAGATAAAAAAATCCTACCTAAGCATCTCAATGAAACCAATGAGATACAGTTGCCTCACCATCTTAATACCTTTAGGTTTGAGTTTGGCAGTATTGATTTCGCGACTTTGGAATCTGAAAAAAACCTTCGATATAAACTGGATAACTATGATAAAAACTGGAGGAGCGGCGTAGCACACACTGCGGATTATTACGCATTGCCACCAGGAGAATATGTTTTTCATGTACAGGCCACTAACCGATATGGAAAAGTGGGGCAGCGATCTATTACCATTACCGTGATGCCACCTTGGTTTACCCAATGGTGGGCTTGGTTGGCGTATGTCATGCTGCTGTTTTTACTGCTGTATGTAGTCTATAGCTTTTTGCTTCGCAGAAAACTGGCTCAAGCCGAAGTTATACGTCTACAAGACCTTGACCTCGTCAAAAGCAGGATTTATACCAATCTGACTCATGAATTCCGCACGCCATTGACAGTGATTTCTGGGATTGCTGATCATATTATGGCAGAACCCACCGTCGAGCATATGAAGGAGGGCTTGCCAATGATCAAACGCAATAGCGTGGCTTTGCTCAGACTGATCAATCAGATGCTGGACCTATCCAAACTTCAGTCAGGTAGATTGACCGCAAAAATGATCCATGACAATATCCTGACTTATTTAAAGTACCTGACCGAGTCCTTTCATTCCCTGGCCGATTCCAAGGATATCCGATTGCATCTACTCCCCGGTTTTGAGGAGTTGTACATGGATTTTGATCCGGAGAAAATTCAAGCCATTTTTTCCAATTTGGTAGGAAATGCTGTAAAATTCACGCCCCCTGGAGGTAATATTTATATTAAATTAGAAAAGATCAGCTCTAGAGAAATGGGAGATTTTTTGGAAATTAAAGTGAAGGATACCGGTAAAGGAATTCCTTCCCAACATTTACCCTATATTTTTGATCGTTTTTATCAGGTGGATGATTCGGCTACGAGGTCAGATGAGGGAACCGGAATTGGCCTGGCACTCACCAAAGAGCTGGTGCAACTGATGTCCGGAACCATAGAAGTCAGCAGTCAGGTGGGAAAAGGTACGGAATTTACACTTAGAATTCCCATAAGAAAAGTTGCTCCAAAGAGTAATGCAGGCGAATTGGCCCATGAAACATGGTCATCTGTCAAGGATTTGGTGGATGCATCTTCTTTTGGTGCTGAGGATGATTACGATGAAAGCCTCCCACTGGCCTTGCTGGTGGAAGACAATGAAGATGTGTTGAGCTATCTGGAGCTCTGCCTCCAAGACAAATACAAAATCCAAAAAGCCAGAAATGGCCTCCAAGGCATCCAATTGGCCATTGAAATGATTCCGGACATCATCGTCAGTGACGTGATGATGCCAGAAAAGGACGGCTACGAACTCGTCGAAGGACTAAAAAAAGATGAACGAACCAGTCATATTCCTATCATCCTACTTACTGCCAAAGCAGATCTGGAATCCCGATTGGAAGGTCTAGAAAGAGGTGCTGATGCCTACCTTTCCAAGCCCTTTGAAAAGAAAGAGCTGGAAGTCCGACTGAGGAAATTGATTGAGGTTCGCCAAAAACTTACAGCGCGCTATGCTACACTTAACCCAATAGGAAACCCCGAAACTCCTGCCGAAATACAAGAAGATGCTTTTCTGGAAAAACTCCGTTCTATTGTGGATGCACATATGGAAAGTGAGGAATTTGGAATTGGCGAGTTGTGCAAAGATCTGGGCATAAGCCGGACTCAGCTTCATCGTAAATTGAAGGCCCTGACCAATAAGTCCACATCCCAAGTCATCCGAACGATACGGATGCAAGAAGCAAAGAAGCTTTTGCTAAATTCAGCCTTGAATATTTCAGAAATTGGCTATGCCGTGGGATATGGCAATCCCAGTCATTTTACCCAAGAGTTTACCAAAGAATTTGGGGAAGCCCCGAGCTTTTTTAGAAAAGGGTGATCCTAATTCAAAGCCCAGCAACAATTTTTTTACTCCGCCATTTGGGTTCTACTTTTTCTTCCTGGCTAAAAAAACCGTAGAATTCGGATTTTTTCTGTTTTGGAACATAGTCTAATCCATCTGCAACAATAGCTACGGACATATCCTCTATTTCAAAATAACTTACCTACATGTTTATCTCTTTCATTTGGAACTGAACTCATGTCTATTTGCAGAATTAAATTTTTGAATCTCGATAAGGCTATTGTTCTGGAAGAATGAGTAAAAATGGCTCTTTAAATGGGCAAAACCCAAATACATATAAAATTCTCTATTTAAAACTTAAACCATCAAAACCCAAAAATTATGAAACTTAAACTGATTTCCATTTTTACTTTCTTTGTTGTTTTAGCTTCCATGACGGCATGTTATGAATTGGAGGAACTCTCTAATATGAATGCCAGGAAGAATAATTCAAAAGTCCTTGTGAAGGAGATTTACACCGGTTCTCCCATAAAAAGCGCCAATGGTGTGAATTTCGGTCCGGATGGCAATTTATATATCGCCAGTTTTGCCGGGCAGGAAATAGTCGTGATGGACAAACAAAACGGCAAAATCCTCAATAGGATTGGAACTGACGAAGGAGCGATCTCACCTGACGATTTGGCATTTGGACCTGATGGATCGCTTTATTGGACTGATATCAATATCGGCTATGTAGCGCGCATGACTCCACAAGGAGTGGTGACCAAACAATTTGTTGCACCAGGAGTCAATCCTATTACCTTTTCTGAAGATGGACGTCTTTTTGTAGGACTCTGTTTTTTGGGAGATGGACTATATGAGCTGGACCCTAACCTTATTGCCCCACCGAGGCAAATCATTGCTTCCACTCCGGCAAATCCATTTCCACTTGGCTTTTTGAATGCATTCGATTTCGGTCAAGATGGCAAATTATACGGACCGTTATTTGCAGGTGGCGCCGTGATTCGGGTAAATGTCGGAGGGCCCGGAACTCCAACTTCTACAGATCCTTTTGGGGATGGTACCGCGGAATTCTTAGCCGGGGGTTTCACCGTTCCCGTTGCTGCCAAATTTAACTCCGAAGGAGTACTTCATGTCCTGGATCAATCAGGAGAAGTATTTACATTGAACACCGAGACAGGTGAAAAAACACTTTTGGTAAAAATTCAAGAGGGACTAGACAACTTGGCCTTTGACTCTAATGATGTCCTCTATATTTCTAATGCAGATTTTGGCTCGATAGTACAAATGCTGCCTAGTGGTCAGCCACGCACCATAAGCCGTGAAGGGATGATTGCACCTATGGGCTTGGCAGTTTTACCGGGAGCAAATAATAAAGACGCACTGTATGCAGCCGATTTGTTCCGATTGTACCAATTGAATGGATTAACCGGTAATAAGGAAAATGTTTTTAAAGGTGACTTACTTGGTCGTCCAGGTAATCTGACCACTCCTTTCACGCTTTCTGCAGACAGGGAGAATCTGATTGTATCTTCCTATTTCGGAGCAGTTGTTCAAATCTGGAATCCACAATCTGATCAGGTCATTGAAACTTATCCAATGGAGATTCCAATAGATGCCATTAGGTTTAAAAATGACATAGCAGTGTCCGATCTTGGACTTGGAGGCGTGGTATGGGCAAGTGATCATTCGGTAATCCTGCCTATAGACAACGCCAATGTATTTGCGCCAAGTGGTCTGGCAACTGACGGGGAAACCTTATGGGTAGCTGATTGGGGTACAGGAATTGTTTGGCAAGTAGGATTTAACGGTAATACCCCAATCACACCTTTTCCTTTAGCAACGGGATTAAAGGGTCCGGAGGGATTGGCATGGGATAAAGAAGGTGGCCTGCTGGTTGTGGAAACCGATGCTTCAAGGTTATCACGCATAGACCTGGCCACAGGAGAGGTGAGCAAAATTGCAGATGGTCTCAGCCTGAGTGGACCGGCTGTTGGTCAGGATGAAGCCTTACCTCCTACATACCTTTTTGATGGGGTAGCTATTGGCCAATCCGGAGATATTTATGTTTCGGGAGGTGGTAAAAATGTAATTTACCGTATTTCTAAAAATTGAGGAAAAGCTCATTGATTGAATTTTTTTAAGCTAAAAGGGTAACCAACTCCTCCTTTTCCATTCGGAAGAGGGGGAGTTTTTTTCAACTTTTAACCCTAATTCTTGAAGCAGATACGTTTGTTTATTCTTTCAAGGTCCGAAAGGGGAATGTCTATCATCGGATTGCCCGAAGTAATGTCCTTTATATGGAATACGTGCTTGAGCAATGTCAGGGCCTTCTCTTTCCCTCTGCTTTTTTCATGTTCCCCTATAGCTAAAAATGTTCCCACCGATCAGTCGAATGCATTTGAAAACCACTTTTTCCCGACCTGCATTGAGTTGACACCATGTTGATTTGTCGCCTCCTCCCGTTTTGTTGGTTTTATTAAGCTAGATCAGCATTTTTTTGGATTTGTAACAAAATATAAAGCATTTGGAACAAGAACTACAGTCTGACTTTGAGCATCTAAGTACCTTAATTCTGTAAATATTCGCTATTAATAAATTTTAATCATTAAACCATCATATCATGAAAACAATGAAACACATTATTGGAAAATCAGTATTAGGTGCTGCTTTTATTACAGCCTTTTTTGTTACAATCTCTTGCAGCCAGTTCAGTGATGCCTACGACAGTGATGAATTAATTGCTCAAGAAGCTTTGAGATTGCCACCGGACAGTAATGAATTAATCGATATTACAGCAAGAAAGAGCAATGCTGTTACCCGACCGGTTAGCATTACTTTGGAAGGTATCGACAATGCAGACGGTCCAGGAGGTACCTTCACTGGAATAATGACGCATCTGGGAAAAATAACCGGTGTGGGTGGTCTAGGCGAAGTTTATGATATCCAAGGTAACGTATTCAAATTTAGGACCTTACCGGGGGAAAAAGATATTATCTATGCCGCGAACGGGGACGAGGTTTGGGCGGCTACCGAAGACATGATCATTACTTTTAACTCAGAGACCACTGCCGTCTATACCCAATTAATTAATTTCATAGGAGGTACTGGCCGATTTGAAGGCGCTTCCGGTTTTTTGGAGATTGAAAATGGTACTTTGGAAATCGTTGGTTTAAAAACAAATGGCGACCCCTTAATCAGGACTTCTCACGTAGGCAATGGAGAAATAACGTATTAATCCATTTTGGCATTGCAATAATAATGAACCCGGTCATTTATGACCGGGTTTTTTATGCGGTAAAAGTTCTATTATATTTCGACCCATGGAATCCTCTAATTGATTTGTTTTTTTTAATTACCGATACAAATCCCATCTTCCATGAGTGATGTATTGGATCGATCAAGTGAAGCTTTTAGATAATACCAATGTATTTTGGCCAATTGGTCTGGCAACTGACGGGGAAATCTTATGGGTAGCTGACTGGGGCACAGGTATTGTTTGGCAGATAGAATTTAAAGAGATACTCCAATCACACCTTTCCTTTAGCAACGGGATTAATGAGCCCCAGAAGGATTGGTTTGGGATAAAGAAGGTGGCCTGCTGGTTTTTGAAGCCGGTGCTTCACGTTTATCCCGCATAGACTTGGCGACAGGAGTAACGAACTCCCCCTTTTAAAGGTAGAAAAGGGGGAGTTATCTATAAGGTTGAATCTGACCTACCTAATGTTGGCATCCTGATTTTAAAATTCAACTCCTTCAGAGTTGGGAGGTTTCGGGCTAGATTATCATTATTTTCCCCACATTAGCATGTGGGGCTAATCGAATTGATTCCCCTTGGGAATCATGTTTGGGAAAAACATAACCACAAAGGCCCTGGCTAAAGACAGGGGTGAACCTGATCAACCATTCAAGAAATGTGTAATCTATAATTGTCGTTCCCCCAAACCCTCAACCACAAAGTGGTTGAAAACGATTAGCCACATTTGAAATGTGTGGTTATTATTAGCGGTATGTATTTATCCTTTCAACCCTGAAGTGGTTGAATTTTAAAAATATCCTGTGAGCTACCATGAATTATTGCAATTATTGATTTTTCCAATATTTTAATTGACATTATATAACATTAGCTTTTCGTTTTTATAGCACCTTCCAAAATTTCTATCAGGACAGAAGTGTCATCTTTTATTTGTTGGAGCATGATAATACAATCCTTATTGATCCAATAATGAACGGCTGCATTCCGCAGATACATCTCCTGATTTGCTCTAATTTCTTCAGCCATGGTTTTGATGGATATCTCAGGAAAAAGAAATGAAGTAATGGCAGTATCAAATCTTAAGGCATCAGTCTGGATAAATAGAGGAGCATCAATGGGCATGGCCCAATCGGCATTGATCTTATAATCCCATTCCACAGCTTGGTAACTTTGGTAGTGGGTAACAATTTGGTCTCTTAATCCGGTATCCTTAATTATACCAAGGTTTCCTGTACTGGATAAGTCCTCGTAGGTGGAAATGGAAGGGTTGAAACGGGGATAAAGGGAGCCATAAATCATAAATTCACTTGCACTTTGGATCAATAGGGAATCACTGCTATCCGAATCTTTGAATGCATTGCTGAGATTTGTAATTTTCTGATTGTTATTTTCCAGCCGCTCAATTTCGGCTGCGAAAGTAAGCACATCACTTTTGTTTTCCTGGATCAACCTGTTGAGGTATGATTTTTCCTGTTGGTCGAGTTTTCTGTTTTCATTCCATGTATTGATGCTCAAGGCAATCAATATTCCGATGACCACTAATACTATTTCCCCAACAGCATAGGCCAGGTATCGGGTGACTCGATTTTGCTGGAGGAGATTTTGCCGGATTTTTCGGAAAAGTGGCATCATATCTTGTTCAGTTTTGGATTTCGTACTGATTTTTCAGCGCGGCCATACCTCCCAAAATCAACCATTTATCCTCCACCTTTTTCCAGGTATGGGTAAACTTATAAGTCTCCTTACGGACTACTTGATTATTCGAATCGGTCCAAAAATAATCTGTGTCGTAGAATACCATCACCACATCCCCAATGGCATTGGAGGCCTTTTTATGTAAGAGATAGCTGAATTTCAGATCCGGGTCCTTGTGTAAATCAGGAATCCAAATGGCAATCCCATTTTTGCTGGAAACCCCATCCCCAAAACTAGGGTAGCCGATAAAATCTTCGTGCCAAAGTGTTTTATAGGATACTGTATCGATGTTCTGTACATATTCCCAATACAGTTCTTCCATATGCCAGGCTTCATCCTCCAATTCAGATTTGCTAATCCTGGATCCTGTTTTCTCAACTTCTGAAAAATTTTTGCTGGTTTTGCTGCAACCTACTATGATATGTGAAGCAAGTAATGCACAGACTATAAGTTGGTTTGATTTTTTAGTTTTCATTTACCTCGATGTAGACAGAAATAATGGGAATAAAAATTGTTTAAAGAATTGAGCTATCCTGTTAAGAAGGCTTTTGAAAATAAGATAAAAAAATCAGCAATTCAGTATTGCTGGCTTGGGACGAAAGCCCTTGATTTCTTCCCCAATGCAGGGTTTTATTTTCCGAATTAAAAATTGGGAAAATGGAGTATCTTTTTTCCAATTGTTTTCTGGCATGATAAAATAGAAAAAAAATAAAGATTAGTTCAAAAGTTTTTTGTTTACATTTGAAATTAAACTTATCATCAATGAAAAATTTTACCAGCCTTTTTAAGCTGCTCGCTTATGTAATCTTTTTGTTGGTTAGCAGTTGTTACCCCATTAGTCCGGAATTTGTTTCGGACTTTGATTCTGTTTTTACCGAGAAATCAAATGCTGATTTTGATTTTGCAAATCCAGCTATCCAAACTTACTATTTGGCAGATACAGTAATTGTGTTGACCGATCCTAGTGTATCCGATACCAACCTTGAGGTGGATTTTGAACTTGTTTTAAATCAGGTACGCTTCAATATGAACCAAGCAGGTTACACAGAAATTTCAGATAGTAATTTAGCTACCCAAGCAGATTTTCTTGTTTTGGTAAGTGTAAACCGTTCTGATAACTACTTCTCCACTTGGTGGGGAGGTTGGGGCGGCTGGGGCGGTTGGGGCGGTTGGGGCTGGGGTGGCTGTTGCTTCTTTCCACCTGTCGTCACTACTTCCAATATTCGCACCGGGGCCATAATAGTAGAGCTATTGGATGGGAAATCACTTCCCCAGAGAAACCAAACTATTCCCGAGGTATGGTATGGGGTTGGCTCAGGTTTATTTAGAGGAAACAACACTAACCTAACAACTCGCACCTTGAGAGCCATTGATCAAATGTTTTTACAATCACCCTACCTTAATCGTTAACCGATGAAAAAAATACTGTTTTTTTTCGCCATCATTATTTTTGGTCTTTCAGCAAATGCCCAAACGAATAACAATAGGATTCCGAACTTCCGGAAAAACAACTTTCGCGTCAATTACGATGTGGCCGTTCCTCTTGGTAAAATGTCAAATGATTTCATCAACAACATGTCCTGGCGAGGGGTAAGTATAGAAAACCGCTGGGCTGTTAAACCCAAAATTTCTGCGGGGTTTTTGATAGGTTGGCAGGTTTTTGCGCAGCGTTTTGATAATTTCACACAAGATTTAAACGATGGTAATTCCGCAATACATGGCAACCAGTTTCGGACTATAAACACCTTCCCTATTCAAGGAACTGTACATTATACCTTTATCGAGGACTCGGATATCATGCCTTGGGTGGGTTTGGGCATTGGAACCGCGCATTCCAATCAGGTACTGCAAGTTGGTTTGTATGAAGTTCAAAGGACTATCACAAGCTTTTCTATGACCCCACAAGCCGGTATTGATGTACCGATAAATAGAGTTAGTTCAATTAGTCTAAGCACGCGTTACAATTTCTTTCTTCATAGCAATCAGCCCTTCAACTATTCATTTATGGTGTTTAGTATAGGTTTAAAGCAAAGATATTTTTAGTAATCCCAGCCAAATGGAAGGATTTGTATCAATTACTCATTTTTAAGACTTTGAAAACAATCCTTGGTTTCTACAATGGCAAATAGGTCTGTGGGCTTAGGATGGACTTAATTACACCTCCAATTTCAGTATTTCCGAAAAATATTTTTTAAGCTCCTTTTCTTCTTTGATATCTACTTGGCCATCATCCATTACATCAGTTAGGATAGCATACATTTCTTTGAAAGGGGATAAACTTAGCATCGTAGTATTTTCTTCCAGCCACTTTTTTAGGACATAAATTTCATATTTATTGATCTGCTCATCGGCTAAAATACCATAACAGATTCCCTGGAGCATCTGAATTCTGGCCTCCACAGTTTCAGGAACGCTCAGCTGAGATTTATATTTTTTGAGAATAGACTTCAATTCATCTATTTCCTCAGATGTCATCGTACCCCCATCAAGAATGGATTTTATTTCCTCAAAGAATTCCTTAAAGGGTGATTGCTGGCAGAGACCTTCATGCGCTTGGCACCAGAGTTTCATCTCTTGGAATTGTCCCCTGGTTATCCTTCCGTCGCTGCTGATACCAAAAATTATCCCTTTAAAATGATTAAATGGCTTTTGTGTTTTCATAGCCTGTTAACAAAAGTTACTTTGAAAGTTAAGGATTTTGATTTTTTATAATTTACCTTATTTAAATGAATTTTAGGACCTTTGTTGAATCTATTCATTTAACCGGTTGTATTTTTTGAGTAGATCAATGACCAGGTCATGAGGCAATGCATAAGACTTGTTTCCATTGATACCTTCCATGGTTTCTGCTGCGATCATGGCATTGATGATGGCTTCTTCCACTGCCTGGGCTGTAGCTTCCAATAATGGATCGATCAAATCGTTGGGTAGCATATCTACTTCCGAGAACTTAACGCGTTGAAAAGCATCGGGATTGGCTGTGGAGAAGGCAATAAAAATATCACCCGAACCATTGGTTCCGATTCCTCCAGTTCTTCCGATTCCAATAGTGACACGCTGTGCAATCCGTTTCAATTGGTGCGGCAACAAAGGGGCATCAGTCGCCACCACTACAATAATAGACCCATCTCCTTCTTGACGGTAGGATTGTGGCGGTAATTTCAGTTCATTGTTCAAGGTGTCCAACAATTCCATTCCCACAGGAACGCCTGCAATAATCAGGTTAGGCTTTCTGCCAAAATTAGCTTGGACCAAAGCACCCAAGGTGAAAGATTCTCCCTTGATTTTTACGATACGGGATGAAGTTCCTGTTCCTCCTTTGAAACCCAAACACATCATCCCTGTACCTCCTCCCACATTTCCTTCAGCAATCTTTCCGCTCGAGGCGTTATTGATTGCTTCAAGTACGTGTTCTTCTTTTACATGAAATCCATAGATATCATTCAAAAAGCCATCGTAAGTCTCCGCTACCACAGGGTAAGTGTACCACCATTCCTCTCCTTTGTACCAATCTGTATCCACGTACCATTTCAATACGGCGTCCCTGACCACGCCGACGCTATTGGTATTGGTAATCATGATCGGGGTTTCTAAAAAACCGGATTCAGTCAGCCAAGTGGTGCCGGTCATTTCCCCGTTTCCATTCAGACTGTACCAATTGGCAAAAACAGGACTGAATTTATTTGCTTTTCCCCGCGGAAAAATGGCAGTGACGCCTGTCCTTACAGGACCTTTGCCAACGATATTTTCACCGCTACCTGAGATGATGGTGCTGTAACCCACTTCGACTCCTTTAACATCGGTGATCGCATTGAATGGTCCCGGAGTACCATCATAAGGGACACCCAAATCTCTGGCTCTCGGTTTTTGGGAATAGGCGATAGATAGGTTGAGGATAAATAAGAGGAAAACAATTGACCTTTTCATGTTCTTTATTTTGATCATTCAAAAACTTAACTTTTCAATATAATCATTTTCAAATTCTTTCCGATTTGGGTTAGACTTTTACCCTTTTCTTTTCTTGAAGAATGATTAACTTTAACCAAACCCCAAAAAAATGCCCAAAGCTCACATTTTCCTTATTGCTTTTGCGCTTCTTGCATCAATATCCTGTAAACCTGAAAACCAATGGGAACCACTTTTCAATGAAAAAGACCTCACTGGTTGGGACACCTACCTGGGACCGCCTTGGGTGGCAACGTCGGACTCTACTGTGGGGAGGTCTGATAGGCCAATTGGACTAAATATCGACCCCTTAAGCGTATTCAGTGTGGTAGAAGTGGATGGACAGCCTGCAATACGCATTTCCGGGGAGCAATGGGGCGGCTTATCAACTACCCAAGAGTATCACAATTACCACCTCAGCCTTCAATTTAAATGGGGCGAAGCAAAATACAAACCCCGCGACAAAAACAAAAGGGACAGCGGGATACTGTACCATGCCGGGGGACCACATGGGGCAGACTATGGTTTTTGGATGCGCTCACAGGAGTTTCAGGTGCAGGAAGGCGATTGCGGTGACTATTGGGGCGTGGCTGGCGGAATCATGGATATACTGGCAAAGAAGTCTGATGACCTTTATGTCTATGATCCTGAAGCAGAACTATTGACATTCAGTGATTCCAGCGCTGTGGGAAGGCGGTGCGTAAAATACCCCGATGCCGAAAATCCGACCGGTGAATGGAATACCCTGGAACTTTATTGCTTTGGCGATACAACTGTGCATGTAGTAAACAACAAAGTAGTGATGGTGCTTTACAACTCACGTTACATGACTGAAACAGGCGAATTGCCACTTAAAAGCGGCAAAATCCAAATTCAGTCCGAAGGAGCTGAGGTTTTCTACAGGGACATCAAAGTCAAAAGGATATCTAATTTGCCAATTGTTTTAATAAACAATTAGCATCAATATTTGAAACCTGCCTTTAATTCCTCCAACTTCTCCATTGCAGGGTCTGTCAGTACTAATTTATGAGTTTCGTGAAGAATAGCAGGATCAAAAGGTTCAGTAGATTTATTATACTCCATTTCAAAATCCTTTCCCCAATACTTGAAAGCATCTTCAAGAATTCTCACATAAGCCCGTTCAACGGTATTTTGGGTATAATCATTATTTGGCTCCAAGGTATAATCAGGAAGTGCTTTATAAGCGAAAACAGGTCCTCCAACTATGGTATATCCCTGGATCAAATGAGTCACATCAAACCGCTCATATCCCAACTCCCAAGCATCATAAGTAGGTAAATCAGCCACTGGCACAATGTATAGCACGCCATTGATGACCGTGCCCGGATCTTCCCGGATATTGAGGTAATGAAGGTATTTGGGAAAAATAGTATCCCCATCCATCAAGATAAAATCCTTGGAGTAACTGCCGTCTACATTGATAGTAGGGAGATCTGCAGGCCAGGCAAATGTCCATGAACGCTTGTAGCCTTTGAGCTGTGCAGGCAAAAATGGACCATCATAGGCCTTGTCCAAGAGTCCGATTTCAATCAGATTTTTGGACATCAAGGATCCATAGCCAAACATGCCCACATGGCCATCCGGAATGGTGAATGTTTCCATTTTCTCCTTACAACTTCCAAGAAGTAGGAAAGCAGCTGAAATCATTAAATTAGATATTAGTTTCATATATTCTTATAAACCATCCAAAAACTTAAATATCTCAATATAAGCATTTTCAAACTCCTTCTGATTGGGACTGTGCTTTCCTTCAGGTATAAAAATCCTGATATCTTCATCCTTTCTCATCAGGGGAACAAACTTTTCAAAAGTCACCGGAGGAATCTGATCATCAAGGCCACCATGCCACAGAAAGATGGGCGGATCTTTTGGATCAAAGTAAGTAATCGGTTCATAGATGGCAATGTTCTCTTTGGTTTCATAATCATCAGGAGGGAAAAGGGCTTTTCCTGCTTGACTGAATAAGTCGTATTCGTGGTCTGAAAAAATGCTTTCAACCAGATCCAAACCGTCAACAGGACCGGAAAAATTGATAATACCGACGATTCTGATCCCATCATTTAATCTATTCGAATATTCCGGATTGTTTTGGCTTAGCCCTACATTGGTCGCTATATGCGCTCCAGCAGAAAATCCTGTCACAATCACTTGTTCCAGATTCAGACCATAGTCTCCATTGTTGGCTTTAAGAAAATTCAAGGCATTGGTCAGGTCACTTGTGGCCAATGGTATTCCTCTTTTCAAGCGGTAATTCAGATTGACGACATTCAGGCCTTTCTTGAGGTAAGGTTCAATGTACCTTTCCTCCTGACTTTTATCGCTTAAATAGTAAGCTCCTCCATGAAGGAATACAATAGTGTAATTCCATTTTCCAAAGGATGTAGCATTTTGGGAAAGGTAAATGTCCATCACCTGTTCCGCATCTGAACCATAGGAAATGTTTTTTAATACTTTGTAAACTGTTTCCTTTTCCGTAGCCGACAGGTCTGCTGTGGATGTCAGTCTTTTGGAGCAGGAGGAGAGAATTATTGAAAATAGGAGGATCAGGTAGATGTCAGTTATTTTCATGGCAGAAATGGTTCCATTGCTCTAATTATATTTTTGAAGTTTTATTCATATCCAAATTGTACTGCTATTAAAATTGCAATAGCCGCAATTCCCATGATCAATAAGGTAGGTTTTATGATATACTTGATCCAATGATTGTATTTAATTCCTGCAAGGGCTAATACTGCCATTAAAGATCCATTTGTAGGCATGATTATATCCATCATGATGGCCCCGTACTGATAGGCAAGAACGCACACCTGCCTTGAAAGTCCAATCAAATCAGCCAGCGGGGTTAAAATAGGCATCGTCAGAATAGCCTGTCCTGAGTAGCTGGGTATTGGAAAATGAAGAATGGCTTGAGATATCATCATAAGGACTCCAGAAACGGAAGGAGGTACGTTTTGCAATGGGGAAAAAAGTCCGAACACAATAGTGTCAACAATGAATCCCTCACTCATGATTATCGAAATACTGTTTGCAAGACCAATAACTATACAAGCAAAAATCATTTCTTTAAAACCGTCAATATATATCTCAGTAGTCTTATTGAAATCAAAACCTGCAATAAATCCGCATACTAAACCTAAACCAAAAAAGCACGCAGACATTTCAATAAAACCCCAGCTTAGCACGATCAATCCATAGGTTACGACACTAAAGGTGAATGCAAGTAATGCCAAAATTATTTTGTTTCTGGCAGTTAGACCTTCTATATCCAATTCCAGTTTAGCTTTTTCCACACGGTTTTTGCTGGCATACCGAACGATGTAAAATGTCCAAACCACAGCTGCAATAAGCAGAATTATTAACCTGTACTCCGTACCTGATAGTAATTCGAGCTCTGCTTCTTTCTGGGCAATCACCACTCCAAAAGGATTAAAAGGGCTAAAGGCAGCACCTAAAACAGCTGAACCATAGCTGGCTGTTACAATTGTTGATGGATTGTAGCCAAGGGTCAGTCCAAACAATAGTAAAACAGGGGTCATTGCTATAATCTCTTCTTGTAAACCAATGGTAGCTCCAGCAGTCAGAAACAATAATATGATAATGCTTAGGGCGAATACCTCTTTTCCCTTCAGCAGTGTGATGAGTTTATTTAAACCCTGATTGAGTGCTCCCGTCTTTTCAATTAAATAGAAACATCCCCCGAGCAGTAGAATTAAAACCATTAAATCCGCTCGCCCGGCAATACCCTTGGGGATTGCTAGGAGTGCATTGAAAGCTGAGAGATGTGGTGCTTCTTTTCGTTCATATGAATCTGGTACAACAATGGTTCGATTATTTATAGTGTCAAGTTCTCGCTGATAGTTTCCTTTCGGAATGATATAAGTCAGTATCCATGCAAAAAGTATTACAGAAAGTATGATGACGAATGCGTTAGGGAATTTATTCATTCAGTTTAAATGCTTGAAAAACATATTCTAATCAACTGATCATTAAATTGAAATCAAACCGATGAAGGATGAAACACCTGATTTACTGTCCGAGGCAAATGGTTTTCTGTCCGAAGCTAAAAAATGCTGTGGGCTCAACAACGGGTTGGATCCCCGTTATTCAGAAGATTAAAAATATGGGGTCACCGAGGTTTAGACGATCCTCTAGATGAGTTTCAGAAGTTGGCGAGAACCTATCTGCAGGCAGGTAAGCAATTACTTTAGCCATCTTTGTGCCTGTTTTCGTTAATTTCTTATTTTGATAAAAGTTCAATAGTCTTATCTATATCTTTTATTATTCCATCAAACCAAAGCTGATCTACTTCAGTACTTACGAAAATATCTTTAAGTTTTGTATAAGTTTCTTTCTTTTTTAAAAATGAAACAAATTCTTCGTCAGATAAATCATAATCGGGATGTTTTGGTAGAGCATGTTTAATATCTAATTTTTCAAAATTATAATGATATAAGAAAAGTGTCCTGTTTTCTTGCTTCCAAATTGTATTAATTTTTCTAGCCTCTTTGTAGTTCTCTATTACTGTTACATATCGTTTTTATTTTCTTTTAGCTCCATATTCGTCTCTTGATCACTTCGTTTAAACCAGATATTTCTTAGTTCATTCTTGCTAAACATTTCCAGTTGGTCTCCATAATGCTTGTTATCAGGGTTAGATGAATTCCCATAAGTCAATAGTCCTTTAGCCTTGACTTCTTCTCCCATTTCAAGAACAAGAACGAAAGTGTCTCCAAAATCGCCAATGAATTCACCCTCTTCATTTGGACTGGTATACATAATTCTAAATACTCCTAAATGCTGAGGCCCTCCCGTTCCTGGATATTCCAAATCACCCATTTTCAACTTGTAATAATCTCCATAAGGAATTTCAAGTGCAGGATATTTGGTCAAATGATTTTCTGTAGCTTTTCTTATAATATCAATAATTTCATCATTATCTACAAATCCATCGGGGGTATTAATAGGGTCATTAGGATTCCATAGTTCTTTTAATACATTGCCAAGTCCAAAAGGGCTGATTTGCTTTTCCTCAGCCCAAGTATTGGTAAATTCCATAAATAACATGGCACCTAGACTATTGGCATTATATGAACCATCCCATTTTGTCATTACATCAATAGCCGCCAAAACTAAAGAGTCGGAAGTTTGGTTTTTTAAAGCAAGAAGGTCATCATGTAATCGTATTGCTAATTCTGCTTTATTATCATGTTTTAATGCTACTAAACGATCAAAAGAAATACTATCCTCTTCATGCATCAACCTGGCGGCACGTTGTGGTCTAAACCGCATGTTATTTGGTGCAATATGAGATGCAAAATCGTCAGGATCTAAAACTGTAGGCAGTGTATTTGTAAATGGAGGGTCATTTGCATTTTGCAACCAGCCAGAAGGAGGATTGACTACAATAGGCAACTCATCGCTAATATAATAATCGGTCCAAATATCCTCACTTGAATCCCCAGATACAACATCTTGCCATTTGTCCCAGTCGCCATTTTTTTTAGGTACAAGTCCACCAAAATGATGCATGATGTCTCCGGATTTATCTGCATAGACTGTATTTAAAAAGGGCATTTGTTGCAAGGCGAGAGCATTTTTCATGTCTTCTAAATTCTGAGCCTTCGCCATAAAATCGTATTGTTCAATCAATGGGGTGAGGTCATCCATCTGTGCAAATCGAATCGCCAATGCCGTGTTTTCAGTCTCTTTGATGACAATGCCATGCTTTGTACGCTTTCTGGTAAATACATGCACCTTCATCGTACCATCTTCTTGTAACTCTTTAATGGTATAGTCCTGTGATTCAAATGGAAGGCATTGGCTGTCTAGTAAGTAGGAATCACCTTCTTTTTTAATTTCAAACAAGTCAGTATTATCAATGGTGTTTACCGTATGTGCCCATGATACATTATCATTGAAACCCATTATTATTGAGGGATTTCCGATAAGGCTCACACCATACATTTTGTATTCATTTGTAATAAACTGTTGCTCATGCCATAAAAACAGATCTGACCACCATAAATGCGGATTGGCAACCAACATTGCATTTCCAGTGGAAGTTTTACTTCCTGAAAGTGCCCAAGAATTTGATCCACCTTCTATTTTTTGATTGGATAAAAAAGTGCCTCGAATAAGAAATTCATAATTTATTACTCGAAAACCGTGGGCAATGATATCATTTGGTGTAACAGGTAATACCTTCTTGTACTTTTCGTCCAGCTCGTTGCCGTTCTTTTCAGCATAGGCATTAATACCTGCAGCAAAAGATTGAAGTATTTCTTGATATTTAGGCGTTAAGTTATCGTAAGCAGGTTCCAATTGTTCGTAAAGACCTAAATGATGCAATGCCTTATTAACCTCAAAGCCCTCTCCCCATAATTCTGCACTTGTACCTCTGGCTTCTCCGTAAAGTTTTAGAATGAGATTTCCATGATTTTTCATCTGTCCCCAAGCTGACATAAAATACAAGTCATTATCCGAAGTAGCATAGATATGTGGAACACCATATGTATCCCAAAGGATTTCATTTTCGGTTATTGAAGTAGGCTCTTGCTTACAAGAAGTCAAACATAATGTTAGAATTAGGAAGATATAAAGGTTTTTCATTGTCTGGTGAGTTGATTTTTCAAACTTAATGCGTCAGGGAAACCCCATTGCTCTGCTATTTTACCATCAACTATTCTGTATATAGAGGTTTCATAGATGGTTACTTTAATACCGGTAGCTTCAAGTCCTTCGAATGCTCCCTGATGGGTACCTGTCGATTTATATCTTGTTACCACTTTGTCTCCTTCACTTACCATATCGACGATTTCTTCTTTCCAGTCCGGAAATATTTTTCTATGACTTGTAATTGAATATTTTGCTCCTTCAATTCCTTTCCACTCAATTCCGTTTATAAAGTGGCAGACAAAATTGGGTGCCAATATTTTATCCAATTCCGAAACCTGTCCGTCACTCCAAATACTATGATAATTTTTCACAACAGCCCGGTTAGCGTCCAGGTCAATTTCTTGTTTATCTGAACTACAGCTGTTTATAAACATACAGGTGCTAAGCATCAGGACTGCACAGAGTGATTTTTTCATTTTGGGGTTTGTTTAAGTTATGCTGAGTTATTAAAATTTGATATTTACAGAAAGGGGAAAGACATCAAAATGGACGTCATTCCGAGGTACGAGGAATCTCAAAAGGTCCTATTTGGTTTCAAATTTATCATTTCCTGAACCTTGTGAGATGCTTCCTGCGTCAGCATGACGACCGCTCCGAATTCTGTCATTGATAACCTGCGTAGGCTGAAGTGAAGGATTTCCGAAATTTTGAAGAATCCTTCCTTAGCACCAATTGACAGATTTAAAAACTTCCCCTCGACAAGCTCGGGGACCGGAAGTTTAGGTTTTGTAGGAGTGGGGAGGGAAATGCGGCTCTGCCGCATTTCCCTCCCCACTCCTCTTATTTTTTCTTATCCGGTGGCCGAGCTTGCCGAGGCCCAACCATTTAATCTGTCATTGGTAATTTCCTTTACTAATAAAACCCAACTTTACCCCTCACCGACTCAAACAATTTCTTTGAATCATAGCCTACCCCTTTTTTGAAGACATACTGCACTTTGCGCAAATCACTGATGTTCTTGGAAGGGTCTCCGTCAATGATCAACAGGTCGGCAGTTTTTCCGATTTCAACCGTTCCGATTTTATCTTGAAATCCCAATGCAATTGACCCGTTCATTGTCGCAATCTTGATCGCTTCCAATGGGCTGAATCCATCCGCTTCCACCAATAATTCAATCGCCCGCCAGTTTCCAAAGCCTGCAATCGTGCCTCCATTACCCGTCGGGTCGGAACCTACTGTGAGCAATCCCCCCATATCATAAAACATCTTCTCCATTTTGGCATTGTTCGCAAATACACTGTCATCAATTGTTGAGCCTGGGGAGGATTTTATCCTGGACAACATGTTGAGGTAGTACTCCTTATTGGTGGGCGAAAAATAGCTGAGTAACTCCTCGGAAGGCTCAGGTTGGGTTGAAATACTGCCTTCCATGACCGCCAAGGTTGAAGTGACAATTACTTTCTTATCAATGAGGAATTGCAACAGGTTCCGGACCTCATCGCTGTTGACATCCAAGTTGGCAAGCGATGGATCGAGATTGGGGGGACATTGATTTTCTTCTTTGCCTTCCACAAAATCTGAACTCGCGTAAAAGCCATGTTCCAATTGATCGATTCCCATTTCAGCTGCTTCTCTGTAGGTTACCGCACACAAATGCGCAGTAATTTTCAGGTTTCTCTCATGCACGGCATCTATGGCAGCTTGCAGAGAGGGTTTGTCTAAGAACATGTATCCCTTAAAGGAAGTGAAACCCTGATCTGCCCAATAATTGACAAAAGCACGGGCATCTTTCGGGGTTTCGATTCTGGGCATTTGAGCAAAAAAGGAGCCCTTCCTTTCAAGATAGGGAGCTGTAACCTCCATCGAAGGACCTGGAATCTTTCCCTCGTCTATGTCCATTTTGAGGTTCAAGTCTGAATATGGCTCTATACTCCCAGCTGTCCTGATGGTGGTAGCACCAGCCCCTAAATAAAGCCTCGGAAAAGTAACAGGTGTTTGTTTCAAATGGGCCATTCTTGGCGCAAAGGAATGACCTGAAATATACATATGTTCATGCAACATGACCAAGCCCGGCATCAAGGTTCTGCCATCCATGTCTATGATTTTTGCCTCTAAAGTTGGGCTTGCATCGGCATCGTTACCAATCCAAGTGATTTTACCATTGCTGATCATAATGGTCTGATTGGCTTTGGCAGGATTGCCTTTTCCATCGATCAACAAAGCATTTTTAAAGACGATAACAGCATCCTGGTATGCAATGTACTTTTGGGTCTCTGCACTGAATTCCGTTTGGGAAAAGCCAAACAAGGAAGAAAAGGTAAGGAAGAGTAAAAAAGAAATCGTTTTTTTCATAAAATTTAATTTTGTGAATTCAATGACTTTCTAAACTCCAATTTTTATTCATCTCCGCATAATCAAACACCATATTGCAGAAAGCAATGACACCTAATTTAAATGCATTGTCGTCAATTATAAATTCAGGCGAATGATGTGGAGCTGCTGTCATAGGGTCTTGGCCTTTTGGCATTCCTCCTACAAAAAAGAATAAACCCGGCACTTCCTGAGCAAAAAAAGAAAAATCTTCAGCAGGAGTCATCGCGGGTACAAGAAATACGTTTTCAATTCCCGCTGATTTTTGGAGGGAAGGAAGCATGGACTTTGTAAGCTCCACATTATTGAATGTTACAGGGTATTGAGTTTCGTAAGGCAACTCTACCACTGCTGTGGCTCCAGCCCCTTCAGCTGTTTTTTCTGCAATTTGTTTGATACGACTATAAATCAAAGTTGCATCCTCATTGCTAAACGACCTTACATCGCCAAGCAGCTCCACTTTTGTAGGAATAATATTAGCACGGTTACCTCCATTAATTGCGCCAACAGTTACTACCGCAGCATTTTCCGTAAGATTCACATTTCTGCTTACAATTTGTTGAAGATTGATTACGATTTGAGAAGCAACCAAAACCGGATCAACAGAAAACCATGGTTGTGACCCATGACTGCCCTTACCATTTACAGTAATCTTAAAGTCTGCAACGCCTGCCATGGCTCCGGCAGGGCGATAAGAAATTTTACCTACTTCCAATTGAGAGAGCAAATGCAATCCGAAAATCACATCCACGTTATGATTTTCCAATACACCTTCTTTCACCATTAACTCCGCACCGCCCTCTTCGCCTTTAGGTGCACCTTCTTCTGCTGGTTGAAAAATAAATATCACGGTGCCTTTCAAATCTTTTTTCATTTCAGCCAATATTTCGGCAACACCCATTAAAATGGCCACATGTCCATCATGACCACAAGCATGCATCACCCCTGTTTCTTGGCCGTTATATATCGTTTTCACTTTAGAGGCAAAAGGCAAATCATTTATTTCCTCTATAGGCAAAGCGTCCATATCTGCTCTTAAGGCTATAACAGGCCCAGGTTTATCACCTTTTAAAATACCCACTACCCCTGTAAAAGCAATCTTGGTTTTTACTTCCATACCAAGCGATTGTAAATGTTTGGCAACGAGTTCGGCAGTACGAAACTCCCGATTTCCTAATTCCGGGTTTTGATGAATATCCTGTCGCCAAGCAATTACTTTATCCTCTATTAAATTGGCTTTTAGGGCAATCAATTCGCTGTAATTACTTTTCTGTGCCAAAAGCTGAAAAGAAAGTGTATTGAGCAGTGCAATGGTGACGAGGGTTGTAACTTTTATTTTCATTTTATTGAAAAAGAAATTTTTGTTGTAAACATGTCTTTTTTTAATCTTACCTTACCCCCTACTGAATTTACCTCCGGGAAGCCTGGTTTTGATGTATTTGAATTGCCCGTTATGGTTGGACTCATGTTCGCAGACATGGAACCACTTGCAATAGTTATTGGTAGGTCCCCAAGGCCACTCTTTATCCACTTTCATAAGCCAATTATCATCTCTTTTCTTAAACTCCTTGATGGTATTTTCCCGCACTTCCGTCATGATTTCCAGGTAATAATCCAAACTATTTCCTTTAATGGTTTTTCGGGCTTCGTCACCAAGGTTCATTGCTACCTCAAAGCGATCTAAATCTTCCTTACTAAAATCTCCCCATTCCTTTCCCTCGAAAGTATGGATCTGATAAAACCGCTCCGTGGCAGCCAAATGGAGCAACATGGCGCCAATGGAGTTAGAGTTTTCATCCAGTAAAAAATCCAGTTGTTCCACGCTCATCCCTCTGACAGGCATCAAAATCACATCCCGCATCCAAGTCATCATGGATAGCAAGGTTCCGATATGAAGTGAAAAACCATCTCTGGGACCCATTACATTGATTCGATTTTCGGCCGGTAGAGGTGAAGCCGTACTTAATTGTGGCAACATGGTTAAACCAAAGGTACCTGATGTTATAACCGCAGCAGATCTCATGAAATCTCTGCGGGTAGACGGATGGATATTTTTCATTTTCTTAGGAGGAATAGTTATTCAAAGGAATGCTGACAGGCTTAAATGCTATTCCCAAGTGCTTTGTTGCCAAAGCAGAACTGTAAACAATTTCAGGCTTGCCTATTGGAGGTTGATTGTTGAGCATCAATGTCACATCCGATACCCTGTAACTTTCCCCTGATAAGAGATAGTTTTTTCCATGTATGTTTTTGGTGGTAGCCGCTTTGAAAATTGCATCGGCAACATCTTCTACATCCACCAATGCCCACAATACATCCAAGTCATAGATCATTTGTATAAATGGATTGGGGGCAATTTTATTTTTAAACAGAAATTGTATCCCTGTTGAAGTGGAATCCTGTCTGTTTGACAGCGATTTTCCCATTACACCCGTCGGAGAAACAGAAGTAATTTCAAAACTTAGATCAGGGTGGTCTGCGATGAATTTATTGACCGCCTGATTGGCTATAAACTTTGCCTGGGCATAAGGAATGCCTTCTTCGCTCATAAATGGCGCATCATCTTCAGTGATTTGATCCCCTTCTTTTTTTCCCTTGGGTAAAAATGGAAAGCTGGTGTTGTAAGCCGCCACAGATGCAATAAAAACTACTTTCTCAATTCCAGGAGTCTTAAGAACTGCTTCGAGGAAGTTTTCCGTACCCTTGATGGTCGGGTCAAACAGTTCTTTCTGAAGGTCTTTCACATCCAATTGAAAGGGAGTCCCTCCGTGAATGACTAATTCACAGCCTTTCAAAAAATCCAAAAGCTCCTGTTTGTTTTCCACATCCAATTGAGCGATTTCCAGGTTCTCAGCATTTTTGAGACTGAGCAAATGTTCATACTTTTCTTTTTTGGAAAGGTCTGTGGTAGATACTTTTACCTTGTATCCTTCATCTAAAAATTTTTTGGTGTTGTAGCTTTCTATAAAGCCTGAACCCCCGATGATGCCTACTGTTTGCATGATTGGTCTTCCTTTAGAGTTGATTAAAAGATTAATAATATTATAGAGTCAGCGTCAGTCCACCATCCGTAAGAAGGGTTGATCCTGTGATATAACTTGAGTCATCAGAACAAAGGAATACAATGGATTTGGCGATTTCCTCAGGTTGGGCAGCTCTTTGCAAGTGAACCGTAGGGAGCAAGCCCTTGTCATACAAATCATCACCTGCAATTCCCCGCAATCGACGGTGCATTGGTGTATCCACCACTCCCGGGCATAAAAGATTTACCCGAATTCCCTTTGGTCCCAATTCCGCCGAAACACTTGAAGTCAGTCCAATCAATCCATGCTTAGAGGTGACATAAGCGGATCCGGTTGGAAAACCCAAGAAAGAATTGACAGAACCAATATTCACTATGGCCCCGCCATTGGCAGCAGCAAGCATGGCTCTGGCTTCATACTTCATGCAGAGGAATACACCTTTGAGGTTGATGTCCATCACCTGATCCCAGTCTGCTTCCAAAAGGTCGGTAACACTGCCAAAATTGCCTTCTATACCGGCATTGTTCACAGCATAGTCAATTCGACCAAATACTTCGATAGCATGCGCCACCATGAGCTCCACTTCAGTAGCTTTTGAAACATCGGTAACAATTGCACTTGCTTTTCCACCATCTGCTTCAATTTCCTTCACCAATTCATCGAGTTCTGCGCCTCTTCTTGCTGATACAATAACTTTTGCACCTTTTCTTACAAAAGCAAGGGCTGTTGCTCTGCCTATGCCACTGCTGGCACCTGTTATCAATGCGACTTTATCTTTCATCTGATTATATTAATGTCAGTTGGTTATTCTTTTTGGTTGCTGTTGGGTACTGCAATGGATTCCTCCACCATACCAGTTTTGCATCAAGCCTTCAAAGAAGACAATCTTTCTCCCGGGAAATTGCTCCTCAAAAATCTCCCTCACGGCCTCTTCCTTTTCTTTGGAAGAACCCATTGCAGTATAACTTGGCAAGAGCACCAAGCCATTGGTCACTAAATAATTGAAGTAACTTGCAGCAGGAACCCTAAGTAAAGTATCCCCCACCTGCACAGCTTCGGAAGGGATAAAACTTTCAGCTTTCACATCGAAGGTGAACCCATCCTTTTTCAACGCTTCTCTTACTACAACTTCTTGTGTAATTAAATCCGGCAAAGGCACTTTGATAATGGTAAAGGGTTTTCCATCCTGATCTTTGGCATTTTGGAGGATTTCGTAATTCTCGTTCATGCGCTCATAATTCATACGGCTGATGGGATCCAGGTCTTTTTCTGCCTCATCTACCCATGCCAACAAAATGGTAGTTGGATTGGCAAAGCGCACAAATTCATCAGTATGTCCACCAGTACCTCCACCGATATAATTACCACTGATTCTTCTGAAAAAATGATGCGGATCATCCGCCAGCCCCTCTTTCATCCAGATGATATTGGACACACCCAATACCCGCTTAAATTCCGATTCAATCGTTTCTCTAGATAAGGTGGGGTTTCGTTGGAATACGGTTGCTTCACACAAAATCAAAGTACCTTTTCCATTCACCTCAATGGCCCCACCTTCATGGATCACTTGCGTTTTAATGATTTTTGCTCCCTCTGCCACAGCCATCAGGCTGTCTACACTCCCTGTTTTTAACCTAAATACCAGGTTTTTATTCCATGCAGCATTGATACTGTCTTTGTTGCCTTCATATTTCAAGTCTAAAAATCCCGGTAAGCCATAACTGTCCCAACTAAAATCAGCCACTGCCAATTCTCCTTTTCCATTGACCAGAAAGGCAGCCCCATGGTCCCTGATCCAATAGCGCTCACCGGGCATGACATACATTTTGATTCCTGTGGTGTCCACTCCCAGTTCTATCAGTTTGGTAATAGCAGTTTGCTTCAAGCTATCGTTATCGAAAGCGATTTTTACCGCTACATGAGGTTTTAACGTGGTAATGATTTTGCCGATTGAAGGATAAAAACGTTGTGTGGAGTCCTTTTCCCAACCTAACCAAACCGCTTCATGAGTTTCCCATTCGGCAGGCATATAGAATGTTTCCGCAGGAAACTTGGTTTCTTTTCTACCACAGGCAAAGAACAAAATTATCAGGGATAGCAGAAACGGTACTCGTTTTATTTTATGCTTCATTTTTAATTAAGGTCATGGTGGAAGGAAGTCTGAATGGTTGGATCTTTTGATAGCTCAAAGAGCGCCATAACCACTCCATAGGGCCATATTGGAAATATTTTAACCATATAGGGCTGGTGATCAACTGGAAAACCCAAATGGCCAGTACTACATACAATAATTCAAAGCGTTCTAATCGACTAAACAAACCCAATCCCGCTCCTGTGAAAACAAATAAGCAAATGACAGAATGCATCAGGTAATTGGTCAGCGCCATTTTGCCTACGGAAGCCAGTGATTTTTTTAGCCCAGGCAGGATAGGGTATTTGCAAAAAAGCATAATGATACCGATATGGCCCATCGCTACAAAAAACCGACCCCAATAGTAAGTAATATTGGACTGGACAAAGGACAGGCTTGAAAACTGCGCCTCAAGGACCAGCTGCATTTCATAGTAATTGATCGCAATGCCAACCACATACCCAATCACCACCATCCACCAATAGATATAAGCAGGTTTTTCGCCTGTCAGGAAACCCAACCTAAAAAGCGCAATCCCAATCAACATCATTCCTAATACATCCCAAACCTCTGTCCTGTATGGATTATTGGTATTGAAATCGTACATAATAGGACCCAAGTGCGAAACCACCGAGAAATAGCCTTTATGCATTTCCTCAGTAAATTTTTCCATGGCCTCCGGAGAGGTTTTGGACTCGCGTTTTTCCCAAGAATCCTTGGTCTCCTTCAATTCATTGGATACCTCCTGACCGGAAGCCAAAGCCAATTCAGCCTGCTGAACTTTGTCATACCATTCTTTATCCTTTTGATAATCCTGATAATTCCACCAGGTGCCTATGCAAAAAAGTAATAGTCCTGAGATGATCAATTTTTTGGGGTCTACCTGCCGAAAGGAATAGACCAAAAAGCCCATCAAAGCATAGTCATAAAGAATCTCGCCTAACCAAAGCAACAGATATCCATGAATCAGTCCAAAAATCAGCAGCCAGGTAATTCGGCGAAAATAAATGTCCGCAGCTTTAATCCCTGCACCTTTCTGAACCAGGCGATCGAGAAAAATATACATGCCTACCCCAAAAAGCAGACTAAATAAGGCGCGCATGGTTCCCTCAAACAGCAGATTACTCACCTTCCAGGTAATGAGATTCAATCCGGTATCCCCTCCCAAAACAGAAGGGTCATTGTATCCCCATGCGAGACCAAAACCGTTGATATTCATCAGCAATATTCCTAAAAGGGCAATGCCCCGGAGTACATCAAGCGTCACGATCCGGGATTTTTTTTCGATTGGCTTTAGGGAAGGATGGCTAGTTTGAATTTCCATGGAGTTGAATAAAAATTGATCGGGTAGGCTTACCACTAATTTCACCGAAATCATAAGATTGGCCTTGATATTTTTGTTATTCAAAATAGATGAATCCATAGAGAGATTTCTTTCTCTTAGGACGAAGTCTCTGAAATTCTTTCCCAAGGTGCAGTTTTATTTACCAGTGAAGGATTTTGGAGAAAACGGAATTCAATTTTTGGGATGAACACAAATTGACTTTAAAATAGGTTAGGATGTTGAAAGTATCCCCTTGTCAACCAATATAAAATTCCTCACATAAAGGTCATTTTTAATGAAATCTCAAAAAATAAATTTATGTTTGGACAATGCTGGATAACCCCCAAATTCACCTAAAATATAAAGTATTGAAATATCTATACTTTATTGCTACTGTCTTTATTTTATTCAATTTCAGTATTTTAGATTCCTATGCACAAAAACCGCATATAGACGGCAGCCTTTTTAAGGAAGGTTTGCTGGAATTAGATTTCAAAGACAATTGGCGGTATCAGCCAGGAGATAATCCTGAGTGGTCTAACCCTGAATTTGATGATTCTGATTGGTACAAGATAAACCCAATTGACTTAAAGGCTTATCGGATGCCGGACAGCTTGTGGTCGGGGTATGGCTGGTGGAGGATAACCTTTACTGCCGACCCAAAAACAATTGAGTCCATTGAAAGACTGTATTTTTTCTCCTGGGGGGCAGGTGAAATTTACCTGGATGGGGAGCTGGTGGAATCTTATGGGCGTTTTTCAACTGATAGCCAGCTGGAAGAAACCCATACTCCCAACTATGCTCCGGACAGACCCTTAAAAATTACCCCACGGGAAGTCCACACCTTAGCGGTCAGGTATTCCAATCATCAGGCAAAAAATAACTTTCGGATTTTCCGATACTTTGCTGAAAACCTGGGTTTTGACATAGGATTTTCCACCGCAGTACGGGCAAAATATTCGGATTTTCGATATCCCAATAGCTTCGCCACCTTGTCCGTAATAGTTGCAGTCTTATTGATTCTCTTAGTGCTGCATGTGCTTTTATACTTTAAATTCAGAAAAGAGGAGCCTTATCTCGTGATTACGCTTATCACTTTTTTCTTCTTGTGTGCTGCTGTTTGTGCGCATATCCTTCTTTTTGTAGAACTGAACGGGTTTACCAATCCGATCTTCAGCAGTATTTTAAATTCAACTGCATTTGGTTTGGGTTATGCACTTTTGCCCTACTCTTTGAGTTCCCTTTTTAGAATTCAGAAATTTTACTGGACAAGGCATCTGGTTTGGTTAGCACTTTTGAGGACCGCCAATTACTTTATCCATATTTTCAACTTCATCCTATTTGATGCTACCATCATCCTTGCAGTCATAGTTTTGATGGTCATCATCATGCGAAAAGCCATCAAAGAAAAAAATAGAAGCGCACTTCATGTGACCATCGGAGCTATTGGAACCTCCGTTTTCTTATTGGTGAACAGGATGGTCAATGCTGAACTTATTTCGTTGAGCACATTCTTTTATTATGTGGATCTGATATTGCTTTACATCAGTTATCCCTTGGGTATTTACATTTATATCACCCATCAATACGGCAGACTTTTCCTTGCCATGGAGCAGGAGGTGGAAGAAAGGACCCAACAATTGAATGCCACAATCAGAGACCTTACCAAAACACAACATGAACTTTCATTAAAAAACAATCAAAATGTTCTATTGCTGAAGGAAATTCATCATCGGGTAAAAAACAACCTGGAAGTGGTATCGGGTTTACTCGCCTTGCAGTCTGCCAAAATGGATGACCCCACCATGCAGGAAGTCATGTTGGCCAGCCAAAACAGGGTGCAATCCATGGGTATTTTGCATCAAAAGCTCTATCAAAGTGAGCATTTGGCATTTATTGAAATGAAAAATTATTTCGAAAATCTTTGTATCAATATCCTAGATTCTTACAACGAATCTGAAAGAATTAAAGTCAATATTGATATGAAAAACCTTGAATTGGATGTCGATACGGCTGTTCCTTTAGGATTAATTGTAAATGAACTGCTCACCAATTCACTGAAATATGCTTTTCCCAATGGGGAGAAAGGGAATATCGAGTTGAGTTTAGAAAAATTGAAGGAAGATGATTTCCAATTGAAAATCAGTGATAATGGTGTGGGAAAACCTTTGGAGGCAAAAGTGAAAGGTACAGGCTTCGGTACGCAATTAGTTGATTTGCTTACCCGCCAAATTGATGGGAAAATTATTCAGGATGTCACGAACGGAACCAGGATTTTGATCAATTTTAAAAGTCAGTTAGCGGGGAGTAGCAATGGTTAAACCAAACCTCTTATACTGGCCTCTAGGTTATAAATAATGAAATCAATTGGATCCATAAATTCCTAAGTCCACAAATTTGGAGTTTTGACTTTTTGAATCCGTTTGACACCAGAAAAAATTTTCCAAATATCCCTTTGTAAGCTGACAATCAATTCTTTTTCTCTGGAATTGCTTCCATCAATAAAGAATATGCCTTGTTCAAGGCCTGATCACCTGCTTTTTGTCCTTTGTAATGTCCAAGTCGAACAATTACCAAATCATGAGAAGGAATAATTGTCACAGACTGCCCTCCTGCACCCAACATCATATAGGCATCCTTTGGAATAGGAAAACCGCCATCCCCATTTATCCAAAATAAGCCACCATAAATTGGCCTTCCATCCGCTACCCAAGAATCGGCAAGTGTACTTACAAATTTTGTAAAACCTTCAGGCAAAATCCGCTCATCGTTCCAGATTCCATCTTGCAGATAAAGGTTACCCAACCTCGACCAATCTCTTGCCGAAGCAAACTCATAACCCTGAGTCAAAAAATTACCATAAGGGTCTGTTTCCATAACCATTGTCCGAATTCCGATTTTATCAAACAACATTCTTTGGGGGAAAGTAAGGTAGTTTTCACCTTTACCTTCTATTCCCAAGCGGTTTAGATAATTGATGAGTACGGGGTCGCTGTTACGGTAACGGCCAACAGTATTGGGTAGCCACTGTTGGGGCAAATTGGCTGCATATTCAAAAGAATTGACTCCACCAGTGTACAGATACAAATGGTCAGGATAACCCAAAGAAGGGTCATAGTCCGGGTCTTGAGGAGCTCTGCAATAAATGCCACTTGACATCTGCATAATGTCCCTAATTCTGATTTTGGATCTTCCGTCGTCTTTGCCCTGCCATTGAGGTATTGGAGCAGCTTGCTCCAAGGTATATACTCCTTGGTGAATCAGTATACCCATTATAGTCGCGGAGAGGCTTTTTCCCATTGACCAACTTTCTAAAGGGGTGTTTTTATCAACTCCTTCACCATACCTTTCACCTATAATTTTTCCTTTGTAGGTGACTACAAAAGCCGCAGTTAGTGCTTCATCAGGATCAAATGCAGCATCAACGGCCTGCCTTACTAAATTCATATCAATATTTGAGGGCTTGGCTTCTTCTGGCAGTACATCGCCCATAGGCCAAAGTGTAGTAGCAGCATCAGGCAAATTGGGGGAAACTTTTTCAGGTTTGAAGTTCAAAGATTCACTCCCTTCAGGTAAACAAACACAACCTTGGTCGCCTGTATAGATAGCAGTTCGAGTAATTCCATTTGGAAGTTTAATCGAAACAGATTTCCTACCATAATCGATCTCTGGTTTTCCAACTTTTGCCCGTTCTGCATAGGGTGCAGTAAAATAACCCACATTCTCTGCAGCAAACTCGGGTGATAGCCCTGTAATGAATACAGCCGAACACATAATTTTGGCATAACCAGCAGTATGATGGAAAAGCGCATCACCCGGAGGGGCTTTATATTCGGTCTTTAGCTCAAGTTCAGAAGCACGCGCTAACATTTTGACCCTTGCCTCAGTTGACATAACTTGGGCAGAGCAAATCAGCCCATTCAAAAAAATCGAAGCCATTAAAGAGATTTTAATTATTTTTTTCATAATGGATAATTTAGATTTTTTTTCAAAGCATTTAAAATTTATTATAAACTTATACGCCCTGAAAAAATATTATTTATCATTTAAAAATTCTTGTACCAATGTATTGTTGACGGTTTCCATCTGAAGAGTCCAACTATCGATATACCACCTGCCATTTTCATAATGAAGCTGGATACTATTTAAACCCCGAATATTGGTTGGTACTTCCCGATCTGTTCTAATCTCAAAAGCGCTCCATACCTGGGCGATATTTCCAATTTACACTTTCTCCACTTCTACTCTTGCTTCCTGAATAGCAGCACCTCTACCCATATCCGTTAGCAAGTGGTTTGTCAAAGCATTGGCGGAGGACCCTCCTTTTAACAGTGAAGGCCAGAATCCTTGTGGCATGCAAACAACTCCCTGCTGCACTTTATTGCTGATGCGTGCTGTTATGTACACCCTGCCTATTTGGTTAAATACTTTGAGCTCATCACCATCGGCTATTTGCCGCATGGCAGCATCCTTCGGATGGACTTCCAAATAGAATTTCCCCTCCTTTTCCAGGATATGATTGACGTTGGCGTGGCTACTGTTTAGGAAATTTTTAGGGGTTTTGATGGTCAATAAATGCAATGGGTATTGCTTTATTTCTTCTATGCTGTATTGGAATGGAATATAATCTGGAAGTGCTTGTTCCAAGTTAGGATCATAAAAATGGCACTTCCCAGAGCTGGTTTTGAAATTTCCTTCAGCATGTGGCATCCACTTCGCAGGAAGGTTTAGCTTTTGCCCTCCTCTTTTTCTTAGCGAAGTAAAGGAAATGCCTTTCATATATTCATGATTGCTATCAAGGGTCTTTTTTACAATATCGAGATCTGATTCGTAGAAGTAGGCTTCTTTGAATCCCATTTCCTGAGCCAGTAGTCTGAACAGTTCTGAATTGGGCTTTGATTCCCCCAACGGTTCTATGGCAGGTTCATTGATATTCAGATAGGGGGTTCCCCAAGAATCGAGTATATCCCAATTTTCAAGAACACTCGTGGCCGGAAATATATAATCAGCATAACGGGCCGTATCTGTCAAAAAATGTTCAGAAACTACAGTGAGCAGGTCATTTCTTTCTAGACCTTTACGGACTAAATTTTGATTGGGTGTAGTGACTGCGGGGTTAGAGTTATAAACAAAAAGTGCATCGATACTGGGATTTAATTCTTTGTCGTTCAATGCCTTTCCCAATTCCACCATATTGATCGACCGGGTTTTTTGATCGGTAAATGCCGGAGGGAGGTTGATACTTTCCCAGTTGAGGGCCTCGCCAAAAAGTTCATAGGTCATATGCATTAGTCCACCTCCAAAGTGTCTCCATGCACCGGTCAATGCAGGTAACATAGCCACTGCTCGAAAAGCACTCGCCCCGTTAACCTGATGCTCCATCCCAATCAGTATACGAATCAGAGAAGGCGAACTTGTGGCGTATGCTTTTGCTAAGGAAATGATGGTTTCCTCTTCAAGTCCGGTGATTTGAGCCACCGTTACAGGATCATATTTTTGCACATGTGCTTCTAACTGGGATATGCCTAAAGTGTAATTATCGATGTATTCCTGATCCTGAAGATTCTCAGCTAGAATAACATGTATCAAACCCAATGCAAGGGCAGTATCTGTTCCCGGGCGAGGCTGAATATGCCAATCAGATTCCTCCGAAGTTTTCGACTGAAATGGATCTACCGTAACGATTGTTGCCCCATTGTTTTTGGCCTCTTGGATAAAAGGCCATAAATGCTGATTGGAAAGCATAGGATTTGTACCCCACAATATGATGTATCTGCTGTGAATAATATCTTCTGGCAGGACGCCGGTGGTCTGACCGTTTGTAGCCAAAACACCTGCTACAGCAGCATCTCCACATATTGTTCTATCTAATTGACTGGCACCGATTTTAGCAAAAAATTTATTAGAAATGGCTCCTCCCTGAACCATTCCCTGATTTCCGCCAAAACTATAGGGAAGGATTGCTTCTCCCCCCTTTTGCTCAATGATATCTTTTAGTTTAGCGGCTACTTCACTGATGGCCTGTTCCCAACTGATTTTAACAAATTCACCGCTTCCTTTTGGCCCATTTCTTTTCAATGGTGATAAAATCCGCTCAGGATGGAAAGTGACATCATTGGGAAAGGTGACCATCTTGTTGCAAAGCTTACCCGCCGTATAGGGATCGTTTTTGCTCGCCTGAAAATCCAATACTTGATTGTTAACTGAGGTTATTTTCCAACTGCAACGGTCGGGACAATCATGATAACAGGCTCCAAAAACTGTTTTGACTGATCCGCTATCCGCACAACCGGGAAGGACAGAAAGCGAGGCAAGTCCAATACCTGCGGCACCTTTTGCACTTATCTCAATAAACTCCCTGCGGTCAATGCCTTTCTTTTTTTTCGATTCCATATTCGGATTATAATTTACAACCAATGGTCAATTTTATAGGCCTACTTTGATCGTTTTTTGGTTTTAATGTCAGTTATTTTGAATCATACATTAATCCTTTCCTATTCCTTTGGCCCAAAGAGGTGCTCCATCCTCCCATTTATTATGGGTCAGTCTGATTTTTTTATCCGAATCGATGTGAATGGCAAAAATTTCACCATAAATCTGGGGCCCAAAAATCACAGATTGAACCAATGGCTCTTCATCATTTATGCCACCTTCTTCGGAGGAATAAATGATCCATTCTCCATCCGGGGAAAAGTGAGGATGGGCATCCTGACCAACATCATCGGTCATTCTCTTTGGTTTGCTCCAAGTTCCATCTTTATTGAGGAAAGAAAGGAATAAATCCATTGTTTTCACTTTGCCTTCTATGTCAGCACCTAAGCGATCCGAGCAGAAAACAATCTTATCCCCTTGAGGAGATATGATCGGAAAATTGTCTCTGTGCTCATCCATGGTGAGGTTTTGAATGGTTTTACCTTCTTGTAAGTAAATATCGAAAAAGCCTGATCTTCCACTTCTAAAAACAATCTTTGAGTTATCAGATGTGATATCTCCAAACCCGTCATTGAAATCCGAAAAGGTTAGTCTTGTTGTTTCCAACGAACTTAAATTAAGTGAAAAGACATCTCCCTGATTTGATGGTCCACCTCTGAAATTGCCCACAGAATAAATCAGATCGGTTCCGGCCGGATTAAATTTGGTATCAATAACCATCCCATTTAAAGGATTATAATTTGATGGCTTGATAAAAGAATAAATTGAGGTTACTTCATTTGTCTTATAATTTACCTCATAAAAATGAATGGGAATTTGGATCAACCGAGGAAGAACAATGATTATAAAAAGTGTGCTCGCAAGATTAAAGAGCATTATATTTCTTAATTGTCCGAACAAAGTCCTAGTTCTTTTTTTATGAGTGAAACCAATGCTTATGGCTAAAAATAGGGCTACTACCCCAAGATAAACCCGGATAGTATTGATTGGAGCAAGTTGATCCAAAAAGAAATAATAAAGGACGAAAACCAACAATGCAAGAATTGCAACAGCTATGGTATTGAAAAAAAGGAACGCCCCAGGTTTTTCTTTGGCATTGTTAAGGTTTCGATTGCCTATTCCAAGAAATAAAATATAAATAATTATTATGACTATAAGGCAATAGGCCCAATAAGTCATTGCGTCTGACAAGCCTCTCACCTCGGTGTTATCAAAAATAAGCGTATGATCAGTGGGATTTGGAGGGGCTGCAAATGCCCTGCGAACTGCGTACAGATCAACTTTATTTGCGTTCAGATCTATGGAATAAGGAGATCCTTTAACCAACAAATCACCTTCAAATCCGCCTAAATTGTAAGCCATTTCCGAAGGGGCCTGACCTCCATAAAAGGTAATAAATCCATTTTTATTGGCTTTTGCCCCTAAAAAATTTGATGTGGAATTGAACATAGAATCTACTTGATTGGTCTTTAGGTTCAACCTCAATAGCCGAAACTCACTATTTTGGAATGATGTAAAGACTAAAGTCGAATCGTTTAATATGGAAGGTGAATTGGCATTTATTCCTTCAGGAGAAATTGCTGTCTGATTTCCGCCCTCAGTATCCATAGAATATATTCTACTGGAATTTCTGGGACCGCTGTAGAAAAATATCTTCTTCCCATCATTTGAATAACAGGGACTTCCGTCCCAATGATCATTATTTGTCAACCTTTTTAAATTCTCTCCATCGATATTCATGCTATAGACATCCCCCGTTCGCCGCATAGCAAAGACAAAAACTGGGTGAGTCTTAATGGGGTGATTCCGATCACTGGAAAATATGATCTGCGACCCATCTGGTGAAAATGAAGGCCTGAAATCACCTCCTTTATGACGCGTAAGGTTTATAGCATCTGCAACATTTAAAGTCTCAAAGGGTTGAAAAGGTAGCCTGTAAATATCTGATTGACCTTCATGGGTAGAAGTGAATACAATCCAATTTCCATCAGGAGAAATTACCGCCTGATCTTGCATGGAAGAATCATGATTGATCAATAGTCGTGTTTCGCTCTTTTCATCCAGAGATTTGATGAATATTTTTGGATTTCCCAATCGCTCAGAGGTAAAGACTATCCATTTTCCATCTGGGGAAATTGCCGGGTTATATTCTAGAGCATCATGGTCAGTAAGCTGATCAATTTTCCCTGTTTGGCTGTCTGCAATCCAAATATCCCAACCCTGAGGCCTGTACGAAGAATAGAATATACGCTCATTTCCTGTTTGACTAAATGCAAATGGAGTTGTAACTACAATTAAAAGTAAATAAATATATAGTCTCTTCATAAGAGGTATTGGAAATAAGGTTGGACATCATTTTGCTGTTCCACTCTCTTTTTTAATCTAATTTTTCTTTGATAACTTCCGGAATTTTTAATACTCAGTTTTCTAATTACTTCTTAAACTTCCCATATACCCCTTGTCCAGGAAAAACATTGGGAACAGTCTTGCCATTTTTCAACACGAAGGTTCCGTTTACCAATACATATTCAATTCCTTCGGAAAATTCCAAACCGCCCTCAAAGGTCGCTCTATCAATAATGTTATTTGGATCAAAAACGGTAATGTCCGCATCTGCGCCAACTTGAATTCTTCCTTTGAACCGCATCATGGGCGCTATACCTTCTAGGCGTTTTGCAGGAAGTAGGGTCATTTTCTCAATTGCAGTATTCAAGTCCAGCACCCGATTTTCTCTGACATATTTTCCCAATATCCTCGAAAAAGTCCCTGCAGTACGGGGATGGGCGAGTTTACTATATTGCATGCCATCTGATCCGATGATCACGCCTGGCGCTGCAATTCCTCTTGCAATCCATTCAGCTTGCATCATATGCATGATGACCACTTGATTGGTTCTTCTATTTCTTGCAAAAGTTTCTTCAGTCAATCTTTCCCCAGTAGCCACCAACTGCAAATCCCCATAATCAATGCCCAATCTTTGCTGCCAACCTTCATCAAACATGGCCATCATCAGGCCAGTAGAGGCGGCGGTATAAGGATATAATTCTGTGGTGATGTCAAAGCCTTTTTGAGCAGCTGCACTGACCATGTTCAAAGCAAAATCAATTTGCCCCAGCGACATGCTGTTGATATGGACTATATGTAAAGGAGCACCGGTCACAATTGCATTGGCGATTACTTCCTGAGTTGCCAAAATATTGGGTTGGCGGTTGTGCGTAAAAACCAAGGCGTCCATTTGACCGGCCATTTCAAAAACGCTATACATTTCAGCCGGCTTTGTGCCGGGCAAGTACCCAATAGGCACCCCTATTCCTATGCCTCCTTCCTCCAAGGAAGATTTGATATGGGTGAGGGTTTGGCTCATTTCTTCTGGTGTAAGATCTTCCGTAAAGGAAGGGGCTGCAACGTGAATAAAGGACGCAATTCCTCGCTCATTAGCACGAATCATATTCAAAAGCTCCTCCACTCCTTCCTGATACCTTCCCGTAGCCCTCAAGCGCTCATAAGGCCAATTAACACTTGCACCATAATGGATCAATGCTTTTCCCTGACGTGAAGCATACCAGGCACCGGTATGTTCAATCCCCCATTCAAGTTCCAAGGCCGTAGTGACTCCATCGTGCAATTGGTATTCCTGTTCCAGATTGCTTACGCCATGCACATGCAAATCAATAAATCCTGGAGCTACCACCATTCCACTAACATTGATAATTTCCTTCCCTAGCAAAGCTTCGGAACTGATCATCGCTATGCGTCCATTTTGGATACCTACACTGCGGATAGCATCGAGTTTGGTTTCGGGATCGATCACCCTACCACCTTGCAACACCATATCGTACTGGATGGCGGACTGAGCATTTCCTTCTAATATGAAAAAGATTCCAAAAAAAAGACCAAGGATAAGCTTAAGGGATTTTGATGTCATATCTTATATTTTTGAAAATTCAATTTTCCTGTTCAATAAGATAAAAAATCAAATGCATCCAGATAGCCGGACAGGGACGAAAATTATAAATAACTTTCCCAATCAGTGAAATTTCTTTCCCGGAGTGAATTTTTCAGAAAATGCATTAATAAACTCACTGAAGGGATAGTCTCAATTTTTTGCCTTTTCCTTGGAATCCAAATATTCAAAATGACTGTTATCGGCTGGTGTTCTGACTACTTTACTCTCCGGTAAAGGCCCCAATTGCTTTACTGCCAGTTCCATTGCCCGCATCATTTGTGCTGTTTTCTCCGGGTTTTCACCTGCCAGATTGGTGGTTTCTCCAGGGTCATTCCTTAGATTGAATAATAGCGTGTCGTGAGCATCAACTTTTTTCATACCCCTAGAACCGGCAAATCCTGCATAAGGACGTTTGATTTTCCAATCCCCTTCTCTATATCCTTCTTGACTGGAAAGCATATAATAAAGAAATGTATCCCCTTCCCTGGATCCATTTTCAAAAAGAACTGAACTTAGATCCCTTCCGTCAATTTCCCGGTCCTGGGGAAGTTCTGCGCCTATTATTTTACAGAAAGTCGGAAACCAGTCCATCTGGGTCGCCAAGTCCTCATAAACCAGCCCTGGCTCGATTTTTCCTTTCCACATCGCAACAGTCGGCACACGTACTCCCCCTTCAAAAGTGAATTGCTTTCCTTCCCTCAGAAGCCCTGCAGAACCTCCATGGTCTTCCATCACTAACCAAGGACCATTGTCTGAGGAAAAAACAATTAGCGTATTTTCAAGCATTCCTTTTTCTTCCAGTTTTTTCAGTACTTGTCCCACGCTCCAGTCCAACTCCTGAATGACATCTCCATAAAGGCCCCTTTCGGATGTACCCTGATACTCAGGTGAAGCATAAATTGGGACATGTGGCATGTTGTGGGCCAGGTAAAGGAAGAAGGGATTGTTCCCAGAAGAATCAATAAAATTTAGCGACTCCTCTGTGTAGGTTTTAGTGATATATTGCTGATCAACCTGGTACTCCTCCACCTCATTTCCTCTCATATATACCACAGATGCCATGTCATTGGAGTAAGGAATCCCGAAGTATTCATCAAAGCCCTGATTCAAAGGAAGAAATCTTTCAAGGTGACCCAAATGCCATTTCCCGACCACAGCAGTACGGTATCCTCTTTCTTTTAAGATTTCTGCAATGGTGATTTCTTCCGGGTCCATTCCAGTAAAACTCTCTGGGAAAAACACTTGGTTGATCCCCATCCGTTGAGGCATCCGGCCTGTCAGAAGGCCTGCACGGGATGGGCTGCAAACAGGAGAAGCGGACATAAAAGAGGTGAATTTTATGCCTTCTGCTGCAATCCGGTCAATGTTTGGGGTTGCAATATCCCTTGCACCGAAACAACCTAAATCTCCATAGCCAAGATCATCAGCAAATATGAATACGAAATTTGGCAATTGAGATTGGCTCTTCTTTTCTGTCCCACTCCCACAGGAATAAAGGAGATATGCCAAAAAAACCAAAATTATTTTTCCTTTCATCGTCTTTAGTTTTTACATTCAATCATGTACTTACAGAGAAAATTCTCCCAAAATCATTTCTATTTTTTTCAGGAAAACGGATGGGATCCAGTTCAGATAATTGAAGAAACCTACAAAGTTATTCTCAATGAATCATCAGTACTTAGAATCAAATAAATATTATCATTCCATCGGTCTTTAGATTTCCACCCGGTCAAATCAAACCTTCAATGCATTCTTCTATTTGGCGTATACGGTGCTCCTGCCTTTTCCAACTCTTTCTCAAAATCTGCCAGTTTATCATAAAATGCCGAAACATCCTTCAAATATTGATCAAACTCTTGTTGAGCAATTTCAATATTCCGTCTGTATGTGGCTGTTGGAGGTTCAGTTGTGCTCCAATGACCATAAATCACCGACCCAACCCTATTCATGATAGAAGGCGAAGTGGATTCATCTTTTCTTTGAAGCACCTGATCACCTATTAATACAGTTCTCAGGTTATGCAAATCAGCATTAAGCGCTGTCCATTGGGAAAATAGTTCAGGAGATGTTTGTGGTGTTTTTGTCAAGGCCACCTTGATAAAGCGAAGTTTTTCTCCAGCCTCTCCTAATTGAACAGCAGCATTTGATGTCCTTCTAGAAAGCTCATGGGTTATTTTTTTAAAAGCCGCCATCTCATCATAATCAACACTTGTTGGATATACAGGCTTTACATTAAATTCTTGTTTAGCACCTTGAGGTTCTAATTTTCCATTATTCATGACAAAAAGTTCCACACTGTATTTACCTGGGGCTACCAGTGGCCCTTCAGGATCACTTACCCATGGGGGCTGAAATTCCGGAACAGTCAAATTAATTGGATCTGGTGGTGCTAATCTCAAATCCCAACTTATGCGATGTAAGCCGGTTTTGGCTACTCCTTCAATCCAACGTACGGGCTCACCATTTTTATCCCTAACCAAAAGCAAAACACTTGGATCCTCTTCAATAGCCTCCCGTCTCAATTGATCCCAACCAGGAAAAGGAATGCTGGCCTTTTGCTCATTGAGTTTTTTTTCCTTTTCCTTTCTCTGCGCTTTTTCAGTATTGGGTAGATCGTTTAAATAATAGGTAAAAACAGCCCCGAACGGTGGGTTATCACTTACGAAACTGGTAGATCCCTGGGAAGGCATTCCCTTTGCCTGAAAGGGTACACTTGGAACATACCACCATGCATCTCTTACCGGCAAGAGCATATTTGCATCAGCACTGGCCAGTTTGTTGATTTCCCTTAAAGGTGTATAATCATCCAATACATAAATTCCCCTACCAAAACTTGCCCCTACCAAATCATTGTCTCTTGCATGAATTGCGAGATCCCGGAATGGAATAGTTGGTACCCCCGCATGTAACTTTGTCCAATTGATGCCTTGATTCACTGAAAAATAAATACCGTACTCAGTCCCGATGAAAAGCAGATTTTCATCTACATGATCCTGTTTGATTACCCATACAATTGTTTTGGCCGGCAGGTCACCTGCAATTGAACGCCATGTTTTGCCTTTATCCGAACTGATGAAAACATAGGAGGAATAATCACCCAATTGGTGCCCATCAGCCACTGCAAACACTGTATTCACATCATGGGAAGAGGCTTCTATATTATTGATGAAGGTCAGTGCGGGAACTTTGGGCAGGTTTCCACATTTTCTCCAATTCTTCCCATCGTCTTCGCTCACATAGATCAGACCATCATCAGAACCGGTATAGATTAAACCTGCTTGTAAGGTGGATTCTGAAATGGTGGTCAAAGTAGCAAATTTCGACATCGCCCCATTGTCATATAAGGCATCAATACTTGGCACACGGTCCATCATCTCCAATTCATACCTGCCAAGGTTAGTGGTCAGATCAGCGCTGATAGGAGTCCATGAATTACCCCGATCGGTACTTTTCCAAACTCTTTGGGATCCAAAATAGAGAGTCTTGTGATCATGTGGACTAATCTGTATAGGGCTATCCCAATTCCATCTTTCAGGGGATTCATTAGGTTCCGGTTTTGGTTGAATATTCAATACTTCGCCTGTAATTCTGTTGTGGCGATGTAATTGGCCTTCCTGAATTTCCATATACACAATATTGGGGTCTTTCGGATCGAAAGCCACATCGTAGCCATCGGCCCCTAAGGGGACATACCAGTCCTGATTGAGAATGCCTTCCAAATTGGTGGTCCGTGAAGGACCTAACAAAGTTCCAAGATCCTGCGCTCCAACCACCACATTATAAAATGGTTCAGCATTATCCAGTCCTACCTTATAAAATTGTGAGATTGGAAGATTCGGGAAAAGTCTCCATGTAAGCCCTTCATCAAAGGATTCATATAAACTCGCATCCGTCCCCACGATCAAATGCTGTCCATTTGTAGGATCAATCCATAAGGCGTGGTTGTCACTGTGTTTAGCCCTTCCGGTTTCGCCATAATTGAAAGTCTTTCCTCCGTCACGGGTCACATGTATAAATACATCCATCTGGTAAACCAGGTCAGGGTTGGTGGGAGAAGCTTCTATTTCCTGGTAGTAATGTGGCCCGGTTCCTCCTGAGATATAGCTGTTGCGTTTTTCCCAACTCTCCCCCTTATCTGTGGATCTGTAAAATCCCTTGCTGGCATTATCTGCTTCTATGGTCGCATAAACTAGCTGTGGATCAGCCGGAGTTACGGCCAAACCTATTTTCCCCATATCACCTTGAGGCAATCCTTGATTGATTCTTCTCCAGCTTTCGCCTCCATCCATGGATTTATAAATACCTGATTTAGGGCCGCCTCCAAGAAGAGCCCAAGTTTTTCTTCTGCGCTGATAAGCAGCAGCATAGATGATATCAGGATTGGACGGATCAAATTCTGCATCAGTGACACCAGTATCTTCATCTATTGCAAGCGCTAATTGCCAGGTTTTACCTCCATCTTTGGTCTTATATAACCCACGTTCCCCTCCTGAGGACCACAAAGGACCTTCGGCTGCCACATAAACCACATCAGGATTTCGGGGGTCGATTAAAATTCTTCCAATATGCTCCGAATTCCTAAGTCCCATCTGCTTCCAGGTAGTACCGCCATCCATACTTTTATACACCCCATCTCCCCAGCCTACGTGACGTCCACTTACATTTTCTCCAGTTCCTACCCATACCACTTCAGGATTTGTTGGATCCAAAGCAACTGTTCCTATGGAATAAGATGGCTGCGCATCAAATACAGGGGTCCAGGTAGTTCCGCTGTTGGTGGTTTTCCACAATCCGCCGGAGCCAACTGCCACATACCAAGTACTGGTACGAATCGGGTTTACAGCAATGTCAGCAATTCTTCCGCCCATTACTGCAGGCCCTATGCTTCTCAAATGAAGTCCTTTAGCCACTTGCACCGCCATTTCTTTTAGATTGGACTGGGCCAAAACAGTGTTTGCGTAAAATAAAACAAGAAGAAGAGTTGGAAAAAGAAGTCTTAAGAAGTGTTTATGCATACCGGGTTCAGCTTTATGAAATAAAAAGATACAAGAAAATTCAATTTCATTGGTAACTTTTATTAAAAAAGGTTGATGATGAATATACGGCCAATAAAAACAGAAGAAGATTATCATAATGCGATTAGCAGGATTGAGGAGTTATGGGGCGCAAAAAAAGACACTCCTGAAGGTGATGAATCGGATTTATTGGTGACCCTGGTGGAATCTTACGAAATGAAACATTATCCCATTGCGCCACCCGATCCGATTGATGCGATTAAATTTCGCATGGAGCAAATGGGATTAACCAATGCAGATATGGAAAAATTTCTTGGTAGTCAAAGTCGGGTAAGTGAGGTCCTTAACAGAAAAAGAAGACTTTCATTAGGTATGATAAAATCACTTTACAAGGGTTTGAAGATACCAGCAGAAATTTTATTGGCTTGAATCCAAGTGCCAGAGGCACGAAAGATATAATAACCACCTGTTTCAACAAGTAGAAAATAAGATCGACTTTTCTGCCAGTCCTGTAGGGACGGCCGATTTAATGTCATTCCCTTGAAATCGTTCGTCCCTACGGGACTTTAATTTTATACCATTTTTTTCACGACCACGGGTTAAAAACCCATGGTTATTACATCGCTCGTTCCTACGGAACTACTTAAGTTTCCTAAGCTAACCTCTACTTTTTATCCAACAACAAAACCGTATGCAGCATCACATTGGCACCTTTGGCCATTTGCGCTGGGGAGGAATATTCCTTGGGATTGTGGCTGATGCCGTCCTTGCTTGGGATAAAAACCATCCCAATCGGTCCCAAAGCTGCCATTTCCTGGGTATCATGTCCCGCACCGCTCTGCATTTTGATATAGGAAATCCCCAAAGACTCCGCTGCTTGGATCATTTTCTCTTGGATTTCCTTACTTGCGAATGTAGGTGTTGAGGATAGATTGAGGTGTTCAAAAGCGATTTGGGTATTGGTCTCTTTTGCGATCTCTTGAGCCCGTTTTTCAATATCGGTATACATTTTCATGATCTTTTCGGTAGAAAGATCCCGCATCTGCAGGCTCATTTCTACTTTTCCGGGAATAATGTTGGGCGCACCGGAAGGCACTGATATTTTTCCGACACTACCGACCTGGGCACCTTCATAACTGTTCACTACATCATTGACTGCCAGCACCAATTTGGATGCTGCAATCAGTGCATCCTGCCTGTCGTTCATGGGTGTACTTCCAGCGTGATTGGCCAATCCGGTCACAGTGATATCCCAATCCTCGATTCCCACAATCCCTTCAATGATGGCAACATCAATTCCCTGGGATTCGAGAACCTTGCTTTGCTCGATATGGATTTCTATAAATGCCGCCAAATCCCCCTCCTTTCTAGCCGCCTCAGACAGACGATCAGGGTCTCCCCCGATTCTTTTGGTGCCTTCAGCAATTGTATAGCCACTGGCATTCATTTGGCCGAGAGCATCTATTTTCAGTCTACCTGCCATTGCCCTGCTGCCTACCAATCCGGCTTCTTCGTTTTGGAAGATGATGACCTCCAGCGGATGATTGGTGGTGATTTTGTTTTCTTTGAGGACTTCAATGATTTCAAGGGCGGTGATGGCACCATAGGCCCCGTCATAGTTCCCTCCATTAGGCACCATGTCGATATGGGAACCAAAAGCAATGGGCTTTTTGCTTGGGTCTTTCCCATCCCTTCGTCCAATGATGTTCCCGGCAAAATCAATCCTAACATCCAACCCGGCCTGCCGCATCAAATCCATAAAATAAGCCCGTCCTTCAATATCGCCTTGACTGTAGGCAACCCGCTGTCCCTCCCCTTTTTCGTTTCTGCCATATTTTGCCAATTCAAAAATACGCTGCTCAATGCGTTTTTCATTGACACTGATTGGGTCAGTGGAAAAGCTGACTTGGGCAAAGACAGAACTGATAAACAGCGAAAAGGATATTGATAGTAACATTGTTTTCATAAGTGAAAATATTTTAAGCCGTGTGTGTTTTCTCTTTTTTAAATCTATTAATAATTATTAGGTGAAATCAAACTACCATTGACCTCATCGAAGCAGTTGCCGTCACCCTGACGAAGGAAGGGTCTCCCGAGGCTCAGGAAAAGGATGACTTAAAAAAAAAGGTAAATACTTTTCCAGTAATTCAACCGTCTAATTGAACCTCTTGAGATTCCTCGTGCCTCGGAATGACGCCCATCTTAATATCATTCCCCTTTTTGTAAATCCCAATTTTGATAAGTCAGAAATAACTTAACCACCATTTATCCCTATTCCCCTGTTTATATCTGTCAAACTTCTTACAAATTGGATACAATACCAAGATCACAAAAATCCAAACTGTATAAACCATCCAAAGTGGAAATCCGTAACCTGGGATTGGGTTATCAATGACACCCCAAGCTGCTAAAACCATATTCTTTTCCCAAATAAAGCCAGTTAAGGCAGCCAAACCAATGGCGATCAAATGGATGAGATAGATATGGATGATGTAATAAAAGAAAGGTACTCTTCCGAAAGTACAGACAAAATCCACCAACTTTCCTTTCCATTTTTCAGAATTGGCTAAGACCAGAAAAGTTCCGCCCAAAGTCATTAAAAGGTACAAAAGTGAAGGCGGGTATTTTGTAGGGTTCAAAAATGAAACAAGGCTTTTTGAAAATGTACCAAAATGTTCAAACGGGTTTGGGTCACCATAAATATTCGTCCACCGCATTCCAACAAACAGGACGATTGCCAAAGCCCCGATCAAGTTGAATGTCAATTTTCTTTTTGATTGACCAACAGACCTTTCATAAAAGCCACCCATACAATAACCCAATGACATCACGGCTATCCATGGAATGATCGGATAAGCCACCAATAACATGAGGTCATCTGAGAGAAAGAATATGTTTTGGTAGTGGAAGATTGCCCATGCGATGGATTCATCAAAACGGATCCCGTCAAGAAGGTTATGCCCCAAGATCAGCACAAGGCTGAAAATAATTAATAAATTTCTTTGGAGATGTACTAATCCTGCCAAAGCAATCATACTGATTCCTAAAGATGCGATGACATTCAAATTGATTGTCCCAAAATGAAAGTCAAAAAACCAACCGAATGCTACTATAGTCAAATCTATAAAAACCAGCCAAAATCCTCTTTTGAGGAGAAATCCTGACAATTCGTTTTTTGATTTTCTCTTCCCAACCATATAGGCTGAAAGTCCTGCCAGAAAACTAAAAGCCGGGGCACAGAAGTGGGTGACCCATCGGGTAAAGAAGATCGCCAAAGTCGTCTGAGTGGGATCTGCCGGATTAAACAAAAAAGCCGGGGCATGCACAAAATCCCGCACATGGTCCAATGCCATGATGAGCATCGCCAAGCCTTTGACAAGATCGATAGAGGAAATTCTTTGGTTGTGAATGAGGGTTTTAGTCATATATCAATTGAAAAAATTAGCGTATTCCGAATAAAATATAACAGATTTGAATAGTAGAATCATCTAATAATAAAACTTTGAAATGTTTTGGGATAATTTCATCTTAGCGTCTTCGTGCCTTCGTGGCCTAATCAAAATGTAGGGCCACAAAGGCTCAAAGACACCAAGTCTTGGTTGAACAGAGCGGTGATTGTATAGTGTCCTAAGGGAATGAGGAAATCAAACCTATCAAATTACCACCCAAAATTGTTGCGGATGATATCGCCCGAAAACCTCTGAAACCCTTATGCACTATACACATTGTTGTGGGCTGGCCGCTTTCATCTTTGTTTCAAACTACTTTACCTAAGATTATCCATCACTGTATTTTAAGAATTTCTCACCTGTGTATGTGTTGTCCCGCGTGGTAACGACCACTTTAGCATCCCCTTTGGGTAACAACTCGAAGGTTACTTTTGTAGATCCATTCCCAGATTCAAATGTATTGTTGCCTATGTACTTAAAACTTGCGATTAACTGACTGTTTCTTTTCATGAATAATAAGTCGTCACTCTTTATGAACTCCAGGGTATTGTTACTGTCCATCCTGTATAGACCGGTAATCTTATTGTATACTTCCTTGTCAAGCGGAAATTCTTTACTCAAAACAACATCGAATGTGACTGTATTCTCCCCTAATGAATTTTTGACAATGTTCAAAATTCTGTTCACAGCCTGCGGAGAAGATGCCGATGTGTCCGTTTCATTATACTTATCGCCTTTAAAATAAATCTGCGTAATTAAGTCTTGTTGTTCGGCAACGGAAACCCGCATATGTATGTGGGCCGGTCGCCAAGATTCATCATTATTCGGGTCAGATTTGTAGGGAACTGGAACAATAGTTCTGAAGGCATACTTTCCGTTCTTGCCAGTCTTTATTGCTCCCCTGAATAAATAACTATCAGAAGTATTGTCGTAATGTTCATTCTCATCACATTGCCAAATTTCAACGAGTACATTGTTCAATGGAGTTTTTCCATCTTCTTTAAAAATTGTCCCGATTAAGTTCATCGGAATACCTTTGGAAGCAGGTGGAATAATATCACTCCTCATTGGTGCGCCCGGCCTATAAAAGGGTCCAAGAATGTCAGTGGTCGTTGGAGTGTCCCCAACAAAGCTTTTGCCATTCCATTGAATGGATCCAAATGCGCTAATACTCAAAGCTGTCAGAGATGAATTTTTGATAAACGTTCTTCTTTTCATAGTGTCAGGTTTAAATGGTTTATATGTCTTCTGTCAAAATAATATATGTCAATGTTCGGATTTTTTCGAGTTGTTGTAATTTTCCAGGAGGATTGCCACAGCTTATTTATAAAATCAATAATGACCTTATTTTTTAAACATCAATTCTCCCGCATCATAATCGGAAGGCGGCAAACTTGTCAGATACAGGTAAAGTGCTTCCAGGTCTTCATCCGTCATCCTGGAAAAAGGCCCCCAGTGCATTTGTGAAATATTGATCAACCTTCCCTGACGGAATCTTTCCTTCCATTCATCCACAGTTTTGAATTTTGACAAAGCACTGTTGGGATGCGGGGTGATATTGGGTGTACGCATCCATACTTCAGGGTCACCACCCACTGCAAGTGCAAACTCAGGCCAAGGTTCAAACTCCATTCCTCCACCGTATTCCGGGCCAATCGGTTCAAAAGTATTCAAATCCCTATTGGTATGACAACCCACACAATTGGCTACATATCTGGAAAGGTATTCGCCTCTTTCTATGGTAGCAGCCATTGGAGGTGCGGATTTAGGCGGAGAGGGTTTTTCTATTGGATGAAAAGCAGGAGCAATCACCCTTACAACTTTCCCTATAAATGTCCACTCATTTTGCCTGACTTCATTTTTTACCGGGGCCTGACTTCTCAAATAAGAGACCACTGCTATCAAATCTTCATCCGCCATATCCCAAAAAGGCATCAAAACCGACAAGGTAGCTGTCCCGTCCGGCTTCAAGACATGACGCATCATCCGGAAGAGCTGTCCATCAGAATACCTTCCTATCCCGGTAGTTGGATCGGGCGTCAAATTTTTTGTATACATGACCCCAAGTGGAGGAAAAGGGAATTCAACTCCTCCTTTTAAGGGAATATTTTCTCCTGCATCTGCCGCAATAAATTCTGCAATAGTGGAGACATGGCAATTGGAACAATGTGCAGGGCCATGAACCAGGTATTTCCCTCTTTCGATAACGGTGGAGTCAATGCTGACCTGAAGATCCGGATAGGGAATATCATAGGTTTTATTCCAATTCAGTTGGACATAAACAACAATTCCTCCAATGATTACAATCAGGAGGATTAGGATTCCGAAAATGATTTTCTTTAACATAGTGCCTGGTGAGTTTGTGGTTTTACATGGAACGGATTGCAGAGAAATAAATTAGAAGTAATTTAAATATTTTTTAATAAAATCAGAATATTCTATAATAAATTTTTATTTATACAGAATAAAAACCTATATTACTGTCATTATAGTTTATATTACTTTAAAATGTATAAATACCATTAAGTCTAAATCTCTACTGAATTTTCATACTTTTTAAACTACTAATCCTTTTAAGAAGGTCATAGCCATTGAGGTTATTTGTCTTTTTTTAAATCAGTTTTCAACTTAATTTTTTCTATTCCATTGAAATATAATCTCAGTAATAAACAATGGGATGGCCCATGAAACCCAAATAGCATTTGTTCCCGTCTCTGGAAAATTTCCCAATTCATAATAGAAGGGTTGACTGGTTAGCCAACGGAAAAACACAAAAGCAAAGGTGACAACATAGCTCCTGACCATCCATTCTTTATGCAGATTCGTCCGTTTCAAAAGGATAAATCTAAGTGCCATTCCGGAGGTAGAAATCCAGACAAAAGCCAATACCATCAAGGATAAAGCCCAAGCCCAATTAATAGCAAGTCCCGTGGTAAGAGCAAGGGTAATGGAGCTTAAAGAACCGATCAGAATTCCTGCCACATAGAGCCTACCCATCCAACGGTGGAGTTTCAGGTGCTTGTTTCTGAAACCCTCCCAAAACTGAAATGGGCCTAGGACCAAAGCCAATAATCCCCCTGAAATATGGCCTATCAGTGGCCATTTCATAGTCCAGAACCTACCGAAAACTTTTTCATCAAAGCCGAAATAGGGCAAGGCATCGTGAATGACAAACTTTCCTGCAAAAAGGATCAGGAAAGCCCAAGCAAAAAGCAAAAACCATGCTTTGGGTTTATCCGGTACTATTGTTAGGTTTTTTGCCATAGATTTTTGAAGGTGGTTTATGGGGAGTTTTTTGTTGGTTGAGAATTCCCGATTTTCAGATACGGGACAGGTATCATTAATTCAAAGCCTCACTCAATTTTTTGGTATCTACATATTGTTGAAAAGCAACCACTTTTCCGTCTTTCAAAGTCCAGAAATGAGCCACTTGGGCATTATAACTTTTCCCGTTCCTGGATTTGGCGTCATATCGTAAGGTGGCCAATACCTTATCATTGAACATCTCGTGGAGTTCGATATCCTTTAAATTAAAATATTCATGTTCTGCACCAATACGGGCAAAAACACCATTCAATACTGCTTCAGGTCCTATGTACGGATTGCCATCTGCATAGGCATTGCCTTCGGCTTCATTCCAGTGGATGTTTGCATCCATGGCCCCAAGAACTCCTGGGATATTCCCTGTAGAAAAAGCTTGATAAAGCCCGGCTATAATAGCCCTGTTTTCTGTGGCATTTTTTAAGTTTTCTTCATGTGTTTTCATAGGATTTTCACTGGGTTTAATTGTTAATTTCCTTCTTAATCTTTCACTAAGTTCCAAACTTTGGGAAAGATCGTCCTTATGCTTTATGCACTTCCAATTCGATTTCGATCAAGAATTCAGGCAAGGCCAAGCCTTTGACTTCCAACCAGGTTCCTGTGGGAAAATGTTGCGTATAAATGGAATTCCGGTATGCAGCATGTTCCAAAAATGCCGGCATGTCTGTGGTAAATACATTCTCTACAACCACATCTTCAAAGGAGCAGCCATAGTGCGCCAGTACCTTTTCCAGATCCGAATAGCAGTTCTTCATCTGCTGGAGCAAATCACCCACAGCAGTGGGCCCACCTTCATCATCCATGCTGACGGCCCCCGAAACTTTGATACTGTTCCCAATCTTGACGGCATGGGAATATCCGTAAGCTTTTTCCACTTCAGGTCTAAGGGAGAAGTACTCTGGTTTTTCTGAATTCATTATTTTTTGTTTAAAATTTGCCTACTCTAGGTGTTTTTCGGCTACCCCGCTGATAACTAATACTTTTTGAAATAACAACATGCTTGGCTTATCTTTTGCCAATCCAAAAGTCTGTTGGTTATAAATTGAAGCTAATTTTTATTTTATTCATCACGAAACCATCAAGGACGAAACCACACCTTTTCTGTCCTAAGGCAATGATTTATTTTTCCAATGAAAAAATGATCAATTCGTAACTCTTCTTTGTTCCTCTTGGGATCCTACTTTTCTGTTCCTCGTTCCTTTGATCTTGTTATTTCCAAATTTGTAAGTGTAGGTGGCCATGAACACCCTTTTTTCAAACTTTAACCTGCCTGAAAATTCCAAATTAGAACCTTCAAATGATTTCCATCGCATTTGGCTTGTTTCAAAAATATCATTACAGGAGACCCTTAATACACCGGATTTTTCAAAGTCTTTTTGTATTCCGAGATTGACAAACCCCCTTGAAAGCCAATTAAAATAGCCATTGATAGTCGGCGAAATATAATAACCAACCAACTCAATGGTGTATTTTTTTGGAAGCATGAAGGTGTTGGTCAATACTACCTGTAAACCCTTCTGATCCACTTCATAAATTTCTCCGTTTTGCTCTGAATTGAGTCTTTGATAATTTGCTGTGAAGTTGTTTTGGGATTCCCACCAAGAAGTTACTTTTAAAGGAAAAGCCATCATCATGGAGACTGTCTGCATTCGGTCAAGGTTCTCCGTTCTTATGAATACCGTATTTGTCTCTTCATCCAAAGTAGGTTGGAATCTTGCAATTAAATTCTTGTCCAAGCTATATTGTACAGAGAATAGCCAGCTTTTGTAGGAATAATCTGTTTTGTAGGTGTTTGTATAAGTAGGCAGAATGTTTTCATTACCTGCAAAAAAAGAAAATGGATCGGAGAACATCACAAATGGGGCCATTTCATTGAATGTTGGCCTTGTTATCCTCCGCCCATAGGACACTTGAATCAGGTTGTCGGTATTGATTTTTCTGGATAAAAATGCTGTTGGAAAAAAATCTCCATAATGTCTGTCAACGATTTCCTCTCCTGAAACAGTAGTCAGGTTGGTTTTGGTATTCTCGTATCTTAATCCTGCATTTAAGGTAGTCTTGTCATCAAATTCAATTTTTGCTGTAGAGAAAGCAGCCAGAATATCTTCATTTAGAAGGCCATCGCTACTGAAATCAGGATTAAAGAACCAATCCGAAGCCAATTTTTCTTCAAACACAATGGTATTGGTGAATTTTGAAAAAGTAGCTCGAAGACCTGATTCCACAGCTACTGATTTTCCTATTTTCATGGAATGATTGATATCTGCAACCCAAAGGTCAATTGGGGTGTCTTTGCTTATTCTGAATTCCTCAGAACTTATCAAATCATCGGATTCATTGTATTCCATAATAGTATACCGGGACGGATTGGAATTTTTATAGGTCAGATAATCCAAGTTGGTACTAATGACCTGTCCGTTTTGGAAAGTATGCTGGAGATTGATATTACCCATGATATGACTCCATCTATTTACTTCCACCGTTGTCATTTTAAATAAAGTATCTGGAGAGATGGAATAAATGGATTTGGTAACATTTGGGGCTGTAAGGTCCCACCTGTTATTATAGCCGCTGACCAAGCCACTGATTATGGTATTGGTTGCTAATTTGTAATCAAATCCTGCCTGGTAATTGATGGCCTTTCTTGTAGCGAAACGATCGGTGTAGGTTTCGATATTAATGTCTTCAAATCCATTGTTGTTACCTCTAAAACTTTCCCATTCCTGTACCTGATCTACATAAGTTGCAGACAAAATCCCAAACCAACTGAATTTGGGTCCCTGATGGTTGAGGCTGAAGCTCATATTGCCATTATAACCAGATCCATAGCCTTGGCCGATGACCAGAGAACCATTGGTCCCTATCATCGCATTGTCTTTTTTCATCACGATATTGATAAACCCTGCATCACCGTCAGCATCATAGTTGGCAGGAGGTACGGTGATAATTTCGATCTTTTCAACATCACTGGAGTTTAGGCCTGCCAGCATCTGATAGGCAGCTTCTATAGGCATTCGAAACCTGTGCCCATTCATGAGGATAACCACACCATTCTTTCCTAAAATGGAAAGAGAATTACTCTGCCTGTTGACCATGACTCCAGGGGACCTATCCAACACATCTATAACAGATAAACCTGCTATTGAAATGCTGTTGGCTACGTTGACTACCATTTTACCCTGTTCCAACTCAAAAAATGGCCGTGTGGCTACTACTGTTACTTCTTCCAGGTTTTGGTCTTCCTGATGTAAAATGATGGTTGCCATATTATTTTTTTCTGTCCCCAAAAAACTGAAAACCGGTGAATGGGTTTTGGCATATCCCAAGATATGTACCTCCACATAGTATTCACCTTTGGGTATTTCGGTGAAAATAAAGTTACCGGATTCGTCCGAAATAACTCCCTTGACCATCAATGAATCAGGCTTATTCCAAAGCAGCACATTGGCAAAAGACATGTCTTTAGCTTGAGAGTCCTGGACTTTACCCTGAATAATCCCCTGGGAAAATCCCAGAAATGAAATGAAAAATAAAAGAGTTACTCCTATCAAAGTCTTCATGGATGCGTATTGAATAAATTGTCAGAAAAGAATCGGAGTGTTTTTAATTTTGAGTTTAAATACTCAAAATGAATTCAAAACCAGGGAGCATTTTGAAAAGCCCCCGGTTTTCTGAATCATAGAATTTACTTAAAGAGATTAGTTTTCTTTCGCGTCGTTATTTCCGATATCCCTTATGCAGACATACTTTCCATCCCTCTTCTCCCAGATTGCCATATACTTACCGGTGGAAGTGACTTTTCCGGAAGCATCCATTCTAGTAATTTTGCCTACTTCAGTGACAATCTTATCATCACCAAATACTTCCATAGTCTCATATTTTGTTGTAGTACCTGCAGGTCTGGAAGCCATACTTGCCTCGATTTCCTTTTGAATAGCGGCTTTGCCAACAGCCATTGGCGTATCTCCTGCCATACTTACAGCGTCATCAGAATAGAAAGCAAGCAATGCCGTGACATCTCCAGCATTGTCAGCGGCAGCCCAGGCAGTTTCCAATCGCTGGATTTCAGCTTTAATGGCAGCCATATCCGGTGCTTCAGCTACGGGTGCTGTAATTACCTCTGGAGCAGCCGCTTCTTCGGGAGCAGGTGAGCTGCATGCTACACTAAATAGAGAAAGAGCGATACAGGCGGTCGCTATGCGGAAATAGTTTTTCATGTTCATTTTATTTGTTGTTTGTTTTGGTAAGTATTTGAACAGGATTTACCTCTTTATTTCAGTATTAAAAAAGCATCAGGGACGAAGCATGACATAATTTTTCCCAGCATATGGATTTATTTCCCCAGAGGAGAATTAATCTTAAAAAAAACCGGGCATTGGCAAAAAATTCACCCAATTTGCCGCCGCCCGATCTTATCAACTAAATTCTCTGTGTTAATTAAATAAGGGTTTTTCAATTCAATTATTTGCTTGGCCGACTGATGTCTTTATCCAATTTAAAAACGTAATTCCATGAGCTTTCCAAAGAGGATCTGAAAGCAGCTTGAAGTTCATCTCTCTTAGCCTTACCTACCTCTTTTTCTACTGTTTGCCAAACCCCTTCCTGAACAACATCCATAGCTGCAAAATCCTTGAAGCCCGTTACTACGTGATAATTGGGGCTTTCAGGATCTGCGGTTACCCAACTATACCAATAGCCCCGAATGTCCAAACCTGCTTTTTTACGGATTTCTTCCACCTCTTTTACCACTTCCATCATTTTATATCCATTTATTGAATTCAGTTTATAAAAACTAACCCGGATGATCTCTCCTTCCAAGGGGTTACTATTACTGATCCCCGGTTGAAATCGGGTCATATGGTTTGTGGCTTTTTCGATATGGGGATTGATCAAGTTCATGGCAAGCATCTGACAATTTTTCCCTGATTCATCGGTTTTATCCATTTCAGCCCAATTGGCCATATCTGAAGCCAAGACATAAACGTTTCCTTCACCTTGCTGTCTGCTCCACAACCTCCAGGTCCATTCTCCTTTATTTTCTATGTAACAGGCCTTCCAGGCTTTAATGCCTTCTCTGAACTGCATCTCATGCCCAGGCTTTACAGTGAATTCCGTGACCGACATCAAATGGCCAAGTGGTTCAGTTTGAGCGGTCAAAGTTGATCCTAAAGTCCAGTTCAGGATTAAACCCATCGTAAGAATGACCAAATAATTACTAATTCTTTTCATAGTGATATTGATTTCGATTGTTTTAAAAATTACATGATCAATCTCTACCGAATTCCTCGTTTCCCCAAAAGGTATTGGACCAACCTGCCATTAAAATGTCCGAACACCCATATTATCTTTTCTAAAAAATATTTTAAACTTCAAATAATTGATTTTCAAAGGCTTTTTATCCTATCTTTAATAAATGAAGAAGTACTTCTTTCTTTTGCTTTTTTTTATCCATATTCAGCTCCTTGCTCAGATAACCTTCAAAAATGGGATTCCAGAGTATAAGCAGATTTTTGTGGGAAATGATGATTTTGGAGAGGAATACCTTGATATTTTGGAGCGCAACCTTCCGGAAATTAAAAATGTAACCCTTCGTTTCAGGATATACAATGATTTAGGGTATTACTACCACACCCGGAATTTGAAAAAAGCTTTGGAAATCATTCAGGAGGGCCTGAAGGAAGTCAGAAAATCAGAAAACAGGTTGTGGGAAGGTCGGCTACAGGTTTCAGAGGGGGCTATCCTGCTTAGAATGGAAGAACTGGACATGGCTGAATTAGTGCTGAGAAGCGCCTTGGATAAAATCCCCGAAAAGGAATCCTGGCTTCTCTTGACCAATTTGGGCTATGTCTTTGAACGAAGAGGGGAATTGGGGGAAGCTTTCCAATTTGCCGAGAAAACCCTTGAATTGGGAGAGAAATATCAGGATAAAAAAGCAAAAGCTATGGCCTATTCCGATATGAGCAATCTTTTTTGGAAACAGGGGAAATATGAAAAAGGTATAGAATATGGAAAAAAATCCCTGGATTTATTTGAAGAAAGAGGGATTTTGGATATGGATTTCGATTTCACCTTACATGTCATAGGCAACAACCTGATGGGAATGGACCGGTTTGAAGATGCACTTCCTTATTTCCTTAAATCAGTCCAAATTGGCGAAAAATATGGGTTTTATAACAACCTCAGCGATTCCTACATTGCCTTGTGTGATCTGTATACCAAAATGGGGGAATTTGAAAAAGCGGATTCAACTGGAAAACAGGCACTCAAATATGCAGAGTTGTTAGAGAACGATTTTATGGTAATCAGGTCACTGCTCTCTCTTGGAAGATTAAAAAATGAAGAAGAAAAATTTCAAGATGCCATCGGTTATTTACAGCAAAGTATTCGGATTGCAGATGAGAATTTTGGAGATGATTATTATTTAGGTCTGATTTATTTTGAATTGAGCAAATCTTTTGGAGGCAACAAACAAATGAATGAGGCTTATGAAGCTTATAAAGTATTCCATGAACTGGACAAAAAAGTATTTAACGCAACAGCAGACAATAAAATAGCAGAGATACAAACCCGAATGGATGTTAATTCCAAAGAAAATACGATTTCCTTACAACTGGAAAAACTCAAGCAGCAAAAGGTTCTGCAACTTTTCATTTTGACTTTGGCCGGATTATTGGTCCTTTTTCTATTTTTACTCTATAGATTATTTCTCCGAAAGAAAAGATATAGCGTACTGCTGGAAAAGCAGAATAGGGAAAAAGAATTTTTGCTCAAAGAAATTCATCATCGGGTTAAAAATAACCTTCAGACAATTTCCAGCCTACTTTCTTTGCAAACAGAACAAACTGATAATCCTGAACTCCAAAACTTCATGGCGGAAAGTCAGAACAGGGTTCAAAGTATAGGCATGATCCATCAAAATTTATATCAGGGGGAAAATCTTACCGCAATAGAAATGAAGCATTATTTTATGCATCTTGGATCTTATATTATTGATACCTTTGATGCAACAGGAAGGGTCACTTTGGAATGCCCAATGGAATCATTGGAACTGGATGTGGATAAGGCCATTCCTATAGGATTAATAGTCAATGAACTGATCACTAACTCGCTCAAGTATGCATTCCCTGAAAAAAAACCTGGGAAACTAACCGTCAGTCTGACTGAGATAGATGACCACCTTCATCTGAGGGTATCTGATGACGGTGTAGGCTTTGAGGAAAATAAAGGGGTAAAAGGAACAGGTTTTGGCACCCAACTGGTTAAATTATTAACCCAACAACTGGACGGGAAAATGACTTTGTCTTCAGATTCGGGAACAAACGTATCTTTTAAATTTCAATTTGGTAAAGCTGCATGACAGAAAAACCCAGAATTTTGATCGTAGAGGATGACATGATCATCGCTGCAAACATTTCGCTTCAGCTCAGCAATCTTGGGTATGAAGTTACAGGTATTGAAACCCGTGGTGAAGACGCCGTCAACCATGCCCGGGAGAACCATCCTGATATTATATTAATGGATATTCAACTCAAAGGTAAAATTGATGGGGTAGAAGCGGCAAAGTCCATTCAGAAAACCTGGGATATCCCTTTGGTGTACCTCACAGCAAATTCTGATGAAGCCTCTTTTCAAAGGGCCAAGGAAACACATCCCTATGCATTTATCTCGAAGCCATTCAACAAACTTAACCTTGAAAGAACTATTGCCTTAGTGGAGGAGAAAATAAAGGAAAAAAAGACTCCAGATGAAGAGCAGGATCTTTTGATTGAAGGTTTGGAAGACAGGATATTTATCCGCAGCAATGGCAAATTGATCAAAATTATGCTGGAAGATATCCTTTACATCGAGGCGGAAAGGAACTATTGCCATATTCATACCGCCAACCAGGATTATTTGGTCGTCAATACCCTGAATTTAGTTTGCGAAAAACTCACCAACAAAGACTTTATAAGGATTCACAGGTCTTTTGTTGTCAACCTGAGAAAACTGGATGCAGTAGCTGACTCTTACCTTGAAATCAACAATAAAGTCATCCCCATTGGAAAATTATATAAGGATGACCTTATGAAAAACATCCGTAAGGTCTAAAGCTCTTGTTATTTTTAGGATCCAATAGGTAAAATAAGGATAAATTCTGTCCCCTCCCCTAAATGGCTATCCACTTTTATCTGCCCCCCATGCGCTTTAACAATATCATAGCTCAGGCTCAAGCCTAAGCCGGTGCCTTGTCCAGTAGGCTTGGTGGTGAAAAAAGGCTGAAATATTTTATCTTTGATGGAATCGGGGATGCCGGGGCCGTTGTCTTTGACGGATATCTCAACTTTATCGCCGAGATTTTTAGTGGAGACGGTGACAAGGGGGTGTAGACCTTCCAGGTTTCTTTTGTCGTCGCTAACACCCCGATAGCTATCGGGGCTAGGAAGGTCTTTCTGCAAGCAAGCTTGAAAAGCATTGTTGATAATATTCAGCAGCACCCGACCTATATCCTGAGGGACTACATTTACTTTTGGTAAGTTGGGATCAAAGTCTGTCTGGAAGCCTGCATTGAAGGACTTGTCCTTGGCCCGCATTCCATGATAGGCCAACCTTACATATTCATCTGCCAAATCATTGATATCCGTTGGTACCTTTTCTCCAGTGCTTTTTCGGCTATGGGCCAACATCCCCTTTACTATCGCATCCGCACGCTTCCCATGATGCTGGATCTTTTCCAAATTCTGTTTAATATCCTCCAATATCTCATCCTCCATCTCATCTGCCTCAGTCTTGGGTCTTGTATCTTGTGTCTTGAGTCTTGAATCCCGAATCTCATCAACAAGCTCCACACTCACCTCAGAGAAGTTATTCACAAAATTCAGCGGATTCTGTATCTCATGAGCAATGCCTGCTGTTAGTTCGCCTAGTGAAGCCATCTTTTCGGATTGGATCAGTTGGGCTTGAGTAGATTTGAGATCTTCGAGGGATTTATTCAGGGCTGCAGTTCTCTCTACAACCTTCTGCTCCAAGGTTTCATTTTGGGACTCGAGCAATTTCCTTTTTTCTTCCGCCTGTTTTTGGTTCTTTTCGGACAAGAATTTTACTTCCCTCAGTTTTTTGGATAATGCTTTACCTAGAAAACCAAACTCCATCGCGAGATAGATAGAAATAGTAATCGGTAAATAAACTAATGCAAAGAAATAGTAAATATGGCCCCATCTAAAGTAATCGCCTGGAGGAATCACTCTCGCCACTGCCAAAATGAACAAGATAAAAAATAACAATCCAACGATAGCGGCTCCAAAAATCAGTGCCGCCCCTCTTTTCCGTTTTTTTAAAGCAATTGCGCAAATTCTTAAAAACTCAAAATTCAAAAGCAGGTAAGGTAAAATAATCAAAAGGTAACCATAGTGATAAAAATATTGGCTGCTTATAATTATCAATCCAGTTATAAAAAAGAAAATGAATACTCTCTTGTTGTTTTTAATTTCCAAAATTTTTTGAATTGCGAGAAAATAGAAAACATAACCAAAAAAAATGGAAGCAATAGTTGGGTAAAACAACAAAAACTGCAGCTGGACAGAATCTGACCATGTTAAATTTAGTATTCCGTTAAGGAAAAACAGAAACATTAAAGCCGAAAAATACAGGTTTGATTTTTTTGTCCTATTGCTCAAAAACAGCGCTAAGTGTAATAAGAATAGTATAAAATATATACCATTCCTAAACATCTCCGACTTGGAGTTATCATTGCTTTTAACATACAGTGACCCCTGATAGGCATCAAAAACCCGAACCGTAAGAGCCGTGGTGAACCAACTTGTCCAAGTCGCATATAGCATGCGCTTTTGTGCCGCAATCCTCACCGCGAGTGTATGAACTTGCCCAGGCTTCAATGGCAAGTTCAATAGTTGATGAGGGAATATTCGCCTTGCCTTCACGTCACTTGGATTTTCTCCAATGTGCCCAGCTCTATGTATAAGTTGCCCGTCCAGGTAGAATTCCGTGGCGGTAGACTGCTGTACCTGCATGACGATAGACTGAAGGGCCAATGCGCTGTCCAATTTGAGCTTGATGCGTAACCATCCCCTACCCGCATCCCATAGCGGTTTGACATCCCGGACATCAGGCGTTGGATTGAGCGACTCCCAGGACTCGTCCTGAAAATCGGGCATAGCCCAAGCTGGGTCATCACCCGCCTTGAACTTCCAGCCTTTGTCCAGCAAAACACCTAATTCAGGGATTTCTTTGATATGGATTACATGGGCATCAAGACCTTGGGCATAAACACCAAGCGAAGCACAAAAAATAAGCAGTATAAAAAGTAGGTATTGCCTCATTTTTCAAATATAAAGTGGTGGTTTTCTTAAATATAAGGAAGATAAATTATAAATTAAAAACCAAAAAATCAGAATAATGAAAATCCTTATAAAAAAGAAAATAATGCCTTTTACCTTAGTGATGCTATTGTGGGGTTTTGGCCAACTTGTCTATGCGCAAAAATCAAAAATGGAGGAGGCTATGAACAAAGCAGAGGCATCAGGATTTTCAGGCGTAGTTTGGGTAGCCCATCAAGGGAAACCCATTTTTACCAAAGCCGTGGGTTTCCGATCATTTGAAAACCAAATACCCCTTCAAACCAGTGATGTTTTTGAAATGGCTTCCATTTCAAAACAGTTCACTGCTATGTTGGTCATGATGTGTATAGAAAAAGGACTTTTGGGGGTTGATGACCTTGCCGAAACCTATCTGGATATTCCATACACCGGAATCTCGGTTAAAAATCTTTTGACGCACACCAGTGGTCTTCCGGATTACCAGGCTGTCATGGATAAGCATTGGGACAAGAGCAAAATAGCCGGAAATCCCGATATCCTTGAATACCTCAGAAGGTACAACCCTCCCATGGAATTTCAACCCGGTGAAAAATATGAATACAGTAACACAGGATATGTGTTGTTGGCAAGCATTGTAGAAAAAGTTACAGGAAGGGATTTTGTAGAACTTTCAAGGGAATGGATTTTCAAACCCTTGGGAATGAGTGATACGGATATCAGGACATTGGATGAGAAAGCAAAGATTCCAAATTTTGCGGCTGGCCACCAAATGGATGAATCAGGCCAATTTGTGAATGCCAATAAGTTTCATTCCTCAGATTACACTGTCTGGCTGGGAAATAGAAAAGGTCCGGGAAGGGTCAGCAGTACAGCTGCAGATTTGATGAAATGGGACCGGGCATTATACACAACAGGTCTTGTCAGTACTGATATGCTTGATCTTGCCTATTCCTCTTTTGTATTAAATGATGGCAGCTTGAGCAATTATGGTTTCGGTTGGGATCTCAGCGAAGATCCCAAAATGGGAAAAGTTGTCTCCCATACCGGAAGTAATCCAGGATACAGCAACCTCATTGTACGGTATATTGATAAGGATTTCACCTTTATCATGCTCAACAACAATGAGCATGAATCCCGGACTGATCTTGAAAAATCAATCCGGGAAGCCATAGCTAACTGGTAAGATCCCGGGTTTTTTATTCCATTCATTATGAAATCTTTTGAATACATGCCTGTTTGTATCCAAAAAGGGATTTGTAAAGAAGCAATCCTTTAATTATTTTCATGTGCTTTTGCCATCATAACCCAACCTCTATATTTATGAAAAAAATCATCCTTCTATTTACTTGCCTTTCTCTCTTTGCTCAATCCTGTTCCCATGAGGGCCACAGACATGATGAGCATGATCATGTGACTGATTCCTACCTGGATTTTTCCAATCGGGATGATCAGTTTGAAGGAGGAATCCGAATGATCCCTATACAAACCCCGAAAGGAGAATTCAGAGTTTGGACCAAAAGAGTAGGAAACAATCCAACAATGAAGGTTTTATTGCTTCACGGGGGACCCGGAATGACCCATGAAGTGTATTCCTGTTTTGACGGTTATTTCCCTTCCGAGGGTATTGAGTACATTTACTACGATCAGTTAGGGTCTTATTACTCGGATCAGCCGGAAGATCAATCCCTTTGGACCATAGATCGGTTTGTAGATGAGGTCGAACAGGTAAGAAAAGCCTTGGGGCTGAACAAGGATAATTTTTTCCTTTATGGACAATCCTGGGGAGGAATGCTGGCCATGGAATATGCTTTTAAACATCAGGATAACCTCAAAGGATTGGTGATATCCAATATGATGTCAAGCCTGGATGAATATGAAAAATATGCCAAAGAAGTATTGGGGCCACAAATGCCTGAGGAAGTTTTTCAGGAAATCCTGAAAATTGAAGAAACAGAGGATTTCGATAATCCCAGGTATGAGGAACTCCTTATGGAACACCATTATCAGCACCATGTGCTGAGAATGCCATTGGAAGATTGGCCTGAGGCGGTTCTACGCACTTTAAAGCATGTCAACCCAAATGTCTATGTCTATATGCAGGGGCATTCAGAGTTCGGGATAACAGCAAATGCAACTTTAAAGGGATGGGATCGAAGAGCTGACCTGAAAAACATCCAAGTGCCTACCTTGGTGATTGGGGCAGGGCATGATACTATGGACCCCAAACATATGGAATGGATGTCCAAGGAAGTTCAAAACGGGCGCTATCTTTTCTGTCCTGATGGCAGTCACATTTCCCAATACGATGACCAAAAGGTTTTCTTTGAGGGCCTGATCAGGTTTGTGAAAGACGTGGATCAGGGGAAATTTTAAAAAATCAAACTTAAATCAAACTGTCCTTTAGTCCTTATACAGGATACTAAAGGACAGTTTTTCTTTTGTCCCGATTAGTTTTAAGTGTTTGTTGCTTTCTCCGGCACATTATTTTAAAACCTTCAATAAATAAAATTGATTGGTTAAAAGCTCTAAATTAATAAATCCATCAAGTTGAGATAGGTATGAGAGAATTAGTTTTCGTTTTTTTGGCCTTAGTTTTTATGAATAAAGGCTACGCCCAAAATCCAAATATCATCTTTATTTTAACAGATGACTTAGGGTATACAGATTTGGGCTGTTATGGCAATCCTTATAATGAAACCCCAAACCTGGATTCCTTGGCTAAAGGTGGCTTATTGTTTACAGATGCTTATTCATCAAGCCCTGTGTGCTCTCCCTCAAGAGCAGGATTGATGACTGGTAAACACCCTGCAAGAATTGGATTGACAAATTTCCTAATAGGAAATAGGACAGACGAGGAATCTCCAATACTTCCTCCTGATTGGCAAAAATTTTTACCGGCAAATGAGCTTACCCTTCCTGAAATACTGAAATCAAGGAATTACTATACTGGGATGATAGGTAAATGGCATTTAGGTAACGGAGAAGGACAGTCCCCTTGGGATCAAGGGTTTGATTTCAGTAGATCAATAGGAAAAAATGGTTTGGATTATTATAATTATTCTATTTTCGAGGATAGTTATGAAAAAGAATTTGAGGATAATGGAACATATTATCTCACAGACAGATTAACAGACTATGCTATAGAATTTTTAGAAAACAAAAAAGAAGAAGAGCAGCCATTCTTCCTTTTTTTGAGTTATTCAGCACCCCATGTTTGGCTTGTACCTAGAGGGGATAAACTCTCTAAATATTTAAAAAAATACAACAGGTTTAATGACAAATATAACCCTTATTATGCAGCAATGATAGAAAGTGTAGATGATGGAGTAGGCAATATCATCAAGAAGCTGCAAGAAATGGGAATTTTAGAAAACACATTGATCATCTTTACTTCTGACAATGGTGGAGTTGGACTTGCTGAACAAGGTCCAATTCCTACTGACTTACAACCTCTTAAAAAATGGAAAGGACATAATTATGAAGGAGGCATTAGAGTTCCACTAATAGCATTTTGGAAAGGCCGAATAAGTGAGGAAAGAGTTTCTGATTTACCCACTTCCAATATTGATTTTTTTCCTTCAATCGCAGCTCTTGTAGGTGTACCAGTTCAACACCAACTTGATGGGAAAAATATCCTTAATCATATATTGGATGGAGCTGAGGAAGAAAGAGAACGTCCATTGTTTTGGCATTATCCCCATTTTAGCAACCAACTGGGAAGACCATCAGCCGCAGTCAGGCTTGGGAATTGGAAGCTTATTCTTCGATATGAAGATCAAGGGGTAGAACTATATAATCTCCAAGAAGATATCGGTGAAAATAATGACCTTTCTTCCAAAGAGATTGAGATTAAGCAAAGGTTATTTTCCCTTCTTTTGGATTGGTTAAAGGAAACAAACGCAAGATTACCCTTGGATAAACAAACCCTTGAACCAATTAAAATTAAAAGGGATCTAATGTAGTTTATTATACAAATGCTCCTTTTATGAAAAGAAACCTAAAAGATCCAACTTCGCCTATCGAGGGGTCAAATGAAAAAAACATATACAAAAATAATAAACCCAAATTTCCTTCATCCCGAATCTTGCTGATCTTTCTGGTAATTTTGATTGGTAATTATCTCCTAGTCAACTATTTTTTTCCTAACAAAGAAACCGATGTAAAAATCCCCTACAGCCTCTTCAAAGAGCAGGTATCCTCTGGAAATGTCAAAGCCATTTATACCAAAGGAGAACTGATTTCAGGGAAGTTCGAAAATACCATTACCTATACCCACCAAGATCCAAATAAAAAGGACAACCAGACAAAAAGCGAAGAAGTAAGCCTTTTTTCTACAACCATTCCTTCTTTTGCAGATCAGGGTTTAGAGACGCTTTTAGAGGAAAATGGGGTTGAAATTGTCGCAGATCCTCTGGTGGATGACGGTTTTTCCATCTTGACAATTTTGTCCTACTTTGGTCCGGCTCTTTTGATCATTTTATTCTATGTCTGGCTATTCAGAAAAGCTCAGGGCCAAGGAGGCATAGGTGGCATGATGGGCATGGGACAGAGCAAAGCCAAGCGTTTCGATCAGGATACTGATCAAAAGGTTAATTTCGATGATGTGGCGGGAATAGATGAAGCAGAAAACGAACTGGTAGAAATCGTGGATTTTTTAAAAAATCCTGAAAAATACACCAAACTGGGAGGAGCTGCCCCTAAAGGTGTTCTTTTGGTCGGCCCCCCAGGTACCGGAAAAACCTTATTGGCCAGGGCAGTGGCAGGAGAATCGGGCGTACCCTTCTTTTCCATGAGTGGATCTGAATTTGTGGAAATGATCGTGGGCGTTGGAGCTGCGCGGGTCAGAGACCTGTTCAGAGTAGCAAGGGAAAATGCCCCTGCCATCATTTTCATAGATGAATTGGATTCCATCGGAAGGTCAAGGGGGCAATATGTTTTGGGGGGTGCCAGTGAACAGGAACAAACCCTCAACCAAATCCTGACCGAAATGGATGGCTTCTCCAGTAAGGAAGGGATTATTGTGCTGGCAGCAACTAACCAACCTGATGTACTGGATAAAGCCCTTTTGCGGGCGGGAAGATTTGACCGCAGGGTAGTAGTGAATCCACCTGACAAAACTGGAAGAATTGCTATTCTTCAAGTGCATACCAGAAAGGTACCGCTGTCAGAGGATTTCAGCTATGAGGAAATTGCTGCTGCTACCCCGGGCTTTACCGGTGCAGACCTCAAAAACCTGGTCAATGAAGCCGCGCTACAGGCAGCCAAAGAAAATGCTTCTAATGTCACCTCAAAGCATTTTATGGCCGCTTTGGAAAAAATAGTACTCGGGCCTGAAAGACCTATTTTACTTACACAAGAAGACAAAGAAAGGATCGCCTATCATGAAAGCGGCCATGCCATACTTGGTCTTTTAGTCGCGGGAGCAGATCCGGTAAACAGGGTGTCGATTGTTCCACGGGGACAGGCATTAGGGGTAACCTACCAGCGACCCGACAAGGATAAATACAATTATGAGGAAGAATACCTCAGGGCAAGGATTATCGGTATTCTTGGGGGACGCTCTGCTGAAGAGGTAGTATTTGGTACCAAAACCACCGGGGCAGAAAATGATATACAATTGGCCACAGAGATTGCCAGGTCTATGGTCACACGCTGGGGAATGAGCAAAGATTTAGGCTTGATCCAATTATCTGGCCCCAGGAATGAATACCTTGGAGTAAGTTCCGGACAAAAACCTTACAGCGAAGATACCGCCAAAAGGATAGATGCAGAAGTAGTAAGGATTATTCAGGAATGTCATGAGGAAGCCAAAAAACTGCTTAAAGAACATAGAAAAGAGCTGGACTCTCTAGCAAAGGCTTTATTGGAAAAAGAAAACTTAAATGAAGATGAAATCCTCAAAGTAACCGGACTTCCTCCTGCACCGAAATTGATCAGCAGAAAATCGAATCCGGAATAGAAATTTACTAGTCAATTAATGTCTGGCCTAGCTATTTTTAAAGAATGGAAATATTCCTGAGTAAATAAATGCTATTTTTTCAATTCTATGTAATTTGTTTGCTTTTTTTGAATAATGGTCTAAAACTTATCAGAAATCACTTTTTTCAAATAGGTTTTCAAGGTATATTTTGGAGAAGTATTAATCTGATTTCTCCACTAAACCTTAAACCAATGCCCAATACACCTTTTTCCTCTAGAAACAAAAATATCTCAATAAGGCAAAATCTGCTCTTTTTAATCATCATCCAATTCTTTATCTCAATAGCTTGTCAGGCGCAGGAAGGCAAAACCTGGCTGCGTTTTGAAGGAACTTCAGGACCTGGAAAAGGCAAGCACATTGTTCTTGTCAGCGGAGATGATGAATACCGGTCTGAGGAAGCTATGCCCATGTTAGGAAAATTACTTGCCCAGCACTATGGGTTTACCTGCACGGTTCTTTTTCCAATCGAACCTGAAACCGGAAATATAGTCCCTTCTTACCAAAACAATATCCCAGGTTTAGAACATCTGGAAAAAGCTGATCTGATGATATTGCTCACAAGGTTCAGGGAATTGCCGGACGAGCAGACCAAGTATTTCCATAATTATATCATGGCAGGGAAACCCATAATTGGGATGAGAACAGCTACCCATGCTTTCCATTATGAAAAAAACAAAAACAGTCCCTATGCGAAATACCACTGGAGAAATGCGGAAAAAGGCTGGGAAGGCGGATTTGGCCAACAAATACTCGGAGAAACCTGGGTTGCTCATCATGGTGACCATGGAACAGAAGGAGCAAGGGCTTTGATTGATGGATTGGCCCAACAAAAGGATCATCCGATTTTAAGAGGTGTAAGAGATATTTGGGCAGCCTCTGACGTCTACACGGTTAAAAACCTCCCTAAAGAAGCAGAAGTATTGATTTATGGTGTGCCCACTTCAGGAATGACACCAGAGTCTCCTGTAAATTGGGAAAAATCTGTTATGCCTATGGCCTGGACAAAGGATTATCAGGTGGAAGGCGGTAAAAAAGGAAAAGTCTTCACTACCACCATGGGCGCATCCGTTGATTTGGTAAGTGCTGATCTGAGAAGATTAATTGTCAATGCTGTTTTTTGGGGATTGGATATGCCTGACAAAATCACAGCAGATATGGATATATCCATAGTAGGAAAGTATGAACCCTCAATGTTTGGTTTTGGCACATTTAGGAAAGGGATGAGGGTGGAGGATTTTAAGTGAGGAATATATTTCGTCAACCTGACGAAGGAAGGGTCTCCAGGGGTGCAGTAAAAGGATACATTGGAGAAGTAAATGGAAGCAATCCAAACGGCTAATCGAACTCCATGAGATCCTTCGTGCCTCAGGATGACGGAAGAAAACATACGTCACCCTGACGAAGGAAGGGTCTCTAGGGGTAAAACAAAAAGAAAATTTAGACAAGAAAAATGGTAGAATTTCAAACCACTATTCGGACCGCATGAGATCCTTCGTGCCTCAGGATGACGGAAGAAAACGTACGTCACCCTGACGAAGGAAGGGTCTCTAGGGGTTCAGAAAATATTTATGCTTAAAATAAATTTTAAATGGAAAGAGGAGGAGCTATTTATATTCTAACAAACAAACTAAACACAACCCTTTATATTGGAGTAACAAGTAATTTACCAAAACGCCTTTTTGAGCATCAGAATGGAATATTCCCAAATTCCTTTGTTTCAAAATACAATCTGAAAAAAATTATTTATTATGAAAGTTTTCATTCAATTGAAGAAGCGATTGGGAGGGAAAAACAACTTAAAGGCTGGACCAGAAAAAAGAAAAATGAATTGATTGCAACAATGAATCCAAATTGGATTGATCTGACAAATGAAATTATGAGTTGGTGAGCCTTTAATTATTACCCATTTGGGGCCTATTCGAACTTCATGAGATCCTTCGTGCCTCAGGATGACGGAAGAAAACGTACGTCACCCTGACGAAGGAAGGGTCTCTAGGGGTGCAGTCAAAGGATACATTGGAGAAGTAAATGGAAGCAATCCAAACGGCTAATCGAACTCCATGAGATCCTTCGTGCCTCAGGATGACGGAAGAAAACGTACGTCAACCTGACGAAGGAAGGGTCTCTAGGGGTAAAACAAAAAGAAAATTTAGATAAGAAAAATGGTAGAATTTCAAATGCCTATTCGAACTTCATGAGATCCTTCGTGCCTCAGGATGACGGGAATTATAGCACGATAATGAAATTGTAACAATAAACCAATTAAAAATACCCATGAATAAAATCGGATTTAATGTATTGGCATGGTCGGCAAATATGTCAGATGACCTCAAACCTATTTTGGACAGATTGAAGAAAATTGGCTATGATGGAGCCGAATTTTTTGTAGGTTCCCCTGATGAAGCTGCCTATAAAAGTATTGGGAATTACTGCCGGGAGATCGGATTGGAGGTGACCACCGTCTCTGTATTAAGCCCGGAAGAAAACCTGATCAGCCCTGATCCATCTGTCCGACAAAAAGGTTTGGAAAAGATCAAATGGATCATCGACCGGTCCCATGACCTGGGTTCACAGGTCTTATGTGGCCCCTATCACTCCGCCTTTGCTACTTTTTCCAAAGCTGCTCCCCAGGAAATTGAATATGAAAGGAGTGCTGAAATCCTCCATCAGGTAGGGGATTATGCCACTAAGGCTGGAATTCTACTCACTCCCGAGGCATTGAACAGATTTGAATGCTACCTCTGTAATACCATGGAGCAATTGGGGCATTTGTTGGGTAAAGTCAATCATCCCAATGTCAAGGCGATGTTTGATACCCATCATGCGAATATGGAAGAGAAAAAACTGGGTGATGCTATCCGTTATATCGGTTCCCGCTTAGGACATTTCCATATCAGTGAAAATGACCGGGGAACCCCAGGTTCAGGGCATGTGCCTTGGGATGAAACCTTTGCTGCTTTGGCAGAAATCAATTATAAGGGCTGGCTGACCATAGAGGGATTTACCCGAAATGACCCGGATTTCGCCAATTCCATTGGTGTTTGGAGACAATTTTCAGAACCTTGGGAAATGGCAGAAAACGGGTTTAAACTTATTCGGGAAATGGGTCAAAAACATGGTTTATAAATAGTAAAATTTCACCTTGCAAGAATAGCCTATAGTTTCAATTATAAAAATGCTGAGAATCCTTGTTTTTTGCGTTGGCTTCTTATTAATCATTGATTTCCCCGGTTTTTCCCAGGAAAATCAGCCCAATATCATTTTCATCCTGACTGATGATCAAAGATGGGATGCTTTGGGGTTTGCAGGTAACCAATTGATCTATACTCCTGAAATGGACCGGCTAGCCTCAGAAGGGATATTTTTTGAAAATGCCTTTGTAACAACCCCAATATGTGCAGCAAGTAGGGCCAGTATTTTAACAGGAACTTATGAGCGGACACATGGCTATACTTTTGGACAAGGGGAAATCAAACAGCAATTTATAACTCAATCCTATCCTGCATTGATGAAAAATAGCGGTTACCACACCGGTTTTTTCGGGAAATTCGGTGTAAATTATTCCAATTTTGAGGAACTTTTTGATATTGGGGAGAATTACGACAGGTTGGATCGATACAAAGATAGAAGGGGCTATTTTAATAAAATACTCGGTATGGATACAGTTCATTTGACACGGTATACAGGCCAAAAAGCCATTGAATTTATCCGCCAAGCCCCATTGGGAAAACCTTTTATCCTTTCTTTAAGTTTCAGCGCCCCCCATGCCCATGATCCTGCAGAGGAGCAATATTTTTGGGAAAAGGAATTTGATTCATTGTATGCATCACAACATTTCCCTGAACCTCCTTTAAATGACTTAGAATTTTTTGAAGCGCAACCCCCCTATGTTCGGGAAGGGGAAAACCGTAAACGCTGGTATTGGAGATTTGACACAAAGGAAAAATACCAAAAGAGTATGAAGGGATATTTTAGGATGATTTCAGAAATTGACCATGAAATAGGATTGATAAGAAAGGAATTATCAAAGCAGGGAAAAGATAAAAATACAGTTATTATTTTTATGAGCGATAACGGCTATTTTTTGGGAGAGCGTCAATTGGCAGGAAAGTGGTTGATGTATGATAATTCCCTAAGGGTTCCCATGATCATTTATGATCCAAGATCTCGCCATGGCCGAAAAGTAAAAGACATGGTTTTAAATATAGACATTGCTCCGACCATTTTTGATCTTGCGGGTCTGGATATACCAAAATCATGGCAAGGCCTAAGTCTGGCTAGGTTTTTAGAAGAAAACAGTCCCGATTTGGATCGGAAAGATTTCATTTGCGAACATCTTTGGCAAGTGGATATCATAGCACCTAGCGAAGGCATTAGAACAGAATACTGGAAATATTTCCGTTACGTCAATGATCCTCAACATGAGGAATTATATGATTTGAAATCAGATCCTTTAGAAAAGAATAACCTTGCTTTGAACCCTGCATTCCAAGATCTATTATTGGAGATGAGGGGAAAGTTTGTAATTAAGGAAAAGGAACTGAGAAATTAAACATGTTTAGGCCGTAGAATTCTTCAACCACTGATCAACCCTTTCATTAAAATCTATCAGATTCTCCCAATGAAATGCATGCCCACTTTTTGGATAAATATGCAGATCTGAATTAGGAATAGCACCTGCCACTTCTTTTGTCATCCATACCGGCGTGAAAATATCCTCCTCCCCACCCAAAACGAAAGTCGGACAGTTGACACTTTTTAAATCCTCTAAAACGGAATGGGAAATACAGGCAGCTGCCTGCCCCTCAAGCCCTATCAAAGGCTGGGGATTGGGATCCAAGGCAGCATTTTTTCGGTCTTCCAATAATCCTGCATGAAAGTCCTCATTATCCCATGAGCTTTTTGAAAAAATCAATAACTGTATATAAACACTGAATTCCTCTGGTTTCAGCCTTGCTTTGCAGTCCATCATATGTTGAAATATAGCCTTGGCTGTATTGTCACAGCGTGCCCATGGACACATCAATACCATTGCTTTGACCCTTGTCGGGAAATGGATGGCCATCTGTTGGGCTATGATGCTACCCATGGATACTCCAGCGACTTTTACCGATTCCAAGCCCAAATGGTCAAGCACTGCAATACAATCTTCTGCCATTTGTAGGGAAGTATAAGGACCTGCTGGTTTGTCTGATTTACCAACCCCTCTGTTGTCAACTAAAATACATCGAAATGATTTAGCCCAATATTCTGCATGCTTTTCCCATACCGAACCCGGTGCAGTAATTCCCATAATCAAGAGCAAAGGTTCCCCTGAACCCCTTTCTTCAAAGTAGATGTTTATTCCGTTGGTGTTTATTGTGGGCATTTTTTAAGAATTAAGAATTGATAATGATGAATGAATAATGTTGAAAGAGAAATAAAGAAATTTTGAATGACGAACATAGGAATTCTTTCTTTTGCCTTTGTAGGATTCAGAATACGATATTTTCCATTCTTAATTCATAATTCTTAATTTCTCCAAGTCTCGCCTCTCGTTTCTCGCTTTTCTTTTCTATCTCAATCCCGGCACCAAAACCTCATTTACCCACTTCCCATCATGAAGCGTAACAAAATCCGGATCTTCCAAGGCTTCTTTGCCTTCATCTTCACAGATTATCCAACCCCCAAATTCAATATCTTTCAACCATTGGGTAATTCCCAATAAGTCAACCTTTCCATTCCCCATCAATGCAAACTCCGGATTTCCATCCCAATCTTTATAATGTACATGGTTAATGATCGACTGGTATTCTTTCATTTTGCCAAGGGGATCCATACCCCCGTTGATGATATGCCCAACATCCGGGCACCAGCCTGTCACTGAAAGATCCAAACCTTCCAAAATCACTTTATAATCCTCTTCAGTCCGAGTAATGGATGTATGGGGAGAATTGGGATGAAAGCTACTCTCAACTCCTTTCTCTTTTGCCCTTTGAGAAACTGTGTTTACAATATTGATCAGGTTTTTTCTCCGAGTGACCAAGTCATGACGACCAGTAGGAATCTGAACGGTACAAAGCACTGAACCCGGAAATCTTTTCAGCAGGTCTATGGCATTATCTGCTACTTTTCTTTCTTCCTCGGTTTCTTTTGTTCCATTCCAATCCAAAGCCAAAGCCACTGCTGCCAGCTCAATCCCCTGTTCCTTCAATTTTTCCTCCAACAAAACAGGATCGCTCAATTTTCCCATCCAGGAAAATATAGGTTGGATTCCAGTAAATCCTGCCTGGGAAATGATTTCGATCATATGTCCCAATTGGTCTTTATAAGTTTCCCCGTTGTTGTTCATATACCAGGTATAGACCTCCGCACCGAATTTGAATGGCAGTTTTTTCATGGTTTTTCTTGTTATTGACTTGAATATTTTTCTCTAATTTGCTCTACATCTTTGAGGCCTATTTCTAAAGATTCTCCCAAAAGCTTTGAACCATTTTCAGTGATTAAATAAGCATCTTCTACTCGAATTCCCCCAAAATCTTTATAGAATTCCAGCATGGAATAATCAATAAATTCCTTATGTAAATTTTCTGCCTTCCACTGTTCTATAAGCTTTGGAATGAAATAGATACCTGGTTCAATGGTGATTACAAAACCTTTTTCAAGTTCTTTTCCCAAACGAAGTGATTTTAGACCAAATTGACTGCTCTTTTTAAAATCCTCGGTGTACCCCACGTATTCTTCTCCCAAATCTTCCATATCATGGACATCCAGGCCCATCATGTGCCCTAGACCACATTGGAAAAACAAGGCATGGGCACCTTGATCAACAGCATCATCAATATTCCCCCTCATAATCCCCAGTTCCTTTAATCCTTCCGCCAACTTTTTGCAGGCAAGAAGATGAACTTCCTTGAACCTTATTCCAGGTTTTAATGCCGATACAGCAACTTGATAAGATCTGTGCACAATTTGATAGACTTCCCTTTGATTATCAGAAAATCTAGGTCCAACGGGAATGGTCCGTGTAATATCACCTGCATAATGCAATTCCGACTCAGCACCAAAATCCCCCAAAAGCATTTTCCCATTAATCAAAACGTTGGAATAGTTGTGATTATGGAGGATTTGTCCATTGGTAGTGATGATAGGAGGGAAAGACACGTTTCCACCTAAAGAAAGTGCTTCTCCGGTCACCAATCCAAGAAGTTCATACTCATTCATCCCAGCTTTGGCTTGATGCATCAATTTTTTATGCATATTGACACTGATATTCACCGCTTTGGTAATTTCCCGGATTTCCTCTTCGGATTTAATCGATCTTAAAGATACGACAGCCTTTATAAAATCCACTGACACAAAGGATTCTATTTCCACTATACTTTTTGAGAACCAATAAGCAAGTTTTTGTTTGTTTTCAGGACGGTATGCAGGAAGGTAATGGACTTTTCTATCCCCAGAAGAAGTCAAATAGGAAGATATTTCCGCTTTTGGTTTGGTATTCTTAACCCCAATAGCATATGCCAAATCTGAAATAGGCGTATGGTCCCCTTGCCAAATTGATTCTTCAGTAGTTAAGTTATCTCCAAAAATAATCTCTAGATCCTGGTCAATATCGATGATAGCTGCAAGTCCCGGCAAATCCAAACCAAAAAAGTATAGGAAAGTGCTGTCTTGCCTAAAAGGATACCAATTGTCTTTAAAGTTAATGCTGCTTTCTTCATTCCCTAAAAACAGCAAGACTCCGGAACCCATTTTTTTCTTTAATTGATCCCTTCTATTCTTGTAAGTTTCTTTGGAAAATAATTTCATAGATAATTTGTAAAGTAATAATAGATTTAATTTTGATTCCCAAAGGTTTTAGGATTATCACCATAAACCAGAAAAAAAATTATATGGAGACTTCTTTCAAATTAGGTAAAACAGGCCTTGAGGAAAGGGAATCATGGATTATCTTCAAAACATTTTTCCTTTCTTTTCCAACAAGTGGTAACCTTGGCTCCCTTACAAATTCTGTCCCAAGGCCAACCTCAAGTTCAGCCAATTTAATATATTGAACTAATTTTGGATGTATATCCAATTCCAAAAGGGGAAAAAACCATCGGTATATTTTCAATGCTTCAATGTACCTTCCTTGTTGCATCAATTCGTAAATGGCGACTGTTTCATAAGGAAAAGCACAAACCAATCCCGCTACCCAACCATTTGCACCAAGGGCTAAACTTTCATATGCAAGAGGATCAACACCACAAAGTATTTTAAATCTTTCACCAAACCGGTTGATCATTTTAGTCACTAGAGATAAATCTCTAGTGGATTCTTTCACTGCTTGGATATTTTCAAATTCTTCCAACTCCTCAAACATATCAAGCGTAACCAATATTTTATAATCAATAGGATTATTATAAATTATGATGGGAAGATCTGTGGATTTGGCAATTTTTTTAAAAAATGAAACAGTCTCTCTATCATCAGCTTTGTACCTCATGGGAGGAAGTACCATAAAGCCCTTTATTCCACTATCTTTTGAAGCAGAAACAGCTTCAAGAGCCTCTTTGGTAGATTGTTCGGCAATCGTCATTACAACAGGAATTCTATCTCCTACTACTTCCAGAGTGGCCTTGACCAATGATTCTTTTTCGGAGCTTTTCAAAGTACTGGCCTCACCCAGGCTACCTCCTAAAATTATACCATGTACGCCTGCATCCATCTGAATTTGAATATTAGATTGAAAAGTCTTTATATCAAGCTGATCATCAGATGTAAATTTTGTTGTTATTGCAGGGAAAACTCCTTTCCAATTAATCATAACTATTCCTGTTTAATTTTAAATACCGGGTTTATCAATAATTCATTTTTTGCTTCATTTTTTAAACTTCTATTTGATGTTGGGCGGTAAACTTTTTAGCCAAAATGTTTTCATCGTCTCTCTTAGATGAAGTGAAGTGTTGTCACGTTCGTTAATTCCATGGGCACGCATAGGATAGGACATCATGTAAAATTGTTTATTGTATTTGATCAACTTATCCACAAGCATTTCGAAACTTTGATAATGAACATTATCATCGGCTGTACCATGGATAACCATCAACTCTCCCTGTAAATTTTCAGCATACGTAATGGGAGAACCATCTCTGTATCCTTTTGTATTGTCTTCCAAAAGCCCCATATAACGCTCTTGGTAAGTAGCATCATATAGTCGCTGATCAGACACAAATGCCAATGCCAAACCTGCTTTATAAATTTCCGGAAAGCGGAACATCAAATTGAGCGTCATCTGCCCACCCCCACTCCAACCCCAGGATCCTACTCTGGAAGGATCAATAAAATCATAGGTTTGGAGAATTTTTTCAACAGCAGACTTTTGATCATAGGATGCCAGAATGCCAATTTGCCCATAAATTGATTTGCGCCAATCTCTTCCTCTTGGGGTTTTGGTTCCTCGATTATCTATGCTGATCACTACATATCCCAACTTTGCCAGGTAGTGGTGCCACAAGTCCCCATCCATCCAAGCATCCTGAACTGTAGAACCTGCAGGTTCCCCATACACATAAGCAATTAATGGATACTTTATATCGGGATCAAAGTCCTTGGGTTTGATCATCCACCCATCTAAAACTACATCTCCAATATCTACCTTGAAAAATTCCTTTGGGTTCAGACCCAATTCGAAATACCTCTTCTTTAACTCCTGATTTTCTTCCAAGACCCTGATATTTTTATGGTTTGGTAAACTTATGAGCGAATAAACAGGAGGAGTTGTGGTGTTTTGAAATGTATGTATAGCAAATTTTGAATCAATGGAAATCTGATAGGCATTTTGTCCAGATAGATTTATTGGAGTTATCCTTTCGGCTTTTTCTTTTTTCTTTAATGAACTGCGGTACAGATAGCGCTGAGTAAAGTTGTCGGGAGATGCGATGTAGTAGACATACCCACTTGCCGGGTCAATATGACTTATTCGCTCTACATCAAATTCTCCTTCAGTTACCAATTCAACTGTATTGCCATCACGCGAAACTTTGTATAAATGCAGCCATCCATCCCTTTCACTTGTCCAGGTAAAAAATTTCTCCCCATCCAGCCAACGTATATTGTCATGAATATCCAGGAATGCATCATCCTCCTCAACCAATATTCTTGACATTGCCATAGTGTGGATATTTGCTGTCCAGACAGTATTTGTGTTTTGACGCCTGTTAAGCTGCTGCACCATCACCTCTTGCGAATTGGGAATAAATTCCATCCTTGCCAAGTAATTGTTTCTGGGATCACCGGGAAAATCAAACCATTTAGTCTCACCCCCTTTACTGGATACTATCCCGATTTTTACTGCTGACAAAGTATGTCCAACTTTTGGGTATGGTAATGGAATAGGTTTTGAATAGATGGAATCGATATTATTAATCAAATAAAATGTACCCACTCCTTTGGTATCAGATTGCCAATAGGCAATATTTTCTCCATCAGGACTCCATCTGAACCCGTCCCTGCACTCCAATTCCTCCTCATACACCCAATCAAAAGTGCCATTGATGATAAATTCTCCTCCATCTGAAGTGATTTGGGTGATTTTTCCTGATTCAAGGGATTCTACAAAAATATTGTTTTGGCTTACATAAGCTACCCTGCTTGCATCAGGAGAAAATTTAGCAAACATCAAGGTAGCAGAAGGGATCCCTTTCCCCAATTGACTCAGCTTCCGGGTATTTAAATCCAATACCCAATAATCTCCACGGGTATGATAACGCCAAACCTTCCTGGTGTTGGTAAAAATTAGCAGTTTGCTGTTATCCTCAGACCAATGGTAATCTGCCACAGTCAAAGGCTTGCTTTTCCCAGATGGGATCAATTCTTCAGCGGAAATTAATACAGATCTAACTCCTGAAAGGGCATCATATCGAACTATATCATCTCCTTCATGACTTTTGCTTTTTTCTATGCTGGAATATCCCTTTGAATCTTTCATCCAACGAATGGGGCCAAATCTATTCTGGCGGTATATACCATTTTTGTAGATGTCCTCCAAGGTCAGTGCTGTCTGAGAAAATAAATTCCCGTAAAAGCACATTAAAAAAACAAAAGCTATGTACTTCATTTCTTTTTGCAAAATAATCAATATTAGTTTTTCAACTTCCCGTGAGTTAACCTCCACTAATCCATTTAAAGAAAATTAAATTCTAATTATTAAGTATAAAGATATTATGGGTAAACTCAAATACTACTAAATCATTTTAGCTAAAAGGTATGATATTTTAACTTTTTGAAAAAATGTTTTTGGGAAGTTTTACAAATGGTATTCCTTAGCATTACATGGTTTGAATTATACTATTAATCCAAGTGCTTAATTTCTTTATTTAAAATTTTGCTTTTGAATTCCAAAGGAGTCATTCCTGTAATGCTTTTAAAATGTTTGTGGAAATTAGATAAATTATTATATCCACTATTATAACAGGATTCAGAAGTGTTAAAATCATTCTGTAACATAAGTCTGCATGCATTGGCAATTCTGACTTCAATCAAAAATCGAGAAAAAGTTTTTTGGCTCTTATATTTAAAATACCTGCAAAATGCAGTTGGGGACATGTTTACCATTTCAGCAATTTGCTCCAAGGTGATTTTTTCCCTGTAGTGATTTCTCACATAATCAAAAACCAAATTTATTTTGGGTAAATTTTCCTGAACTGATTTGATGGGTATGCCTAAGGAAGAAATAAAATTCAATTTAGTATCTTTTGAAACACACTCTAGTATATCCAATAAACCTAAATATTTTTCAAAAGCATTTTTCTTAGTCAATTCATTTAGTTTTTCACAGATTTGCGGCTTTTTCGATTCTGAAACTTTTATTCCATAGACTGAATAATCCAATAACTTTTGAAGATTATAGGATTCAGGTATATCACACAATGAATTTTTTAAAATATCTTGATTGAAAAATACAGAGATTGCTTTTGCCCTTTTATTAATACCATTTTGAAGAAGGTATTCATTATTCCTGAATACATGCGGCAAATTTTTACCAAATAAATAAACATCATCTTTTTTAAAATCTACAATACTTTCAGCAACAAAAAGTGATCCATCCCCCTCTTGAATTAATGTAATTTGAAATTCTTCATGATAGTGTATTGGTTCAAAGAAATTATCCAATTCCCAACATTCCACTCTGATTGTTTCGTCTTTAAGCCTCGGAACTTTAAAATGTAAGGGCTGCATAATGTTTTTCTTAGTTTAATGACTTATGTCATATAATTTATCAATAATGTAGGAATAAAAGCAAATAAAGTATACTAAAAAAGTTGTTATTGCTAAGATAAAACACACAAATGTTAAAATTAAATAGTATAGACTTTCCATAATTTGATAATTTTAAAATTGAGAGTTAAACAAATAAATATATGACCTACCCTAGCATTTTTAATGATGTAATCGGACCTGTGATGAGAGGCCCTTCCAGTTCCCATTGTGCTGCATCCCTAAGGATTGGAAGAATCTGCCATGACCTTATGGATGGAAGAATTTCAGACATTAATATCGAATTTGATCCAAATGGTTCATTGGCTACAACCCACAAGGACCAAGGTTCCGATATGGGATTGTTCGGAGGTTTTTTAGGTTGGGAAGCTTATGACGAACGATTGGTAAATTCCGAAATGCATATCGGTGCTGCAGGAATAAAGGTAAACATCGAAATCAAAGAAATTCACGCAGAACATCCCAATACCTATCAAATCACCTTGAATAATCCATGGGAGACACACCAAGTCATTGCGATTTCAACAGGAGGAGGGATGATAGAGGTAATTGAAATTGATGGGGTCAAAGTTTCTCTTGCCGGCGATTCTTTCGTTACCCTCATTTACACCACAGATTCCCAAAAGATAAGTGATTATCTGGAAAATGCAGAATTGGGAGATGACCTTGAAATCCACGTAAAAGAAAAGAATTTATTTGTCCTAAAAAGTCAGTCTTTTCTCAATGAGTCGATAATTGAAGAATTGAAAAATATCGAAAGCGTTACAGCTATCAAGCAAATAAAGCCTGTTTTGCCTGTGCTTACCCGGAAAAATACAACGGTTCCATTTATTACCTGTGAGGAGATGCTCAGCTATAATCAAGAAAAGGATTTGAGTCTATGGGAACTGGCAGTGAAATATGAAAGCATGCGGGGAAACATTTCAGAGGCGGAAGTACTTTCCAAAATGAACGATATCCGGCTTATTTTGAAGAATGCTGTTGATACCGGCTTAAAAGGGACAAAGTTTGAGGACAGAATCCTAGGTCCTCAATCAGTAAAATTCAAATCCATGATGGAAGATAAAAAACTCATTGATGGAGATACATTAAATAGAATAATCATGTATGTATCTGCCATCATGGAGGTAAAAAGTTCCATGGGAGTGATTGTAGCAGCGCCAACGGCAGGGTCTTGTGGGGCAATGCCTGGTGCAGTACTTGGAGTGGCCGATTCCTTGGGGCTTTCGGACGAAGAAACAGTAAAAGCCCTGATGATTGCTGGATTGATCGGTGTTTTCATAGCGGCACATTCCACCTTTGCTGCAGAGGTTGGCGGTTGTCAGGCAGAATGTGGCTCTGGCGCCACTATGGCAGCTGCTGCTATTGTCCATTTAGCAGGAGGCAACTTAAATCAAAGTATTTCGGCAGCCTCCATGGCATTGCAGAGTTCTTTGGGTATGATCTGTGACCCTATTGGCAATAGGGTTGAGGCTCCTTGCCTGAACAGAAATGTGATGGCAGCCTCGAATGCCCTCTCCTGTGCCAATATGGCTTTGGCAGATTATGACCATTTGATTCCTTTGGATCAGGTAATTGAAACCATGTATGAAGTGGGAAAAAGCATACCCAATACCTTAAGATGTACCAATCTTGGAGGCCTCTCCATTACTAAAGCAGCCAAAGAAATTGAAGCAAAACTTACTCAAAAGTATTTTTATAAAAATTGCTAAAAAATATAAAAGCGTCATCATATCAGCCTAGGGATTTGGATTTCGGATCAGTTCCATTGCCTGTTCTGCAGCATTCTTCAATGTATTTCGGGGAGATCTTACCTTGGCCACTTCACTGAGAAAACGCAGCTGTGAAGAATTGCCAGTTTCACCAATGGCTATCAGCGCCTGTGCTTTTACCAGGTAGCTTTCATCTGTTTCGTATATTCTCCTAAAGTTACCTAGCATGGCCGGATCTTTCATTTTACCCAAGGCGTTGATGGACGCCGCCCTGACCTTGGAATTGCGATCGTTACCGGCCTCTAAAAATACAGCTTTACTGCTACTTCTATGGAATTCAGACAAAAGCTGCACCGCAGCCTCCCTTACGGCCCAGAATTCGTCATTCTTTGAAAGTTCCGTCCATTTCTGAATCGTTTTGGGAGAATGGTGAAAGGCCTTTAATTGGTCAATGGCCCATAACCTTCCGGTCATGTCATCATTTTCCACCTGAAACAAAAGCTCTTCCTCGGATTGAGTATAAGTTAACTCTTTAAGCAAGTTGTTGCCTTCATCAAAGCGAACCAACAATGGCGCTTCATCGAATTTAAATTCAAATTTTTCCACAGACTCTTTTACCCAGACTTTTTCCACCGTTTTACCTTCCGAATTGTAAAACCCAAGTTGGACGGGTATACGGTAAATGGGCACATGCTCCCATTTGTCCTGGGTCTGTTTAATTTCTACAGATAGGGTTTTGGTTGCTTCATCCCATTGTTTGGCTACCTCAAATACGGCATGTCCTGGTTTAAATAGAAACTGCTCAAAAAACCAGTCCAGATTCATGCCACTTACATCTTTGGCACACTGCATAAAATCCTGGGTGCTTACTGCCTGAAATTCAAAACGATGCAAAAATTCACTTATAACCCTGAAAAATGTTTCGTCTCCCAACACAAAACGAAGCATATGCAAAACTGCAGCTCCTTTGGGATAGGTGTGGCTGTCAAAGTTTTGCCCGGGGTTTTCATACCTGGTAAAGACAATGGGCCGCATATACTTATTATGGGCTTCACGAAGGTAGGCACCCTGTTTTCTCAGTAGGTCCAAAGCCGCTTCATCCTCACCCCAATCAAATCGCTTGTATAAATAATCCGAATAGGTCGCAAAACTTTCATTTATCCAGGTATGCTCCCAACTTCTGCTGGTAACAAGGTCACCCCACCATTGGTGGGCAATCTCATGGGCAATAATCCCCTCAAAAGAAAAATCAATTTCTTCTTGTCTCGTTGTTACGGCACCCTCTCCCAGCAGCGATGCAGAAGTGGCCTCGGCGCCACCTCCTTGATGCGCTGAGATCACTTGGTCATACTTTTCCCATGGATAGTCATACCCATAAATCCTGTTGAAAAAATCGATCATATATGGGGTCTTGGCGAAGGATCTTTTGGCATCCTGCTCATGCCTTGGATAGACCCAGTAGTTTACAGGTAAAGCACCTAGTGCGTCTTCGATAACGGTGTATGCTGCAATACTCAGGTTGATGAGGTAGGTGGAGTGCGGCTTGCTTTGCTTCCAATGGTAGGTGCGTTTTCCTTTTTCAGGATCTTCGGAAATACCAATCAACTCGCCATTTGACAGTACCTTAAGGTTATTGTCAACGGTTACGATCATTTCCTGTGTTACTTTGTCGTGAGGATAGTCGTAACAGGGAATCCACTGCCTGGCCTGATTAGGCCAGCAATCGGAAGAAACCTGAAATGGATTGGTTTCTGTTTGGTCGATAAATTTTAAGCCGGAAACCTGTTCTTTGAGAAAATACTTCACAGTAAAGGTAAGGGTATCGCTGTGCGAATAGGAGCGCGCGAGGTCTATATGCAGTTTATTGTTACCCTGTTTAAAAGTAAGCGGTAACCCCCTGTTGTCGAGCACATCGCTTACCACAAGGGAAACCGCATCCAAAGTCACTCTATTCAGGTTACTTCTTAGTGGTGTCAAGGTGATGGTATTCTGTCCGGTCAATTGTTTTTCCTGAACATCCACATCCAGCATGATTTGGTAGTGGAGCGCATCGAAATCCCTATCCGGCTCGAACTTTACCGGCCTTCGGTAGATATCAATCTGTTGGGCTACTAGTCCTAAATGAGTAGATAACAACAATAGAAAAACAACAAGACGCTTCATAGATTTTTAGGATAAAATTGGATTTTTTAATAAGTCTTCTTTGTCAAGTTGAAGGCCTTGGTTTGAAACCTGTCAGGTTTCAGTCTCTCTATAGTTGTTCTTTAGGCATTTCAGTCCATTAAACCTGTCAGGTTTTATTGATCCTATATGACAAAGTAGGGTTAATTGTTCTTCATAAAGGCCTCTATTTCATCTACCGTACGGGGCAGTCCTGAAGAAAGGATTTCACAGCCGTCTTCGGTGATCACTACGGTATCTTCGATACGAATGCCTGTCACATCATCTGCCTGGCCCATGATATCACAGGCAAAAACAAATCCAGGTTGAAGCGGTTCTCCCCGGTCGAAGCTATGCATTCGGTCATGAACGGCCATGCCTATGCTATGGTTATAACCACCGTCACGGATCCACAAATTGAAACGAGGTTCACTGGTGTCAAATCCCAATTTCTCCAGTTCCTTTTTCACTTCAGCACCGATTTCAGTCAATGATACCCCAGGGCGATACATTTTTTGGCAAATCTCTCTGATAAAAAGACCCAGTTCGTAGATCTCCCTTTGTGTTTCGGTAAACTTTCCACTTGCCGGAAAGGTCGTTGAAACATCGGATGCATAATAGGATACATTGGCACCGCCATCTAGAATAATGAAGTCTTTTTCACCTAATATGCGATCGTATTGCATATAATGGCCATAGGCGTGGTTTTTATCCGACATAATAATGGTGCCGAAGGCCAAACCCTTGGCCCCTCCTGACATGGTAACCTGCTGGAAAAGTGCAGCCAGTTCAACTTCAGGCACACCGGGCCTGGTAGCTTTCATGACCGCTTTATGCGCCTCCACAGAAAGCTGGGCCGCCTTTCGGATCAGATCAATTTCAGCCTTTGATTTGAACTTTCTCAGTTCCCAGATAAAAGGGGTGCAATTCGAAACATGATTTTCGGGAAATCTCTGGTTTAACACCGCTACAAACTGCATTTCCCGGGTCAATCGACCGTCCCATTCGTTATCGGTTACATTGCGTTTGAATGTATTAAATTTCTCCATGGAATTTTCGCCTATGTACTCCTCCGGGCTGAATGGGGTATAAATCACCGTACTTTTCGTTATCCGGTTCTTTAACGTTAAAGAAAAATCTTCGTAAGGCAGGAAGTGCTCTATTCCAGTGATCTTTACAGGCTCTCTCACCAGGTCCAGTGGAATATTCTCGCTGTCAGCATGATCCTCATCGATGGTAAAAAACAGGGTACTTTCCCTCTTTTCCCCATCCACTATAAGTATGGCATCGGGAATCTCTACCCCTGCAAAATACATCATATTGTTAAACTGGGTAAATGGTAAACCTGCTAGGGATTCAGATGCGCCTCTGATAATGGCGATTCCATCAGGGATCCTATCCATAAGTTTTTCCCTACGATTTCGGTATTCATCTTTTTCAAAGGTCAACTGTGCCTGAAGTTCATTTAAAGAAAAGAACAAAAGCAGTGTTAGAATTAAAGAAGTTTTCATGTTTTTATACTTGTTTTTCAGTTGTCACTTTGATAATTGTGTCTGGCTAAATCAGATTCAATCGAAAATAAGAATATATGGCCCTATTTGATCAACATTAAATAACAGTTACTTTAGACTCTCTCCCATTCCGACTAGCTGAAAGAAACATTAATCCCGAGGTATATAGAACTATAAACAGCACTACCCATTTCAGAACCAACAGGGGTAAGGATTTGACCACATATGCGGCCAGTATTACACCAGCAGCCCCGGCAATGGTAAGCGAAAAGGCAACTTTCCTATCATACGCTCCTTTTTTTACAAACTGGGCCCCTCCTGCTGCCATCAGCATGGCAGTGGCTGTCATCATGATAGGGAATGCAGTGAGTGGATGCATTCCGAGAGCGTACACCATTGCCATACAGGGAGCATAAAATCCGATGCCTATGGTTTGCAGGGCTCCAAAAACAAAACTCATTCCCACAATTAGGGCCAGTTTCCAACCCCTAAGCCCAATCGCCTCACCCCCAACAGGCATTAAGTCTAAAAAGCCGGCGATGATGATCAAGGCCACTGCCAATAAACCACAACCTAATCCTATCTGAATCCCCCGGCGTGACATTTGGGATACAATACCAGCACCCAGTAATGCGCCTAAGGGTGCTGCTGTTGACATGGTGACCAGCGTAATGGGATCCACTTCAACCACAGTCATAAAAATAAATGCCTGCATGACTACAGGAATGGTATTCCCCACATTCATTGTTCCAGGAATCAAGCGGTCATCGACAAGTTTGAAGAATTTAAAAATCGCAGTTTGCTGGGCAAAACTCCCAATCCCAAGGGTGTCGAAGAAGTTGGTAATAAATCCGGTTGTCAACAGACCAGACCAAGGTTTAGCCGAAAACAATTTCCTATTTCTAAATACATCCGCAATATAATAGAAGCCAAACGTACCTGTCATAAGCCCCAGAACAACCTTTAAAATAATACTCATTGCTTTTCCAATAGTTTAAATAAGATGGGTCAAAACAAACTGTATTTAAGCAAACCTGCAGTCAAGTCACTATTACCCTTATTAGAATGAGCTTGATGCCCATGATGATGTTGAATTAATGCTGAATTTATTCATAATTAGAGGACCGTGATCAAATTTCAGAAAACAAAAGATACTTACTATTGAACGGGAGCTGGACCTAGTTGATGGATTGTATTCTGGACTAAACCCTCTCTGGTATTTCCTCGATCATCCTTAACCTGGTATCGTATTTCCATTACCCAAGTTGGCTTGATCTCAGGGATGGTCAGTTTGATGGTTTTCTTGTCCTTGTCCAATTCAGCCTTGGTGACTTGCAAAGTTTTTTCGTTATAATGTTTGGATCCGTATTTTCTAGAGCGGAGCAGGTCCCAGGTTTTTACAGTATAATGACTTACATCTTCAACACTTCTTTCATCAAGTTTGTCTGTAAAGCTCAATTGCATACCGATTTTAGTTGCTTGGATCCCTATAGGAATCACCATCGGTTGTTCAACTTTCCTTATCCTGTAGAGTCCTCCCAATTGCGGTTGTGTGGAGCCCCAGGCAGATAAACCACAGAGATAAAGTTGCCCATCTCCAGGATTGAACCTGCCCCTCATGACTCCAGTAGAAAATCTTGGAATTGGCAATTCAAATATCCCCCCCTGTACCTGATCCCCTATTTTCTCAAAAGGAACAACAAAAACTTTCCCATAACCATAGGACAAATTCAATAGCTTTCCATTGAGAGCACCCCACTTTTTACTATCTACCCAAAGCAGTTCGGAAGGTGACTGATCCCTATCTCTTTCCACCCAAACCAGCGGAAGTTCCATTCCTTTTTCTGTACTATCGGCAGGTGGGTTGTATCCAAACATATTCCCATAAAACCCACCCTTTTCAACCCAATTGATCCGGTTCATAGGATTCCAGTGGCCTTCTTGGTCCGTCACAATAAAAGTACCATCAGGGTTGATACAAACACCGTTTGCTGCTCTGAATCCTGTAGCAATAATTTCTGTCTTCAATCCATCTTTACTCACCTTAATTAAGGTTCCATGCTGAGGAATTAAAGCTTCTCTTGCATGGCGTGCACTTTTAGCATAATAAAAATTCCCTTCTTTATCCGTCTGAAGCCCCATAGCAAACTCATGAAAATGATCTGTTACTTGATGGTCATTGTTAAAACTCTCATAAAAATCTGTTTCCATGTCTCCGTTAAAATCATGCAATCGGACGAGTTGATCCCTACAGGTTACAAAAATCTCCTCATTGACCACCTTAATGCCCAATGGCTGAAACAAACCTGAAGCTATCCTTTGCCAGGTAAGCTTTCCGGAATTTTTAACAAAGCCTTCAACAAGCCAAACATCCCCATCCGTAGAGCAAATCACTCCTTTGTTGGCATCTTTGAAAAAGTCAAGACCACTCAATCTGAACTCATTTTTCCAAGGGCTATCAAATGGTGGATTCATGATATCCACCTGAAATGGCCCTTCTTGATTTCCTGTAAGGATTTCTGTAGTTAATTTTTGGGGGTACCTTGCAGGGCCTCCTTTGATCATGGATTCTAGTGATTCAGCAGGATTTGAGACTTTTGAATATTGCTCAAGCCCTTTCATGCCGGATTTCCCTATCAGTATCTTGACTTTTAGGTTTTGGGAAGCGGAGGTTTGCATGATGGTAAATCCGTTCTCATTTTTCAAAACAGCACCTTCACCTACTAAAGCCACAGACGTTCCGGTTGGAGCTATCCGCATTTTCAGCGGTTTATCAGAAGGAGAAATATTCAATGTTCTTGTAAAAACAGGTTGGTTTTCCAATGTTTCCAGGCCAAATGTTTCCAGAACCTTGGCACCTCCTACCGTATAGGAAATAATTACCCGATCCATATATTGGTAAAGTCCCTTATAATGCGCCCATTCCCTTGGGAGTGGGCCAAACCTTCTTTTGTCCCGAGCCAAAAAGCGTGGATCATCAAATGTTCCAGTTGCAGGGTTAGCCCAGGCAGGTACTACAGGATTTGAAAAATGAAGGTCTCCAACCGTTCTTGGAGAAATGTTATGTTTTCCGTTAAATAAAATGGCTTCCCAATCAATAAAACCTTCACCTGTCCAGGCCCCTGCAACCCTCATCAAATCATGGTCAAACATCATCCAAGCATTTCCTGCAGCAACTCCTCCTTCTCCGGGATCTAACCTTACCGCTATCCCTTTATAGGCAAAATTCTGGTTCACCAAATTTTCATCTTTTAAAGGCTGAATCGGGCCGGTTGAGCGTTCCCTAGGGGCAGCGTTTTGACCTACCAATTCATAAGTATTGATTAAAAAGTTACCATAATCCATCTCTGCCCATGGTTTAAATTCTTTGGGAGTTGGTCCTTTATCTGTACCGGAAGGCAAACTTGCCAGATAAGTTGAATCTATTTCAATATATTGACTAGGGTTATCTTTCTCGATAAAAGCTTCCCTGATATAATTGATGATATCATACTTTTCCACTGGAGTTAAATTTACCTGTGGAGGCATGGATCCATAGCCTCGGGTGAGTGTTTGGTAAATCGAATAAGGGTCATTCCCAACTTTAAATTTATCTTCCCAGAATTTAAATGCATTGGGCATTGACCCCTCCTGTTCCTTATTCCCATGGCAATTGAAGCAGATGTTATTATAAATATGTTCACCCGTACGAATGGATTCACCATATCGGTCCCCTAATGCAAGGAGGAGACCCTTATGATCTAAATTCCTTTCATAGTCCGGGAGGTCTGATTCCTGGAGTGTAAATCCAATGGGAGTTTCGGCTTCTGAGTTAGATGAACTTGGTTTGCATCCGTTCAGCATAGAGAATATTAGAAGGGTACTTAAACTGAGGTAAATTTTATTCATTTCTAAGCTTTTGTTTATTTTTTAGCTTGGTTGACTTTCAGTATTTTTTAAAAATGAGATATCAAATCAGGGTAATTTAATTATATTCTGATAATCTATCATCTTTAAATGATTCGGATTTTTTCCTTATTGGATTAGAATTTTCTTTACAAGGATAAACTTACCTTGAGGTTATCAAATTTCTCTCCTGCCTTACCACAATGGGAACATAACCATATTCCATACCAGGTGGAGGGGATACAATAAGGACGGGGTCAATAGCAACAAGACTACCGGTACTTGGAGGAGCCATATATTCTTGATCTATAGTCCAGGACCTGTGGATTTGTTCAACTAATTTCTGTAAAGTTTCCTTTTCTTCTTGTGTCCAACCCAAAGGCTGGAAAGAAGGCTGATCTATAAATTTATACCAACGATAAGTAACTTTTGAACCATCTTTCAATAGTACTGAGTAGGCTTGGGAAGTAGGGCCTGGATTTGCCCAGGCACCAGTTGCCGGTGAAGTGTAGGGTAGGCTTTTATCTATTATAAAATTTCCGTCCACCACTTCATTCCCGTTTCTCCAGTTGACATAATGCTTTTCTGATCCAGCCAATGGAAATTCTTTGTCCCGAAGTGCTTTGGGTACTGTTTCTGGATTTATTGCCACCCGCTGATCTCCAACTTTTTTAAAATATTGCGGAAAACGTCCAACCTGTGAGATGGAATTTTCTTTCCATACCAACCCAAAGGCATTGGAATCTGTGATGACAATTTGAAGTACATCTTCAATTCCTTTAAGTTTTTCACCACCGTTATTAAGGCTGGCTCCTTGGTCTAAGGAAAATGGTCTTGGTTCTAGCGAAGGTTTCCAGGTATGTGCTTCATCGAATTTTCCGGAATAGGCCGTACCTTTTTCTTTCCATTCCAAAATGTGGTTAAATAACGCACCTTTGGAATAATAGGTAACATCCTGAACAAGTACAGAGACCCCATTTTCATTCAAGGGAAATTGCAATTGAGGTATTTTTATATACAGGTCACCATTTTCATCCCTTAATTCATATGCTGGCACGGTGTTGATTTCCATTGCTCCTCCACCTGCCATTATCCCTTCCTTCGTATCCAACCCCATTCCTTCTATAGCAGGGTAGATTTTGGAAAGCCTGGACCACATTTCGGGAATATAGAAAGCGACAGGTCCTTTAAAGTTTTCTGCATTTAAAAACAGTGTCCAGCTTTGGTTTCCTGTGGGAGGAGGACCAGGTTTTTCCTCTGTTAGAGGAAGGGCTATATGGGTATATCCCAGAAACCTTCCTTCTAGGTCACCATCAAATGTAATCCCATCCGGTGGAACCAGTATTCGGTTGCTGAGTTGGGCTATGCCCAATTGGTCATCCGGCAAAGCCTCCGCTCTATAAAAAAATGGCCAGCCCGGAGAGGCGATCTCTGAATTATAACAGTCAGGTACTCCGTTCATGCTGAACTTTGGAAAACCATAATGGTATCTGTTGCCTCTCCAAAATCCCAAGCCTCCTTCCTGAGTTTGAAAGACACTGGACCAAGTTGGCCCTCTTTCTTCCCAGGTTCTGGCAATTGTACCCACAGGGCAACAGGGTATATCTTTGTTGGAGGGATTATCCGGAGTAATCCAATTTCCAGGAAGACCTATCTGAAATCCTTCTAAGGGCTGCTCCAATAATGGCCACACGGCTGTATAAAACCCAATTCCAGCTCCAAATCCATCCGGTCTCCTAAGTGTTCTATACCCTAAATATCCATGAAGTCCATTAGAAGATTCAGTTATTATTCCCACCTTTTGGTCAACACTTTCCCTGGCAGGAATTGACTGTACCATGAGAATGCCAATAACCAAAACAACTATGTTAAAACTAAATATTTGAACTCTTCTCTTATTTTTCATAATTGATAATGTACCGGAACTCAGGAAAAAGCAACTTTTTAAAGATAAGTATTATTTCTGTTCCAGGATATTCTGATTTTAAGATGAAAATATGGTTGTATCTACACAAAATACTACTTGGAATATACCTAATTAGCCATTTGCTGTTCTGACACTTCACCCTAAATTAACCTATGCAGAAAAGCATGAATGAAGGGGGGACTTCCCCCCCCTTTCAAAACATACAACCCTATCAACTAAACTATTTAAGAAACTTAAACCTGAGGCTTCATCTGACATAATTTCAGTGCAACTCAGAAGATCAGTTTACAGAAACAACATACAAAAATGGAGATGCATAAAATACCTCATTCTTTATGCTAGCACCAGCGTTTATGTCATTAAATACTCTTCCAAATTTGTCCCTTAGCTTTAATCTCACCTCAAAATTATCTCCCACATTTATCTGATCTTCTGATAAACCTAATGCAGTTAAAGCCTCAAGTGCTGTAAACTGAATTTTAGCCCTTAAAAACCTTGATTCATTGTTTGGTTGGAAATCGGTTAAAGTAAGTGTCTTAATCAACACATCATTGACAAGATTATTTTGTCCAGCTGCAGGAATATATACAACAGCACCGCCATCTACCAGCCTTCTATGTCTAACTCTAACTTCAACGGATTCTAAAGTTCTACCGCCTTCGGGATCTACTGCTTCCACAGTAATATCGAAGTTTGAATTAGGCAAGTTGAGGTGGTCAAATGATGTACTTGTCCTCGCAGTTGTTCTTAAGTAGATCGCTAAATCAAAATCCTTATATGGTAAAATAGGATCCACAAAATCAGTGCAGGAAGTGACCAGTAAAACCAGTGTCAACAACTTCACAAATTTATTTTTTAAAATTTTCATATTTCTTTGATTTAAAGATTAATAAACCCAATCATTTCCTTCAGGATTGGTGTCCCAGAACACCCTTAACCTTTGTGAAGCCTTTTGCGGAATATTGGGATTGGTGGAAACAACAACATTTGGATAAAGGAAAGACCTCGGAAAATCTCCAAAATTTACATCTAGACCAGGCTGCATTCCATCAGGCTGTCCGGTTCTTTTATAAAGATTATTGGATTCATTTCCATTACCAAATAAAGACAACCAATATTCCCTGGCAATCACATGCATCTTCCTACTGGTAGGTTCTGCATCGTATTCAGCTGCTACATAATCACTATAGGATGTGACGCTTGTATTAAATTCATCTAAAGTTTGAAAACTATTGATGGCTCCAGACTGGGAAGTAGAGACACTAAAAGCTCTGACAAAATCCATGGACTTTTTAATTCCGCTTAGCATTAAGGTTTTTGGGTCTCCTCCAACGCCAGGTATGGTAAGTGCAGCTTCTGCCAACATAAAGTCAATGTATGCTGGAAGCATAATAGGTTGGATACCTGCTCCACCGGCGCCTGCAGTAGGAGTTATTGATTCAGCAGCATCGTTATCAAACCTGCCACCTGCAGGGTATACACCATACGCAGTTCTTTTCAAACCATCTGGCGGTATGGCATTATTATTCAGGTGGTCTCTACCCCAATAACCTCTGGTTCCTGGAAGACAAAAAGGAAATTGGCCAACCTGATAATGTACAGGGGGAAATTCTCCAATACATTGAAGGTCTTGACGAAGTGTCGGATTGGTCAATTGCTGTCTGTAAAAGTAGAAACGTGCCCTGGGATCATCAAATCCTTTGGTTTCTGTTAGGTTATACATATACCAGTTAGACTGGTAGTCACCACCACCACCTGGCTGATATTGATTTGCAAAATTTGGATGACGGGAATCCGGATCTGTCAAATTGGTGCCATACCTGAATAAAAACTCCTGACCAGGCTCTATGAAATTATTCGCAGCAACCAAGGCATTGATGGCAGCAGCACTGCCTGAAGGATCTATTAGCTTACGATTTAAATGATATTTCAATTCTAAGGAATTGATCAATTTAATCCAATTGACATAAACACCACCGTAGAAATTGTCCTGTGGAGTTCCTACACTGGGAGCAGCAAAATCTGCTTTTGCAAGTGTCAAAGCTTCCAGAGCAGCTGCATAAACCTGTGGCCCTGGATCTAAGGTTGGATTAAAATTGGAAGGATCTAGTGCCTGGGTATAAGGTACTGCATCAAAATAATCCACCATAGTCATCAAAACATAAGCTTTGATCACCCTTGCAATACCTAAATGTCTTCTGAAATTGGCATTTTCAGCTAACGGCTCCAGAAATTTGATATCATTTAGAATCTCTGAATAGGTAGTGGTCCATAAGCCATTAAAATTAACAGGTACATATGCATTCTCGTAATTAATGTTACCTTGATTTGCAATTCTTGTAAGCCTCATTCCGTTAGTGCTTGAAGCATGATAAAAAGAGACAAAATCAAGTTGGATACTGTTCAAAACAAGATTTAAATTTGCTGTATCAGCTGTCACCGCATTTGGGTTGTCCAGCAGGTCCAAATCACAAGCACTTACCACCATAAGACTTAAGGCGATAAACAGGCTATATATTTTTCTTATCATTGTAGTGTTTTTTTGGGGATTAGAATGTAAGTGTCAAAGTACCACCAAATCTTCTAGAGCTCGGTCCGGTAACGAATTCTAAACCTAAACCGTTACCAACCCCAAGACCCAAAATGTCAGTATCAAAGTTCTGATTGGGTGGGAAATTCAAAGCTCTAAACCATAAATTTGTTCCACTTAAAGCAATAGAAGCTCTATTGAAGGGAGTCTTGGAAATCAAACTTGGAGGTATATCATATCCTAAAGAAAGTTCTCTTAATCTTATAGTAGAACCGTCAAAGGCACGTGGTTCCGGATTAGCTCCATATTGATTGAAATAGTCAGTAGCAGATATCTGAATATCATTAGGCGTACCATCCTGTTTCACTCCTGGAAGAATCAAACTATACTCTCTGTCCACAACAGGATCTACGGTAACACCCCTGTTCAAAGTTGACACTATAGTATGGCTAACAATAGTTCCCTTGTGTCTATATTCCAACATGAAGTTAAATGTGAATCCTTTGTACCTAAAAGTATTGATCCAAGAACCTGTCCACCTAGGATTGGGATCACCCAATTCCACAGGTACTGCTGTAGGCTGATAAGTCCCGTTAGGTAAGACTACTTTTTCTCCAGTATTCTCATTCCTTACAATGCCTTGGCCTTTGATGATATTAAAAGGACGGCCCGGAATAGCAAAATTGCCTAAATCTGTAAAACCAGCGACCACAATTTCATTTAAACCCTCTGCCAATTCCATGGTCACACTCCTATATAGTCCGAAATTCACAATGGACTCCCATGAAAACCCGGAAGGTGTATTGACGAGTGTGGCAGTTGCCTGGAATTCAATCCCCCTGGTTCTGATATTTCCGATATTGATTGCACTTCTGGTAAAACCTGAAGATGGATCAATAGGCGCTGAAGTAATCAAATCCCTGGTGTTTTTCTCATAAAGGGAAAGATCAATTCTCAATTTATTGTTGAGCATGGTTGATTCAACGCCAAACTCTAACTCTTGGTGCAGTTCAGGCCGGAGGTTCGGATTTCCAAGGTTTGGGTTCAAAGTTTGCCTTTGAAGCAAAGTTCCAGCACTATTTAGGAAAGCCCTTGCATTTTGGTCGAGAAAGTTTCTTGTGCTGTATGGGCGTGGAAAACCCGCTGAGGTACCATAACCGAATCTCAATTTCAAATCATTGAAAGTGGATGAGTTCCAATTGAATGCCTGTGAAGGCAAGAAAGATACCGAAGCTCCAGGATAAAGGATCCTTCTGTTTTCTACTTCAACAGTAGAAGTCCAATCATTTCTTGCTGAAAGGTTCAAGAAAAGGTAATTACTGTAATCTAAAGTAACGTTGGCATAGATCCCCATCCTAGTCTCTTCCTGCTGAAATTGTAAATTGCCTCCTGTTAAAGGATCTCTTGATGAGGCCTGAAGAAAGTTGCCGTGATTGAAAAGATTAAAAGCTAGCTGCCCGGTAGATACCAACCCAACCTGCTTATAAAAATCATTACGAATATTTCCTCCCAACAATGCTGACATACCGATTTTTTCGGAAAGTTGTCTTTTATAATTCAAAATCAAATCCTGATTCCAAATGGTGTTTTGAATTTCCACGGTTCTATATAATCCACTGTTGATCAAGGTGCTTACAGCTCCTCCACCACCTTTATTATATCTACTTTCCCTGGACTCTGTGTAGGTATCCAAGCCAATCCTGTAAGTCATGGAAAAATTATCATTGAAATCATAATTCAGGGAAGTTGAATTGAAGAACCTGTTAACATTTGAGGCATCAACCAGGTTTTTTGAAATCCAAAAAGGATTCATCTGATCATTGTTGCTCCGGTAGTAAACGTTGCTTCCATCAGTAGGATTTTCGAAAGGCAGATTCGCCAAATCAATTGAACGAGGTGTGTAATACAAATTGGCAAATACAGAAGGGATTCCTCCGCTAGCACTTGAACCAAAGGCAGAATTAACAGGAGGGGAAACCAAATCCGTGATGGCAAAAGTAAACGAGGAGTTAATGGAAAATTTATCTGTAACAGCTGCATTTATACCCAAACCAAAATTAAATTTTTCCAGGTTATTACCAGGAAGAAAGCCTTCCTCATTGGTATACCCAAAGGATGCAGAATAACTGGTCCGGTCAGAAGCACCTGAAACCATAAGGGAAGTATTGGATACTAATCCAGTCCTGAAATATACTTTGCTGATATCATCGTAAGCTTTATATTCATAATCAATGGGTGTTGTGGAGGGGGTACCGTCCGCGTTAGGAACGAAAAATTCCGGAAAAGCATTTCTAATAATGGGTATATTTGATGCTGCAATTGGATGCGGATGGACTCTACCTTCATCCAATCTACCTCCCCAGTTGCCGAAGAAAAAGGGCGGAGGTATATTCTGTTGAAATCCATTGCCATACAGTTTGCCGAAATTTGGTAGAGAGGCTGCTTGGTTACCGAAAAAAGATTGATTTAAGGTAACTTCAGCTGCCTTTCTTTTTTTGCTACCAGATTTTGTGGTAATCAAGATTACCCCATTTCTACCCTGATCTCCATATAACACGGTTGCAGAAAGCCCTTTCAACACGTTTACATTTTCGATATTATTAGGATCAATATCCAAGAAACGGCTGGAGGTAATTGCGCCTCCTGTATTAAACCCGTTGGTGGCATTGGTGTTAGTATTAAAAGGAACACCATCTACAACAAACAAAGGCTGGTTAGAGCCCGTAACTGAAGAATAACCCCTGATAATGATATTGGTTCCAGACCCAGACATACCATTTGTAGCGGTGATGTTCACCCCTGCAACTTTACCCTGCAATACCCTGGCGATGTCAGCTTCCGGTCTGTTTTCGATCAGCTCCTCACCTAATGTGGTAACACCATAACCCAAAGCTTTCTTTTCTCTTTCTATACCTATAGCAGTAACTACTACTTCGGATAACTGAGCAGCATCTGGGACAAGCGTGACATTAATAACAGATCTAGTACCAATATTTTCTTCAACCGTTTTTAAACCGATAAAAGAAAATACCAATACATTATTACTTTCCGGCACATTAATGGAATAATTACCATCCAAATCGGAGGTAGTTCCCACTGTGGTGCCTTTCACAAGAATGGACGCGCCAGGTAGACCTTGTCCATCTTCTTGGGAAATTACCTTCCCGGTAATTACCCGTTGTTGCGCCGACACCTCAGTACTAAGGATCATGGTGAAAAGCGCAATAATCAAGAGTAATACTTTTCTCATTAGGTATTTTTTTAGGTTGTTGGTAAGATTATTTATACAATCAAATTTATTTAGAATAGAAAAGAGTTTGTCTCAACCATTTTATCCAAAACATGTGCTTTATTAACATCTTGAAAAATTCCTGAAAATGAGGGAAAAATTGAAAGCTTAAGAACTGGCTATTTTCAATTTAATGACAAGACTACAATCACTTTTTAAAAAGGATTTTTTAAATCTTGGAGAATCTAATACATGTCAATTTAGAAAACCTCTATAAAAAAAGAACGACCAATTATGTTGGTTTGAAAACAGGCAAATACTTACCCCAAAACAAAATACCTGACCTATTTTCCAGATAGATAATTTGCGATAAAGAACAAAAAATTAAAAATTTCACGTTACGGACCGAAATGATTGCTGATTTCGATCTGTTTTAAAAAGAAAGAAAACAATAATTTGACAGCATTGCATTTAACCTGCTAAAAAATACTAAGCATTTTATGAAACTGTTAATTTGATAGATGGGGTCTCAGGAATTTATCGGGATGAACTGGTTTGTAATTTGAACTATCTTTAATTACTTCAGGGCCTATATAGTGGATGTCGATATAATTAGCAGCATATTTCTCATTGCCAGCAAACCATGCTTTTAAAGAGGTCTCGCCTGGTTTTAGATGCACTAAAAAAGTCGCAGAAGTCATTGAATTGTTAATCTCGACCACCCTTTCCAAATTTCCAATTGTCAGATGTGCAGTGTTTATAACTTCAAATGGTTTAATATTTGGTTCTTCCGCCACAAATCGATCAGATTTCATCGTTGATGTAGGATGTAGATTGTGTCTAAAATTAGACCCTTCGTTTTCTACAATTTTTCTTCCGGATTCGATAGGCCACCGATAGGTACTGAATTCATATATTCCCTCTTGATCTACCTCAATTGCCCATACCATTCCATCTTCACTCCTAAGGGCATCATGGGCATATATGATCGAAGGATTTTCTTTCTCGCTGCCAATTGTTATGTTGTTATATCGATCAAAATCAACTGAAATATCCTCCCACCAAATTTCATATTCTTTTATTAATTGCTTGACCACTTCTGGGTATTGATCTGCAACATTAAATTTCTGCCCGGGATCAGCCTCTATTTCATAAAGTTCCACATGTTCTCGTCCCTCCAATCTCCATTTTTCAGTAAGGACCTGAAAGTCTTTATATTTTTCCGGATACTGCACTCTCTGGTTATGAACAAAAAGTGTTCGTTCAGTCCATTCTGCGCTAGGGTCCTCCATTAATTTCCGTAAACTAGTTCCATCAAATTTAAGCTCTGAAGGCTTTTTCAAACCCGCCAGATCAATTAATGTTGGAAATATATCTATATGTGCAGCAAGCTTATCCACATCTTTACCTCCACCAATTCCTCCCTTAGGCCAACGGATATAAAATGGTACCCGGTGAGCTCCTTCATATCCCCTTATTTTTGCCCCCCTCATTCCAGAATTAAAACCCTCTTTTACAAAAAGGTCATCATCAAGTATGATCCCCCCAAACCAAGGACCCGGCCCATTATCTGACATAAATATCACAATAGTATTTTCCTTCAGCTTTAATCTGTCAATTTCCTGAAGAAAATGACCAAGATCTTCATCAAATTTCGCGAGCATTCCGTAGTAATTGGCAATTCTTTCAGATACCAAGGATTTATAGGGTAAAGAATAATTTTCTTCTACAAGAAGAGGAGCATGTGGGATATTCGTGGCAATGTATGTAAAAAAAGGCTGGTCCTGATTTTTCTGAATGAAATCCAATGCCTCATTAAACCATACTGTATTACTATACCCTTCATACTTTTTATATACACCATTATGCTTGTAAACATCATCAAAATAGTCATTTCCCCAATAATCCGGATGGATAGATGAAGCCCCTCCCCCATGAACTATGGTTTCTTCAAAACCGCGGTCCATTGGCCTGTAAGGGTAATTTTCTCCTAAATGCCACTTCCCAAAGAAACCGGTTTTATATCCGGCTGATTTAAATACATCTGCCACGGTGAGCATATCTTTTTGCAAAAGCGACCTTCCGCCTATCGTGTGCCAGACACCTGATTTTGATGAATACTTCCCTGTCAAAATAGCAGCACGAGTGGGAGAACAACTTGGATCTACATGAAAGTCTGTAAAGCGTACACTTTCATGATAAAGTTGGTCGAGATTGGGGGTTTTGAGATGGGGATTACCGTGTGCTGAAATATCACCATAACCTTGGTCATCAGTCATTATTAGAATAATGTTAGGTTGTTTCTCCTGTTCAACAACTTCATTAGAAGAGCATGAAAAAAACAATAACGAAATTCCAATTAGGATTAAAAACATATAATTGGATTTTATCATAGCAAAAAAATTATGTTTTGACATGTTTTATTGGCTAAGTTCAATTCAAATTTAATGAAGACCTGCTTTGCATTTGTTAAATAAATTAGCAGATGTGTGTGTTATTTTTGCCTCTTGCTTTGTGGGATGGGACACCCAAGATACGTTTCATGATAGAAGGGATTAGTTCCAGGATTGCTTCATTGAACTCTTTATGTCTCTTGATCATCCACAGATAAATGGATTATACATTGACTTATTATTTTTTACATGTCAATTCAAATAACTTATGTTATATGATATCTAATTCACCATTTAACCTTATAATTTCTCCGGCTTTTGAAGAGATGTGAATTTCTTTATCATTATATCTTAACCTGCATTCTCCCCCCTTGACCGATTTAATTATTATTTTTTTCAGTTTCCCTGCTGTCCATTCAATATCAACTTCAAAACCACCTCGAGCTTTCAAGCCCATTATTTCTCCATTAGCCCAGGCATCAGGCAGTGCAGGAAGAATATGAATTTGATTGGTATGTGTTTGAAGTAACATTTCGGCTATTCCAGCTGTAGTACCCATATTACCGTCTAACTGAAAGGGAGGGTGGCCTGATAAAAAATTGGAATAAACACCCCCAACTCCTTCATCATAAATTTCCTCTTCGGTCACAATCCATTTCATTGCTCTTCTTAATAATTTATAGGCGTGATTTCCATCAAATAACCTTGCCCAAAAATTAATTTTCCATGCAATTGACCATCCGGTACCATCATCTCCCCTTGCATCTAAAGTTATTTTTGCAGCTTTAGCAAGATCAGGTGTTTCCAGCGGCATGATTTGGTCACCGGGGTATAGTGCGTATAAATGGGAAACATGACGGTGCTTACTATTTGGATTATCCACATCCTCTTTCCATTCCTGCAGTTGACCCCAATTCCCAATTTGTAAAGGCAATAATTTGTTTTTGGCTATTATCAATTCATTCTTGAATAACTCATCCTCACCCAATAATTCACTTGCTTTAATGCAATTCGTGAAAATATCCCATGCAATTTGAATATCCATATACGCCCCAGTTGAAATTCCACCGTGCTCAGGAGAATAGGATGGGGATGAAATCAAAAACCCATTTTCGTCTTCCGTCAAATAATCCAACCAAAACAGCGCTGATTCTTTCATGATTGGATATCCTATTTTACGCAGAAACTCGATATCTCCTGTATATTCATAGTGATCCCAAATGTGTCTTCCATACCATGCAGCACCTCCTGGGAAAAATCCCCATGGAAACTCCCATCCAGGAGCATTATAGCCAAATATGTTATTAGCTGTGTTGACAATCCAACCACGGGCATTAAAAAAATCCTTTGCACTTTTACGTCCAGGTTCTCGTAATTTATCAATGTAATCCATCAAAGGTTCTGCGCATTCCGATAGATTAGTGATTTCTGCTGGCCAGTAAATCATTTGGATATTGATATTTGCATGATAGTCCGAAGCCCAAGCAGGAGCTGTTAGGTTATTCCATTTACCCTGTAAATTTGCAGGTAAGCTTCCTGGTCTAGAGCTACTTATCATAAGATAACGGCCATATTGAAAGTATAAGGCTTCCAATGAAGGATCTTTTGCTCCATCAGAATAAGCTTTTAATCGTTCAAGGGTAGATTTGTGATTATTTCCCTGTTCTCCTAAATTAATATATACCCTTGAGTAAAGTGCTGAATAATCTTTTTGGTGTTCTTTATATATTTCGCTGTATTTTTTTGGGTCAATGGAAGCGATGGTTTTATGATTTAATTTTTTGTAATCCCTACCCTTATAATTTGGATATACATTCTGATAGTCGGTTGCTGCTGTCAAATACAATGTCAATGTTTTTGCTGATTTTACATGAAGTTTTCCATTAGAAAAAGAAATCTCAGAACCGTCTGAATCAATAAGAATCCGACTTTCAAATTCCATCCCATTATTTTCCAACTTTCCTGCCATAACAAGTTGATCATTCTCAAAAGAAATGGTAACATTTCTGTGAATAGATTCTAGCCTGATCTCATAATCTGTTCCATTAAAACTATTGTTTTGGAAACGAAAAACTAGAACGCGTTTTGGATAACTTGCAAAATATTCACGCTTATATTCCACATTATGGACCTTATACTTTACTGAAGCCATAGCATCTGATATATTGAGGTCTCTTCTATAATCTTTGATCTCATCTCCGTGAGCGGCCTTTACATATAGATCTCCAAAAGTTTGAAAAGCACCAAATCCTTCCCATATGTGTTCACCTTTTACTGACTTTATAATCCCAGTGAGTTCTCTATTTGCCAATTCATGTGCTCCTTTAAAATCACCTTCATCAAGTAATTGCCTTATTTTTGGTAAGTACTTATAAGCTTGCTCTCGATTTCCTCCCTTATATTCGTCCCATTCGCCTTTTCCTCCAGTCCATAATGATTCTTCATTGAATTGAATATGTTCTTCTTCAACAAGGCCATAAATCATTGCACCCATATAACCATTGCCAATAGGTAGCGCTTCGGCCATCCATGATTTAGCTGGTTTGTCATACCATAATATGTCCTTCCCTCTCGTTTGTGCCCTTCCCGCATTGATAAAGAGTAATATTGAGATTATGAATCCCGTAGTAAAAATTGGATTGCGATACTTCATATGCTTTGGATTGAGATTGTTATTCTTATCGTTAGGGAATTCAATAGGTCCCTCCTTATTTTTCCTCATCTTAATTATTTTACCATCCGATGATTTACTGTCATAACAGAGCTGGTAAGTTTTATACTACAAAGAGTACCTGATTTGAACAAAGTTTCAAGCTATTTTACGCGGTGGTTTTCCCATTTTTTGTATCCAAGACCTTCAAGGTTTTAAAAACCTCAAAGGTCACTGGTTTTCAATTTCTTGGTTCTTGCCTCTTGTCTCTAGATTCTATACTCCAGTCTCTCACTTCTCCATAGGATGCTCTTGCAGTAATTCTTCAGGAGAATAAAAACCTTTTTTATCTGCCACAGCTGCCCTGACTTCCTTCACCTTTTCAGGTCTGATAGCCTGGGCCTGATTGCCAAATGAGTTTCTCACGTAGGTCAGCACTGCAGCCACCTCATTGTCATTGAGCATGCCTTCATAAGGAGTCATGGGTACCTGTCCGGGATATTTCTGGCCTAGAACTTCAATAGGTCCCATCAGTCCTTTAAGAACCAATTTGATCAATCTTTCTTCATTGCCCAATACCCAGGGAGTCCCTACAATAGGAGGAAATAAAGAAGTGGGTAATCCCCTCCCATCAGGCATATGACAGGTACCGCAGAAACCATCCCTGGCATATATCTCTTTTCCTATATTGAACAGCTCCAAGTCTCCACCCGTCAACCTGCTTTTTACGGTTTCCTCCTTTTTCTCTCTCACTGATAATCCATTAATATGGGCCACGGCTGCCTCATGGGCATGTACCATCCAATTGTCCAAAGGCATTTTTTCAGCTTCTTCTAAAATCGGAAGTCCTTTTTCCTTGGGAAGCCAGGATGCGGCGACTATTGCTTCCAGCCTGACTCTGCCATGAACATCTTTTACCGCCTCCATCAATAATTTATCCTGATCTTTCATCTGATGGCCTGCATATCTCAATACCCTTACTGCTGCTGCCCTTGCCCGGAAATCTTTGGCTTTCAGCATTTGTCTCAACAACTCTTGGTCAACTTTATTCAATCCCCAGGAAACCCATAAAGCTTCTGTCAGATAATGCTCGTACCTAGGGTCATTTTTATCCAAACTGGCGGTCCAAGATTCAATAGCCGAGGTAACTTCGTCGGCATCCCTACCTCTCAATTCTCTCCTTGTTCTATAGCGGGTTCTGAATTCGGGCAGCTTCAAGTTATCCAACAATTCAGGAATGCTTGCTCTATCTATTTTGGCAGGCTCCACCAAAGGCCTGGAAGGATAGGTGATCCTGTAAACCCTGCCATGCACATGGTCCCTAAGCGGATCTCTTGCATTGTGCTGCATATGCCCGATCAAAACATTATGCCAATCGATAAAATACAAAGACCCATCCGGAGCAAATTCCATATCCACAGGCCTGAAATTCCTGTCACTGCCCTTTACCAAATCCAATCTGTGCCTGGTCTTAAAACCTGTACCATCATCTTCGACTGCATGTTGTTTCATTCCCAAAAATCCAATGGTATTATTGATCAGAAGATCTCCCTGAACTTCATCCGGAAAATGCCTACTGGAAACAAACTCCAGGCCTGAGGTAGGCCGTACCCGATGTGCGTCTTCAATCAGGTTTTCAGATTTGTGCGTTGCTTCCCCATACCTTGGCAATACTGAACCGGGCATCATCCAACGAACATTAGGGTCTGAAGTTTCGGTAAAGAAATTCTGTCCCCAATCATCAAAAGCAATGCCCCAGGGATTGGGAATGGCCAGTTGGGCGGTACGTTCCAGATGATGCCTGGAGGGATTGTACCTGAAAAACCCGCCGTTCGTAGCCCTTACCGGGCCATAGGAGGTTTCCACATTGGTATGAAGAAACACCCCCTCCCCCATGTAAATGGCTCCTGAGGGATCAGCCGCAAAAGCAGAAATGACATGGTGCGTATCATGGTCATCAAAACCACTGAGCAAAATCTCAATCTTATCCGCACGGTCATCCCCATCTGTATCAATCAGTATCTTCAGATTGGTCCCCTGGGAAACATACACCCCTTCAGGAGCTATTTCAAAACCCATGGGAAGGTGCAGACCATCTGCAAAAACCGTCTGCTTATCTGCTTTGCCATCCCTGTTGGTATCTTCCAAAATGATGATCTTATCACTGGGCCTGGTATCTCCCGGTTTATAATGCGGGTAACTGGGACAGGTGGCAATCCACAACCTCCCCTTATTATCAAAACTCATCTGTACCGGATTGGCCAGGTCAGGAAATTCCACTTCCGAAGCAAAAAGCTCAATCTTGTACCCTTCTGGAACTGTCAGCTTATCCAGGGCATCCTGACCATACAAATAGGTCAGGTTACCGTTTTGCTGGGGATTGTAATTGGTCTCCACAGGAGGTAACTGGATGGTGTTCTTGTCAGCTGCAGCAATATCCATCCTTTCCCCTTGTCCTGCCTTCCAGATAGCCTCATCCCTAATGGCTGTCATCTGCCTTATTTTCTCCAATTCAGCAGGATAATTGTCCGGACCGAATGGTTTATATCTCCGTCCGTAAACATGGACACCGTTGGGGATTTTGTAATCATTGTGCCACATCCAGTTTTTTTCCTTGATCATTTCATGGATCAAAGCCCTGTTGCCCTCCGCCTTTGCTTTGGCTTTGCCAAAAACCTCATCTGCCAGTAACAAAGCTAATTTTTGGTATCCTTCCTCATTGAGCTGCGATCCATCAATGGTCAAAGGCTGAGCGGAAGAAGCATACCATTTTTTGGATGGATTGAAGGCATCCACAAACAATACCTTGTTCTTCTCAGAAACCTCCTTCATGGCCTGGGTATACAGCGCAAGGTTTTTGTTCTCTTTAACCCCATTGGGCAAATCTTTGAGGGAAGATAAATCCTCAAAGGCTATGGGTGAAATGATGGCCAATTGAGGAGGGGTATTTCCGTTGTATTGCTGCTGTAGCGTATGTTTGATAAAAGCATCCAATTCTGCTTTGTAATTCTCCAGCCCTTCCTCACCCTGAAAAGATTCATTGTATCCGAAAAATGCCAGGATGATATCCGCTTTGTGTCTTGTTAACCACTCATCAGGCGTTTCAAAATGCCCCTGACTGTCCGAAAAATTAGCCAGTTCGGTCTGAAATTCCTCTGCACCTGGAAAAGCCCAAGGGGATACCCTCCCTGAATGCGGCCTAAAACCCGGGGTATTGCCCCCGTCACACATATTCCGGATGTACAATAGACTATCAGGATAACGCACATGCATCTCCGTCTCAAAAAGCCCATATTCCATCATTCTGGATCCCAGATTATTTCCGATCAGGATGATGTGGGAGCCTTTGTTAAAATCAAGGCTTGGTTCAGATGGGTTGCATTGTAAAAAAATCGAGGCAATTGAGAGACTTACAATTAAACTAAATAAATTTTTTATGCTGAATTTGGTGAGAAAAATCATCTGAATTTGATTAAGTTCATAGTAAATGGAATATTTAATTTTTTTGGTAGGGAGCCCTAAGATCCTGTTACTTGTTTTCTCCATTATCAATTTGGAAAAATCCCGAAAAAAACTATTCTTCTAATATCACATCCAAGGCCAATAAATGAGAAATATCCAATGAATCGTTATATTCCTTTTGTAATTGTAGCAATTGCCTGAAAAGGTCTGCTTTAATCTGGCTATAGGTAGGATTTTGGGAAACATCTTTTAGCTCAAATGGATCCATTTCAAGGTCAAACATTAAGATTTTATTCAGTTTTGGATATATTATTAGTTTAAATCTGTCTGTGCGGACCATTCGCTGCAGATCCAAATAACAACTGTAAATAGCCGGATAAACACTTTCTGTTTTTCCTTTTATGTAGGGTAAAAGACTATTGAATATCGTATTATCAGGTTTTTCAACTCCGGCAAGATCTAGGATGGTCGCCGAAACATCCTGCAAATAAACCTGTTGAGAATATTTTTGCCCTTTTGGGATTTTCGGGCCTACAATCACCAAAGGCATTCTTATACTATGATCAAACATATTCTGTTTTCCCATCAAGCCATGGTGGCCCACTGCAAGACCATGGTCAGATGTGAATATGATATAAGTATTATCCTTTTTTCCTGATGCATCCAGGGCATCCAGAATCTTTCCTATTTGTGCATCCATGTGCGTGATAATCGCATAATATTCCTGGATATTTTTCCTGACTGCATAAGCAGTTCGGGGAAAAGGAGCCAAAGCTTCATCTCTTAGTTCCTCGCTTAATCCAATACTATCCTTGTAGGGGTACATCTCCATAAAGCTTGGAGGTAATGAAATAGATTCTACCGGATACATATCCACATATTCCTTTGGAGCCTGTCTAGGGTCATGGGGAGCATTAAAGGCTAAATACATCATAAAAGGATCATTGCTCTTTTTTGCTTTCTCCAAAAAATTCAAAGCGTCCTCTGCCAGAACTTCAGACCAATGCTTTCCTCCTTTCCAAAACCCCCCGAAGCTTTTATCCCAGGGTTGCCATATTGTATCGGTTTCATTTTTTGGACGGGCGTAGCCTTCCAAGGTCTGGTTTGGCATACCCGGCCTGACGTTTACCACCTGTTGGAAGATGCTTTCGGCATCGGCTTCTACGTGCCACTTGCCAGTCATATAGGTGTCATAGCCGGCCTTTTCAAGCAATTGGGGCCAGAACTGTTTAAGATCGGCCTTGTTTTGGAAATCCTCCTCCTGCTGTTGTGCATCCCAGACAGACAGCCCACTGATCATCATCGCCCTGCTGGCCACACAGACGGCCCCGTTCCATGCACCCATATTAAAGGCATGTGTAAACGTCGCTCCCCCATTTACCAATTTGTCCAGATTAGGCGTTTTAACTTCGGGATGGCCAAGTGCTCCAATAAGGTCGTAACGCTGATCATCAGAAAAGATAAAGAGGAAGTTGGGTTTTTCACCGTTATTTTGTTGGGCATAAAGTCCGTTGGAAGTCAAAAGCAACACTCCAATCAGTAGTATTAATTTGGTATTCATGGGATTTAGTTTAATTTGAATTTCGAAGTAAAACTTAAAATTGGCTTCATGCTCCTTAGCAACTGGATTTCCCAGATTTGTTGCTTTATCTATTGTTGTTTTTAAGATGGAGTAATTAAAACGGCCATATCTTTTTCTAAGGATAACCGCAATCTTCCATTTTTTGTCTCTCTGCCTTTTTCAATCAGTTCATTCCCTTCCATTGTAATTTTATAAATATTCACTTTATCAATTTTCTTCCAGTTGTCTGGCAGAAGCCATTCCCTGTCCTGATACCCATCGAGGCTATAAGCAACAATCGAAGCTTTTTCCAGCCATAAAGCCGGAACAAAAACATTGGTATCTTCCATGAGTATCATGTCACCTTTTGTTACAATATATTTCTCCTCTGAAAGAAAAGTTCTCACATTATCAGAAAATTGGACGAGCTGGTAATTATCACCTTTTACATAATAGAGGCGATCCAATCTGTTTAAAAAATACCAGATTGCAGTATTTGAAAAAAATTGACTTGAAAAACCGGGAAGTACTTTTGCATCCTGGCTAATTATCTTTTGTCCATGCATACTGGTGCCAAACAATTTCCCATAGTCACTATTAAATTCTACCCCTCCGGAATAATAGGAAGCTGGCCATCTCATGTATAATTCAGGACTTGTCTGATATAAATGCCATGCCATAGGCTGATAACCCTCGAAAGCTGCTCTTCGCCAATTTGGAACAAAATTGAATTCGTAGAATTTTTCCCTGGATAAAAAGATGTGTTCGCTGGTCACATCGATCCCTTTCGAATCCCAATAAATAAAAATTTTCCTTTGTGCTTCAGCTTCATCATCAATGGTAAAATTCAGATATGGACTGATAGGCTCTTGCTGAAAAAAGGGTGAATCAGTATAAAATGCATCTATATGCACAGTTCCCGCTTCTTTCAAAGGCAATAGATTACACAAACTATCAATTCGTTTTTGTGCAAAACCGGTTTCCCATTCCTGGGCATAACTTATAGGATAGCCCCACCTTCCTAATCTCAGGCTTCCATCTTTATTTTTAGAAATGATATCGTTTTGCAGGTAAACATTCCATAACGGGCTGTCCTCATAAGCATCACTCATATTGATGTGCAAGCTAACAGTGGTATTATAATTCCGGGCTTCATTCATTAGCCATTTAAGGCTTTCCAAAGCGTTGGCATCCTGCGGGCGTTTTATCCTTTCGTTTCCTTCAAACCATGCCGGATATTTTGAGTCGTGGCCGTTGTATTGCCAACCTACCAGGTAGATTATTTTCGGGATACCTAAAGTAATGTTATCAACTCTGCGGATCACATCAAGTGCCTGTTCGCAATTTAGCTTCACTTCACCTGGGCCCACATCATACCGTTTTTGATTTCCTGTATAAGCATCTCCAGCAAGACTAATTTTCATCGTTAGTGTTTGATGATATGCATGACTCCAGTTGATGATCTTTTTAAGTTTTATTTTCTCAGCAAATATGGTATCACCAATTGAACTCTGATTCAGCTTATTTTCTGCTTCAACCTGAACCATAGTTGAAGCAATACCTGTGAAAGGCTTTTGAATCAGTAAGCATATCAACAGAAGACTTGATAATAAGAATTGGTTCTGTAAAAACCGAAAAGTAGTCTCAGTACTTTTTATAAAAAGGTCGAAGACCGATGGAATTCCTCTTTTCATAAGCCAATCCGCTAATGAGATTTTCAAATTACTGTATGAATTATAGGTTAATCCTCAATTCTGCCAGTATTATATCATTACCTAAAGTTATGATGGAAAGTTAAAGAAATCCCTTTTCCAAAATACCAAAACAGGATGTGTTGCAATTTGTCATTTACAGGTAGAATTGCAGATAACTTGATGAAGTAAATTTAATTATAGTCGGGCCTCATACTATCCAACATATTACCCATTTACTTAATTATTTTACCCTTAATTAAAAATAAACAAGTTGCATTTATTTAAATGTCAAGAAAAACCTCAGCTTCGGGTGTGGATTCCTTTTCCTAACTTTTTTGTGATTGGTTGTTAAAAAAAAGATTGGAAAGAAACAAAGTTATTATGGCGTGCTAGATACGAGGGTGGATACTAATGTGGAAAACGTGAAATTTGAATATAACGATATACCAAATGAAAAACCTTTATAGAACGCTAGCTATGCTCATTGGACTGGCGATGACGGTTGAGAGCGGACTTTATGCCCAAACTAAACCCAATGTCATCTTTATAATTACCGATGACCAGGGGATGGGCGACCTGGGTGCCTTGGGAAACCCCTTAATAAAAACCCCCAACTTGGACGCATTTCACCAGGATGCGGTAAGGTTTACCAACTACCATGTTTCTACAACCTGTGCTCCTACCAGAGGCGTGATCATGACGGGTAGGCATACCAATCGGCTCAATGTCTACCATACCATCAGCGGCAGGTCATTGTTGTATGAGGATGAAGTGCTCCTGCCCCAAATTTTTGCGCAAAACGGCTATACCAACGGCATGTTTGGCAAGTGGCATCTAGGCGATAATTATCCGTTCAGACCAGAAGATCGAGGGTTTCATGAAGTAGTCCGACACGGCGGAGGCGGGATTGGCCAAGGGCCTGACTATTGGGACAATGATTATTTTGATGATACCTATTGGCACAACGGAGAAATGAAAAAATACGAAGGCTACTGTACCGATGTGTTCTTTTCAGAGGCGATGAAGTTTATTGAAGAAAACAAAGACAAACCATTTTTTGCCTACATATCTACTAACGCCCCCCATGGTCCGCTTAATGTACCCCAAGAATACTACAATATTTACAAGGATCTAAGCAATGAGGAGCTTCCGGACAATTTCAAGCGCTTTTACGGGATGATTACCAACATTGACGACAACTTTAAGCGCTTGCAGCAAAAGCTGGAAGAACTGAATCTGACCGACAATACTATCCTGATTTTCACTACCGATAATGGAACAGAAGGAGGGAATAAGGTTTATGATGGCGGCTTGAGGGGTGCTAAAGGAAGTGTGTACGAAGGTGGCCATCGCGTTCCGTTTTTCATTCGCTGGCCTGAAGGAGAATTGACCGGGGGCAAAGACATAGATAAATTGGTAGCGCATTTCGACTTGCTTCCGACTTTTGTCGAGCTTCTGGGATTTGATTTCAACCCGGTAAAACCCCTTGACGGAAAGAGCCTCAAGCCTTTGCTTGTAAACAGTGCTGCCCCATGGCCAAACAGAATCCTCTACGTGGATACCCAGCGACTACAAAACCTGGTGAAATACAAAGACTACTCCGTCATGGATGACCGCTGGCGGTTGATCAACGGGAAAGAATTGTACGACATGACTACCGACAAAATCCAATCGAGGAATGTCATAGCTGAATATCCGTTGGAGGCAGAGCGGTTGGCTCTTGGCTACGAGCTTTGGTGGCAGTCTATTATAAACGAAGGTGTAGATGAGCGCTATGCCTATATCAAAGTGGGGTCGGCCCATGAAAATCCAAGCCGGATTTCTGCCCATGATTTGTTGACAGGCAAGCACGAAAGTTCATGGCATCAGAATGGAGCCATTGTGGCTTCCCAGGTTACAGGCCGTTGGAAGATCGAATTTGTGGAGGATGGAGAATATGCGATCTCCCTGCGCCGATTTCCGAGGGAAAGTGGCTTGGCGATCAATGCGACATTCCCCTCTCTGGAAAAGTCCCTTGAAATTGAAAGAAACAAACGAGCGAGTGTAAAGACTGACTTTAAGGAGGCCTATCTCAATGTAGCCAATTTAGCCAAATCAGAAATCATCTCAGAAGGCCAGAACGAAGTGACATTCAAGGGACAAATCCCAGCAGGCAAGTATGATATGGAGGCGCAACTCATAGATGCGGACCATCGAGTTTACCCTGCATACTATATCTATATAGAAAAGTTAAAGTAGTTCGTATTAGATGGATTGCGACGACAGGACTTGAGTGGAATTGCTATTCCTACGCTGTGTCCTATTGAACTTCAAAACTGGAAAGGGATAGACTAAGCCTAGCAGGTGAGCCAGAGAGGATAATGGCTCAAAGAAAGATCCTTGAAAGAAGATTAGCCTGTCAGGCATGAAAAGAAAAGGGCATGAAATAATGCTTACCTCAAATTCGACATCGTCGCATTATCAAAATTTTCTGCATAAATCCCATATACATTAACCAGCAAAGCTTTCAGGTTGTGTTTTTCAGATGAAAGGGCTTAAAGGATGGCTGGGTCTGCTGGATTGGTATCAAGATCAAAACGAAAAATACGGTCACGGTGAAATTCATTGTGGAATATTTCTTAAACTATCCAATATGTGATTTACTGGTGTAGTTAAAATTCAATTCCCCGGCAATTCCTCATCTGGAATAGCCATAGTATGATTGGCTAAGAGCAGGTATCTTCCATCCACTATGGTGTAAGTCCGCATAAAATGATAGGTAACCGGCCTTGGCCCCCTGTCCACCACAGTAATACCGGTCACCACTCCGGTGTTTCCCAAGATGATTACTTTTTGATCTCTCGAAACCCTTCCTTTGGTATTGTCTGCCTGGCCGGCCTGGATGTTTTTGGCCCTACCGACTACCTCTTTCTTCCCATCAATCAGGCTGGCATGGTTGTGAACCCAAATGAAACTCTCCGAAAGGATATTGTCCAAAAATTGCACATCAGATTCTAATAGTGCCTTTTCCCAGCCTTGATCCAGGTCCAGAAGCTTTTGTTGATCCTGAGATTGAGCCACCGATGTCAGTGTCAGGATGCAAAGAATTAAAGATGTTGTGATTGCTTTTTTCATGGTTTATTCTTAGTTCTTTTTTATCGATTCAAGTTTCTCTATCACATCCTGATTTTATCCTACACTTTTTCTATTATTCGTACCTAAGACCTTCAAGGTTCTTAAAACCTCAAAGGTCACTCGTTTTCTCAGTTCTTGTGTCTTGTTTCTTGTTTCTTGTCTCTAAACTCCAATCTCTCGCCTCTCGCATCTAGTATCTCGCTTCTAATTTCTCGCTTCTACCCCCTACTTCTCCATCGGATGTTCCTTCAGCAATTCTGCCGGGGAATAGAAACCTTTTTTATCTGCCACAGTAGCCCTGACTTCCTTCACCTTTTCTGGTCTGATCGCTGGGGCCTGATTGCCAAATGAGTTTCTCACGTAGGTCAGCACTGCAGCCACCTCATTGTCATTGAGCATGCCTTCAAAAGGTGTCATGGGTACCTGTCCTGGATATTCCCTTCCCAGTACTTCAATCGGCCCCATCAATCCTTTCAATACCAATTTGATCAATCTTTCTTCACTTCCCAATACCCAGGGAGTTCCTACTAGGGGAGGGAATAATGAGGCTGATAAACCCCTTCCGTCAGGTTGATGACAAGTGGCACAAAAACCATCTCTGTTGTATATTTCTTTTCCCATATTGAACAACTCGAGATCTCCTCCGGAAAGATTGGATTTGATATCTTCTTCTTTTTTCTCCCTTACCGATAAACCATTGATATGGGCCACAGCTGCTTCATGGGCATGTACCATCCAATTGTCCAAAGGCATTTTTTCAGCTTCCTCTAAAATCGGAAGCCCTTGTTCCTTGGGAAGCCAGGAAGCCGCCACAATGGCTTCCAAGCGGACTCTGCCATGAACATCTTTTACCGCCTCCTTTAACAAATCTGCCTGATCAGCTACCTGATGTCCGGTATACCTTAAAACCCTTACCGCAGCAGCTCTCACTCTGAAATCCTCGGCCTTAAGCAATTGTCTCAACAATACCTGATCTACCTTATTCAAACCCCAACTCACCCACAAAGCCTCTAAAAGATAAGCTTCATATTTTGGGTCATTTTTATCTAAAGAAGAAGTCCATGTGGTAATGGCATTTAATACCTGATCGGCATCCCTACCTCTTAATTCCCTTTTGGTTCTATACCTGGTTCTGAATTCAGGTAATTTCAGGTTTTCCAACAATTCAGGAATGCTTGCTCCATCTATTTTGGCAGGCTCCACCAAAGGCCTGGAAGGATAAGTGATCCTGTAAACCCTGCCATGCACATGGTCCCTAAGCGGATCTCTTGCATTGTGCTGCATATGT
>NZ_JBHUIV010000018.1:0-221467 GCF_042683085.1 Shivajiella indica | reverse complement strand
GAAATTCCTGTCACTGCCCTTTACCAAATCCAATCTGTGCCTGGTCTTAAAACCTGTACCATCATCTTCGACTGCATGTTGTTTCATTCCCAAAAATCCAATGGTATTATTGATCAGAAGATCTCCTTGCACTTCGTCAGGGAAATGCCTACTGGAAACAAACTCCAGGCCTGAGGTAGGCCGTACCCGATGTGCGTCTTCAATCAGGTTTTCAGATTTGTGCGTTGCTTCCCCATACCTTGGCAATACTGAACCTGGCATCATCCACCTGACATCAGGACCTGATGTTTCAGCGAAAAAATTCTGCCCAAAGTCATCAAAAGCAATGCCCCAGGGATTGGGAATGGCCAGTTGGGCGGTTCGCTCCAGATGATGTCTGGAGGGATTGTACCTGAAAAACCCGCCGTTCGTAGCCCTTACCGGGCCATAGGAGGTTTCCACATTGGTATGAAGAAACACACCCTCTCCCATGTAAATGGCTCCTGAGGGATCAGCCGCAAAAGCAGAAATGACATGGTGCGTATCATGGTCATCAAAACCACTGAGCAAAATCTCAATCTTATCCGCACGGTCATCCCCATCTGTATCAATCAGTATCTTCAGATTGGTCCCCTGGGAAACATATACTCCTTCAGGAGCTATTTCAAATCCCATCGGAAGATGAAGACCATCTGCAAAAACCGTCTGCTTATCTGCTTTGCCATCCCTGTTGGTATCCTCCAAAATGATGATCTTATCATTGGGCCTGGTATCTCCCGGTTTATAATGCGGGTAACTGGGACAGGTGGCAATCCACAACCTCCCCTTATTATCAAAACTCATCTGTACCGGATTGGCCAGGTCAGGGAATTCCACTTCCGAAGCAAAAAGTTCAATCTTGTACCCATCAGGGACTGTCAGTTTATCCAAGGCATCCTGCCCATACAAATAGGTCAGGTTACCGTTTTGCTGCGGATTGTAATTGGTCTCCACAGGAGGTAACTGGATGGTGTTCTTGTCAGCCGCAGCAATATCCATCCTTTCCCCTTGTCCTGCTTTCCAGATAGCCTCATCCCTAATGGCTGTCATCTGCCTTATTTTCTCCAATTCAGCAGGATAATTGTCCGGACCGAAAGGCTTGTATCTCCGTCCATAGACATGGACCCCGTTGGGGATTTTGTAATCATTGTGCCACATCCAGTTTTTTTCCTTGACCATTTCATGGATCAAAGTCCTGTTGCCCTCCGCCTTTGCTTTGGCTTTGCCAAAAACCCCATCTGCCAGTAACAAAGCTAATTTTTGGTATCCTTCCTCATTGAGCTGTGATCCATCAATGGTCAAAGGCTGATCGGATGAAGCATACCATTTTTTGGAAGGATTGAAGGCATCCACAAACAATACCTTGTTCTTCTCAGAAACCTCCTTCATGGCCTGGGTATACAGCGCAAGGTTTTTGTTCTCTTTAACCCCGTTGGGCAAATCTTTGAGGGAAGATAAATCCTCAAAGGCTATGGGTGAAATGATGGCCAATTGAGGAGGGGTATTTCCGTTGTATTGCTGCTGTAGCGTATGTTTGATAAAGGCATCCAATTCTGCTTTGTAATTCTCCAGCCCTTCTTCCCCCTGAAAAGATTCATTGTATCCGAAAAATGCCAGGATGATATCAGCTTTGTGTCTCGTTAACCACTCATCAGGCATTTCAAAATGCCCCTGACTGTCCGAAAAATTGGCCAGTTCGGTCTGAAATTCCTCTGCACCGGGAAAAGCCCAAGGGGATACCCTCCCTGAATGCGGCCTAAAACCCGGGGTATTTCCTCCATCACACATATTCCGGATATATAAAAGACTATCAGGATAACGCACATGCATCTCTGTCTCAAAAAGTCCATATTCCATCATTCTGGATCCCAGATTATTTCCGATCAGGATGATATGATCACTTTTATTTAATTGAACGGTTTCTTTCTGGCTGCATTGGAAAGCAGTAATGGCAAGGAGAAGGATTACCAAATTTTTCAGGATTCTACTCCTGAGGGTTATCGAGCGATTGATCATAAAATTATAGTGCATGAATTGGGCTATTGCTTTTTATAAATTATTAGACTCACAAAATGTATAAAATATTCTTTATATTTTTTTTGAGAACCATCCTGTAATGTCCTGTTCCTTTATAGAATGGAAATGTTCTGGAATTTAGACTTAGTCTCTTAAAATAGAAATAAGAGATTGAATTAACCAATAGAAAAAACATGTACGGTCTCATAAGAAAATAAGCTATTGTTTGAGTGGTATCTTTATTTTGATTACTTACTCTTTTATATTCCCTCTGTTACTTTTTCTATTGTCAAAAACCGCTGTGAACATTCTCATAGTGCAGGTATGTACAGGACAGTTATTTGAATAAAACTTAAGAAAATTATATCTTGGGTATCTGTGTTCAACTCTCTCAAATGCGTAAAAACATCCAATGATTTTAGAAAATTTCTGGCTTTGGCAATTCCTTGGAAGGCTTCATCCTCTAGTGGTTCATTTTCCTATCGGTCTATTGGTTTTTGCTGCATTGTTGGAAATCTTTACCATTGGGAATTACCAATCCAAACTGAGACCTGGTATCAATGCACTTATCCTTGGGGGTGCCATTTCATCCCTTATTGCCGCAGTTTTGGGTTGGCAGTTGGCGATAAATGATAAAATTACAGGTGAATTATTGGAAAAACATCAGCTACTTGGTTTCATTTCCGCTGCCTTCAGTTTGGTATTTCTATGGATTTGGAACCAAGTGGAGAATAAAAAAAGATTAGACCAAATCAGGTTATATAGAGCTGCACTTTTCATTACTACAATCAGTATTTCGATTACAGGACATTTGGGAGCTTCCTTAACTCACGGGGAAGATTATTTAACCAGTACATTACCTTGGAATGATAGTAATCCAACTTACAATCCCATTGAATTTAACATTGCCAGTTATGAATCGACGGGAGGCGTATTGAGTCCGGAAGCAGAATTAAAATTAGTTGGGGAGGTAAGGATGATTTTGGCTCACAACTGCTATAAATGCCACAGTGGTGCCAAAATTGAAGGTGATTTAAGGCTGGATTCAAAAGAGTTGGTATTTAAAGGTGGAGAATCCGGTCCTGTGATTTTACCAGGTAATCCGCAAAAAAGTGAGCTGATCAGAAGGATCAACCTTCCAAAGAACCACAAAGATGTCATGCCTTCCAAAGGAAATCCTCTTAGTAAAGAAGAGATTTCCCTGTTAAATTTTTGGATAGAAAAAGGTGCCCCCTGGCCAGATGGAGCTGCCCAGCCAAGCATATACCGAGTGGCTGAACTGGCACCCAGAAAACCCAAGCTGCCCAAAGTCTCAAATGGACTCAATAACCCTGTTGACTTATGGGTTAATGATTACTTTACCCAAAAAAATCTGACATGGCCAACAGGCATTGACGACAGAACCTTTCTACGGAGAATTTACCTGGATGTGATCGGATTATTGCCCAGTCCGGAGGAACTGGAAAATTTTTCAAATGATACCAGACCGGACAAGCGTGAAATATGGATCAGAGAATTGTTGGAGAGAAATGATGATTATGCCATGCATTGGTTGACTTTTTGGAATGATAACCTCAGAAATGATTATACGGGTACCGGATATATAACCAATGGCAGGTACAATATCACCAATTGGCTATATAGCTCCCTGAAGAACAATAAACCTTACGATACTTTTGTCAAGGAACTCCTTAATCCCGATGAAAGCTCGAAAGGTTTTATTGAAGGGATCAGGTGGCGTGGGACTGTTAATGCCAGTCAGCGAACAGAGATGCAGGCAGCGCAAAATGTAGGACAGGTGATCCTTGGACTCAACCTCAAATGTGCTTCCTGTCATGACAGCTTTATTTCAGATTGGAAATTGGAAGAAGCCTATGCTTTTGCCAATATTTTTGCTGATACTACCTTGGAAGTCAGCCGATGTGAACAACCCACCGGTCAATTGGCCAGCACCAAAATCCTTTGGGAAGAACTGGGTGAAATTGACAGTTTAGCCTCCCGATCTGAAAAATTAAGACAACTTTCTGAAAAACTAGTTCAGCCTGCCAATGGAAGGATGTACAGGACTATTGTTAACAGAATCTGGAAACAGATGATGGGAAGAGGACTGGTTGAGCCTGTTGATGAAATGGACAATGAGCCTTGGAGCCAGGATTTATTAGATTGGCTGGCTGTAGAATTTGTGGATAATAATTATGACTTAAAAGAACTGATTTACCTGATCGCTACCTCAAAAATTTACCAATCCGCATCTTTTGGGGTTAAAAGTCCTGATTTGCTCGTATCTGATGATTATCTGTTTACAGGAATGACCAGGCGCAGGTTAACGGCAGAACAATTTTCTGATGCAGTCAGCCAAATCATCAGCCCTGTTTTTGCTAAAGGAGAACTGAAATACAATCCTTTCCAATTGGCTAAAAACGAGGAGATTCAACCGGAATTTGCCAGGGCATCTTTAGTTGCCAATAACAGTTTTCTGACAGCCTTGGGAAGACCAAATAGGGAAATTGTATCAACCAGCAGGGATTCACAGGCCAGTCTGCTACAATCACTTGAGCTGAGCAATGGGGAGCGTTTGTTTACCGTTCTTGAGAAAGGTGCAGCAGAGTGGAGTAATCAATACTTGAGCGGAGAAGTCATTGCAGAGGAATTCTATAGAAAAGCACTGCTAAGAAAGCCAAACCAAAAAGAATTGAAAATAGCGAAGGAAGCCTTAGGGAACCGTCCTGATCCGGAACAAATTCAGGATTTTTTTTGGGCGGTATTGTTACTACCTGAATTTCAGATAATTTACTAGTTGAAAAAATAATTGATTGAAAACCGCATGAATTACAACCTAAATCGGAGAGATTTTTTGAAGAAAACAAGCGCTGCGGCCATGGCTACCATGGCGATGGGAACTCCTTTTTCTGGTTTACTTTCCTCATGCGGTTCAAATGATTCGATTTCTTCTACTGCGGATTCGGTCATATTGCTTTTCATGGCAGGTGGCATGGCCCACACCGAGACCTTTGATCCTAAAAAGCATACCGCTTTCCGAAAAGGAATGCATTCAAGTGAAGTATTGAGTACCTTTCCTTCGGTCCCAACAGTCTTAGATGGGATAAACTTTTCCGAAGGTTTGGAATCTATTGGAAAAATCATGGATCGTGGTACTTTGATCAGATCCTATGTTGCTGCGGATTTGGGGCATATTCTCCATACCAGGCATCAATACCATTGGCATACCTGTTATGAACCTCCCCAATCTGTGGTAGTACCGCATATCGGTTCTTGGATAGCCAAAGAATTAGGTCCTTTGAATCCTGTCATACCTCCTTTCATCAATATTGGGCAAAGGTTTACTGTTGGAGAAGGGGAAGAACTTAAGGCATTTCACAGTGCTGGTTTTCTAGGTTCAGAATTCGGTCCTTTCCTGATTCCTGATCCCACTTCCGGCTTGGAAAGCGTTCGCCCCCCTTTGGGAATGTCCCTTCAAAGGTTCGAAGCCAGAAACCAACTTTACCAAAATCTGATCAATGAAAGTGCCATGGGAGAATTTGGAAGTGATTACCAGAAAGAATCCCTGAAAAGATCTATGGAGCAGGCCTATATCCTTCTCAACTCCCCTGAGGCCAAAGCCTTTGACCTGAGCCAGGAGCCCAAGGAGAGTTATGATGCCTACAATACCGGGAAATTTGGTTTAGGCTGTCTCTTGGCCAAAAGACTGGTGAACCAGGGAGCAAGATTCATCAGTGTCACTACAGAATATGAACCATTCTTTGGTTGGGACACCCATGATAATGGTCATACCCGCTTGAAAGACATGAAAAAATTAATCGATGCGCCAATTGCACAATTGATCAAAGATCTGGATGAAAGTGGTAGGTTGGCCAGGACCATGGTGATCGTGGCTAGCGAATTCAGCCGGGACATGCTGACAGAAGGAAGGCCTGATTTAAAAGTTCAGGACCAAGTGGAAGTACCGGAAATTATAGAAGACCTCAAAAATTACGGCATGCACAGGCATTTTACAGATGGTTGTTCGATCCTGATGTTTGGGGGTGGTATAAAAAGAGGACATGTATACGGAAAAACCGCAGATGAAAGGCCATGCAAAACCATTGAGAAGCCAATCAAAATAGATAGCATCCACCAGACCATTTACCATGCGCTGGGTATAGCTCCGGACAACCATTACATGATAGAAAAAAGACCCTTCTACACTACTCCGGATGGACATGGAAAAGTCGAAATGGAACTATTAAAAAGTTAGAAAAAATTGATAATCTCGAAAAAAATAAAACAAACCCTGATAACCATAAACCTATGTTGACAAGAAGTTCAATTTTAAGATCAATTGCCCTACTACTGTCCTTGGGGGTTCTTTTTTCATGCGGAAAAAAGGTTGAAGAAAAAGGACCTGTTCACCCAAAAGTGGCTAAACTAAAACTTCCTGCTGGATTTGAAGCAGAACATATATATAGCCCGGGAGAAAATGAACAAGGTTCCTGGGTTGGCGTGACTTTCGATAATAAAGGAAGAATGATCGCCACCGACCAATATGGAGCACTATACAGACTTGAAATCCCACCAATTGGTTCAAAAGACCTGACTCCAAAAGTTGAAAAACTGAAAATCGGTACGGATGAAAATAAGCTGGGTATGGGCTATGCCCAAGGGGTCTTATATGCCTTCAACAGCTTATATGTGATGGTCAATCACAATGCCAATGATGCCTTTGATAAAGGAACAGGGCTTTACAGGCTTCAGGATACTAATGGGGATGATCAATATGATGCTGTCACTTTAATCAAAGCCCTTCAGGGTGACCCCGGTGAACATGGCCCTCACAGTATGGTGGTTTCTCCTGACAAGCAATCCATTTATTTGGTAGCAGGTAACCATGTGGATGTCCCTGAAATGAATGCATACCGACTTCCAAGAGTGTGGGATGAAGACAATATATTTCCGGTGATCAAAGACCCCCGTGGACATGCCAACAACCGAATGGCCCCAGGAGGATGGATAGCAAAAATTGATCCGGAGGGAAAAAATTGGGAACTGATCAGTGCAGGATTTAGGAATGCCTATGATATCGCTTTCAATGAGGCAGGTGATTTATTTACTTATGATTCTGACATGGAGTGGGATTTTGGAATGCCTTGGTACAGACCTACCAGAATCTGCCATGTAACGAGTGGAAGTGAATTCGGCTGGAGAACAGGCAACCAAAAGTGGTCTCCTGAATATCCTGATAATTTACCTGCGACTTTGAATATAGGTCAAGGTTCCCCGACCAATGTGATGTTTGGAACAGGATCTAATTTCCCTGAAAAATATAAGAAAGCACTGTTCGCTTTTGACTGGAGTTTTGGTATCATTTATGCCATTCACCTGCAACCTTCCGGCGCTACCTATGCTGCGTCAGCAGAGGAATTTATTTCCGGCTCTCCCCTTCCCCTTACAGATGGAGCTATTGGTCCGGATGGAGCTATGTATTTTATGACAGGAGGAAGAAGGCTTCAGTCTGATGTGTATAGGGTGTTTTATACCGGAAAAGCAGATAAGTCTTCCTCAGGAAATGGGTCCAAAAGCTTGCCTGAAGCACATCAGATCCGAAGAAAACTGGAAGAATACCATACTGGTGGACCTAAAGCCGGGGCAGTTGATTTTGCATGGCCTTTCCTAAAACATGAAGATCGGTTTATTCAATATGCGGCAAGAATTGCAATCGAACACCAACCGGTCAAAGAATGGCAGGAAAAAGCTTTGAATGAGAAAGATCCACGGACATTGATTCAGGCTATGATTGCCCTGGTCAGAATGGGTGACAAAAATCTTCAGCCCCATATACTTGAAGGGCTAATAGCTATGGATTATAGTCAATTATCTGAGACAGACCGGCTGAATATGTTAAGGGCAATTGAGTTAAGCTTATTCAGACAGGGAATGCCTTCAAATGGTTTAAAAGACGGATTAATCGGATACCTAGACCCTCATTTTCCATCCAACAACAATAGTCTTGACCGCTCTTTGAGTAAGGTCCTTGTACACATAGATGCTCCGGATGCGGTGGAAAAAATTGTGGGACAATTAAGAGTAGCAAAAGATGATGCAGATTATCAAAAGACTTTCACTGCCTCCTCAGATTTGATTTTAAGAAACCCTCAATATGGACTGGATATAGCAGATATGTTGGCGAATGTTCCCCCTGCCCAGCAATCATATTATGCTACTGTTCTGGGAAAGGCAAAGGTTGGATGGACTCCTGAATTTAGGGAAGCCTATTTTAAATGGATTCACGATGCCTTCCAGTATAAAGGAGGCAGAAGCTATGTGGGCTTTATTGACAGAGCAAGAAAAATGGCTTTGAATAGGGTAAATCCAAATGAATTTGACTACTACAATGAATTATCAGGAGCCTCTCTCCTGACAGGAAGTGGCAATGACCTAATAGTGTCCGATATACAGCCTCAAGGCCCCGGCAGAAACTGGAAAGTTGAGGAAGCTTTGGCGTTAATGGAAGATCTGAAAGGAAGGGATCTTGTGAAAGGAAAGGCAATGTATGCCGCTTCTTTGTGCCTTTCATGTCATACCATGCACGGAGAAGGAGGGATAGTTGGCCCTGATCTAACCCAATTGGGAACCCGATTTTCTCCCCAAGACATATTGGAGTCCACCATTAATCCCAATGCAGTCATTTCTGACCAATACGCTGCTACTATTTTCTATCTCAAAGATGGCAGTTCTGTGCTGGGCAAGCTGACCAATGAGGACAACGAAAAATATTACATTTCCCAAAATCCTTTTGATCCGCAGAATTTAAGGGAGATTCCTAAAAAAGAAGTGACCAGTAAAAAGCTTTCAGAAATCTCCGTCATGATGCCAGGTTTGATCAATAGGCTCAATGAAGAGGAATTAAAAGATTTGATGGCCTACCTGATCTCAGGAGGAAATCAAAATCATGAAGTGTACAAGTAATTTAGATTTAGGCTTAGAATAACCCAAAAGTCCAATGAAATCAATAAATCAATCTCATATCTTCTTTTTCATTCTCACCGCAGCTTTATTAGGATGTGCCAAAGGCAACATAGCTCAAACACAAACAGTAGCTGATGATTTGAAGGAAAATGAAGGATTCATCTCCATATTTAACGGAAAAAATCTGGACGGATGGGAAGGTGACCCCAATCTTTGGAGGGTAGAAAACGGTCTGATAGTGGGTGAATTAACACCTAAGTCGGACCTAAAAACCAATTCATTTTTGATCTGGAAAGGAGGAGAACCCGGAGATTTCGAATTGAAAGTGGAATTTAAAATCACAGAAAACGGTAACTCTGGAGTAAACTACAGAAGTGAACGTGTAGATGGAATCCCTAATGCATTGAGGGGATACCAGGCAGACATTGATGGCAAGAATACCTATACCGGACAGAATTATGAGGAGAGAAAAAGGACCACTCTTGCTTATAGAGGTCAGAAAACAAAGATTAATGCACAGAATCCTCCAGGTGAAATCAGAGATTATATCGATAGAAATGCCTGGAAAGGCCTTGAGCTGACAGAAGAGTTGGGTGACCGTGATGCTTTAAAATCACTCATTCATACAGAAAAATGGAATGAAATGCACCTCGTCATTAAAGGTAATGTACTCAAACATTATGTGAATGGCGTATTAATGAGTGAAGTTGTAGATGAAGATGAAATCAATAAAAGTTTAAAAGGCCTTTTGGGTTTTCAGGTTCATGTCGGACCACCTATGAGGGTGGAGTTAAAGAATATTTATCTCAAAGAACTTTAAGACAAGCAATATGGACATAACTTCCAATCCCGTTATCCTACATTCCAGAAATAAAGTTTCAAACCATTCCCAGCTGGGTGGAATTGAAACTTCTGTTTTGGACAATGGACCAGGCATGGGGGTTAGGATTGCCTGGGTGAATACCGGGACAGGGCTACGCTATAAAATCGTTTTGGACCGGGGAATGGATATAGCTGATGCCCTGTACAATGCTTACAGTTTGGCTTGGATCAGCCATGCCGGGGTTATAAAGCCCCAACCTTTTTCAAATCAGGGCATTGATTGGTTGAGGACATTTGCAGGGGGACTGTTGACCACATGCGGGCTATCCCATATCGGAGGGCCTGAAACAGATGAACATGGAAGCCGTGGACTTCATGGGAATTACAGTAATATTCCTGCAGAAATCATTTCGGTGCAGCAACCTGATTTGACCAAAGGTAAACTTGAAATGAGTATCACTGGGGTGGTCAGAGAAACCACCACATTTGGACCAAATTTAGAATTAAGAAGAACGATTTCAGGGATTTTAGGTGAACCCTCCATAAAAATCCATGATGAAATTAGGAATTTGGGAAATACCCCTGCCCCACACATGCTATTATATCATATTAACTGCGGCTATCCGCTGATTGACCAAGGAACAGATATCCTGTGGAAGGGAGAATGGGAGTCCATGGATAAAAATCCCAACAACAGAATTTTCAACCAGTCCAATGACTTCAGGAAATGTCCCGCTCCCATGGACGAACATGCAGGTTTTGGTGAAGATGTGGCCTTTATTGTCCCAACGGCAGATGCTAATGGGACAAGTGTATGTGGTTTTGTCAATCAAAAATTAGGCCTTGGACTGTCCATTAAGTTCAATACTTATCAGTTGCCTTGGCTGATCAATTGGCAACATTGGGGTAAGGGAGAATATGTCACTGCATTGGAACCCGCCACTAATCCTCCAATTGGTCAGGCAAAAGCAAGAAATACCGAAACTTTGATTGATTTGGCCCCTGGTGAAAAAAGAAATTATGACCTTGAACTACAAGTGATTACACAGCCTGAAGAATTAGAAAATCTCTTAAAAATCAATAAAAAGTAACCAAAATAACCTGAAATTATTTATGAGTTTGGCAAAAAAAGCATTAGAACAAGGGGAAGGAATACTTAGATTAACCCCAACATGGGTACCAAGGTCATTTTGTGTGCCTGGAAGAAGAATCAAATTACATCCGGATGATTATTATGTCCTTGGGGGCGCTAGAGGAGGGATTGATGAGAGATGGCTTTCCTCCACCACTCCGGCCCAAAATGGCCCTTTGACCAGAAAAAATGAAGGATTAAGCCATATTGTATTTGAGGATGGAAATGAACAAAAACAGTTTTTATTGAAGGATGCCATCGATGAACTCCAAGGAGAAATCATAGGAGATAGGATCTGGAATGAGTATAAGAGTTGGCCCATGTATTCAAAGTTTTTTGACAATATGGGTCCCCTTCCCCACCATATCCACCATAATGATGAATATGCGGCCATGACAGGTCAGAAAGGCAAACCGGAAGCCTATTATTTCCCGCCCCAACTGAATAACCACGGGGGTGATTTTCCTTACACTTTCTTTGGAATTGCACCGGGAACCACCAAAGAACAGATCAAAGAATGTCTGATGAACTTCAATAAGGGAGACAACAAGATCACCAATTATTCCCAGGCATTCAAACTGGAACCCGGAACCGGATGGGATGTACCTCCGGGCATGCTTCACGCGCCAGGTAGTCTGTGTACCTATGAACCTCAAAAGGCATCTGATATTTTTGCCATGTACCAATCTTTGGTAAATGAAGCCATTATTCCAGAGGAGTTGTTGTGGAATGGCACACCTAAAGACCGTATCGGTGATTATGATTTGTTGGTAGAAGTCATAGACTGGGAATTGAATACCAACCCAAATATCCTTGAAACAAGGTTTATGCTGCCAAAACCTGTCTCTGATGTTGAAAAAATGAAAGCACATGGATATATTGAAAATTGGATTTGCTACCTATCCCATGATTACAGTGCAAAGGAATTGACAGTCTTTCCGGGGCAGACCGTTACCATTACAGATAACGCAGCCTATGGCCTGATCATGATGCAGGGTCATGGAAAAATGGGCAATTGGGATATTGAAACGCCTGCTTTAATCCGATATGGGCAGCTTACACATGATGAGTATTTTGTCACTGAAAAGGCAGCCAAAGCGGGAGTTAAAATCACAAACCATTCCAAAACTGATCCAATTGTGATGTTGAAACATTTTGGACCGAAAAACCCGGATTTGAAACTTTGATTAATTACTAATTAAAATTGACCAATTACTAATTAACAAATCGGAAGAAGAAATAACTAGATATTTAATTAACCATTGACTAAATAACCATAAAAACAATGTCCCAAAATAACTATCCTAAAATCCACAATGCCACTTGGCCCGGCATTGTTGGAAAAGGACCAGACTCAGAGCCTATTATTTCATTTGATGAGATGTTGCAATACACCGCTGCAGCAGAAGTGGACGGTGTTAAATTTGACGGTATCGATATCGGTCTTTTTGATCCACATATCGATTTGGATATGTCTGATGATGGCATCAAAAGATTAGCGGAAAAAGTTGCCAAGCTCAACCTGAACATTGGAAGTTTGGTAGCTCCCATTTGGGGTGGACCTGCTATGGGATCGAAAGAAGATAGGGCTCTTTTCGTGGAAATGGTAAGAAAGTCCTGCATTTTCGGCCAAAAATTAAAAGACTTAGGTGTCAGACCCTACGGCGTCGTACGGATTGATTCTGCAAGCAGTGTGGAAGAATGGTCAAAAGACCCCATCAACAACACCAAATTGATTGCCCAGACTTTTAGAGAAGCCTGCGATGTTGCTGCGGATTTTGGGGAAAAACTGGCTGCCGAAGGAGAAATTTGCTGGGGTGGTATGCACAGCTGGCGGGCCATGATCGATACACTTGATCAGACCAACAGACCCAATATCGGATTCCAGGCAGACATGTCCCATACCTTTCTCTATATGTTGGGTTATAATAGTCCTGATGACAGGATTTTACCTTTGAATTTCGATTGGAATGATAGCGAAACTTTGGATGAAGCTTTCAAAAAGCTGACCAAAGCATTGAGACCTTGGACCATTGATTTCCATGTGGCACAAAATGATGGCACTGTCTTTGGCTCGGGTTCCCATGACAAAACAGGAAGACATTGTCTAGCCACAGATCCCAATGGTAAACTGGATATCGTAAAACATGCAGGATTCTGGCTTAGAAATCCAGATGGAGAACTGACAAAAGCATTTCAGCATATCTGTTGGGACGGCTGTATGTTCCCCAACGCCGTGATGGGCAAGCAACAAACCTGGAATGACATCCTCGCAGTAATGATCAAAGTGAGGGATGCCCATGGATGGAGTTCTTGAGGTAGAAGTGGAATTTCGAAGTTGGAAAATAACCATGAAGTGCCTGCCTGCAGGTAGGCAGGGTTAAACTTTGAATATCTTGTCCGCTATGGCGGAGCCCCGCGTGAAATGTTGGGTTTAAATATGATTAAGTTCCTGCATCAACCCAAAAGGGCCTTCCTGGCGGCTAGACAGGGTTGAACTTAAAGGTATATAATAAAAAAAGTAGCAAAAAATCAGAAAGTGACATAAGTCTTAACTGACTCACTTCTCATTTTTTTTGTCCCAAATCTTAAGTTTAAAATCTTAAATCTCGAATATACAATGAGCAATAAAAAACATATAAGAGTCGGATTAATAGGCACCGGTTTAATGGGAAGAATCCATACCAATGCCTACAAAAGAATCCCGGATTTCTTCCCGGAATTTGAATATATGCCCGTCCTCCAGGCTGTTTGTGCCAGAAGGGAAGATAAGGTAAAAGCTTTCGCAGACCAATGGGGCTATGCGTCCTATGAAACGGATTGGAAAAAACTGATAGCAAGGGATGATATAGATGCGGTGGATATTTGTACTCCTAACAGCACCCATGCAGAAATTGCCATAGCTGCAGCTGCCGCTGGTAAAATGATACTCTGCGAAAAACCCCTTTCCAAAACTTTGGAAGAAGGGGAAGCAATGGTCAAAGCAGTAGAAAAAGCAGGAGTGAAAAATACAGTTTGGTACAATTACCGTAGGGTACCTGCAGTTACTCTGGCCAAGCAGATAGTGGATTCCGGAAAATTGGGAAAAATATTTCATTACAGGGCAAACTTCCTTCAGGATTGGACCATCAATCCAGAGCTTCCCCAAGGCGGTGATGCATTATGGAGATTGGATGTAGATGCGGCAGGTTCCGGCGTAACAGGGGATTTGTTGGCCCACTGCATTGATACTGCTATGTGGATCAATGGAGGAATTACAGATGTCTCCGCCATGACAGAAACATTCATCAAGGAAAGGGTCCATCAAAGAAGTGGAAAAGTTCAGAAAGTGGGTATAGATGATGCCTGTTTGTTCCACTGTCACTTCAAAAACGGTTCTCTTGGACTCTTTGAAGCCACCAGATATGCCAGAGGGCACAAAGCCTTGTATACATTTGAAATCAATGGGGAACATGCTTCCATTCGATGGGATTTGCATGATATGAACTGGCTGGAATATTTTGACCATAGCGATGAATCCCAAGTCAGAGGTTGGAGAAAAATTCACATTACTGAAGGCGAACAACCTTATATGAAAAGGTGGTGGATCCCAGGAACCTCTATCGGATATGAACATTCATTTATCCATCAGGCAGCTGATTTCTTCCAGAGTTTAGAAACTGGTAAAACCTGTTCCCCTACCTTTGAGGATGCTTTGGAAACCCAAAAAGTCTGCCAGGCTGTATTGGATTCTGCTGCTTCTAAAAGCTGGAAAGATACCGGGGTAAACTGGAAAGGCTAATAAGTCCCTACCCTATAAAAAACCTCCAATATTGGAGGTTTTTTTATGGATATATCCAAGCATGTTGTGTCTAAGGTAAGTATAGTAGCTGATCTTCTTGGAACTGAATTAAGTAAGATAAAAATGTCTTAAAATGCACCTCTTTGGGGTTAAATTTCTTATTCCTTTGAAAAAATCAATTAACTTTAAATTTAAATAATGACACCCAAAATAATTGTCAAAAATGAAGGATAACCCTGTAGACAAAGAAAAGGTAAAATCTTTCCTTTTGGAGGTTTTAAAAGAAAATGCAGATAGTAAATCCATTGAATGGCTGTTACAGCAGAAGGAAAAAATCGAAAATGAGGCTTCCTACCTGAAATTTTTCATGGCTTTCAGCCAATCTTCCAGATATTTTAAAAAACAGTTACTCTCTCTTTCAGACAAAAATAAGGAAAAGGCTGATCAATTGGTAAAGGGATTTAGTCCATCTTCTTGGGATCAGTTACAGACAGCAAGAAGTTATTTATTGCTACATTTTGAAGAAAATGACCCTACATCTTGGGTAAAAGCATTGAATAAGCTTTTTGAAACCGCTGATATGCATGAACAGCAGTCTTTGTATGCTGCTATACCCATCATGCCTTTCCAAGAAGAAATGACTGAAAGGGCGATTGAAGGATTAAGAACCAATATCAGTTCGGTGTTTGATGCTGTGGCCTTAAACAATCCTTTTCCTTCCAAATATTTTGATGAAAGGGCCTGGAACCAAATGGTGATCAAAGCCATATTCCTGCAAAGACCCCTTTATCAAATTCAAAATGCAGATGAAAGAGCCAACCTCAATTTGGCTAAAATTCTGGTGGATTTTGCCCATGAAAGATGGGCTGCCGGGAGAAAAGTGATGCCCGAACTATGGCGTTTTGTCGCACCCTATATTGATACTGATAATATCTCGGATATCAAAAAAGTACTTCAAACAGGTGATCTACTCCAGAAAAAAGCAGGGCTCCTCGCCTGTAGCCAAAGTGATTTTGCTGAAGCAAAAAAATTATTGGATCAGCATGCGGAATTAAAGTCCCAAATTCAAAAAGGTGACATAACTTGGGAATCTATAGGAAAAGAATTTCAATCGACTATTCAGTAGTTTAAACTATAAAAAAATAAACGGGTTCCGAATCAATAAAGCTTTTGTCTTGATCGGGAAAACGTTCAGATTAAAAACATAAAAAATACAACATACCATGGAAATGTTTATCGACCCTCATATACATGTTACCTCACGTACCACTGATGATTATGAAGCTATGCGGAAAGCAGGCGTTGTGGCCATCATTGAACCTGCTTTTTGGCTAGGACAACCAAGGACAGAAGTAGGAAGTTTTAAGGATTATTTCAGCAGTTTGATCGGTTGGGAAAGGTTCCGCGCCAAACAATTTGGGATAGTCCATTACTGCACTATGGGGCTTAACTCCAAGGAAGCAAACAATATTCCTTTGGCAGAGGAGGTCATGGAATTATTGCCTCTGTATGTTGGAAAAGAAGGTGTGGTAGCTATTGGCGAAATTGGTTACGATGATCAGACTGAGGCTGAAGACCGTTTTTACAGACTGCAATTGGAACTTGCCAAGGATGTAAACCTTCCTGTCTTGATCCATACGCCTCATAGGGATAAGAAAAAAGGAACGACCCGAAGCATGGATGTGAGTGAAGAGCATGGCCTTGATCCAAAAATGGTTATTGTGGACCATAATAATGAGGAAACTGTCAAAGAAGTCCTGGACAGGGGATATTGGGCAGCATTTACCATTTATCCGCATACCAAAATGGGGAGTGAACGAATGGTTGAAATCGTAAAACAATATGGCCCGGAAAGGATAATTGTGGACAGTGCTGCTGATTGGGGAGTGAGTGATCCTTTGGCTGTACCAAAGACTGCTGCTTTGATGAGACTAAGAGGTATTCCAGAAGAACATATCCGAATGACCTGTTATCAGAATGCATTAACTGCCTATTCCCAAAGCGGGCAAATGGATGAAATGGATTGGCTGAATCCAGAACCTATTGACCAAAGACAAAAACAATACGGTAACTCTGTTTTAAGAGGAGGGCAGACACCAAAAGTCGAAGGCTCAGATTATGTAGAAAACTAAGGGCTATGTCAAAAATAAAAGCCTATTTACAACTGACAAGGCCTGCCAATATAGTCACTGCAATTGCCGATATCTGGGCAGGATTTGCGGTAACTGGTGGCGCTTTGGTTCTAATAACGGACGAGAAAAACCTCATTTACTCCCCTGTTTTTCAGGATTTGTTGTGGTTGACATTGGCCACCATTGGGCTATATGGAGGAGGCGTTGCCTTTAATGATTTTTTTGACGCCGAACTGGATGCCAAAGAAAGGCCGGAAAGACCTATCCCAAGTGGAAGAGTCCCTAAAGTCAATGCAGGTTGGATGGCTTTCTTATTATTGGTGATGGGTGTACTGGCTGCACTTCAGGTTAACTGGATAAGCGGAGTAATCGCTTTGGCAATTGCATTATTGGCCGTTCTTTATGATTACTGGGGCAAACACCAATCCATCATTGGACCGATCAACATGGGACTTTGCCGGGCTGGAAATTTAATCCTTGGCATCAGCGCCTTTCCGGTAATGTTAAAAAGTTATTGGTTCCTGGGCTTTATTCCGTTGGTCTTTGTGGCTGCCATCACCATGATCAGCAGGGGTGAGGTCCACGGCAAAAACAAAAGTGCTTTATTAGGTGGATTTTCCTTCTATGTGCTGATTATTCTGGCCCTTTTCGTTCTGGGGTTCGTTGAAGAAAAGAAACTCCTTCATACTTTCCCTTTTTTGGTTTTATTCACTTACATGATTTTTCCTCCATTGATAAAAGCAATTCGACAACAAGTCCCTGAATTGATAGGAAAAGCGGTCAAAGCAGGTGTAATTTCGCTGATCATCCTAAATGCCTCCATTTCATCGGTATTCGCCGGATGGCAGTTTGGCGTTTTGGTTTTGGTACTTTTACCAATATCCATTTGGATGGCAAAAAAATTCGCTGTTACCTGAAATCTTATGGTAATTTCAGGGGTTATAGACATAAAAGTAAGATTACTTTGGCTTTTAATTTAGCTGTATTGGACGATGAAAAGAATTATTGAGCAAACATTTTCAGTACCCTTCAGGTATCAGGTTTGCTTTGTAGAAGGAATATTTGATACAAACAACCCCATGCTTGCCCAATTTCTGAACAATGGAAAAAAGGCCAAAGCATTTTTCGTGGTGGACAGTGGAGTAGCTGAAGCTTTTCCAAATCTTTTGGAAGACATCAAAGCCTATTCAAATGCCTTCCAAGAGGATTTCCAACTTTGTGCTGAACCTTTAGTAGTGCCCGGAGGGGAAAGATCCAAAAATGACGAGGTTTCCTTCAAGAAAATTGTGGATGCCACCCATATTTATGGAATAGACAGACACTCTTATATAGTCGCCATTGGAGGTGGGGCGGTCTTGGATATGGTAGGTTTTGCGGCAGCCATTTCCCATCGGGGAGTTCGTCATATCCGTATCCCTACAACAGTTCTTTCCCAAAATGACTCCGGAGTTGGGGTCAAAAACGGCATCAATGCATATGGCAAAAAGAATTACCTAGGAACCTTTTCCCCTCCTTTTGCGGTGATCAATGATTTTAATTTTCTGACCACTTTAGATGACCGGGATTGGCGATCAGGAATCAGTGAAGCGATCAAAGTTGCCCTGATAAAAGACCTTGTTTTTTTTGAATGGCTGGAAAAACATGCCATAGAACTGGGAGACCGTCAAATGGCTCCCATGCAGGAATTAATTGTAAGATGTGCGCAAATGCATATGGACCATATCGCAGGAAAAGATCCCTTTGAATCCGGTTCGGCCAGACCTTTGGACTTTGGACATTGGGCAGCACATAAGTTGGAGCACTTGAGCAATTATGAATATAGACATGGAGAGGCAGTAGCAATTGGAATTGCTTTGGACTCCACTTACTCCTTTCTTAAGGGAATGATTTCTCAAAAAGACCTTGACAGGATCATACATTTGATTCAATCCCTTGGTTTTAAAGTTTTTGTTCCCGAATTATCAGGAGAGGCATTATTAAAAGGTCTGGAGGAATTCAGGGAACATTTAGGAGGTGAACTGACCATCACGCTTTTGGAAAAATTAGGTAAAGGAGTAGAAGTTCACGAAATGGATAAAGAGCTCATTTTAAAATCCATTGAACATTTGAAATTTTTCCAACAGGAAAGTTTGATTGTAAAAGGATAATCCGCCTGAAATAACAACCATGTATCAAAACGGACATCACCTTACTTATTGTACCAACATTCATCCGGGAGAAAGCTGGGATGCGACTTTCAAAAATCTCCAAAACTTCATTCCCGGAATTAAAAATAAACTCAGTAAAGACAAACCATTTGGAATTGGACTCCGGTCTTCCCATGAGGCAAGCCTGGAACTCTCCAAACCTAAAAGACTATCAGCATTCAAGAAATGGCTGGATGAAAATGACTGTTATGTTTTTACCTTTAATGGATTCCCCTATGGTGGATTCCATCGACAGGTAGTGAAAGACGAAGTGCACCAGCCTGATTGGACTACGCCTGAAAGGTTGGCCTATACTTCCCGGTTATTTAATATACTTGCTGACTTAATCCCTGAAGGGATGGATGGTGGAATTTCCACTTCTCCCCTCTCTTATCGGCATTGGCATCAGGGAGCTGAAAAACTTGAAGAGGCCATTAAAAAATCCACACTTAATCTAGCTGTAATTGCCGAACAACTTTTCCTAATTAAACAAAAGACCGGAAAACTTCTGCACTTGGACATTGAGCCGGAACCTGATGGGATATTGGAAAATAGCCAGGAAGTAATTGCTTATTTTAAAAATTACCTAATCCCTATTGGGAGTCATTTCCTGAATGAAAAATTGGGATTAACATCAAAGGAAGCAGAAAAAGTCCTGAAAGATCATATACGGATATGCTATGATGTATGTCATTTTGCAGTCGTATTTGAAAAACCTGCAGATGTATTTAAAGCATTTGAATCAGAAGGAATCCAAATCGGTAAAATTCAGATCAGTGCAGCCTTGAAAGTACAAATTCCCAAGGATCAGGAAAATAGGGTTGAGTTGCAGGAAATCCTTTCCTCTTTCGCAGAATCCACCTATTTACACCAGGTCGTTGGAAATAATCCAAATGGTCAATTAGCTTCTTATAAAGACCTTCCTGAAGCCATACTTGGACTTGAAGAAAGTACCCAAGAGGAATGGCGCATCCATTTCCATGTGCCTGTTTTCTTATCAGATTATGGAAAAATTTCCTCCACACAGCAAGATATTCTTGAGGTATTGAAATACATTGGGAAGAAGAAAGTATGTAATCACCTGGAAGTGGAAACCTATACATGGGAGGTTTTGCCTGAGGGAATCAATTTGGATCTGGAAAGTTCCATTGTCAGAGAGCTTCAATGGGTCATTGAAAACAGTTGAAAAAATGAAAAAAACCGTTGTCATAGATGTTGTCGCCCTATCAAGCAGGGTGATTGGGGAATACACTCCTTTTTTACAGCAATGGATAACAAAAGGCAAAAAAGCGTCCATTGAACCTGTTTTGCCAGCGGTTACCTGTTCTGCCCAATCTGTTTACCTTACAGGCAAATGGCCCTCTGAGAATGGCATTGTGGGCAATGGTTGGTATTTCAGAGATGAATGCGAGGTGAAATTCTGGAGGCAGTCCAACCATTTGGTACAATCTGAAAAAATTTGGGATGAAGCAAAAAAAACCAATCCTGATTTTACAGTTGCCAACATGTTCTGGTGGTATAATATGTATTCCAATGCGGATTATCAGGTAACCCCAAGGCCACTATATCCTGCTGATGGAAGAAAATTACCGGACTGTCATAGCCACCCTATGGAGTTAAGGGACAGGTTACAAAATGAACTGGGACAATTTCCTCTCTTTTCTTTTTGGGGCCCAAATGCCAATATCAGCTCAACCAAATGGATTGCAGAAGCTTCCAAAAAGGTGGATCAGTGGTATAATCCAACCCTGACCCTGATTTATTTGCCACATTTGGATTATAACCTACAGCGTTGTGGGATAGATTTTACCAAAATCGGCAAGGACCTTCAGGAAATTGATGAGGTATGCAAGGATTTGATCACCTACTATGAAAACCAGGGAACAGAGGTGATTTTATTATCCGAATACGGTATCACTTCCGTGCATAACCCTATCCATATCAATAGAATCCTAAGGGAAAAGGGTTATATCATAGTTAAAGACGAGTTAGGTCTGGAAACTTTGGATGCAGGTACCTGTAAGGCATTTGCAGTTGCTGACCATCAATTGGCCCATATCTATGTCAAGGATAAAAAGGATATCCCTACTGTAAAAAAACTACTTGAGCAAACCCCTGGAATAGAATTGGTCTTGGATGAGGCCGGAAAAAAACAATACCATTTGGACCATGAAAGAGCAGGAGAATTGGTTGCCGTAGCAGATAAGGACTCCTGGTTTACCTATTATTTTTGGTTGAATGACAGCAAAGCCCCGGATTATGCCAGATGTGTGGATATCCACCGAAAGCCGGGTTATGATCCCGTGGAAATGTTTGCCGATCCCAAAATCCGATTTTTGAAAGCCAAAGTCGGGATGAAAATCTTAAAGAAAATGCTTGGTTTTAGGTATCTGATGGATATTATCCCCTTGGAAGCCAGTCTTGTAAAAGGTTCCCATGGAGCCATCCCTGCTGACAGGCTTGATCATCCTGTATTTATAATTCAAAACAAAGATTTGATACAGCAAGAATCCCTTTCCCCTGTTTCAGTGAAAGCTCTGATCTTAAAATCAATCTTTGGCTGATACCATCAGGCCTTTTTTCTTTCCAGAAAGAATTTACCTACAAACCAGAGCAGGGTAGCACCGAATAAACTGGCCTTTAACTGGTATTGGTCTATCCAATCCAGATAAAAACCTATAGCAATTAAAAACATAAGGATAAGAACCAAACCTGAGAACAATAGACTTTTCATTTTTTATGGAAGGTTTTGCTAAACACCAAATACAAGAGACCACAGGTAATCCAGGCAGGAAGAGTAAAGAAAGATAAGAATACACCCTGATAAACCGAAATACCATAAAACAAAACCATGCTGATCAACCAGGCCATTAACACCGCCCAATTAAAAGATTTTGCATTCGCTTCTGCATAATTTTCTTTTAATCCAAATCTTCCAGCAAAGTGGTGCTCGAAAAAAATAATAGCTCCAACAGGTGCCAAAATAAAGCCATAGACCGCCACAAAATCCAACAACCTCATGGCAAATGCAGGAAACAGACCCGCAATGGTAGCAATGCCACCGGATATCAGGGTTACTTTTACTGTTGAACTTTTGGGGAAAATTGCCTGAAACGCAAGACCTGCTCTATAGATGGTAGGATTGGCAGTGGTCCACCCTGCCACCAACACACAAACTAATCCGGCCAAGCCAACTACATCATAAGCCAATGGCCCTGGTGAAACACTGGGCACATCCCCATTAGCAAAGATAGCGGCTGCCTCAGGACTTTTTAAGTAAAGGGCAAACATCAGGCAGGCAGCTATCCAGGCCATAAAGTGCCCGACATACATCCCTGCTGCAGTGGTCCAACCTACAGAGTTTTTGTTGGCATAGCGGAGGACTGTCATATCTGACATTCCCAAATGCATGGCTGCATTACAGAACCAGGCAAAAAACACAACATGCCAAAAGGTGAATTTAATCTGACCAGGAAATGGTTCAGATCCTGATCCCCAAACAGCCCAAAGATCGGCAAAGCTATTCACACCTAATCTTTTGGCCGCGACTATTCCAGCAATCAGAAATACCATCACCATCCATGGGGCGGCAATATTGGAAAACCTGGAAACCGAATCGTAACCTTTTGCTGCTACAAATGAAATCACCGCTCCAACTCCAAGCACCACTAAAATCCAGGATAAACTTGAAGGCAAGGTATCGGACAATGCCGGCATGGGCATATCAAAAGGGATGCCCACTGCAGTAGCCGATACTGTAATCATAGCCCCAGCCAAAAAACAGAACAATAGCCCATTGGCCAAGTTATAACCAGTCACCAACCTTCTCCCAGCGATTTTTTCAAGTTTGTAATACAAGGTCAAACGCTCTGATGTAGCAATTGGGGTGGTGATATAGCGCCAGGTTAAGACGGCTAAGAAATTTCCCAATATCAAACCTACTATCAGATCAAAAGCCGATACCCCGGCGGTCAAAAACAAAGGACCTATGACAAATTCAGTACCCGCTGCATGTTCCCCGGCATACATGCCCAAAAATTTCCTCCAGTCTTTGAAGTTGGAAGCCGGAACAGATTGTCGTTCAAATTCACTGATTTCGGTTGGCTTGTGTTGCCTTATCTCTTTCTCCATAGGCTGATTTTGGGTTGAAAATGAAAAATACAAAATTCTATGGGGGATTTCTATCCTGCTTTATCCTGTTTAAAATAATATTTACCAATTCAAGTGATTTGACCAAATCAAAAAAACTTTAAAACTCCTATTAAAAAACTATCCACTTAGTCAGCATTTGCGTTAGAGCATAATAGAATCATTTTCCATCTCATTCCTTTTTATGAAGAAATACTCATTAATCCTTACTGCATTATTTTGTTTAATTATATTTTCTTCCTGTGAGGATGATGTTGTTCCTGAAATTGTATTTTCCTGTGAGCCCACAACTGATTTTTATGCTTCTTTTATCTTGAATTATTATACCACTAATCCCATTCAATCGGGATTCAAAAAACCAACCAAACAGGAGGGAGTCTGTTGGAATGATGTTTATCCTTATCAAATAGCTTCTACAGGAACCGGAAACTGCGGAATTACCTATGAATATGTAGTGAATCCATTTCTTGCGACTGGGATCAGCTTGCAGGAATACAAATTAAGTGAGCCAGAATATGGATCATTTAAAAGGTATATCAATGTTCTGGGAGTTTTTCCTTGTGAAGAATTCAGTAGCAAAGACTCATTTTATAACCTATTCCAAGAAGGACAGTATGGGATTAGCTCAGGATTCGAAGATGTTGGAAAATTTATAATAGAACTATGGGAAGATGATATCCTTTACACCAGTAAAGACGTTAAAAACCAGCCATCATCTATTTTAATTACTGAAGTGGAATATCCTGAAACTCAAGGAACAGCATTTGTGGAAGCTACAATGAAATTCAGTGCTGTCTTGGAAGGTCAATCAGGCAAACATATTTATATTCAGGATGCAGAGGTAAAAGGAAGGTTTTATAGAACTTCAAGGTGGCTTTTGGACTGGGATGATTGACATAGTTATAGAGATGCCCTTACTATCACTTTGAATTTATTTTTAACCAAATTTCCTTTTTTGTTCAATATCATTTCAGCAGCAGTTTTGCCCATGGCTGAGAAATCCGTACTGATGACTGTAATTCCATTCTGCAGGACTTCCTTGAGGGGCGTCTCATTGTAAGAAAGAATTCCGAAATTCTTCCCTATTTCTAAACCATTGGTTTCCCTGGCCTTTTTGATAAGATTCACCAGATCATTTTCTTCAATAACAATATAAGCCTCTCCCTTTTCAAGCTTTCTTTCTTCACTGATTTCAGAAATCACCTCAAAATCCACCCCTACCTCAACAGTGAATTTTTTAAACCCCAATAGGATTTTCTCAGGATAGGGATAATTGGAATGTGAAGGAAAAACCATCAGCAATTTCATGTATTTCTCTAACCTTGGCAGTAAGGTATTTAAAGCTTCATAAATATCAGACTTGAAATCCTGAAAAACCGCTCCGTAGCATGGGATACCTTCAAGCTTATTATCCAAAAAAATAAGTTTTTCCTTTGGTAAAGTTTTCAACAAAGCAACCGCCTTCTCTTCCTGATCTTTTTTGAAGTGGGGCATGATCACATAATAATCAAATGCCTCTTTTTGCTTCTCGATTATTTTTTTCAATAGATCATACTCACAGTGGTGAACATGAAAACTAATTTCTCCCCTATCTTCCAAGGCAACAATCAAGGCATTGAAAATCTCTTTTTTATAAGAACTGAGTTTGTTAAAAAGTAGGAGTATCCTGTATTTTGAAAGATCAGAATGATGGCTGATATAATAACCTTTCCCTTTTACAGACTCAATGATTCCCTGTTTTTTGAGAATGACATAAGCCTTTTCCACGGTATCCCTTGAAAGATAGTATTCATTACTGAGATTATTAATGGATGGGATTTTATCACCATATCTGAGAGAATCCGCTACAATTAAGGACTTAATCGCTTTTACTATTTGGATATATTTAGGAATACTGGAATTCTCATCGATGATTAAGTCCAACTTCATATAGCATTTGGGTCAAATAATGAGGTAAGATTAGAATAAATCGAAAATAAAAACAAATCCTGATCAAGATCTTACCAACAGTATAGTACAGGATGCCAAGGCTATAATAATGATATATATTTGAATAAATTTGGAATATTAAATGCTAAAAAATAGATGAAATCAGGCAATAAACCCTTTAATCACGTGTCCTACTTATGGGACGAAAAAAAAGCAGCTGCACTGGGCAATGATGAAGTTGCCTTATTGATATACCGTTCCAATATTTTGGGAGCAGATTTAAGAATCACCAATTACGGAGGAGGCAATACTTCCTGTAAAACAATAGAAAAAGATCCCCTTACCGGAAAAGATGTGGAAGTCATGTGGGTCAAAGGATCTGGCGGTGATATCGGTACCTTGACCAAATCAGGACTGGCCGCACTTTATGTGGACAAGCTCCGTTCTTTGGAAGGAATCTACCGTGGGATTGAACATGAAGATGAAATGGTAGGCCTTTTTAATCATTGTATTTATGATTTGGACTCAAAGGCTCCATCAATTGATACACCTCTTCATTCTTTTTTGCCTTTCAAGCACATTGACCACTTGCATCCTGATGCTGCCATCGCCATTGCAGCATCCAAGAACGGGGAAAAAATAACAAATGAATTATTTGAAGGTCAGATTGCATGGGTACCTTGGCAAAGGCCAGGTTTCGATTTGGGATTGCAGTTGAGAAATGCCCTCAAAGCCAATCCCGGAATCCGTGGTATTATGCTGGGTGGACATGGGCTGTTTACTTGGGGTGATACCGCCTATGAATGTTATATCAACAGTTTGGAAGTGATTGAAAAAGCCTCTGCTTATTTGGAAGCAAATTATGGTAAAAAAAGACCTGTGTTCGGGGGTGAGAAAACAAAAGCATTGGAACCAGATCAAAGGAAAGAACAAGCAGCAAAGATCGCTCCTTTGTTGAGAGGACTGGCCTCTAGCTACAACCGAATGGTAGGAACTTTCAATGATTCGGATACAGTATTACAATTCATCAATTCCCATGACTTGAGCAAACTGGCACCATTAGGTACTTCCTGCCCTGACCATTTCCTGAGGACAAAAATCGCCCCTTTGGTATTGGACATTCCTTCAAATCAAGACTTAAGTGATTTGAACGCCATCAAAGACCATATTGGACAACTTTTTGCCCAATACAGGGAAGGATACAAAGGCTATTACGAAAAACACAAGCGGGCCAACAGCCCTGCAATGCGTGACCCCAATCCTGTAATTATATTATGGCCAGGTGTGGGCATGTTTTCCTATGCCAAGGACAAACAAACCTCCCGGGTGGCTTCAGAATTTTACATCAATGCCATCAATGTGATGCGTGGTGCAGAAGCAGTCTCTGAATATGTATCACTTCCCCTTCAGGAAGCATTTGATATTGAATACTGGTTGTTGGAAGAAGCTAAGCTCCAACGCATGCCCAAAGAAAAAGCCCTTTCAAGAAAAGTGGCATTGATAACCGGAAGTGCGGGAGGAATCGGAAAAGCCATTGCAGATAAATTTGCCTCTGAAGGAGCCTGTGTGGTGCTTTCTGATATTGATGAGGACCGTTTGGCCAAAGCCAGAAAAGATTTTGGAAAAGATGCAGCCATCGCCGTTAAGCTTGATGTGCTGGATAATGATACAATTGCTCAAGCCTATAAAGAAGCCTGTCTGGCCTTCGGCGGAGTTGACATTATCGTCAACTGTGCCGGATTGGCCATCAGTAAACCTTTGGCAGATACCACAGAAGCTGACTGGGATTTACTCAATGATGTCCTGGTCAAAGGACAGTTTAAAGTCTCCCAAGCAGGGGTATCGGTTCTGAGAGCCCAAGGTTTAGGTGGAGATATCATCAATATAGTTTCAAAGAATGCACTTGTTTCCGGACCAAACAATGTGGGCTATGGCACCGCTAAAGCTGCCCAAGCACATATGTCAAGATTGCTGGCTGCCGAACTTGGCCCTGACAAAATCCGGGTCAATGTGGTCAATCCGGACGCAGTCATCGAAGGTTCCAAAATATGGGAAGGCAAATGGGCAGAAGGAAGGGCTAAAGCTTATGGCGTTACCGTTGAGGAATTGCCCGCTTACTATGCCAAAAGAACTTTAATGAATGAAATCATTTCCACCGAAGATATTGCCAACGGAGTATTTGCTTTTGTGGGTGGATTACTTTCCAAGTCTACGGGGAATATACTGAATGTGGATGGAGGGGTAGCGGCGGCTTTTGTGAGGTAAGGTTGATGTTCGACATTTACTATTACGTCACCCTGAGATTTTAAAATTTGTTATATACAGAAAGGCAATGACAGATTAAAAGGTAAGGCCTCGACAAGCCTGTTTGGCACAGACAGGCTCGGCCACCGGATAAGGAATAAATAAGAGGAGGGGGAGGGAAATGCGGCTCTGCCACATTTCCCTCCCCCTCCTGAAAAAGCTAAGCTTCCGGTCCCAGAGCTTGCCTAGGGGAAGATAATAATTCTGTCATTGGTGCCAAAAATTGGTTTTTACAGAATTGTTATGACATATGTTTGGTCGTCATTCAGCGAGGAACGAGCTAATGCCTGTCCCGTAGAATTACGTGGAATCTCCCCTGGTTTGGGAGACTCTTCCTTCGTCAGAGTGACGCACGTTTCTGGACATCTAACTAATGTGAAAACTCGAAATGACAAGGACAGGTTATTTCCCTTAATTTGTTATTCATCCAAAAAATTGCAGTAAATACTAAATGAAAATAACCTCTGAACATATCCAATCGAGCAATAAACCCAGAGAAATCACCCATTCCCGTGAATTCAATTTCCTTGCAGAAAACCTGGAGAAAAAAGGATTGAATGTAGAAGCTTTGATCCAAAAACTCCAAACCCTTCAGATTGCCATACCTTCCTGGGCTTTGGGCACGGGAGGAACCCGCTTCGGGCGATTTTCAGGAGGTGGAGAACCCGCTACTTTAATCCAAAAAATACAGGACATAGGCATTCTCCATGCCCTCAACCGGTCCAGTGATTCGGTTTCCCTCCATATCCCATGGGATATTCCTCAGGACTATGATGCTATCCTCCAAGCAGCTTCAGATGTGGAAATCGGTTTTGATGCGGTAAATTCCAACACCTTTCAGGATCAGGCAGACCAAAACCTGTCCTATAAATTCGGCTCTCTGGCCAATCATGACAAAGCCATCCGGGAACTTGCTATTGAACATAACAAAGAAGTGATCCGAATAGGAGAAAAACTGGGTTCCAAAGCCCTGACGGTTTGGTTGGCGGATGGATCATCCTTTCCCGGACAACACAGTTTCCGCAAAGCCCTGCAAAACACCTATGTGTCCCTTCAGGAAATCTATCAGGAACTCCCTCCCGACTGGAAAATGCTCGTAGAGTACAAACCTTATGAACCTTATTTTTATAGCACGGTCATACAGGATTGGGGCACTTCCTTTCTGTTGGCCAATAAACTTGGAGAAAAGGCTTTCACCTTAGTAGATCTGGGCCATCACCTGCCCAACACCAATATCGAGCAGATTGTTGCCACCTTGATGACAGAAGAAAAACTGGGAGGCTTCCATTTCAACGACTCCAAATACGGGGATGATGACCTTACAGTGGGAAGCATCAAACCATACCAACTTTTCCTTATTTTCAATGAACTGGTGGTAGGTTTTGAAGAAACGGCAAATCCTTCTCCTGCTTGGATGATTGATGCCAGCCACAATTTGAAAGATCCTCTGGAGGATTTGTTACAATCCGTAGAAGCCATCAAACTTGCCTATGCACAAGCTTTGATTGTGGATCAAAATGCCCTGCATGCGGCACAAGCTTCCCATGATGTGACCTTGGCCCAGGAAATCCTACAGGATGCGTATAGAACTGATTTGAGACCTTTGGTACGGGAATCTATCCGCCAAAGCGGTGGAGCCATATCCCCTATCCATAGCTATCGGGAACTGAAAGTAAGGGAAACACTGATCAAGGAAAGAGGCAAAGACAGTAAAGCCAGCGGATTGTAACATGGACCCCATCAAAGTAACCGCCATATTTGACATTGGAAAGACCAATAAGAAGTTCTTTCTGTTTGACAAGGACTTGAAGGAAGTCTATAAGGTGTATCATCGCCTGGATTATATACAGGATGAAGACGGTGAAGATTGTGAATCCATTCAGGCACTGACCCAATGGGTCAAGCAAACCTTGAAAGAAGCTTTAGCTCTGCCTCAATTTCTGGTCGTCAAACTCAATTTCACCACCTACGGGGCTTCTTTTGTGCATATTGACCAATTGGGAAATCCGGTCGCTCCCCTGTACAATTACCTGAAAAAGTATCCCGAGGACATTTTAGAACAGTTTTATTCCAACTACGGCCCAGCGGAAAAGTTCAGCCAAGAAACCTCCTCCCCGGCTTTAGGCATGTTGAATTCCGGCCTACAGCTTTATTGGCTAAAATACGCCAAACCGGAAATCTTTAAGAAAATCCACCGAAGTCTTCACCTTCCCCAATACCTTTCATTTCTTTTTACGGGAAAAGCTGTTTCAGAATATACGAGCATAGGCTGTCATACAGGCTTATGGGATTTTTCCAAAGGAGCGTATCATCACTGGGTCAATGCAGAAGGGATCGACAATATATTACCAGAAGTGGTGGATACTACAACCAGTTTTGCCAAGACCTTTGACCGGCACAGCATGAGTGTGGGAGTTGGGGTGCATGATTCTTCATCTGCTTTATTGCCCTATTTGACCAGCAATACAGCACCTTTTGCCCTTTTGTCGACGGGTACTTGGGCCATAAGCATCAATCCATTTAATGATGCTCCTTTGACTTTGGACGAACTCCGCAAAGACTGTCTCCATTTTTTGAGCAAGGAAGGCCGTCCCATCAAAATCAGCCGTCTTTTTATCGGGGAAGAGCACAAAGTACAGATCGAAAAGCTCTATGCCCATTTCCAATTGGAAAAAGGCTACTACAAAGCACTGTCCTTTGAAAAGGAGCGGTACGATAAAGCCAGATCGAAAACCCACAAACGGTTCAGGTTTGAATACCTTAAGCCTGAGGTCTTTGTAATTTCACAAGCCAACGAAACAGACTGGAAAGGTTTTGCAGATTTTGAAGATGCCTATTACAGCTTTATCCATGAACTCACTGATCTGCAAGTAGCCTCCCTCCAACTTGTGCTAAAAGGTACCAAAGCCCAAAAACTCTATATTGATGGAGGCTTCAATGCCAATCCCATTTTTGTGGGGATGCTGCGGTACAAATTACCTGGAATCAGCATTGAAACTACTGACTTTGCTTTAGGAACGGCACTGGGGGCAGGGATGTTGGTGAATTAAACTTTAAAAATCCCGGGAAAAGGCATATAACCGCAAAATTTATATCAATTTAGCGATTTTGATCGCTGTTTTTATATAAATTTTGCGATTAGAACTGTTCGATATTCAATAGAAATGTAATCCTGTCAGGTAAAAATTCACTCCCGCAGAACTATTTCCCCCACAAATCAACACCATAGAGAATTTTTACCTCAACCCGGTTCGTCAAAAAATCCTGATATACTTCAGGACCATCGAAATTCAGTTTAGTTCCATCACAGTAATACTGCGATTGATTGGTAGAACTCATCAAGGAAGATTGGATCTCGATTACCTCTCTGGAATTGTATTGGTACAAAATGATCCCGCTAGGTGCGCTTTTGATCAGCTCAAATTGTTCTTTTAACCAAGGAAGCTCACTTAATACATCCGAAGTTCCACATGCAGACAGCTGTTCATCAAAAGGCTCCTCTGTTGAGCAACTCCCTAAACAAAAACATGCTACCAGCATAAACATCAATATTCTTGCGCTTTCACTTAAAATTCTCATAGGGCATTGAATAAATGTTAATCAATAGACAATGTAGTTTTATCTGACCCGCTCTCTTGTAAACCTATTCCCAAAAACAATTAAAACTACCACCCCTAGCAAGGTTACCCCAAGGCTTATGACCATGCCTATTCCGGGTTGATCCAACCATATCCCAAGAAAATATCCTGATATCGAAAGCAATCCCATCACTACAAAAACTGCACTTCCGAAAGTAGGCAACCCATTGGCAATGGCATTTTCCTTTTCTTTTTGGGAAAACTGATTGTATCCTGCCATTAGATTGGGAAATAACTTCACCAAAATACCTATTGCGATAAAAAATAATCCTGTGTAAATGCTTTCCATAAATTGTTTGTTTAAACCCCAAAATCAGACTTTTAAAATTACAATAAATAACGAAATACGGAAACATTAGTTTGAAACATTGGCAATAAATTCAAACTTCTTAAAAAAATAAAAATTAGAAAATAACAAGTATTGATTTGGGAATGAATCAAAAAACCAACTTATTGATTTGAATCCAAATCAAAATCACAGCATAAATCGAAATTTAAGGTGTATTTTTTAGATTGTATTCTAAATTTTAGGCGTAATTTTTCGATTTGGAGAACGCATGACAAAGCTGAAATAGATTACCTGGAAGAAACTGATGGGATGTTATATGCCAATGAGTTCAAATGGAAAGATCAAAAAGTCAGATTTCGTGTATCTTTTCTCCAAAGCTATCCTGAGCACCAAACAGCAGTTGTCAGCAGACAAAACTTTGAAGGTTTTTTGGGAGTCTGATCGCACTCACTTCAAATTTACCAAACCAATCACAGGATTGGCTTCTTCCTGTGCACCTTCTGTAGTTTTAATTCAAGAAATTTTTAGTGAATTTCAAAAGAAGATTGAATTAAGAGATCTATTAAGGTCATAAACCCCTTTCATCAGATTCATTTACGGTTATTTTCCTTCATAAAAATGCAATAATTCACATTTTTTCATTTGAAAAAGTGTTATTAAACACATTTTTTCATTTGAAAAAGTGTATTTTTGTAACTAGTATCATTCATGTTTTTATGAAAAGAAAATTAACCAAAGCACTGATCAAATGGAGAAACTCCCCAAAAAGAAAACCATTGGTCATCCGTGGGGCAAGACAGGTAGGGAAAACCTGGCTGATGAAGTCCTTTGGTGCACAACACTATCAAAAGGTAGCCTACGTCAATTTTGAAAGCAGTCAGACCATGAAGCAGGTTTTTGAACAGGATTTTGAAACTGACCGCTTATTGATGGCCATTCAGATTGAAACAGGGATTAAAATTGATCCAGAAAACACTTTAGTGATTCTGGATGAAATACAGGAATCTAAAGGAGCGCTAACATCATTAAAATATTTCCAAGAAAATGCAACAGAATACCATGTTATTGCAGCAGGTTCTCTATTAGGGGTAGCCTTACATGAAGGCACGTCTTTTCCGGTAGGAAAGGTTGAATTCCTGGATTTGTATCCTTTGGATTTTGAAGAATTTTTGGAGGCAAATGGAGAAGAAGCACTCAACAATCTGCTATTTTCGCAGGACTGGGACATGATCAAACCCTTCTCCCAGAAACTAAAAAGCCTGCTTAAACAATATTATTTCATCGGTGGTATGCCAGAGGCTGTTCAACTATTTTTGGAAACAAAGGACTTTGAAGCAGTCAGAAGAGTTCAGGCCAGAATCTTAGATGCATATCAGCAGGATTTTTCGAAACATGCCCCATTCGAAATTGTTCCTCGGATCCGGATGGTTTGGAATGCCATTCCTTCCCAGCTTAGTAAAGAGAATAGAAAATTTATTTATGGCCAGATAAAAAAAGGGGCAAGGGCAAAAGATTTTGAAATGGCCTTGGCTTGGTTGATGGATTGTGGATTGGTACATCGAGTCAACCGTGTTTCAAAAGCAGCAATTCCTCTAAAAGCCTACGAGGATTTTGGTGCTTTTAAGCTTTTTCATTTGGATATTGGACTTATGGGGGCTATGGTTGAGATAGATGCCATCACCATTTTGGAAGGAAATCAACTATTTACGGAATTTAAAGGAGCTATTACCGAACAATTTGTTCTTCAGCAATTGATAGCTTCCGGCTTAAGTCCATATTATTGGTCGGCCGATAACGCTACAGCTGAGATCGATTTTCTCATTCAACTTCAGGGAAAAATCATCCCTATTGAGGTAAAGGCAGAAGAAAATCTTAAAGCCAAAAGTTTAAAGGTATTTGTAGAAAAGCACAAAACTGAAACAAATATCAGAACTTCGCTATCGGACTACAGAAAAGAGGATTGGCTAATCAATATTCCATTGTATGGAATCCAAACCATTACTTGATATAGTATCTAATTAATCTTTAACCTTATCCTCAAAAAACCCGACACCACAGGATATATCAATCTGTACTTTTTTGGATATTTAAAAACCCTATCCTGAGAAAATTTCCCTTTCAAAAATACTGAAGGATATTTATCGAAATTAATAGATATTTATGGATACTGTTGGAAATTAAATAGCTATTGAATTGGGCAAATAAATCTCAACCTATATCTTAATATCCACAAATATCCGTCTTGCAGCAGCATCAACTTATGACTCTAAATAAAAAAATCGGTCTTTTCATCCCCTGTTACGTCGATCAGTTCTACTCAAAAGTAGGCATTGCGACATTGGAATTATTGGAGAAACTGGGTTGCCAGGTCAATTATCCCCTTGGGCAGACCTGCTGTGGACAGCCAATGGCCAATGCAGGATATGAAAGGGATACCATCGGCACCACCAAACACTTTGTGGAAACTTTCATGGAGTACGATTACATAGTAGCCCCTTCCGGTAGCTGTGTGCTGCATATCAAAGACCATGCAGCCCACATCCCGGGAATGGAAAAGGAACAAGACAACCTCCACCATAAAATTTTTGAACTGACTGAATTTCTCACTGATGTCTTGAAAGTGGAAAACCTCAAAGGGGCTTTCCCGCACAAAGTGGGCTTCCATGCCTCCTGCCACGGGCATAGGGGCTTAAGGTTAGGCTCCTGCTCTGAAAGAAATGAACCTTTTTTTAGCAAGGCCAAGCAGCTGCTCAACCAAATTGAAGGTTTGGAGTGGGTGGAATTGATGCGGAAAGACGAATGCTGCGGATTCGGTGGAACCTTCGCTGTTACGGAAGAGGCCCTTTCCGTTCAAATGGGCAAAGACCGATTGGAGGATCATTTAGCGCACGGTGTGGAATTCCTCACCGGCGGGGACATGTCCTGCATTATGCACCTGGAAGGCATTGCCAAGAGGAATAAGCAGCCTTTGAAATTTATGCATATTGCCGAAATCCTAAACCAAGCCATCTCATGAGCCATCCTGCCAAAGCATCGGAATTTTTACAGGACACTGCCAAAGCCAAGTGGCATGATGAAACCCTGTGGTTTGTCCGGGACAAGCGGGACACCATCAGCAAGACCATTCCTGAATGGGAACAATTAAGGGAATTGGCTTCCCAGATCAAAGACAATGTGCTGGCCAATCTGGATAAATACCTTATTCAATTTGAAGAAAAGGCCAAAGCCAATGGCATACAGGTGCATTGGGCCAAGGATGCAGAAGAGCACAACCAGATTGTGCTCGGTATCCTTCAAAGGCATCAGTGCAAAGCCATCGTCAAAAGCAAATCCATACTCACGGAAGAATGTCACCTCAACCCATACCTGGAAAAAAACGGGATTGAAGTGGTAGATACGGATCTGGGAGAACGTATTGTCCAGTTCCTTAACCAACCACCTAGCCACATCGTGTTGCCTGCGATCCACTTAAAAAAAAGGGATATTTCTGAGCTTTTCCATGAAAAACTGCATACCGAAAAAGGCAACGAAGACCCTGCTTACCTCACCCATGCTGCCAGATTGCATTTGAGGGAAAAGTTTCTGGGTGCCAAAGTGGCCATTACCGGAGTGAATTTTGGTGTAGCCGAAACAGGGGAATTTGTAGTTTGTACCAATGAAGGCAATGCCGACATGGGGGTCCATTTGGCCAATGTGCACATTGCCTGCATGGGCATTGAGAAAATCATTCCCAGAAGAAAGGATCTGGGGATATTCCTTAGGTTGCTTGCACGCTCTGCCACTGGGCAACCCATTACCAATTACAATTCGCACTTCCGATCCCCTGATTCGGGAAAGGAAATCCATATCGTCCTGGTGGACAATGGACGTACAGAACAGTTGGCCAGAGAGAAATTCAAAAATTCCCTCAAATGTATCCGATGCGGAGCATGTATGAATACCTGTCCCATTTATAGAAGAAGTGGCGGTTACAGTTATGGCTCTGTGGTCCCAGGTCCTATAGGCTCCATTCTATCTCCAGGCCTTGATTTAAAGAAACACAGTTCACTACCCTTTGCCTCCACCCTGTGTGGATCTTGTTCGGATGTCTGTCCTGTGAAAATCAATATCCATGAACAACTCTATGAATGGAGGCAGGAAATCACCAAAGCCCAGGGAACCAATGCGAAAAGCATTTCCATGAAAATCGCCAATGGGATATTTGCCGTCCCTTTTGCCTATAAAGTCATCGGAACGATGATGCGGGGAGCCTTGAAATTCCTGCCTGACAGCATTACCTATTCAGGGCTGAATACCTGGGGCAAGCAGCGGGATCTCCCCGAAACGCCAAATGAAACTTTCAAAGATTGGTACAAAAAGAACAGGTCATGAGCAGCAGAGTAAATATTTTAGCCAAAATCAAAGCTATACCGAGAGAAAGCGGCCATCTTCCTGAGATACCCGATTTCCATTTCACAGAAAATATCCCTTCCCGCTTTATCCAATCCATTGAAAGCAATAAAGGTGAAGTGATTACGGAATCCGGGTTAAAAGAATTTCTGGAAACCAACCGCTTTGAAAGAATCATTAGTTTAGCCAAAGGAATGGAAAACCTTTCCACCCTGCCTTTACCAACCGATGCCCATGAATTAAATGATCTGGAAGTGGCCATTATTCAGGGTCAATTTGGTGTGGCAGAAAATGGGGCCATTTGGTTGACGGATGAAAACTTGGGCTTAAGGGCTTTACCTTTTATCACCGAGCATTTGGTGATGGTATTGGAGGAAAAATCCTTGGTTTCCAATATGCACGAAGCTTATCAAAAAATAGGAGAGCAGCATTCGGGTTTCGGACTTTTTATCGCCGGTCCTTCAAAGACAGCAGATATTGAACAATCCTTGGTGATCGGGGCACATGGGGCGAAGAGTTTGAGGGTGGTTTTAAGGTAGAGACGAGAGATTAGAAGCGAGAGCCTAGATAAAGTGAGAAGGTGAAAGGTGGATTGCGGAGAATTTTGAAACATTAAGGATTTACGGAAATAAACTTTTAAGTAAATCACCCTAATTCCCTTTCAATTTGCTCCAAACTTTTACCTTTTGTCTCAGGCAGAACAAAATAAAGCACAATAAATCCAAATGCACAGATAGCTCCGTAAAGCCAAAAGTTATTGGCCCAGCCCAGATTTTCTTTAATAGTTGGGAAAGAATAGGTGAGGGTAAAATTTCCCACCCAATGTGCGAGGGCCGCGATTGACATCGCTGCTCCCCGTATTCTTGTCGGAAAAATCTCAGAAAGCACCACCCACAACAAAGGAGCCAGGGTAAAGGAATAAAACATTACGTTGGCCAAAACCAAAAATACGACAACCCATCCTCCTTCATCCGCATAGAAGGAGTATCCTATCAGCAGGTATAAAAATGCCATCGCAGAAGTGCCTATCAGCAAAAGTTTCTTTCTGCCGAATCTATCAACCGTAAATATGGTAATGAATACAGACAATACCATCACCGATCCGATCACGACGATATTCAACATCATCTGCTTCAGGTTATAACCAGCGGCCTGGAATATATCAGCGGCGTAGTAAATGATCACATTTACCCCACTCCATTGTTGCAAAAATGACAAGAACACCCCAATGGCTAGAAATTTGACAACCCGCTTATTCAGTAATTCTTTGAAGTTAACCCTTGCCAAATCTTCAGTTCTTAGGGTAGTTTTTATCTCAGAAACAGAAAGGTTTTCATAAAACTCCCCACCGATCTTACGCAATATTTTTCTCGCTTTGGCCTCTTCATTGTTTTTGATCAACCACCTGGCACTTTCCGGCACGAAAAACATCAGGAAAAAAAACAGCATGGCCGGGATAACTTCCACGCCAAACATCCACCTCCAGCCATAATTCCCACTCCAACTGGCCGCAATCATTTCGAAACTGGCATCATCTATCAATTCCTTGTCCAATAAGGAAATCTGCCAATTGGTAAGTTGTGCCAACAAGACCCCAATCATGATCAAAAGTTGGTTGATGGTCACAAACATCCCTCTTTTCTCAGGTGGGGCAATCTCTGCTATATACAAAGGAGAAAGGTTTAGCGCTATACCCATGGCCACCCCTCCTGCTATTCTATAAAAATTAAACCACCAAAAGGTATCAGAAAGGGCAGTCCCTATGGCTGAAAGGGAAAAAAGGAAACCAGAAAAAATCAATAATTTTTTCCTGCCTAATTTATCACTTAGAATGATGCATAGGATAGCTCCTACCATGCATCCTACCAAAGCAGAACTGGTACCCCACCCCTGATCTGTTGGAGAGGTGATGTTGAAAAAAGGTTCATAAAAGGGTTTGGCTCCTCCAATCACCACCCAGTCGTACCCAAAGAGAAAACCACCCAAGGCTGCAGTCATGCTAATCAGCCAAATATATTTCTGGTTGTAAGTTATCGATTGATTCATTTACCCTTATTTGTTCCTTTAACAATATCCTTAAAAGTTAATCAATGCAATCCAAATCACCAATAATGCTTATTTTAGACTCAACCTATACAATTAACATTAAGATCAAATGAAAACTTTTGCATTTAAGATGAAACTTTTCCCAGGCAATGAGAAGGAATACCAAAGAAGACATGAGGAAATTTGGCCTGAACTTAAGGAACTCCTCATGGACTCAGGTATCAGTGAATATCATATTTTCCTGGATCAGGAAACTTATACACTTTTTGCTTTCCAGAAAGTATCAGGCGAAGGAAATTCACAAGACTTGGGAAGCCATCCAGTGGTGCAAAAATGGTGGTCCTACATGGCAGATTTGATGGAAACCAACTCTGATAATTCTCCGATAAGCACAGAATTAAAAGAAGTGTTTCGGCTTATTTAATCCATTAATCAAATATCTTCACATGGTATACATCACTCAGATTTCTTTTGATTCCCAAGGCCTTAAAACCACCCTCTTGGGGAATTTCTTCTATGAGGTCAAAAACTTTACAATCTTTAGGTAATCCTTCAAAAATCAATGTAAACCGATGGCTTGGGCCAAAAACATGAAGCCACTGAGGATAAAATGGGATATTTTCAACATTCAGCAATTTTGATTTATTTATACCTTCTTTTGGTATCAAATAAGTACTCGGCCAAATCCGTAACTGCCACCAAGCGTAGGATGATTTAATAGTCACATGAACGATTACCTGTTTCTCCACCTCAATGGATTCTTTGGCCATTTTGACCACCTCCTTTTCAATTCGTACTTCCGGTTCGGTAATAACTTCAGTTCCTTTGTTTCTTATGCTTACCCACATAAATTTCAATCTGGTTTTTACTTAATTTACTCCAATTTGATTTTCAAGCCAAAGAAAAACATCCTGTCTGAAAACATTTGCCTAAACTCTAATAATTCCCTACTTTCATAAAATTAACCCAATACCTATGAAAACCTTCACCAAATATTTCTTTGTTTTCTGGATTATTGCTTTCCTGCTATTCGCTTATTGGCAAGTCAATGATCCTGACCCTGAGATCTGGGTTTCCATTTATATTATTGCTGCATTGTTTTCAGGAATGGCCGCAAAAGGTAAGCACCCCATGATACCTTTATCCATATCCATTATAGCCTGTATTATTGGAGCCATTTATTTCTTTCCCGAGTCTGTTTGGGAATGGATAGGTTTTGAATTGGAAAATAAGGACTTGACCATGAAAACAAAAGAATCTGAGGAAGCCAGAGAGACTTTTGGTCTGCTAATTGTAGCAGTAGTATTATCCGTATCAGCTTATGTTGGTTGGAAAAAGAAAAATTAAACTATCATATTTATTGCATTATGAAAAAATTAATCCTTTTTATTCTTCCTTTATTGGTTATCTCGCAAATTAATCTTGCACAGGATACCCGCTATTTTGAAATGCGTACTTATACCGCCCATGAAGGAAAGAGACCGGATCTTATTAAACGCTTTCAAGACCATACCCTGAAACTATTTGAAAAAAACGGGATTGAAAATATTGGCTATTTCATCCCTACTGATGAGTCAAACAATACCTTGACATTTATCCTTGCTTATCCGGATAAAGAATCAAGGGATGTCCTATGGAATAAATTTGCCAATGATCCAGAATGGGTGGCAGCTCGTCAGGCTTCTGAAGCCAATGGACCTTTGGTGGCCAAAGTAGATCAGGTATTTATGGAAATAGCTCCGGAATTGAACCCTGAAATCGTCAGATGGCAAAATGAAGGGAAAAGGGTATTTGAATTAAGAACATATTATATGTTTCCAGGGAGAGTGGATGCCATTAATGCCCGCTTCAGGGATTATACACGAGAACTTTTCCAAAAACATGGCATGACCAATGTCATGTATTGGTATACAGAAGAAAAGGATGGGTCTCAACCCAAACTGGTTTATTTATTAGCCCATAAAAGCGAAAAAGCCGGAAAAAAATCCTTCCAGAACTTTGGAAAAGATCCAGTATGGATCATGGTCAGGGACAAATCTGAAGAGACAGGTCCTATTGTTGAAAAGGTAGTCTCTCTTTATTTGAAACCATTACCTTTTTCACCCATGAAATAAAAAAATCCCTGTGGTTGCCTTAATGCGCAACCACAGGGAATTTTTATTTTCTAAATTTTTTGTACTACTCACAATTGTACCCAAGTTTATTCGAAACTTGGTACATGGTACTTTGAACTTGGCACAAGATTTCACTCTTGCCTCTTGTCTTTTGTTTCTAAATTCTCTCTTCTCTTTACAAAATATACTGCGACAAGTCCCTATTTTTCACCAAGGAGCTCAATCTCTCCTGCACCATTTCTTTGGTAATTATAATCCTTGAATTTGACTCGATAGTATCAGGGACATCAAATAGGAAATCATTCAGCAGATGGCTCATCACAGTATGTAATCTCCTTGCCCCTATATTTTCTACTTCCTCATTGATCTTGAATGCCAGTTTTGCTATTTCCCTGATGGCTTCATCATTGAAATCCAGATACACTTCCTCAGCTTCAAATAGCGCCTGATATTGTTTGGTCAAGGCATTTTTAGGTTCCTTTAAAATACGATAAAAATCATCCTCAGTAAGAGAATTCAATTCCACCCGTATCGGAAACCTTCCCTGCAATTCAGGAATCAGGTCAGAAGGTTTGCTCACATGAAAAGCACCGGCAGCAATAAACAAAACATGGTCAGTATTAATAATTCCGTATTTGGTATTGACACTACTTCCTTCCACAATTGGAAGTAAATCCCGCTGTACTCCTTCCCTACTTACATCCGGGCCACCACTTCCCTTGCCACTTTTAGAAGCTATCTTATCTATCTCATCAATAAAAATTATTCCATTGTTTTCTGCCAACCTGATGGCCTCTTCCTTAACTTCATCGAAATCAATTAATTTACTGGTTTCTTCTTCCATTAAAATCTTGCGTGCTTCCCCAATACTCACCTTTCTTTTTTTGGTACGCTTGGGCATCATCCCGCTTATCATTTCCTGAATCCCAGCCATACTGGCATCATCCATCATCCCGTTACCTATCATTCCAATTCCAACTGGGGGACTTTGTTTGACATTTATTTCAATTTTTCTGTCCTCTAGTTCTCCGTTTTTCAATTTCTCTCTGAACCGCTCCCGGGTCCTTTCATTCAGTTCATCCTCCGATGCCTGCTCCGGATTGAAATCAGTGGTAATGGAAGTGCCCGGACGTACAAAACCTGTTGTTTTTACAGGTGGAATTAATATATCCAGGATGATTTCGTCCACCGCTTCCGCAGCCTTTTCCTTAACCGCTTCATTTTTATTTTCCCTGACCAAATGAACGGATTGCTCTACCAGGTCACGGACCATACTCTCTACATCTCTCCCTACATAACCTACTTCTGTGAATTTTGAAGCCTCTACTTTTGTAAAAGGTGCATTGGCTACTTTTGCCAACCTCCTTGCAATTTCCGTTTTACCTACACCTGTGGATCCTATCATCAGAATGTTGTTTGGAACAATATCTCTTTGGATATCTGATTTCACATTCATTCTTCTGATCCGGTTTCTTAAAGCAATGGCAACATTCCTTTTAGCATCATGCTGCCCGATAATATATTTATCCAATTCAGCTACAATCTGTCTCGGAGTCAAATGATTGATATCGTTTCTCATATTTATTTAAGGGTCCTAACCTTTTTTCTTCCCTAATATTTAAATCAAATTGTCCTTTTATTAATTAAACTCTTCAACTTGAACCAGGTTTTGTTTTTCACAATTTTTAAATAAGCAGGTCTAAAAATATGTTGGACTGCTTAAAGCAGCCCAACACATCTAAACTTTTTAAAACTTTAAATCCGTCCTAAAATAGAATTCATCAGAAAATTTCTTCTGCTTTAGATTCCTTTGGAAATGTGAATACCATGGGTTCTTCTACCTTGGTCTTTAATAAGGCAATTTCCAGCACATCCTCCACCTTATCCACAAAGTGAAAACTTACTCCTTTGATATACTCTTCATCAATTTCTTCAATATCCCGCTTATTCTTTTCACAAAGGATGATATCCTTGATTCCAGCTCTTTTAGCAGCCAAGATTTTCTCCTTAATTCCACCAACAGGCATCACCTTTCCCCTAAGGGTGATTTCACCCGTCATGGCAACTTTTGATTTAACCTTTCTTTGGGTAAAAATCGATGCCATAGCAGTTAACATGGTAATACCAGCTGAAGGGCCATCTTTTGGGACAGCACCTGCAGGTACATGGACATGCAGATCGTAATTATCAAAAACCCTGTAATCAACCCCTAACTTCTCTGCTTTGGATTTAAGGTATGAAAGGGCAGTGATGGCAGATTCTTTCATCACTTCCCCCAACTGACCGGATAGGGTTAGTTTCCCTTTTCCCTTACTTAAGGAAGCTTCAACATACAATATCTCCCCTCCTACAGAAGTCCATGCAAGACCAGTAACCACTCCGGCAATACTATTGTCCTGGTAAATCTCTTTATCAAACATCTCCCCACCAAGTATCTTTCTGACAACTTGAGGGGTGATTTTTTTACTGTATTCCTCTTCAAGAGCTATAGATTTGGCTACATTCCTTATTACCTTACCAATTGCCCTCTCCAAACTTCTGACTCCTGATTCTCTCGTATAATCCTCAATAATTTTAATAATGGCCGATTTCTCAAAAGAAACCTGACTGGCTTTTACACCATGCTCTTTTCTTTGCTTTGGAATCAGGTGTTTCTTGGCAATCTCAATTTTCTCCTCCAATGTGTATCCAGTCACCTCAATAATTTCCATCCTGTCCCTGAGTGCAGGTTGAATGCTGTCCAATGAATTGGCAGTAGCTATAAATAAAACCTTGGAAAGATCATATTCAACCTCTAGGTAATTGTCCACAAATGTACTGTTCTGTTCCGGATCCAATACTTCGAGGAAAGCAGATGAAGGATCTCCCCTGAAATCCGAACTCAATTTATCAATCTCATCCAAAACATATACAGGATTCGAGGTTTTGACCTTTTTCATGTTCTGAATGATCTTTCCGGGCATAGCTCCCACATAAGTTTTGCGGTGACCACGGATTTCGGCTTCATCATGGACTCCACCTAAAGACATTCGGATATATTTCCTATCCAAAGCTCTTGCAATAGACTTGCCCAAGGAAGTTTTTCCAACTCCCGGAGGTCCATAAAGACATAGGATAGGACCTTTCAGGTCATTTTTCAGCTTCAGGACTGCAAGGTATTCAATAATTCTTTCCTTTACCTTTTCCAGACCATGATGGTCTTTATTCAGGATATCCTTGGCTCTTTTTAAATCAAAATTATCTGTCGTGAACTCATTCCATGGCAATTCTACCAGAGTTTCAGCATAATTCAGCGCAATGGGATATTCCGCAGCGGAAGGATTGATCCTCAGGATCTTATCCAACTCTTTCTCAAAATGCTTCTTAACCGCCTCAGGCCATTTCTTTTTGGCTCCTTTTACCCTTAATTCTTCTACTTCCTTTTCAGGCCCTTCTTCGCCCAATTCAGTTTGAAGCACCTTCATTTGTTGGCGCAAGAAATAATCCCTTTGCTGCTGGTCAATATCCGTATGGACCTTTTTATGGATTTCACTCTTCAATTCCAACATCTGAATATCCTTCATCATAAACTCCAATAGCAAGGTGGCTCTTTCAACACCATCATTGATTTCAAGCAGTTTTTGCTTGGCTTCAACTGGTGCATTGATATTGGAAGAAAGGAAATGGGTCAGAAATGGTGTATTATCAATATTATCCAAGGCAACCTGAGCTTCCCTTGGAATCTCAGGGTTCAAATGAAGGATTTTGGCGGCAGCATCCTTCAAAGATTCCTCCAAAGCCTGGATTTTTTTGCTGTTTTTTGGAAAATTTTCCTCAAGGTATTCCACCTTAGCAGTGAAATATGGGTCCTCCGATAAGGTTTCAGTGATTTTAAATCTTTTTTTCCCTTGAATGATAATCGTGGTATTCCCGTCCGGCAATACAATCATCTTTATGATTTTTGCCAAGGTTCCAATGTGATAAATATCATCCCAGGAAGGGTCATCATTCTGTGGATTGATCTGGGCACAAACCCCGATCATTTTATCTCCCTTCTGGGCTTTTTTTACCAGCCTGATAGAACGCTGCCTTCCAACTGTTATCGGAATTACAACCCCAGGAAATAACACAGTGTTCCTTACCGAAAGAATTGGGATTTCTCCAGCATAATTTTCAGGTTGGGAGAGGTTTTCCTCTTCATCATCTGTGATCAACTGAATGAGATCACCTTCTGAGGCATAATCCCCTACCATATAAGATTGAAATATTTGGTTTTCGAATTTATTCATAAAGGACAATATGACAGTTGTCTTGTCATGTTAACATCAAAATATACAAGAACCCTCAATTTAAGAAGGTTCTTTATATTAAACCAATGTATATGCCAATGTTTAATCAATAACAAATTGGCAGGTTTTTCAAATTAATATGAATAAAAATCAGCTTTCAACTGGCCGGTCTGATTCTAATTTAAAATAGAGATATTGGGTAAGAGCAAAATCAGAGCATTTTCTAAGTCATGGCCAGGTTTTATGATCTAAATTGCCAGAATTGAATGAAAAAAATATAGGGAAAAGCTAATGCCTTTCCCCTTATCAGCTAAAGAATTTCAATGGATTATTTTTTAAGTAGTAAATATTTTTAAAATGTCATTACCTATGGCAAACACCATTAAGGCCAATAACAAAACCATACCCACTTTTTGTGCATTTTCAAGGAATTTGTCTGATGGAGCCTGTCCGGAAACCATCTCATATAACAGGAACATCACATGTCCTCCATCTAATGCAGGGATGGGAAGTAAATTCATAAAAGCAAGGATCATGGAAATCAAACCTGTAATACTCCAGAATTTAACCCAATCCCATCGTTTGCCATAAATTTTCGCCATTCCGATCGGTCCGCTGACATTCTTTGCGGAAACTTCACCTGTGAACATTTTTCCCAATGCCCTGGCATTAACAATTACTACTCCAAAAGCTCTCTCTGTTCCTTTAACAATAGATTCTGAAATACCATACTTCTGGACAACTGGTTCAAGCAAAGGATTTACCACAATTCCTATGGTCCCTTCCGGACTTACATTAGTACTCTTTTCCAATCTTTGCCCATCTCTTTCAATAACCAATGAAGCTTCTTCCCCTTTGTTTTCAGCAAGAGCAGACTGCAGTTCATTGAAATAGGCTATGGGTTTGCCGTTGATTCCAAGTATTTTATCCCTGGGCTGAAGTCCAATAGTGGAGGCCGGACTTCCCGAAACTACCTCTCCTACTTCAAACGGCATCCGGATATTGATGAACTTCATCATACTTTCCTCATTGGAAAAGGAATTGATAAATCCTCTTGGAATCTCGATTCTAATCAATTCACCATTCCTCTCCACGGTGTAATAACCTTCACTGCTCAATAAAGCCTCGCCGCTACTTAAGTCATTGATACTTCTGTAAGGCTCTCCATTGATATCCAGAATTTTATCTCCGTCTTGAAAACCAATCATTGCACCAATGTCATAGGCTACTATGCCATGCTCAATGATTTGATCTCTCGAATAATAAGTTTCCCCTTTTTGATAAACCAAAACCACAAAAATAACAATGCCCGTTATGACATTGACAATAATACCTCCCAGCATCACAATCAACCTTTGCCATGCCGGTTTTGAACGGAATTCCCATGGTTGGGGCTCAGAACTCAGTTGTTCAGTATCCATGGATTCATCCACCATACCTGAGATTTTCACAAAACCTCCCAATGGGATTGCTCCAATGGAATATTCTGTTTCTCCCCATTTGAATCCAACAATTTTTGGAGGGAATCCAATGGAAAATTTTTCGACACGCATTCCAAACATTTTTGCAGTCAGGAGATGTCCCAACTCATGCAGGCCGACCAAAATTGATAATCCCAGGATCAACTGGGCCACCATAATAAGTGTATCCATTATACTTTACTCTTAATTAATTCCTGTGTAATTATTCTGGACATTTTGTCCGTCTCTATGTAATCTTCCAAACTTGGGTGCAGAATAAAATCTGATTTATCCATAGTTTCTTCTATTAAATCCGACATTTCAAGAAACCCGATTTCATCCCGCAAAAATGCGGCCACAGCGATTTCATTTGCAGCATTTAATATGCAAGGGACATTGCCACCCCTCTCCAGGGCTTCAAATGCCAGTTTTAGGTTCCTAAAAGTTTTCATATCCGGTGGTTCAAAAGTGAGATTCGGGTATTTTGCAAAATCAAAACGAGGAAAATCAGCTTTCAACCTGTCCGGATAACTTAAAGCAAACTGAATAGGGATACGCATATCAGGGAGCCCAAGTTGCGCTTTTATGCTTCCGTCTTCAAATTGTATCAAAGAATGTATTATTGACTGCGGGTGGACCACTACCTCAATTTGTTCCCTGCTGACACCAAAAAGCCATTTGGCCTCGATAACCTCCAGCCCTTTGTTCATCAAAGAAGCAGAATCTATTGTGATTTTGGCACCCATGTCCCAATTGGGATGTTTTAGAGCCTGTTCTTTGGTCACATGCAGCAAAAAACCCTTGTCTTTTCCTCTAAACGGGCCACCTGAAGCTGTCAGAATGATTTTTTCAATGGGGTTGTGAAACTCTCCTACAAGGCATTGAAATATTGCTGAATGCTCAGAGTCTACCGGATAAATATTTACTCCACTTTCTTTTGCCAATTTGGTAATCAACTCCCCGGCCACTACTAATGTTTCTTTGTTGGCCAAAGCAATATTCTTCCCTGCAGAAATAGCATGAATGGTTGGAATCAAACCGGAGTAGCCCACCAATGCGGTCAGGACAACATCGACGGTGTCCATTTCAACGACCTGATTCAAAGCCTTTTCTCCTGCATAGACTTTAACATCAGTAGCCGACAATGCTTCTTTCACTTTGGGATATAAGGACTCATTGGCAATTACCACACAATTAGGATTAAACTCCAAAGCCTGTTGGATCAATAAATCGGCATTGTTTTGGGCAGTGAGCACTTCTATTTCAAATTTATCCGAATGGGATTTGATCACTTCCAGTGTTTGGGTTCCAATGCTACCTGTAGAGCCTAAAATGGCTACGTGTTTTTTTTCTGACATGAAATCTTTAAGCAAGGAAGGGTTTAATGCATTAATAAACCCTAATAATCTGACAAAATTACAAGGAAGAAGGACTTTTCCTTCTTATTTTTCTGTCTTTTTGAAAATAGACAACTTTGGCATAACTTTTACATAAGTTTTTTTGTCCTTCTATTTTGTTTAACCCAAAAATTACAAATTCGTTATCAAGGAAATGATGAAAAATGTAAAAATTATCTTTGTGGCTTTTTGTGCAGGTTTAGCGGGTGCATGGGCATTCCAAAAATTACATAACCACCCAATAGCAAATATCAATTCAATCCCATCAATTGAAAAAACCGGACAGCCTGGAGTGACAGTCAGGTATGAAAACACAGAACCGACCAGAATTTCAGAGAACATTCCTGTATCATTTGTAGCAGCCTCTGAAAACAGCACTCCATCTGTAGTCTTTATTAAAAATTTTGAAGGAACAGATCAAAGGCGTTATAGTATGTTTGATTATTTCTTTGGCACAGGCCCGACCCAAAGGGTCAGTACGGGTTCAGGAGTCATTATTAGTGCTGATGGTTACATCATTACCAACAATCACGTTATAGACCGGGCAGAAACCATAGAAGTGGTCCATCAAAAAAGAACTTACCCAGCCAAACTCATAGGGACAGACAAGAATACAGATATCGCTGTTCTTAAAATTGAAGCGAATAATCTCCCTGCTATCAAACAGGGAAGCAGTAGGGAATTGAGAATAGGAGAATGGGTGATTGCTGTAGGAAATCCATTTAACCTGACATCCACCGTCACGGCAGGCATTGTATCTGCAAAAGAAAGACAGATCAATATTCTTGGAGGGGAGTTTCCTTTGGAATCCTTCATACAGACTGATGCTCCCATCAACCCCGGAAATTCCGGAGGGGCATTAGTAAACATCAATGGTGAATTGGTCGGAATCAATACTGCTATTTTATCAAGAACCGGATCCTACACGGGCTATGGTTTTGCAGTACCTGTAGATATTGCTATGAAAATTTCCAATGACCTGATTCAATATGGAGAAGTACAAAAAGCTATACCAGGCATTGATGTAGTTGAAATAACTCCTGAATTGGCTGAAGAAATGAAATTGAAAACTTTGGACGGGGTCATTGTAACGCATACCATTCGCAATGGAGCTGGAGAAAAAGCCGGTTTGCAAAGAAATGATGTCATCACAAAAATAGATGGAGTAAACATCACCGGAAAAGGAAGTTTTGAAGAATTACTGTCTTATTATTACCCGGGCAATAAAATTAAGGTGGATTTCCAAAGAAATAACCAAAATCAAACTTTAGAATTGACCCTTCAAAATTTAGAAGGTGGTATTGGCATACTTAAAAGAGAGTTTTATTCTTCCAATATACTTGGTGCCAGACTTGAAGCGGTAAACACTATAGAAAAAGACAGATTTGGAATCAGTCATGGCATCAAAATTACAGGAATGACCAGAGGATACCTAAGAGAATTGGGATTGAACAATGGATTTATCATTACCTATATCAACGGAGAACCTGCCAAAAACCCAGAAAATTCAGGGAAATTTCTTGAAAGTTACAGCGGAAGGCTAAGATTGGAAGGAATGACTCCATCTGGACAACCCTTTATGCAATCTTACAATGTAAGGTAAATTATTTTTTGTAACTTAATAGAAAATGATAAAGCCATGAAAAGTGCCGCTCCTACCTGTGAAAAGTGCTTCCTTGATTTCCAAGAAGCACTTGAAGAACTGGATGAAAACATCCAATTAGGGAAACTTCATAATTTTGAAGAAAAGTATCAAAAAAAGATCATTCGCTCTTTTGAAATATCCCATGAGCTAGCCTTAAATACGGTAGGTGAATATTTAAAAAAAATGGGTAGAAAAGCAGATTTAGGGCCTAGGGACACTACCGTGGAAGCCTTCAATGAAGATCTCATTGATGATGGTCAGGCATGGTTGGATATGATAATTGACAGGATAAAATCCGACCCACTATATGCGGTGGATTTCCAGCGAGATCTGACTGGAAATATCATCAAAAAATATTTCCGAATGCTAATGAACTTTGAAAGAAAAATGAAGGAAAAAATGAATTGAATAAAATTTTCAACCTTGATGTAGCACAATGGCCAAACTTTACGTCAAGGTAAAGTCAACAACCCAAACTTCCCATGGATAATGTCGTAAAAAAGAGCTTGTTAAAAATTTTTAATTGGCCCGTGTTTATTATTTTGGCTTTGGCCATGTTTCTGACTTTACCTTCCTGTCAAGATGAGGTAAAAAGTAGCTACACCTATCGAACTATGATTCCGGTATTTCTGGAAATGAGTACTTTACGGGAAGCTGATATTATTATTGAGCCGGGAAGGCAATTGGACAATCCGGGAAAAATTTACCTTTATGGAGATTATCTATTTATCAACGAACCCCAAAAAGGAATACATATTCTGGACAACTCAAATCCTGCTTCCCCTATAAATTTAAATTTCATCAATATCCCAGGAAATGTAGACTTAGCCATAAACAGCAACATTTTATATGCGGATAGTTATGTGGATTTACTAGCCTTTGATATCAGCAATGTGAATGATATCAAAATGGTCAAAAGGGTAGAGAATGTATTTGAGCATATGTTCACCGATATGGCTAGAAATACCATCATGACCTTTAAGGACACTGTCATTACTTCTGAATCGGAAATCATGTGGGGTTGGACGGGAAGACCTGGAATGTGGATGGCACTGGAATCTGCTGCTCCAGGACGGTCAAGTGATTCACAAAGCTATGGACAAGGTGGATCTATGGCGCGCTTTACGCTGATGAGTGGGCACCTGTATGCTGTTGATGAATACAGCTTAAGGGTATTTGATGTGTGGCAGGAGGATGACCCCAAGCACCTTAAAAATATCAACCTTGGTTGGGGGATTGAAACCATTTTCCCGTTTCAAGACAAACTTTTTATTGGTTCGAATACTGGTATGCATATCTATGATGCAAGCGTACCCTCTGAACCTAAGGTAATGTCTGTATACGAACATATTACCGCTTGTGATCCTGTAGTGGTAAACGAAGAACATGCTTTTGTCACCTTGAGATCCGGGATGTTTTGTAGATTAGGAGTTGATGAATTACAGGTAGTGGACATCAAAAATCCCTATGCTCCAAAATTAGTAAAGGCTTATCCCATGCTGAATCCTCATGGACTGGCTCTTGCAGGGGATTTTCTTTATTTGGCAGAAGGAAAGCATGGACTAAAAAGTTTCAATGTGGCAGATGTGTTCAATATTGATAAAAACCAATTGGAATTTCTAAAAAGTATGAAGTCAGTGGATATTATTCCAGGTCCTAAATCATTGATCGTAATAGGTCCTGACGGAGTATGTCAATTTGATTATTCTACCCCTTCAGTTCTTCAACCCTTAAGCTGTATTCAAGTGAAAAATCCGGTTGTGGTTTAGACTTTCATTTTCTCTTCATTAACATATAAGGATTTAGACTAATGCTCCTATGAGGAATTTTATTTTTGCTTTCATTATTTCTCTATTCTTTATTGAGCATGGTTATGCCCAGGAAAAAGCCTTCATCAACCATACAGATTTTGGATTGAGCTTTGGCCGGGTGCAAATTTGGGATGGAAACTATAACACAAGGGTAAATATTTCTTTTTCAAGCTTCAATGGGGTAAGAATTAATCCCAACCATGCTGTAGGATTTGTTGTAGGTATTGATACCTATCCTAATTTGACCCTTATGCCTTTGGCATTTGCTTGGAGAGGATTCTTAGAAAAAGGGAAGAGAACATCTCCCTTTGCGGGATTTGATTTGGGATACAGTTCTGCATGGATGGAGAATAGGACCAGTAATGATTTTTCAGAACAATGGTATGAAGGCGGCCTAATGGCTAGCCCTACAATTGGGATAAAAAGAAATTCAAAAAAAGGGAACTATGCCTTTACTTGGAGTTTGGGATACAAAAGACAAAATGCTACGTATTTTGATGGAATAAAAGAATTGCAAATAGCAAGTTCATTGAATTCCAATGACTTGCCTCCTGGATTTTCTTCTGTTCGGGAAGAAGCCTATATTTTCAACAGCCTTTTTTTTAAATGGGGATTGATTTTTTAATCAAAAAATAAGGCAAACTAATTATTTAGAATTTTCGTAAAATTGATCTCTCCTAACTTTTCCATCTCTGTTAAGATTCCTGGATTAGCGAATTGTTGAAAGATGCGAACAATAAGGGGTTTTAATTGTTCAACCATAAAATTTCATATTTTGTGTAAAAGAAGGAACTGTGATTGAACTGAAAAGCTTAATATTGATTTGTTAAATTTTTATTTCTTAAAAAAATGCTTGAAGTCAATGGATTAGTCAAAAAATACGGAAAACAGAATGCCGTAAACAACATTACTTTTTCCTTGGAGGGTGGAGAAGTTGTTGGACTTTTGGGTCCCAATGGTGCTGGTAAAAGCACCACGATGAAGTGCATAGTCGGATTACTTCGAAAAAGTGCCGGCGAAATAAGCATTGGAGGTCATGACCATTTATCGGTGGAAGCAAAAAAACTTTTTTCTTATATCCCAGAAACTCCCCATGTATATGATTTATTGACTGTAAAAGAGCATCTGCAATTCATTGCCCAGGCTTATAGCGTTATCAACTGGCAGGAAAAGGCAGTTGAACTGATGGAAATTTATGAATTGGATGATAAACAGGATAAATTGGGCCGGGATCTTTCCAAAGGAATGCGTCAGAAAGTATCCATTTGTTGTGCCCTTTTGCCTGATCCCCAGATATTATTTTTTGATGAGCCTATGATCGGTTTGGATCCTAAAGCCATAAAAAACACGAAAAGGATTTTCAATGAACTGAAAACAAAAGGCAAGACAATCTTGGTCAGTACCCATCTTATTGACAGCGTCGAGACTATTGCTGATAGGATAATGATCATGAAAGAAGGTAATATCATAGGAAATGATACCCTGGCCAATTTAAAATCCAATTTCAGTAGGGATGATGATTCAAGTTTAGAGGATCTGTTTCTAGAATTGACTAAGGATGAATGAATTCAAGCTTCTTTTACGAAAGGATATTTTTATCCTTCTGAATAATATCAAACTCATACTTAAAAATCCTTTAAGGTTGCTTCCTTATGCTTTTGTAATTGGATATTTCAGTTTTTTCTATTTTCGAAAAGGTAAGAAATCAGGAGAAATCGATACTTCTCAGGTAGAGAATCTCACAGACGCCGCTGGACAGATTGAAGAGGTGAATTTTGCTCTTCAGAACATCAGCGGAGGTTTGACATTACTGGCATTGATTTTCCTCATGTTCAAATTGTATCAATCCACAAAAAAGAATGTAAGTTTTTTCAGCATGGCAGATGTAAACTTATTGTTTACTTCCCCTGCCTCTGCGTCAAATATCCTGTTGTATTATATGATCCGGGCAATTTTTCCGGCTACGGGCGGAGCATTTTTATTTACTTTGTATAGTACAGCCCAGTTGAATGAGCATTTTGACCTGAACATCCTTAATTTGGGCATCATGTCAATGGGCATCATGCTTTTTTTCTTTATTCTTTCTCCCTTAAGGTTTTTGGTATATACGCTGAATACAAAATATAATATTCTTCCTTTGATAAAAAACGGCGTTTTTGGACTTGGATTGATTCTGGGACTGTTGGTACTGATTCCAGGCCTGATGGCAGAAAAATTCTGGCAAGGAATGTTTTCATGGATTGGGTCCCCCTGGTTTGATTTCTTTCCTTTGGTAGGCTGGAGCAGGGGAATTCTCACTTACCTTGCACATGAAAACCTTGGGATTGCCATAGGGTTTATCTCTGCCTATTTTCTTTCCTTCATTTTAATAGTTCAGGTCGTTCTTTCCAATGCCGGGTATTATTATGAAGATGTTCTGGAATCGACTAAATCCAATGAAGAAATAAAAGAAAAAGCTAAAGGTAAAAGAGAAGCATCTGAATCCTCCCTTAGCATCAATGCTAAAAAGAAGCTCGAACTGAAAAATTTCGGACAGGGTGCCGTTGCTTTGTATTGGAGAAATTATGTAAACAGTTCCAGGCAGGACTTCCACCCATTATTTGGAGTCTACGGTTTGGCATTTGCAGGTATCGCTATCATTTTTGCCGTTTTGTCCCATTTTGATTGGTTTTCTCATAAAGTAATCTATGGTTATCTACTGACTTTAATTACCATTTATTTCTTTGCAGGAATGGGAAGAACGAATGTTGGCGATTTAAAAAAACCCTATTTCATTTTAATTCCGGCTTCCTGGACATCCAAATTTTGGAATATGATTAAGTTGGATATTTACCAGACTCTGATTTTTGCTTTTATTTTAATTATCCCTACTGTACTCATTGCCAAGCTTAGCATTGGACTTATCCTTCTATTTCCTCTTTGTATGGTCATGTTCTACAGTACAGGTTTTGCCATTGCCCTGAGTACGGTTGTAGGTTTTGATGAAGGATGGGACAGAAAATTGATCAAACCGCTTATCATCGGAGGAGTTTTTATATTTGGCATAGCGCCCTCACTTGGAGCAGGATTTTTTTCTTATCTGGTTTCCCAACAGTTTGTTTATGCTCTTTTGGGCACCTCTGTTGGAATGATAATCGTCGCTGCAATCATGCTGCATGTGACCCTGGATATTATCAGTAGGCTAGAGTTTAAAGAAATGTAAAAAACCCAAAATCCAGGTTTGAAATTTTAAAACTCAATCTTCCATTAACAATTAAAAATAATCTTCATTCAATTTCAATCCCATATTTATTCAAAAGACCGGGCAGACCTTGTAGTGAAAACTTTGCCTTTTTCAACCTATTGGATTCAGGATCTATTTGGTAATTGTATGCAGTTCTAAAATCAGCCTTTTCCAGAAAGGTATTGTCAAAAATTGCCCCAAATAGGTCACAATTATCGAAAACCACTCCACCCAATTGGGCTCCACCAAAATCAACCTCCTGAAGTTTACAATCCTTAAAAATAGTTTTCCCGATTTTGCATTGGTAAAATGAAGAATGATCCAATATGGAGTCTTTGAATTCAAAAGATAAACCTACCGGTTCACATTTGTCAAAACGCAAACCCAACAACTTGCAATCTTTGAATTTCACATTTTGAAAAGAAGACTTAAAAATCGAAGCCATTGTTAAATTGCAGCCTAAAAACTCGCAATCCATAAAAAAGGAACCTGAAAGTTCCACATTTGAAAAATCACAGGACTTAAAAATACAAGATTCATATTCCCCTTTCTTAAAGGGAATACCTGTAAAATCAATTTGAGTATAAGTTTGCTCAAACACTGTTTATGATATTGAATTTTAACCTTGAGTTTTGGATCATTGATTTTGACTAATTGATAATTGATAATTGGTAATTGGTAATTGGTAATTGGTAATTAAAAATTAACTCCCTCTCCCGCTTTTCTTCAATTCTATATCAGTCAAATCAGCAATTTTTACCGGTTTTCCGCTTTCAATACTGTTTCTGGCTGCTATGCCTACCAAAATGGACATAGCCCCATCCCTGGTTCCTGCGGATTGCCGAAAGGGGTCGGCCATATTCGGGTCTTTGAATAATTTATCTTTTAATCGGGTATCCCCACCACCATGTCCTCCACCTCCATGGGGGATCACTATAATTTCTGATTCACCGAAGTTTTTGGTCAACCTTAATTCATCCTGAGCTAATTCCTGCCATGGTTGACTTTCTTTAATCCATGCTTCCAAACGGCCTTTGGTGCCATTAAATGCGATGCGATAGCCTTCATATGGAGAATAGGTTGTAAGAGAATAACTTACCTGCACTCCGTTCATATAGCGAATCTGAACAGCCATTTTATCATAAATGTCAATATCTTCCCTGAACACACATCCATCTCTGAGATAGCCATCATATTGCTCATTTTTTACATATAATTCCACCAAATGATTGTTTTTGGTGATGTCCCAGTAGAAGTTACACTTACTTTTGTGGGGACATGGCCGGCAATGTGTATGGCGGAATTCTCCGTTTTTTCCGTAAAACTCCAATGCACCATAAGCAAAAACTTCCTCCGGATCTGAATCCAACCACCAATTGAGCAAATCGAAATGATGGGTGGATTTATGAACCAATAATGTACCTCCCTTTTCTTTGTAGGCATGCCACCTTCTAAAATAATCCGCTCCATGAGAGGTATCCAAATACCAATGAAAATCCACTGATGTAATTTCACCGATTTCCCCATTTCTCAAAATTTCATAAATTCGCTGACGATGTGGAGAATAGCGGTAATTAAAGGTGACTATCACCTTTTTACCGGATTTCCTTTCAGCATCCAAAATAGTCTGACATTTTACCTCATCAGTGGTCATCGGTTTTTCGGTAATGACATGCGCACCAAATTCCAGAGCCTTTGTAATAAAGATATGGTGGGTATTATCGACTGTGGTCACAATAACAACCTCAGGTTTGGTTTCTTCCAGCATTTTATCAAAGTCAGTAAAAAGCGGGCAGCTAAGCCCTATATATTGTTGGCCCAATTTTAACCTTCCTTCATTTATATCACATAGTCCAACGAATTGCACCTGATCTTTATATACATTCTGAACATCCCTGCCGAACATGCTCACTCCTCTGACTCCAAGACCTACTAAAGCAATTTTCATTTTTTGATCCGGCTTATCACGTAATTCCAAAGCCTTTGCGATGCCACTTAAAAAAACAGACCCTGCAGCCATGGTTGCTGTTTTCGACAAAAAATTTCTTCTGGATTGGTCTGTAATAAACTTGGTTTTCATGGGTTTGATTTTGAAGGTTATTCTTTAAAAATATTAATTTTTAATTGAATTGTTAAAAAACTTTTTTTTACGGACTTAAATCCATCGATCCATTAAGGCATTAAAAGTAAAAATCATGACTTATATCAGTTAGCCTGGGAATATTTATCATTAAATAGACCTTGACAAAGGATGAAATTTGTTGAAACAAATTATAGCATGAATTCTTTTCCTCAACAATTGCTTCAAAAGTATAACGTACCAGCGCCCCGATATACATCCTATCCTACAGTTCCGCTTTGGTTAGATGACTTAAATGAAATAGGTTGGATAAGTTTGGTGAAAAAGGCCTATGAAGACTTTGGTGAGGAAGAAGGAGTAACGCTCTATATCCACTTACCTTATTGCGAAAGCCTTTGTACTTATTGTGGATGCAATAAAAGAATTACCAAAAACCATTCGGTTGAGACTCCCTATATAACCACAATCATGAACGAATGGGAAGCATATCTAAAGATTTTTGAAGGAAAACCAAAATTGGCCGGAATCCATCTGGGTGGAGGTACACCTACATTTTTCTCCCCGGAATCTCTTCAGGAAATGCTGGGTTTTATTATTGAGAGTTCCGATGTGATGCCTGATGCAGAATTCAGTTTTGAAGGTCATCCAAACAATACCACCAGAGGTCACCTACAGACCCTATTTGACCTTGGCTTTAGAAGAGTCAGCTATGGGATTCAGGATTTTAATGAGGAGGTACAAAAAGCCATACACCGAATCCAACCATTTGAAAGAGTGAAGGAGGCAACGGATGTCGCCAGGGAAATTGGGTATAAATCCATAAACTTTGATTTGATTTATGGTCTACCCCACCAAAACCTTCAAACAATTGCCGATACCTTTGAAAAAGTTGCAACGCTAAAACCTGATAGAATAGCATTTTATAGTTATGCCCATTTACCGTCCGCCTTTCCTGCCCAAAAAAGTTTTGAACAACATCTTCCCATAGAATCCCAAAAAAGGGCATTATATGAAAAAGGCAAAGAAATCCTGGCACAAATGGGTTACCTCGAAGTAGGCATGGATCATTTTGCCTTGCCAAATGACCCCTTATATCTCTCAAAGATAAATAAAACCCTGCATAGAAATTTTATGGGCTATACTACATCCCCTTCAAAGATATTAATCGGCTTGGGAAATAGCTCAATTTCGGATGTCTATTATGGATATGCCCAAAACACCAAAGAAATAGACCTCTATAAGGAACAGATCAGCTTGGGACATTTTGCACTCAGCAAAGGCCATATCATGAGTAAGGAGGATATCAAGACACGAAATTTGATCTTACAACTTATATGTAATCAGGAGGCCCAATGGGATTTCTGCTACTATTCTCTACTGGGAAAGAAAAACTGGGATAAATTGAAAACTTTCAAAGAAGAGGGTTTAATTGAATTTGATACTACTGGGATTAAAGTGAAATCCGAAGGCCTTCCTTTTATCCGTAACATCTGTATGGTATTCGATTTAAGAATGCAGGCTAAAGAAACTGAAAAGTTTGGGTTCAGTAAAGCCATTTAGGTTAAGATGAAGAAATAAACCCGGATAACCCTATTTTTCAGGAAATGCTGTCCTGGGTTTTGGGACAGCATTTTTTTCATGAATAAAGTTCATGTGGCCATTTATAAGTATCATTCACACATGGTGATTTCTATTTTTTCATCGCCATAATCAAAAACCTGGAGCTTCGGACTGAGGTAATGAATTCCTAACCCCATACCTCTGACAATAAATAGAATTCCAATGAACATAGCCACATAGGGGAGAGCTTGGGTAAATTTTGCTCTCAACGAAACGGAGATGATTTTCCCTGTGATCATGATAGCCAGCAGCATTGGAATGGTTCCTACTCCAAAAAAGAACATATACAGTGCGCCATTGAGCGGACTTTGAAGAGCCAAAGAGGCAATTAATGCGATATATACCATACCGCAGGGCAAAAACCCATTCAAAACTCCAGAAGCAAAAAATGCAGTGGTTCCACCCTTCTTTAAATAATAACCCAACAAAGATTTAAGCTTAGCAACTGCTCCAAACAAGCCTGTTTTGGAAATCCATTTTTCTGAGCTTTTATAAGAGAAAGCCATCACCAAAATGACCGATCCCATTCCTATGGATACCCATTGCTGTAAACCTGCCAAAGCAATTGAAAAACCTAGAAGGCCAATCAATGCACCCAAAAAAGAATAAGTGATGGTTCTCCCTAGATTGTAGATGATCTTGTTTTTCAAAAATCGGGAATTGTCCTTTGAAGACACAGCCAAAGCAATAGGGCCGCACATTCCCAAACAATGGAATGAGCCTAAAAAACCCAACAAAAAGGCTGTCCAGATCATTTAAATATTGATTTTCTCTTCTTTGTAATAGCCCACACCGTTTTCAACCCAAGTAAGTTTTACCCTCCAATATCCGGGCTTTAAACTTTTAACATCTACTGAGTTTACAGCTGGATCAGTTATTTCAAATGTGATTTTTTGATCTAATCTTGCATCTGAAGGCCTAAAAAGGTGTAATGTTCCTTTTGCCCCCACAGGTAAATGGAGGTCTACAATTTTTGATTGATTATTATAAATCAGTACTTCATGATCCAATTGGCCCGCATTGACCATTTTGTCAATTTGGTCCTGATATTTAATTTCTTCCTCATAATAGTTTTGGGTGACCAGATGCAAATCATCCTGCTTGACACAAATAGTTACCATAGATATTATGATAACCCCAAATACTATCAATGATAATGTGATTCCCTTTCCCCAATCCATATTGACTTTATAATTTTAATAATTAATAATTTTCTAATTGATATTTGGTAATTAGTAATTGGTAATTGTTAATTGTTAATTGTTAATTTTCCTACCTTTCCACAGGTCCTACAAAGCTGGTTTTGATCTCATCTATAACTTCCCCATTTTGAGTGAGTAAAAGGGTGATTTTATCCTGATTGGTTTTAATATTATCTGAATCAGTCACCAAAAAGAATCTTCCTTCAAATTTTGCTTGTCCTTCCAAAGACCAATTTTGATCACCTACTACTTCCACTCTATATTTTTCATCCATAGGAACCAAGGTTACCTCCTGGGGATCAAATGTTTTATTGATGAAGGTAACTTCGTAAAGGTTACTTATTTCTCCGGTATCCCTAGTTTGATAGGTCATACCCCTGAACCTTGTAACTGTTGCCCCCAAATCTTCCCTTGTAGCCAAAAGGGCAACAAAGGCCCCTACCAATATTACAAGCAATATAGAATACAGCTTTACTCTTGGCGTAATGAGATTTTGAGTGCCTTTTAAGACAGAATTATCAGAGGCATAACGGATCAGACCCAATGGTCTATCCACTTTTTCCATGACTTCATCACAAACATCTATACATGCCGTACAATTGACACATTCCATTTGCACCCCATTCCGGATATCAATGCCTGTCGGGCACACCTGAACACAAAGCCCGCAGTCAATGCAGTCCCCTTTGGGTTCTTTTTCAACAATATTTTTCCTTATCGGAGCCCTGGGTTCTCCCCTGACATGGTCATAAGTTACATTGATGGAATTGGCATCTAACAAAACCCCTTGAAGCCTCCCATAAGGACATACCACCAAACAGGCCTGTTCCCTAAACCAAGAAAACACAAACAGAAATATTCCTGTAAAAGCCATCAATGCAATGAAGCCTGCCATATGGGCACTTGGGGGTTGACTGACAATTTCCACTACCTGATCTATTCCAATTAAGTAGGCCATCACAGTATGGGAAATCAAAAGAGAAATGAGGAGGAAAATGGTCATCTTCAATCCCTTTTTCCAAATCTTCTCCCCATTCCATGGCATGGCATCCAACTTTCTTTGTTGATTGGCATCCCCTTCTATCCAATATTCGATCTTTCGAAAAACCATTTCCATGAAAAGGGTTTGTGGACAGGCCCAACCACAAAAGACCCGTCCAAAAACCGCAGTGAATAAAATCACAAATACAAAAAAGATCAAGAGTAAGAAAATAAGCAAATGGGTGTCCTGAGGCCAAAATGCAGCACCGAAAATGATAAACTTTCGTTCAAAGAAATTGAATAACATATATGGCCTTCCACCAACTTTAATAAATGGACCGGCAAATAAAATGGCCAGCAAAACCCATGAAAGGTATGTTCTCCAACGGTAAAATTTGCCGCTGACTTTCTTTGGATATATCCAGTTCCTTTTCCCGTCATCCTTTATGGTTGCCAGGGAATCCCGGAACTTCTCAGGATCCAAATGTGGATTTTTGGTACTCATTTTAATTTTTATTTGCCCAAGAGGAGTGCATGGTTGCCGGACGCCACGCACTCTCTGGTAATTTTTAAATATTTATTTAATTCGCTTCTACTCCTTCCAATACTTCCTCAGCAATTGGCTGTTCTGCTTCTTCGTTGGCAGGCTCATGCCTTTCCCCTTCCGGAGCCTTTGGATTAGCCGGGGTGGTGCCCACCAGAGTCAAAATATAGCTGGAAACATTTTGCATTTCTTCCGGACTCAGTTGGTCCTGCCAAGGAATCATGCCCTTTGCAACCACACCGAATTTGACCACTTTGAAGATATCATTAATACTACCTCCATGTAGCCAGTATTCATCCGTAAGGTTTGGTCCTACTCCCCCTCCTCCGTCAGATGCATGACATGCCACGCAATTGGTATCAAAAATACTTTTGCCTGAGGACAAAGCCGTGGCAGAATTATCAAAGACAACGGTATTTTCATCAATAGAACTCAAAGCCAATGCTGCTCTTTCTTCGGCCTGTACAGCCGCAATCCTCATTTCTTCTTCATACTCTTCTAACTGGGTTTTTCCCAAACCTAGAACTGAAAAGTATGTGAAATAAACCACACCGAAAGCAATGGTTATGTAAAATATATTGGCTAACCAGGGAGGCATATGATTATCCAACTCAACAATTCCATCATAGCTGTGGTCCATCATAAGAGCTTTCTCTTCCTTACCTCCCACTGGTTTCATTTTTCCGGTAATATATTTTAGCTTGAACTCATCCCACCAGGTAGGTTGGGCTGCCAATTCCGGATTCTCCTTTTTGAAAACAGACATCATGAATGACATCAGATAGATCATGAGGATGAGAAGCAAAACAATTACTCCAAGGATAACCGCAAGGATAACCAATAAGGTAAGTTGACTACTTTCCATTTGCTGGATTTTATCAACCCAGCCGATTTCACTGGTCTGAGCCATAGTTGGCAAAGCGGTTATCATCCCTGCCAAAAGAAATAATAAGGATTTAAACTTTTTCATAGCCGCTGGATTTATGTGGTTCATCATGCAAAGGCATTTCCTTCATATGATCTATATATTTTTTATCTACTTTGATCACCCAAATAAACATCCCGATAAAGAAAATCACGAAGATCAATAAGGATATAATGGGATAGATTTCAATGTTCTCGATGGAACTCAATACTTCCTTTTTCATAACTTTGATAATTAAGGATTAGAAGCTGTCGTTTTTTTGATATCTGTTCCCAATCTCTGCAGATAGGCTATCAGAGCTACAATTTCAGATTCTGGCAATACCTCCACACCAGAGGCCTTAAGGTTTGCCACTATCTGTTCTGCCTGAAGCATCAAGTCAGCATTAGCCTGGGCATCATATCCATCAGGATAAGGAACTCCCAATTTCTGCATGGTCCTGATTTTGGCAGGTAGATCACTATGGTCCATGATGTTGGTCGACAACCAAGGATAAGGTGGCATCAATGACCCAGGAGACATACTTTCAGGGTCGACCATATGGTAATAATGCCAGCTGTCAGGATATTTACCCCCAACCCTATGTAAATCCGGGCCTGTACGTTTGGACCCCCAAAGGAAAGGCCTATCATATACAAATTCTCCGGCTTTGGAATATTCACCATAGCGCTCAGTTTCGGAACGGAAAGGCCTGATCATTTGGGAATGGCAGCCCACACACCCATGGGAAATGTATAAATCCCTTCCTTGCAGTTCGAGTGGTGTGTAAGGTTGAACACTGGAAATAGTCGGTACATTAGATTTTACCAGAAGTGTAGGAATAATCTCTACCGCACCACCTATCAATATTGCGACAGTTGCCATGATGGTAAAGAAGACTGGCTTTCTTTCCCAAGCCCTGTGCCAGAATTCTCCTTCATGGGAAACAGAAGGTTTAAGAGCAGGTGCTTCATCTGCCTCCTCAGCAACAAATTTCCCTTGCTGGGCAGTTTTCACCATATTATACACCATCAAGAAAGCTCCTGATAAATACAAAAGACCACCAAATGCTCTCAGCATATACATGGGAACAATCTGAATGACTGTCTCAAGGAAATTAGGATAGGCCAATCTTCCCGCTTCGCTAAATTCTTTCCACATCAAAGACTGGGTCAAAGCCGCAACATACATAGGCAAAGCATAGAATATGATTCCTATCGTTCCCATCCAAAAGTGGGTAGTTGCCAATTTCGTGGAATAAAGGTTGGTTTTCCACATTCTAGGCCACAACCAATACAGCATGGCAAAAGTGAAAAATCCATTCCATCCCAATCCCCCAATATGAACATGGGCTACAATCCAGTCAGTGTAGTGTGCAATGGCATTCACGTTTTTCAAAGACAACATAGGTCCTTCAAAAGTGGACATACCATAAGCAGTGACAGCCACTACCATAAATTTCAATACCGGATCCACACGTACCTTGTCCCAAGCTCCTCTCAATGTCAGCAAACCATTCACCATACCACCCCATGAAGGTGCAATCAGCATTACTGAAAAAACAACTCCTAATACCTGTGCCCATTCGGGAAGTGCTGTATACAATAAATGGTGAGGCCCGGCCCAGATATATAAGAAAATCAGTGACCAGAAGTGGATGATGGATAGTTTATATGAATAAACAGGTCTGTTTGCTGCTTTTGGCAAATAATAGTACATCAACCCTAAAAATGGGGTAGTCAAGAAGAATGCTACTGCATTATGACCATACCACCATTGTACTAATGCATCCTGCACGCCTGCATAAGCGGAATAACTCTTCAAGAAGGAAACCGGTAGAGCAAGTGAATTGAAAATATGTAGAACCGCCACGGTCACAAATGAGGCCAGATAAAACCAAATGGCCACATACATATGTTTTTCCCTTCTTTTGATCAGTGTACCGATCATATTGGCGCCAAATGCTACCCATACCAAGGCAATGAGGATATCAATCGGCCATTCCAGTTCCGCGTATTCTTTGGAGGTCGTAATACCTAAAGGTAAGGTAATTGCTGCCAATAGGATTATTAGCTGCCATCCCCAAAAATTGACCCAGCTAAGGGCTTTACTCCACATAGGAGCTTTCAATAATCTGGGCATGGAATAATAAATTCCTGCAAAAATGGCGTTTCCTACAAATGCAAAAATAACTGCATTTGTATGAAGTGGTCTTATCCTGCCAAAGGTAGTGTAAGGATTTCCCAAGTTGGCTTCGGGTAGAAAGAGCTGAGTGGCTGCAATCACACCGACCAACATTCCGACGAGGCCCCATGCAATTGTGGCGACCCCGAAGTACTTTACGATTTTGTTATCGTAACTGAACTGTTCAAGAGTTGTTCCAGGCATACTTATTTCGATTTAGTTGATGGTACTTTTTTATCTTTGTTTTTTGTTTCATTATCAAATAGGATTCTTATTGCCGGGGTATGGTTATCCTCAAACTGCCCACTTTTCATCGCTCTAAAAAAGAGGAATAAAAAGGATCCAGCGAGAATCAAACTGATGGCAATAAGTATAAATATCACTTCCATAATTACCAGATTTTTTCCTTTAGGCCACGTTTATAAGCAATCAAATTCGTTGCAACAGTGGTAAACAGAACTACCGAAATACTACTTATAGGCATCAGTACCGCACAGAAAACCGGGCTGACCAATCCTTGCACCGCAAAGAATATCCCTACTAGATTGTAGGAAAAACTCAGACCAAAACTGGCCTTGATGATTTTCCTGCTTGTCTTGGTGAAATCCATAAAAGCCGGAAGTTTTTCCATCATGCTTGCGTCCATGATGGCATCGGATGCAGGTGAAAAATTGGTTACCTTGTCTGTGATTGCCACCCCTACATGACTTTCCCTCAATGCCCCTGCATCGTTTAAACCATCCCCTATCATAAGGGTATTTGCACCCCCTTTATTGAGGTTCTTGATATACAGTAATTTATCGGTCGGACCCTGATTGAAATTCATCCGGATTTGATCACCGAATACCTTTTTTAGATTTTCCCGCTCATGGTCCTGATCCCCGGAAAGAAAATGGACCACCTTGCTTTTTTGAATGGTGGAAACCACTTCCCTGATTCCCTTTCTTAAGCCACTTTGAATAAAGAAATAACCCAAAACAGTATCTTCAATGGCAAAAAATACCAGGTTACCATCTTGTGGTAGGTTTTTGATTTCAGCTTTCACAAATTCAGCTGAACCCAATCTAATTTCCTGGGTTTTATAGGTGGTCCTCAAACCCATCCCTTTGACTTCCTCCACTTCGGATAACAAACTCATGGCTTTTACATCTTTCAGCCAGGAATTAATCCTGTTACTTAAGGCATGGGTAGACTGATTGACCATGGCCTTAATCAGAGCTTTTGATTCCAAAGCAAGGGGTTCTCCATGATATTTAATTTTTGCCTGGTCAGGCGCGGTCAGGGTTCCTGTTTTATCAAATACCACGGTATCGATTTTGGCAATCCTTTCAATAACATGGGAATTTTTCAGATAAAATTTCCCCTGACCAAAAACCCTAAGGGTATTTCCTAAAGTAAATGGTGTAGACATCGCAAGTGCACAGGGGCAGGTTATGATTAAAACCGATGTAAAAGCCAGCACACCCAAGGAAACATTTCCGGAAAGAAACCAAAAAACAAGCGCTGCAAGTGCAATCAAAAGGACTGTAATGGTAAATTTCCCTGAAATCCGGTTTGCCAAGGACTCAAGACCGTCATTTTTCTCTTTCCCGAAAGAATCATTGTTCCATAAATCAGTCAAATATCCCTGAGAAGGAGACTTTTGAACAGCGAGCAAGATAGCTTTTCCTTTTTGCCTTCCTCCCGCATGAATAAGTTCCCCTTTTTTCCTTAATACAGGAACCTCCTCTCCTGTTACAAAAGAATAATCAATAAATGCCTCACCTTCCAACAATATACTGTCAGCTGGTATTAATTCCTCATTCCGTACTTTGATGATATCCCCTACATTCAACTTTATCAGAGGAATAACTTCCTCTTCATCCCTGGCAACTTTTGTGACAGCCACAGGAAAATAAGATTTGTAATCCCTATCGAATGATAAAGTATCATATGTTTTTTGCTGATAATATTTTCCGATTAAAAGGAAAAATAAGAGACCTCCCAAGGTATCCATGTACCCTTCATTCCCAAGAAGAAAAATGTCATAAAGGCTGTAAGAAAATAGGGTGATTATCCCGATCGCAATGGGTACATCCATATTGACTGACCCATTGCGTACCGAAAGCCAGGCCGAACGGTAATAATCAGTGGCCGCATAAAAAAATACAGGTAAGGCCAGCATGACATTCAGATAATTAAAGGTTTTTTTGAACCCTTCCCCCAATAGTTCTGCCTCTGCAAAGTATTCAGGCAAACTGAATAACATCATGTTGCCAAAACAAAAACCTGCAACTGCCAATTTGTAGATAAGTTTTTTGTCAGTTATACTGACCTTTTTCTTTTCTACATCAGAAAGGTTAATGGCAGGTTCATATCCTATTCTTGAAAGCAGTTGAACCAGCTCTTTTAGGCTAATTTTTTCCTGATTGTATTTGACCTGAACCTTTTTCTTTAAAAAGTCCACTCTCCCTGAAACAATGCCAGGATTCAGCTTGTGCAGGTTTTCCAACAACCAAATACAGGAAGCACAATGTATCAAGGGTATTGAAAAAGTAATATGGGTTTCTTCCTCATTTTGGAAATCTACCATTTTTCGAATGATATCCCCATCGTCCAAATAATCAAAACGATTCTCTCTTGAAGATACCGATTTCTGGTTTAATCCAGGGTTGTCGGCAATGGCATAGTAGTTACAGAGATCATTTTCATTCAATACTTCATAGACCAACTTGCACCCTGTACAGCAAAAATCCTTTCCATCAAAATTTAGGACATCATCTTTGCAATTCTCCCCGCAATGGAAACAGGATGAAATTACTTTTTGTGACTCTATTTTTGTTGGTTTTGACATTTGGTACAATTTAACACGCTTGGAACCTAAAAAACATGACGAAAATCATACTTTGACTAAGATTAGTATGATAAATAAAATGAGAGCCGATCGTACCACATCCCTCCCTTATAAAAATGAAACAATACTTTTGCAAGATCAGATTGATAGTATTTGGTAGTGACCAACAAAGTACATTTGTGTTTTACTGCATAGGACCAAAAATCACCGATCCTTGTAAAATTAAATTTAATAAATGAAGTCTCTCTGGTTGATTGGGTCAATAACTGTACAATTTCCTGCTCTTCTTTTAACTTGGATTTTGGAATAAAACAGGGAGAAATAATAGTTGCTTTACTTTCTCTGATATTTTCTTTAAAAAGGCCAACGAAATTTCGGATCAATCTAGCAGAGGCAGGTGTTCCATCATAGTGGAACAATAAACTTTCGGTGGACATCTCCCGGTCAAACAAAAGAACAGGTATTTCGCAGGGTTCTTCTTCCAATGGCCGGGGTTTATCTAAGCCATGCAGCCAATCCAAAACCTCCGGAAGGTGAGCGGTATAGAGACTTGGCTCCTGTTCTGGGCTACACATCAATCCTTTCCCTCCTTTTGTAAGGTGGGCAGGAAATCCAATGGGTAATCTCTCACAATAGTGGGGAGAGATGATTTCTTCCGGTACGGCAAACTTTACCGTGGTTTCTATTTTTCCCTGCATAGCTTCAAAACATTTACTACAAAGCTAATTCGGAAGGGAAATTTTTAGAGTGATATTAAAAAGGTTCAAACATGATTATTGTCATGTTTTTTGCAATTTTATTTTGAAAAGTTATGGCTTTTGGAATAAGACAATAGGATTTTGTTTTAACAAGAATACCATTGCCTTATAAAGTTCAGGGTGATATTGCTCGAATTCAGAAGGTTTTTCAAAAAATGACTCTAAGGATATTGCAAAAAACTCATGGATATTGATAGCAGCAGCATCCCTAAAAAAGGAACCTTCGCGAGCTATGATTTTTTGGATCTCCTCATTTGCATATTTAGTATAAACTTTCCAACGTTGAGGATTAAAAAAATTACTTTCCTGATTATAATGAATTTGGTTCTCTAATTTTAGTGCATGGGCCATTTCATGAATACCAAGGTTCACCCCATCATTGGCTATAAGAAAACCTTCAACAAAACTCTTCCAAGAAAGAACAATGATGCCGAGTTTAGGATTAACTTCTCCCTGATGGTATTTTTTATTGATTGTGGAATAATAATTATCCGGGTAAATCAAAATTTTAGAAAAATGCTTCATCCTCACCTGATTGAATCCAAAAGTAACCATCACAGCAGTAGCTCCTATCAACAATTCCATTTCTCTTGTAATCTCTTTCAGCCCTCCTCTGGCAAAAAAAGTTTTGGATGCCAGAAAAATCCTTAGTTTCTCAAGGAATTCTTCCTGGTGCTCTTTCCTAAGTTGATTAAAAAAAGGGAAAAGTTTTTGAAGAACAGTAATGTCATCCTTGGTTAGCTTTTTTGAAAATAGGAGCAATCTGATCTCAGAAAAAAGCTCGAAAAGCGAACGGGGTAAATGGAAAATAAAAAGCATAAGTACAATAATAAAAAAAGGTGCGATAAAAATACCGCACCTTCTTATAAAAAGAAGATTAATTTACTTCGCGTAATTAACAGCTCTCATTTCCCGGATAACGGTGATTTTGATCTGTCCCGGATACTGCATTTCTTTTTCTATTTTTTGGGAAATATCAAAAGAAAGCTTGCTGGCGGTCTGGTCATCTACATTGTCAGCATCCACCAAAACCCTTAGCTCACGGCCGGCCTGCATGGCAAAACACTTGTTTACCCCATCAAATGCCAAAGCCAGTTCTTCCAGTTCTTTCAGCCTCTTGATATAACTATCCATGATTTCCCTTCTGGCACCTGGTCTGGATCCTGAAATAGCATCTGAGGCCTGTACAATCGGAGATATCATTGAAGTCATTTCAATTTCGTCATGGTGTGCTCCAATAGCATTACATACTTCAGGATGTTCCTTATATTTCTTGGCCAGTTCCATACCTAATATAGCATGGGGCAATTCTGCTTCTTCCGGCCAAACTTTTCCAATATCATGAAGTAAACCCGCCCTTTTGGCAAGTTTGGCATTCAACCCCATTTCAGCTGCCATCGTAGCACAAAGCTTGGCAACCTCCCTGGAATGCTGTAGCAGGTTCTGCCCGTATGAGGACCTGAATCTCATCCTCCCCACCATCCTGATCAGCTCGGGATGTAGACCGTGAATACCCAAATCAATACAGGTTCTTTCCCCTATCTCCACAATCTCTTCCTCTATGTTTTTCTCTGTTTTGGCCACCACCTCTTCAATTCTGGCAGGGTGAATTCTGCCATCCTGAACAAGTCTGTGCAGGGAAAGTCTGGCAATCTCCCTTCTTACCGGATCAAAGCCGGAAATAATAATGGCCTCAGGAGTATCGTCCACAATAATTTCAACACCCGTAGCAGCTTCCAAAGCTCTGATATTTCTGCCTTCTCTACCAATGATTTTCCCTTTGACATCATCAGATTCTATATTGAACACGGACACGCAATTTTCAATAGCATGCTCGGTTGCTGTTCTTTGAATTGTATCCAACACGATTTTCTTAGCCTGTTTGGTGGCAGTCAATTTTGCCTGATCCAAGATATCCTTGATCTGGGAAGACGCTTTTGTAGTGGCCTCATCCTTGAGCATTTCCACGATTTGCTCTTTAGCTTCTTCTTTGGTCAATCCGGCAATTTTTTCCAAATCGGAAATTCTTTGGTTGGTAATCCGGTCAAGTTCTTCTTTTTTCACCTGTACGGAATGAAGCTGGGCGCTGAGGTTTTCCTTCTTACTGTCCAACTCTGCTTCCTTTCTTTTGATCTGTTCTATTTCTTTGGACAGGGCCTGCTCCCTTTGTTTAAGCTTGGTTTCGTTGGTGATGATGATGTTTTTCTTTTTATTCACCTCATCCTCAAACTCAGATTTAAGTTTCAGGTATTTTTCCTTGGCCTCAAGTATTTTGTCTTTTTTCAATGCTTCAGCATTGATTTCTGCCTCACGGATGATACTTTTTGCCTTTTCCTTGGCTTCTTCTTCCATCTTCTTGCTGTTATTTTTGATGAAAAAGCCTGCAATAACAGCGCCTATACCCAGGCCAATGATGCCTGCGATAATAATGTATAATGATTCTCCCATAGGTATATTAGATATATTTTACCTACCGGAAAAGAAAAATTCCGCGAATTTGAGGGGGAAATAATTATAAAAGCGAACTCAGATGTTGGTTGATTTGAATGATTTTTGAATTGATTAAATCTGTATCTTCATTATTGACTGCGGTCACCTCCATGGATTCCACCATACAATCAAACGCAACCATTGCCAATAAATCCTGACGATCATCCAAACCAAACTCTTCTCTGTATCTTTTTATTTTATCATTAATCAATTTGCCTGCCCGTCTGATTTTGGCCTCATCCTCTGTCTTCACCTTCATAGGATATTCCCTATCTCCAATTTTTAATCTAATTGACAGTGTTTCCATATTACTCGGACAAGTAGGCGATTATATTGTCGATTTCCTTTATATAATTATTGATCTTTTCTCTCAATTCGGCAGACTCTACTCCTTCCACCGGTAAGCTATTTACAAGTTTAGCTAATTTAATTTGATTTTTAAAATCCTCCAACAATCGCTCCTTCTCCTCCAAGGTAGATCGCAATACAAACAATTCTTCATTCAGGGCATGATTGTCCTGTTCCAGTTGTTGCAACCTTTGCCCCACCTTTTCGGCTAGCTTTTCCAAATGTTGAAGTTCTTCTTGAATCATTGGTTATTTTCTGATAAATGCATGTACTTCTTTTTCAAAACTTTGGATTAAACGGTCCATCGTTCTCTCTATAACTTTGTCAGTAAGTGTCTGTTCTGTATCCTGAAGATAAAAACTTAAGGCATAGGCTTTTTTACCAGCTTCAATTTTATCCCCTTGATAAACATCAAAAACCCCTATCCTTTGCAATAACTTTCCACCTGCCTTTAAAGCTACCGTTTTTATCTGATCAAACGTCACTTCTTTATCGATAACTAAAGAAAGATCCCTTCTCACTTCAGGAAATTTGGAAATTTCCATGTACTTTTTCAAGCCTTTTGATTTTTTAGTCAACAGATCCCAATTAAGTTCTGCAAACAATACTTCCTGCCTTACTTCTACCAGTTTGGCCAAATCCTCCTGAGCCACTCCGATCGAGCCTAATTCTTTAGACCCATGCATCATTTTTAATCCATAATCAAAGGGAGAGGAATGAATGATTTCAACTTCAACATTATCTACTCCCAACTTTTCCAGGATAAGTTCAACTACAGCATATAAATCAGCAAAAACAACTGTCCTAGATGCTTCTCTCCAGCTTTCAGCAGCTTTATCTCCCGTCAGAAAGAGGGAAAGTTTTCTTTCTTCCCGATAACCCCCTGCCTCTTTGAAATATACGGTCCCAAATTCGAACAACTTTAAATCCTTCTGTCTACGGTTGATATTATAGGCCAAAACCTCCATACCTGAAAACAACAGCGTTTGTCTCATCACCCCCAAATCCTCAGATAACTTGTTTTGTATTTCCACCCTCTCACTGACATCAAGAAAACCTGATTTATCCGCATATTGAGGTTTGGTCAGGGAATTGGTGATGATTTCATAAAAACCCAGGGAAGAAAGAACTTCTGACAACCTATATTGCAGCTTATTGAAATCTTTGGACGGATGTTCGGCCAAATAATCTGCCTTCAGATTTTCGGAAAGCGCTACATTGTCAAATCCATGTATCCTAAGAATTTCCTCGATTACATCTGCTTCTCTTATCACATCAACCCGATAAGGTTTAACAGCAACTTTAAATCCATTTTCATTTTCTGAAATAAAACTAATTTCCAAGCTTTCAAGTATTTCCCTGATCTCTTGTTTTGGAAGTACTTTTCCAATCAAGCGGTTAATGCTGGCATAGCTGACTTCAATTTCAGTATCTCCAACCGGATTGGGATAAACATCGATGATATCGGAAGTTATTTCTCCTCCTGCTATTTCTTTGATCAACATGACCGCCCTTTTCAGGGCATATACCGGCATGTTGGGATCTGTTCCCCTTTCAAAACGGAAGGAGGCATCTGTCTTTAAGTTGTGAAACTGTGACCCTTTGCGGATTACATCTGCTGAAAAATGTGCTGATTCTAAGAAGACTGAGGTAGTGCCTTCAGAAATACCAGAGCCTTTACCTCCAAAAATCCCGGCAATACAAAGCCCCCCTTTTTCATCACAGATCATCAATTCTTCTCCTGAAAGCTTTCTTTCCTTATCATCCAGGGTTACAAAAACACTGTCCTTAGGAAGTTTTTTTACAATGATTTTCCCTCCCGAAATTTTATCTGCATCAAAAGCATGTAAAGGCTGTCCAAGATCATGGAGGATGAAATTGGTTACATCCACAATGTTATTGATCGGCTCCAAATCAAGTGCCCTCAGATAATTTTGAAGCCATTCAGGAGATGGGGCCACTTTAATATTCGAAATGGTAATCCCTGAATATCTCGGACAATCCGTGGAGTTTTCGACTTCAACATGAATTTTCCTGTTCTGATTATCAATCCTAAAATCACCTACTGAAGGAATACATATCTCTCTCTTCAATAATGCCTTTAGGTCTCTGGCAACACCTAGATGAGATGCTGCATCAGCACGGTTTGGGGTCAGTCCAATTTCCAAAACATGGTCTTTGACAACCTTAAAGTATTCCGATGCAGGAGTTCCATTGGGTAAATCTGTATCAAGTACCATAATGCCTTCATGGCTTTCGCCTACGCCGATTTCATCCTCAGCACAGATCATTCCCTGAGAAACTTCTCCTCTTATCTTGGCCTTCTTGATTTCAAAGGGCTCGCCTGAAATAGGATAAAGCGTACTGCCTTCCTTTGCGACCACCACTTTTTGGCCTTTGGCCACATTGGGTGCCCCACATACTATAGGAACTACTTCCCCTCCAATATCTACTGTGGTAACACTGAGTTTATCCGCATTGGGATGTTTTTCACAGGTAAGCACCTCTCCAATCACCACCCCTTCCAAACCGCCTTGTATGGATTCATAAACTTCAATTCCTTCTACCTCGAGGCCACTTCCTGTCAAAAGAGCTGCTATCTCTTCCGGTGATTCTTCAAAATAAATAAAATCTTTTAATCTATTGACGGATATTTTCATGTATACAGTTCTATTCAGAATAAGGCACAAATTTAAGAGAATTGGCTTAGCTAAGAAGAGGAAGCCCGAAAAATGTAAATCTGAACAGTGATTCTTTTTCTGTGTTAGTTATTCTTAAGGAAAAAACTGAATCCTAATTCAAAAGGAACTGCCATATTTTAGCGTTTGTGAAAAGGAATCATCCTGGGAAAAAAGTTTCTTAGGGATTTTTTGCCTTCCGAAATCAGCTTTCCGAAATCTTAATTCTTGCCTCTTGGTTCTTGAGTCTAGATTCTAATCTCTCTCTTTTAACTTCTCTCTTCATTCCTTCTTATAATCCTTTTCCCCTGCCAGAACCGGAATTTCCAAAATATTTTCTTTCGGAGGAAGCGGGCAGGCATAATCCGGGTTATAGGCACAATAGGGATTATAAGCCAAATTGAAATCAATGGTTATACTATTTTTCCCATCCTGACGGAGATTGAGGTAACGCCCTCCACCATAGGTTTCTTCTCCACTGGTGGCATCAGCAAAAGCCAAAAAGAAATTTCTCTTATCGGATTCTTTGGCTGCCTGAAGCAATAGCAAACTGATTTTTTGTCCATTCAACTCAAATTCTGCAAAAGAGTGCTTCAGGTATTTCTCTACAGTTCCATCTGTCATCGGTAATTCCAACATTTTCCGGTCTTCAACAGGAACCATTTTTGCCCTCACCTTATAGCTGGGGTCAATAGGGTAATATTCCAATTCCTGAAAATCTGACTTCTGCTTGTCGGTAAGTGGAGAATCCATACCATATTTAAGGAATTTATATTGTCTTTCTCTTTCTTTTTGAATAGTCTCCTGATAGAACTCTTCACTTTCAGTACCTGTAATGGTATATATGATAGCGATACCTATCACCAACAAAATTCCTGTAATCAGAATATTCCTTGTGTTCATAATTTAAATCAAACCTTCATCTGCGAAGCTAAAATAGGCAACATCAGTGAAAATCACATGGTCTAATACCGGTACTTCCAGATTTTTACCTACTTCCTTCAATCTGGAAGTCAAACGCCTGTCCTGCTCTGAAGGTTTTATATTCCCGGAAGGATGATTGTGAACCAAAATGATTGAAGAAGCAAGGTTATCTAAAGCATGTTTAAAAATAATTTTCGGATCAGCCACTGTGCCACTTGTCCCCCCTTTACTGATCAATTGCTTTTTGATGACATAATTCGCACGATTCAACAACAAAATATAAAAATATTCCACATGCTCATCCATTAATTCAGGCTTCATCAAATTAAAAACATCTCCTGAAGATGCTATTTTAACTTTTTGGGCAGAAGCCGTCACCAACTTTCTCCTCCTTCCAAGTTCTAAGGCCGAAACAATTGTAATTGCCTTGGCCTCTCCGATGCCTTTGAATTTTTTCAAATCTGAAATACTGAGTTTGGCCAATAGGGAAAGATCATGATTAACCGAGGACAAAATATGTTTAGCCAAATCCACCGCACTCAGGGATTTGGTCCCTGACCCCAATAATATTGCAATTAATTCAGCGTCTGATAGTACCGATTTGCCCTTTAGAAGCAATTTTTCCCTAGGCCTGTCCTCTTCTGCCAAATGGGAAATCTTAATTGAAAGAAAATCCTCCATAAAATTTTAAAAAATCAAACAATAAAAATTTAAACCAAAGCTAGAATGGCATTACTGGCTATAAAATTACCCAATCCCTAAAAACAAAAAAAGTCCTGATGGGACCATCAGGACTAATTAATCGGATAAGATTTTATATTATGCTAATGAGTTTACAAGTTTAGTCAGTTTAGACTTCTTGTTTGCAGCATTGTTTTTATGAATGATATTCTTTTTGGCAAGCTTATCAATCATAGAAGTTACTGTTTTAAGAAGCTCTTGGGCCTCAGCTTTATCAGTTGTCAACTTCAACCTTTTAATAAAGGTTCTCGTTGTTTTATGCTGATATTTGTTTCTCAAACGCTTGGCTTCGTTTGCACGGATTCTTTTAAGTGCCGATTTATGATTTGCCATATCTTAGTTAACTTAATTTCTTTTTCACCCCATTCTAAACGGAGTGCAAATTTAATAGAATAATTTTGAAACACAAAAGGATTTCCGAACTAAACCTCGTGAAGCCCGAAAATATATGGATATTTTTAATTTTCCGCCGATTGGATGCAAAGGTAATACAATTTCATTTTAATAATAAGATGTTCTTTATTATTTTTAGGTATGAAAAAATTTTTTGGTTTGATTACGCTCCTTACTTTTTTGAGCGCTGAACTGGGGGCCTGGGGATTTTTCGCCCATAGAAAAATCAATAGGCAAGCCGTGTTTTCGCTTCCTCCTGAAATGATTGGATTTTATAAATCCCATATCGAATACATCACTGAAAATGCCGTTAATCCTGACAGAAGGAGGTATGCGGTCATAGGTGAAGCCGAAAAACATTATATAGATGCAGATGCCTATGGGGACAGTGCAGTGTTCAAACTTCCCCGGTATTGGCATCAAGCCCTGGAATCCTTCTCAGAGGAAGAATTACGCAGCAAAGGAATTGGCCCTTGGAACGTTTACCATACTAAGATCCAGTTGACTGAGGCATTTAGACGAAAAGATGTGAAAGCCATTCTGAGATTATCAGCAGATTTGGGCCATTATATTGGAGATATGCATGTTCCCCTTCATACCACCCAGAATTATAATGGCCAACTCACAAACCAATATGGTATTCATGGTTTTTGGGAAAGCAGAATCCCTGAACTTCTTTCTGAGGAATATGATTTTTTTGTAGGCAAGGCAGATTACCTGGAAAAACCACAAATTAGTGCATGGGAGGCGGTGATAGGAGCTCATCTTGCTTTGGATTCAGTATTTCAGTTTGAGAAAATTGTCAGTGAAAAATTCCCCGAGGACAAAAAATACTCCTTTGAAGATAGAAACGGTATCAGTACCAGGGTATATGCAAGGGAATTCACCATGGCCTATCATGACCTTCTCGATGGACAAGTGGAAAGGCAAATGAAAAAGGCCATCAAAATGATTGCTGATTTTTGGTACACTTCATGGGTGGATGCCGGGCAGCCGGATCTGAACAGCCTCTTAAAAATGAGCATTGAAATGCCAGAAGAAAAATTCGAATTCAGCAAACCCTTGGATGTTCGGGATCATGAAGGCCTCACATCTCAAGAAAGCCTCAAAGACTTGCGGAAGTCTTTTTTAAGGGCAATGTGGAGGGTTAATTGATATTGGCTGATATTTTGGATATTGAAATTTGAATACATCATAATATTTCAATATCAATGAAATATCTATAAATATCATACTAATTCCTTTTTTGTTGAATTCAAATAGAATCGGATTGCTTGTCCGAGTTTTTGGAAAGTCTGCCTAAATACCTCTTCATTTTCTTCTAAAAGGGTGACCCTGAATCCCCTCAAATCAGAACAAAAAGAGGAAATCGGTACCACACAAATATTGGCAGATGCCAATAAATAATACACAAATCGCTTATCCATTGGCATTTCCTTTTCATTAAGCCAGCCTTCCAATAAGGTTTTTATTTTTATATCCTCTATCGGTAAAAACTGCTCTGGATTTAAAAAGGACTCCTCAAAAACCACCGTATTATAAAAAGCCCCTTGGGTTGGATTAAACTTTATACCAGGAATATCCCCCAAGATTTCTTTCATTATCCTGCTCCTTTTCCCAATCTTCTCATTGGCTTCTTCCCGATAAGCCTTATAAGCAGGATGACTCATGATCCTCGGGATGGACAATTGTGGCAAAATTGTTGAACAGACTTCAATCATTTTGGCATTTTCCAAGGTCTGGCAAAGTTTACTGAATTCCTTTGAACCATTTCTATTATAAAATTCCATCCAACCACATCTCGACCCTGGCCAAGGAAATTCTTTGGAAATACCTTTTAGGGAAATGGCAGGCAAATCGCCGATAACCTCCGATAAGGCTATGGCCTTGATTCCATTGTAGGTGATATTTTGATAAATCTCATCCGCAATTAACAGCAGACGGAATTCCCTTGCTATTTTCACAAAACCCTCCAAAACCTCTTTAGGATAAACCATTCCCGTCGGGTTATCAGGATTGATAATCAAAATCCCCACGATAGAAGGATTGTACTTGACTTTATTGTAAAGGTCCTCCATATCAGGAAGCCACTGATTATCGGGGTCCAGATTATAGGTTATTGGGGAAGTATTGGCATGCGCAGCCTCTGCCGAACTATGGGTACTGTAAGCAGGTGATGGACCTATGATCCGCGCTGTCGGAATCAGGAACTGATACAACTTGGCGATGGCATCCCCTAATCCATTGAAAAACAAAATATCCTCAGCACTGATTTGGGAACCACCTTTTTGATTATTTAGACCAGCCAAAAACTTTCTTGTCTCCAGCACTCCTTTTGAATCTGCATAACCATAAGACTTGTCCTGACTCACCAGATCTGCTACGATTTCCTTCATCCAATGGGGTACAACATTGTTTTTCTGAATAGGATCCCCGATATTCTCCCATGTAATTTCATAGCCCAGGGATTCAATCTGACGGGCTTTTTTCACTATGCCCCTAATCTCATAATTAAGCTCTTCAGCACCTGGCCTTAACAACAATGTCCTCATAATACCGGTAGTTGGAAATTGAAAACAAATAAACAAAAAAGGAATGAACCCTTTGTCAGGTCTTGATTTTTCTTGATTCTTTTTTCAACTTATTTTATGTAAAGCCTTTAAGCACGCCTAAACGCACTCAAAGGTCTTTACTTTTTTGTTTCAAGGTGCTGAATTTAATTGTCATGGTACAATTAGATCTTGCCCCTTGAACCTATCCTGTAATCTCTATATTCTGTATTTGGTACATCGTACCTGGTACATCTTGTCTCTTGATTCTTGGTTCTTATCATTATTCTCTCATCTCCTACCTAAAGGCAGAAAAGTTTGCTTTTCAATTCACTTCACCATACTTGGTAAATTGTACATGGTACTTGGTACAATCCGACTCACTTCAACTTCTTATACTTAATCCTCTTGGGTGTCACATCACCCAATCTCTTCTTTTTATTCTCTTCATAATCAGAGAAATTACCCTCAAACCAATACACTTGGGAATCTCCTTCAAAGGCCAGGATATGCGTACAGATTCTGTCCAGAAACCACCTGTCGTGAGAGATGATCACCGCACAGCCTCCGAAATTTTCTAAAGCTTCCTCCAATGCCCTCAGGGTATTTACATCCAAATCATTGGTTGGTTCATCCAGAAGCAACACGTTTCCTCCTTCCTTCAAGGTAATGGCCAAATGTACCCTGTTTCTCTCTCCTCCAGAAAGTACCCCTAACTTCTTCTCTTGGTCAGAACCTGCAAAATTAAACTTGCTTACATAGGCCCGTGCATTCATTTCCTTATTGCCCAGTTTGATGATTTCATTTCCACCTGAAATGGCTTCGTATACCGTCTTGTTCGGATCCAGGTTGTCATGTTCCTGATCCACATAGGCAAGTTTAACAGTATCACCCACCTCAAAATGACCTGCATCAGGTTTTTCCTGTCCGGTAATGAGCTTAAAAAGGGTAGATTTCCCGGCACCATTTGGACCAATTATACCCACGATACCGCCCTGAGGTAAACTAAAGGAAAGATTTTCGAATAAAAGTTTATCTCCATATGCCTTGGATACCCCATTGACTTCAATGACTTTCGCCCCTAACCTTGGCCCTGGCGGAATATACAATTCCAATTTTGCTTCTTTTTCTTTACTTTCCTCACTTACCAATTTATCATAAGCACTCAACCTTGCCTTTCCTTTGGCCTGTCTGGCTTTGGGAGTCATTCGAATCCATTCCAATTCCCTTTCAAGGGTTTTCTGACGCTTGGATTCAGTTTTCTCCTCCTGCTTTAACCTGTTCTGTTTTTGATCCAACCAAGAGGAATAATTCCCTTTCCAAGGAATACCTTCCCCCCTATCCAGTTCCAAAATCCAACCAGCAACATTGTCCAGAAAGTACCTATCGTGGGTTACGGCAATCACTGTCCCTTTATATTGCTGCAAATGTTGCTCCAACCAAAGTACTGATTCAGCATCCAGGTGGTTGGTTGGTTCGTCCAATAATAGCACATCAGGTTCCTGCAGCAAAAGCCTACAAAGTGCCACTCTTCTCTTTTCACCTCCGGAAAGATTCCCCACTAAGGCTTCACTTGGAGGAAGTCTTAGGGCATCCATGGCCCTTTCCAACATGGTATCCAGCTCCCAAGCGTTGGCAGCATCCAGTTTTTCCTGGACTTCACCCTGCTTTTGGATAAGTTTATCCATGGCATCCGGATCCTCCATCAAAGCCGGATCCATAAATTTTTCATTGATCTCTTCAAACTCTTTCAGTAAAGCCACTGTTCCAGCTACTGCCTGTTCAACGATTTCCTTCACAGTTTTGCCGGGATCCAATTTGGGTTCCTGCTCCAGCATACCGACTGAATATCCGGGAGACCAAACCACTTCTCCCAAAAATTCTTTATCTATTCCTGCTATGATACGCAAGAGGGAACTTTTACCGGATCCATTAAGCCCGAGGACACCGATTTTTGCTCCATAAAAAAAAGAGAGGTAAATATCTTTCAAAACTTTTTTCTGTGGAGGGTAGATTTTTGAAACCCCTGCCATAGAAAATATGATTTTTTCGTTACTCATAAGTTTATTTTCAATGTTTTTAATTCTAATAAGGACAAAGATGGCAAAAAAAGGGCTTTCTTAGGATAAATGCTTTTGAATTAATTAATTTGCAAAAAATAAAAAACTACCACACAAGCAACCTATTAAATTGATATGGAGCATCCATACGGGTACATCAAAGATAACAAGGTTTATCTCAAAGGATTTTTGAATCAGCCAGACAGGGTGATTGGAGAAGTTAAAGAAGACGAAGCATCTACCATCAAATATTTTGAGGATAGGTACACTGCTTTATTAGAAAAGATAGAAGCCCTTAAAAAAGACATCGAAGAAAATCAAAACAAAGGCTCTTTTTTAATGAAGTTAATACATCTTAAGGATTCTTTATTGGAATACGATGCTTTGGGTGATTTTGTCCCACTGATAGAGGACCTTGGGAAAATCCAGGAATCCCTTGAAGAAATCATTAAGAAAAACAGGGAAAGAAACCTTGAAATTAAAAAAGGTCTGATTCTCGAAGCTGAGGCTCTAAAAAACGATACAGACTGGAAAAAAACAGCGGAGGAATTTAAAAACCTTAAAATGCGCTGGATAAAGACAGGCCCCGTTGAAAAGGAATTTGAGGAAGAAATCGAGAAAACTTTCAATACTTCCGTAGATACTTTTTTTGAAAACCGCAGACATTATTTTGAAGGTTTAGCCCTTCAGGCTGAAGAAAACATCAAAGTATATGAGGACCTGGTAAGACAGGCAAGAGCTGCATTTGATAATCCAGATGCCAAAGCCGCATTTGAAATCTCCAAAAGAATCCAAAAAGAATGGAAAGCTGCCGGAAAAGTACCTGCCGAAAGGAGACAGCCTTTATGGGATGAATTTTCAAAACTGAATAACAGGATCTTTAGCAGGTTTAAGCGGACGGTGCAAACTGAACCACAAATGAAACCTTGGGAGTTGATGAAAAAGATGGAGGCCATGACTGCTGAAATGAAAAAACTGGCCCATGCTGAAACAAATCCTGACATTATTTCGTCTGCCAAGAAGCTTCAGGCAGAATGGAAAAGACTCCCTCAAAGAAAACCCAAAGAGGCAAATCTCGTCATGCGTTCTTTTACATTCTTTTCTGAAGTTGTCTTTGAAAGGTTGTTTTTGAACAAACTTGCCACGTCAAAATTCGAGGATTTTTATTCCAAGAGTGTGGAAGAGCAAAAAAAATTAAAGGCAGGAATTTTACGGGATCTGATCTTTAGAGATGAAAATGAACTCGCCACTGTAAAAGCCAACGCTGAAAACTTCAGAACGAACGAAGAAGAGTTTGAAATTATGCTAAGGAGAAAAATCGGGGCCTTTAAGAGAAAATTAGAAGTTAAAAATTTCCTTCTAAAGGAACTTTTAAATAAATAATAAGTTAACAATTGAAATTTTAAAACTATTTCTATTTTTGCGTGCCGTTAGCACGGTAAACATAAACTCTGAAAATTATGTATTGGACATTAGAACTTGCTTCTTACCTTGAAGATGCACCTTGGCCAGCAACCAAAGATGAGTTGATCGATTACGCGATCCGTTCTGGAGCCCCTTTGGAAGTCGTTGAAAACCTCCAGGAATTAGAGGATGACGGCGAGCCATATGAAAACATTGAAGAAATATGGCCTGATTATCCAACTAAAGATGACTTCTTCTTTAATGAAGACGAATATTAATTAAAGCCCTTCGCAGGGCTTTTTTGCTATATACCCAAAACGGATCTAAGTTTGGGCATACCCGATTTGCTTACGGGTATGCTTTCTCCTGACCTAAGTTTAACCAAATAACCCTCTTTTTCATAAGGTTCCAACCTTGATATTTCACCTACATTAACCAGGTAAGAGCGATGTATCCGGACAAATAAGGTGGGATCCAGGTTTTTTTCGAAATAGGATAATGTTTTGTTTTTTAAAAATTTACCCTCTGAAGTGTAAACATTGACATAATCATCATTTGCCTCCATATATTTCACTTCGGAAATCGGAATGATTTTGATTTCATTCTTCACTTTCAAAACGATCCTATCAATGGATTCCTGCCGGGAATTATCTTCGGAATTGATCAAACCGTTTATAACTTCACTATTGCTGAATTGATTGAATTTTTTAATTGCCATTGCAAACCTGTCTTTGGAGAAAGGTTTCAACAAATAATCAACCGCATGGGTATTAAAAGCCTCTAAGGCATATTGGTCGAAGGCTGTGGTAAAAATCACATGAGGCGGATTCTCAATCAGTTCCAATAATTCAAAACCATTCAGCTTGGGCATCTGAACATCCAGAAAAATTAAATCCGGATTAAATTCCTGTATGGCCTTCAACCCCTCAAATCCATTATGACAAACTTTTACCACTTCAAATTGGGGGAAGTCACTTAAATATTCCTTTACAATTTCCGTGGCCAAAGGCTCATCATCAATTATCAATGTTTTAATCATAATGCTGCGGTATTTTTAGGGTAACTTTAAAAAGCCCATTATTATTCTCAATTTCAATCAGGTCATGCCTGCCAAACATAAGATATAATCTTCTTTTAACTGCTTCCAATCCAAACCCCAGACCTTTTGATTTAACTGGATTTAATTCAAATGGATTGGTTACCGATACCAAAAGGTACTTATCTTTTTCTGCAAATTTTATTTGGATGAGAACATCCTCCAAAACTCCATATAAGCCATGTTTAATGGCATTTTCCAGTAAAGGTTGAATGAGCAATTGGGGAATCTTCAAATCTTTGCTTTCCTCTGAGAGCTCAATTTCTGTTTTGAGCCTATGGCCAAACCTTACCTTTTCTATGGATAAAAATAAATCCAAATATTCCAATTCTTCCTCAACCTTCACCCATTTTTGATCATTTTTTTTGATGGTCTTTCTTAGAAAATCTGCTAATTGCACCACCATTTCCCTGGCTTTATCTGGGTTTGATTTGACCAAAGCGCTGATGGAATTGAGGCTGTTGAAAATAAAATGGGGCTGTAATTGTTGACGCAGGTGGAACAATTCCGCCTCTTTGGACATTTGTTGGATTTTTTCCTGCCTTTCTTTTGTCTTTATTTGATCTTCTAATTTCCTGTTAAAAAATAAGAGTATTGCCCAGGATAAATACAGAATAAAAAATAAAAACAACCTGACAGGAATGGAATAATCCACAAAATGAAGGTAGTCCGTTTCAGATACAAGAATCAACTTGAGCAAATACCTTGATAAAAAAGTAGTGCTGACAGAAAAAATTAAAGGCATAGCTACGATCAACCACCTTTGTGATTTTTGGGGAACATAAAACCCAAAAATGTTGTCGAGTAATAAAAAACCGCCCACCACCAAAAAGACATTCAGGGAAGCATCTATTAAAGATAGGCGGTAATTAAATCCAAAATATTGGATAAGAAGGGCAGCCGCCAATATTCCCAAGAGAATAATGGAAGCTGCCTTAAATCCACTTTGGCCTTTGGAAATTAGAATTTTCCAGATCATTGTAAATTAAAAAGATTTGATTTCTAATCCTCCAAAAACAACTGAACCATAAATTCTGAGCACTTTTGAGGGATCCGGGGCAGTCTGGGGATACATTCTTTTGTCTTCAACTCCCGCAAACACATTGGAAACATTGATTTGCAGATCCCAATGGGGAGGTACCACAAGTTTTACACCACCAAATGCCACCTCAACATTTAACATAGCACCCGGTGCCAAATCAGCCTGGGAAAGATCAATTTCTGTTCCCCCAAAAATCGCAGAAGCTTTCCCTCCCTTGAAATTTTTGGACAAAACCCTCTTTTGGATACCGGTAAACAGGGCTTGGGCACTTATGGTATCACCCGTATCATTAAAAGCGAAATTAGTGTGACTTGAATAATTTCCTTCCTGGGGATTGCCATCCAATTTTTCTGAATCTTTGGAAAAAGTTTTAAAAAAGTCTTCGTTAAACTTTTCCTTATCTCTGCTCCGCTTTAATATTAGGTACAAACCAAAAATAATTAGCCCTATTGGAATCAAATAAGGTTCAACTTCAAAAGGAAACCCAAAATTTCTTTTGATCAAAAAGAAACTACCAACCAATAACAGTACTACTCCAAAGCCACTCTGAAAATTATTTTTTGCAGAAATGACAAGCCCAATAACTATGAGTATCATAGGCCAGGAAAATATCCAGGATGGAAACCAAAAGCCTATGGCTTTCAATAATAGAACTCCTCCTATGATCAGAATGACCAAACCTGCGTTCAGGTCACTTTTTGTTGAAGAAAAACCTCGTTTTGTCATGATGAATGCATTTAAGATTGAATGAGACAAAACTAAGTTAATGCAAAAATAATAGGGAGTCATAATAGGCCATCCACCGCAAAAACTCGGTGAATAATCAGATTTACTCGGTGAATTACTTTAAAAAAACTTCTTACTGACCAAAAAAGAGGCATAATCCATATCCTCAGGAGTAGTTATTTTGATATTCTCCGGATTTCCTGAAATTAAACGAACCTGCAATCCCTGATGTTCATATACTGTGGCATCGTCTGTGAAATGATGCAGTTCCTGCACTTCAAATGCTTTTTTTATTTTGGACACTTGAAAAGTCTGTGGTGTCTGGACCAGTCTAAAATATTGCCTCTCCTGAAAAAAAGATTTCCCATTGTCGGTAAGTTTTCTCAAAGAATCTTTCAATGGAATTACCGCTACTGCGGATCCGAATATTTCTGCCTGTTTAAAACTTTCCTGAATGACTTCTACTTTAACAAATGGTCTTACTCCATCATGGATTGCCACTAGTCCTTCTTCCTTTTGGATGGCGTTCAGGCCATTTTTGACAGACTGAAACCGACTGTTTCCCCCAGCTATTACCTGATGTTCAATACTAAAGCTGTAATCCTCACACAACTGGTTCCAAAAACCAAAATCTGAAGAAGGAATAACCAAAATCAAATGCGTCCCTTCATCTTCCTTAAAAAAAGCTTCCAGAGTATGCATCAAGATGGGTTTTCCTCCTATTTCAAGGTATTGTTTGGAAATGGGAGCGCCCATTCTGGTACCAGTTCCTCCGGCAACAATGATTGCAAATTTATCCATGGTAAAATCTAAATGTGCAAAAATAAAATGATATACTTTAACAAAGTTAATTTCAAGATGAATTAAATGATCATAAAAAAAAGCCCTCTTAGGGCTTTTTTATTAAAGTATTAACATGGCGTCTCCATAGGAGAAAAACCTATATTTTTCTTTCACAGCTTCCTGATAAGCCTTCATGATAAGGTCATATCCCCCAAATGCCGCAGCCGTCATCAATAACGTGGATTCGGGTAAATGGAAGTTGGTGATCAATGCATTGGCAATTTTAAAATCATAAGGAGGGATAATAAATTTATCTGTCCAACCACTGCTTACTTTCAATCTACCGTTAGCCGTCACTGAAGATTCAATGGTCTTCAAAGTGGTGGTCCCAACAGAAACCACTCTTTTTTTATTATCCAAGGCCTCATTTACCAAATCAACGGTCTTTTGTGGAATATCATAATTTTCCGAATCCATTTTATGCTTTGTCAGATCCTCTACATCCACCTGTCTAAATGTACCTAACCCAACATGCAAAGTGATAGGGGAAACTGACACCCCTTTCAATTCCAATCGTTTCAACAAATGGGGTGTGAAATGAAGACCTGCAGTAGGCGCAGCAACAGCTCCAACATGCTTCGCAAAAATGGTCTGATACCTTTCCCTGTCCTCAGGCTCCACCTTCCTATCGATGTATTCCTTAAGGATTGGGGTTTCTCCCAAAGTATCTATTGTCTTATAAAACTCCTCATCCGTTCCATCAAATAAAAACCGGATTGTCCTTCCCCTTGAAGTAGTATTGTCAATTACTTCAGCTACCAGATCACTATCACCAAAGTATAATTTATTACCCACCCTGATTTTTCTTGCAGGATCAACTAACACATCCCATAACCTCAATTCCTGATTGAGTTCCCTCAACAAGAAAACCTCAATTTTTGCACCTGTTTTTTCTTTGTTACCGTACAATCTTGCAGGGAATACTTTGGTATCATTCATGATGAAGACATCCCCATCTCCGAAATACTCAATAATATCCTTGAAAACACGATGCTCAATCTGCCCGGTTTTTTTATGGACTACCATTAGCCTGGACTCGTCTCTGTTTTCTGAAGGATATAAGGAAATAAGTTTTTTGGGAACGTCGAATTTAAAGTCTGATAACTTCATATGTTATTGAATGGTGATTGCTTTATATTTTACCAATAGGATTCAATTTAAAAACTGCAAAGTTAACAATAAAATTCCCGAATTCTACCTATCTTGTCAATTAGTTTTTAACTACTTACAAAAAACGTGATCTACCTTAAACTTATCTGGGAAAGTTTAAGGTTTGCTTTGCAGGCCTTAAAATCCAATCTTACTAGAACAATTTTATCCCTTCTGGGGGTCACTGTGGGTATTTTTGCCATCATAGCGGTATTTACTCTAGTGGATTCTTTAGAAAAAAACATCAAATCAAGCTTTAGTTTCTTGGGAAGCAATGTGGTAACGGTCAACCGCTTCCAATTTGTGGGTGGTCCCGATTATCCTTGGTGGAAATTTTTCAGAAGACCCTACAATACTTATAGTGAATACGTCTTCTTGAAAGATAAGATAAGGAATGCAGAGGCCGTAGCCTTTTTTGCAGGAGTAAACACCACGGTTCAGGCAGGAAACAATTCTTATAAAGGGACGAATCTTAATGGGGTAGTGTATTCCTACAAGGATGTTTATGATGTCAAACTCCAATCGGGAAGATTTTTCACCGAAATGGAAATCAACGCTTCAAGAAATGTGGCCATTATTGGGGTAAAAATTGCCAACACTCTTTTCCCCAACAAAGACCCTTTGGGAAAAGAACTCAAAATTAAAGGCAACAAATTCATAGTAGTTGGTGTATTTGAAGAAGAAGGAGAGGGAATCGTCAATATTGCATCAAAAGATGAAGCCTGCATGATTCCTTATGGTAGTTTTACCAAACTTTATTACGTAGGCAAAAACGGTTTGGAGCCAAGTATTGCATTAAAAGGAAAAGATGAAGATGTGGGCATGGTCGCCTTAGAGAATGAATTAATTGGTCTCCTAAGGGCCAAAAGAGGTCTTAAACCTACGCAAGAAGACAATTTTTCTTTAAATAAATCCGAATTCATCATGAATACCTTGGGCTCCATTTTTGATGTAATCAGTGCCGCAGGATGGGTCATCGGAGGTTTTTCCATTTTGGTTGGAGGCTTTGGTATCGCAAATATCATGTTTGTTTCTGTAAAAGAAAGAACAAACATCATAGGAATACAGAAGTCTTTGGGAGCAAAAAATTACTTTATTTTATTCCAGTTTTTGTTTGAAGCTGTGTTTTTAAGCATGATTGGAGGAATTACAGGAATTATCCTGGTTTATGCCATTACATTTATTCCTGTTGGATCATTAGAACTGGTACTATCCTTTAAAAATATCATTCTGGCTTTGGGCATTTCCTCTTCGATCGGAATCATCTCAGGGATTGTTCCCGCCACTTTAGCGGCAAGACTAGATCCTGTGGAAGCCATCAGAGCCACCTAATTCCAAGAAAAACAATAAAAAAAGCTGTCCAAGATTATTTGGACAGCTTTTTTTTGCCAGAATAAATCAATCTCCTTCTCCGGATTCCACTTTCAAAGTTGCTTCGCCCATTCCTGCCTTTTCTTTGATCTTCTTCTCCAATTCTTCCATGAGTTCCGGATTATCCAAAAGCAAACTTTTTACCGCATCCCGTCCTTGACCCAATTTATTACCTTCATATGAAAACCAAGAGCCTGCCTTTTTAATAATATCAAATTCAACACCCAGATCAATGATTTCCCCAACTTTAGAAATGCCTTGACCATACATAATGTCAAATTCCACTACTTTGAAAGGTGGGGCAACTTTGTTTTTAACCACTTTGACTTTGGTCCTGTTTCCCAACACATTATCTGCACCTTCCTTAATCTGTCCTATCCTTCGGATATCCAATCTTACCGATGCATAAAACTTAAGGGCATTTCCACCTGTTGTAGTTTCAGGATTACCGAACATCACACCAATTTTATCCCTTAATTGATTGATAAAAATACAGGCACATCCTGTTTTATTGATTGCTCCGGTGAGTTTTCTTAAAGCCTGGGACATCAATCTTGCCTGCAGGCCCATTTTACTGTCCCCCATATCGCCTTCAAGTTCTCCTTTGGGCACCAAAGCAGCCACTGAGTCAATAACAATGATGTCAATGGCTCCGGACCTGATCAAATGCTCTGCAATCTCCAAGGCCTGTTCTCCATTATCCGGCTGGGAGATCAAAAGATTCTCTGTATCGATCCCCAATTTCTCTGCATAGGTCTTGTCAAATGCATGTTCTGCATCTATGAATGCTGCCAATCCCCCAGCTTTCTGCGCTTCTGCAATGCAATGCATGGTGAGTGTGGTCTTACCTGAAGACTCAGGCCCATAAATCTCAGTCACCCTTCCCCTGGGTATCCCTCCTATTCCTAAAGCCATATCCAAACCCAAAGATCCCGTTGAAATAGCAGGAATATCCTGTACCTTATTGTCACTTAACTTCATCACAGTACCTTTTCCATAGGTTTTTTCCAGCTTATCGATAGTAAGCTGTAGGGCTTTGAGTTTTTCTGTATTCGCGCTCATAATTGTTTAATGATCCTTTAATTTGAAATATAAAATTAATCATACATAATTGGAGTCCCAACTCTTCCAAAAAAGTTTACGTAATTACTTTTTGGCACCAAAAATCAGGCATCTTCAATATTTTGCTAATATTGGAATAAAGTTTGAAAAGCTTTCAGTCGAAAACTCAATTTAATGAAAAATCACTTATTAAAGTCAGTAATTGTCACATTTTTTTTATGGATAGATGGAACACATGGCTTTGCCCAAAAGAACACATCTTTTCATACCGGTGAAGAATTGACTTTTAAGGTGAGTTATGGATTTTTGGACGCCGCAGAGGCAAAAATGATCATTGCCCCTCAGGTCATGTTCATCGATAACAAACCCACATATAAAATTGATGTGTATGGAGAAACCCTGGGAATTTTTAAATTGTTTTATGTGAAAGACAATTGGGGGAGTTATCTCGATACTACTAAAATCATCCCTTACCAGTCTTACCGCCATATAGAGGAAGGCAAATACAGGAAACATGAACAGGTATTATTTGACCATGAAAAGAACAAGGCCCATGTGATGCTATACGATAGGGAGAACAAACATTTGGTAGATACCAAAGAATATAAAATACCTTCCAATGTTCAGGATATAGTCTCTGGATTTTATTTTTTAAGAACAATGGACTTGAAAAAATTAAAAAAGGGTGATTCAGTTACCCTCACAGGTTTTTTTGACAAAGAAGTATACCATTTAAAATTATTATACGAAGGAAAAGAATCAATAAAAACCAAAATAGGAAGCTTTGAAACATTTGTGTTTTCACCTGTTATCCCAAAAAACAAAATATTTAGGGGTGAACAACCTGTGAAAGTATGGGTAACAAATGATAACAATAAAATACCTGTTAAAATAAAAGCTAAATTGGTGGTGGGTTCTTTGGATATGGAAATTATTGATACCAATGGCCTTCGTAATAATTAATTGAACTTAAAATAACAATGAGTTAATATTAAAGCGTCCAATAAAAATTTTATGTTGTATTTTCATGTCAGTTCTATTGGATGATTATAATATGTGAGGTCTTTCTCTAAATTAGCATCATATTAGCGAAACATAAACGCTATTTCTAATGAGTGATAAAACGAAAATAAAAGTCTTAGTAGTTGATGACGAGCCTGATATTGTAGATATATTAACCTACAATCTTAAAAAAGAAGGCTATGAGGTGGAGTCCGCTGAGGATGGCATAAAGGCAGTGAAAATTGCATCCAAATTTCTACCGGATGTCATACTCCTGGATATCATGATGCCAAATCAGGATGGCGTAGAGACCTGTAGGCAGATGCGGGAAATTCCAGAGTTGAAAAACTCATTCATTATATTTTTAACTGCAAGGTCTGAAGAATATTCAGAGGTTGCTGCATTTGATGTTGGAGCGGATGATTATATTACCAAACCCATCAAACCCAGGGCCCTTATGAGCAGAATTGCTGCTTTGTTCAGAAGGGAATCGAAAAAAGAACAGGAGTTTACCCAGATTAAAATCAAGGACCTGGTCATTGACCGATCAAGTTACACCATTGATAAAGCAGGCAAAACCATCACCCTTCCCAAAAAAGAATTCGAACTTTTGTATTTCCTGGCCAAAAACCCTAATATGGTCTTCAGTAGAGATGATCTTTTGCAAAATATTTGGGGAGCGGATGTATTTGTTCTGGCCAGAACGGTGGATGTACATATTAGAAAAGTGAGAGAAAAAATAGGCGAAGATTATATCACTACTGTAAAAGGAGTAGGTTATAAGTTCGACTTAAGTTAACAATATGCTAACAACTTCCCGGGGGATCTCTTTGGTGTTGGCTGTAGCCATTTCAGCCCTGACAGTTGCTTTTTTGCTTTTGATGGATGATGCCACCCCAGCCCTTCTATTGGTAGCAGGCGGCATATCATTTTCGGTCTCTTATATCCTGATGCAGGTTACCTTAGAATTTCTGATTTTCAAGGAAATCAGTAACATTTATGGGGTTTTTGAAAAAATCCAAAAAAAAGACTATTCCAACATTCCGGATAAGTCAGACAAACTCTCCATCTCTCCACTAAGGAAAATCAATAAATCAATCAACCTATATGCCCAATCCAAAAATAAGGAAATTGAGGCACTCCAAAAAAATGCGGAATTCCGAAAGGAGTTTATAGCGGACATATCCCATGAACTCAAGACACCTATTTTTGCGGCACAGGGATATATACACACGCTTCTGGACGGTGCAGTAGATGATAAATCTGTCCGTTTGAAATTCCTGAAAAGAGCCGCTAAAAGCCTGAACGCTTTAGACAAATTAGTTCAGGATTTACTGACACTGAATCAGATGGAAAGTGGGGTAGTGAAATTTAATTTTGAATCTTTTGACCTAAAGGAAGTCATCCTAGAGGTCATCGAAGAATTGGAACAAAAGGCTTCAAAGAGGAAGATGCATATCCGGTTTTCTTATGAAAAAGATAAAACATTCCGGACTTTCGCAGATAAGGACAAAATTTTCAGGGTCTGTCAAAACCTGATTTCCAATGCCATCAAATACAATAATGACGGAGGAGAAGTACAGGTAAATCTGAAAACACACAAAAACAATATCACAGTAGAAGTAAAGGATAATGGAAAAGGGATTCCTCCTGACGATTTGAAAAGAATTTTCGAAAGATTTTACAGGGTGGATAAAAGCAGGTCCAGAGAAGGCGGAGGAACAGGTTTGGGCCTGGCCATTGTCAAACATATTTTGGAAGGCCATAAAAGTAAAATTTCAGTAAGCAGCACGCTTGGAAAAGGCTCTATTTTTAGTTTTGAATTGCCTTTGGAGAAGTTAGAGACAAGCTTGCCTACCCTTAGGTAGGGGACAAGAAGCAAGACTTTTGAGTGCTCCTCAGCGTACTAAAAGGTCTAAAAGAAAAAGTGTCTAGTTTTTTCAGGACTTGATAAAGACTCGCTGAGTTAAATATCAAAATATTCTTTTGGCAATATTTCTTTCCCTTGATTTAATTTTCTAATTTTGCGCCCCTATTTGGGAGCTGAAGCTGCATGAAGAAAATTGATTTTAAGGACTTGATTCTGTTTGAAAACAAGGATTACCTTGTCATCAATAAGCTTCCCTATTTATCGACATTGGATGACAGGCACGAGGCGCAAAATATTCTGGACCTGGCCAAAGAATACACCCCTGATGCCCAGGTGTGTCACCGATTGGACAAGGAAACTTCCGGATGTCTTGTGATAGCCAAACACCCGGAGGCCTATAGAAACATCGCCATCCAGTTTGAAGACAGAAAAGTCAATAAAGTCTATCATGCAGTAGTTGAAGGTATTCATGAATACAACAATGTATTGGTGGACCGCAACATCCAGGCAACCAATAAAGGTATCGCCAAGATAACCAAGGAAGGTAAACCTGCCCAAACCATCTTCAACACCCTGGGAACTTATCATGCCTATTCCCTGGTTGAGTGCAAGCCCATTACCGGTAGATTGCATCAGATCCGGGTCCATCTGGCCCATCTGAAGTCACCGATCTGTGGGGATGAGATGTATGGAGGAAAGCCTCTTTATTTATCTGCCTTAAAAAGGCGGTTTAATCTCAAAAAAGGCACTGATGAATTGCCCATCATGCAGCGTGTTTCGCTCCATGCCTATGCCATTGGCTTTGAAGGAATGGATGGAGAACGGATTGAAGTCCAGGCTCCTTATCCAAAAGACTTAGAAGTTTTGGTCAAACAACTGGAGAAAAACCGCTAACTCATAGAAAATGTGGGCAATAATGTTGTTTCTTTTGCAATAAAAAGAAATTACTTCTATCTTTGTGTCCCTTTTTGAGGGTGAAATATATTTAACAAGCTAATAATTAAACATTTACACAGTGGATACATTAAGCTACAAGACCAAATCAGCAAATGCTGCGACTGTAGAAAAGAACTGGGTGGTAGTGGATGCCCAGGCTGCAGTTCTAGGTAGATTTGCCAGTGAGGTTGCAAGAATCCTGAGGGGTAAGCATAAGCCTTACTACACCCCTCACGTGGACTGCGGAGACAACGTGATTGTCATCAATGCAGACAAGGTTAGGTTGACCGGAAGAAAAATGGACGAGAAAGTATATGTTCGTCATACCGGTTACCCAGGTGGTCAGCGTATTTCTACACCAAAATTGTTGAAGCAGAAGTCTTCTTCAATCCTGGTAGAAAAAGCTGTCAGAGGAATGCTTCCTAAAAACAAATTGGGAAGAGAGTTGTACAGAAACCTTTACGTTTATAACGGTTCTGAGCATCCTCATGCAGCACAGCAACCTAAAGAATTAAAATTCTAATCTTAGCAGTTCATGGAAATTATCAATACAATCGGTAGAAGAAAGACATCTGTTGCAAGAATCTACATGAAGCCGGGAAAAGGTGAGATCACTGTCAACAACAGACCGATCGACGTTTACTTCCCATTCGATTTGCATCAGATCGTTGTCAAACAACCTCTTGCTCTAGTAGGAGTTGATGGTTCGTATGACATCAAAATCAATGTTGATGGTGGTGGTATCAAAGGACAGGCCGAGGCAGCCAGAATGGCGATCTCCAGAGCTTTGTGCGAATTTGATGCAGAACACAGATCAGCATTGAAAAAAGAAGGTTTCCTTACCCGTGACCCTAGAATGGTAGAACGTAAGAAACCAGGACGTAGAAAAGCAAGAAGAAGATTCCAGTTCTCTAAACGTTAATCTGGATTTACTTCGAATTTTATATCGAAACTATATTATTTATTAATGGCACAAATAGAATATAAAGACTTACTGGATGCTGGTGTTCATTTCGGACACTTGACGAGAAAGTGGGATCCAAGAATGGCTCCGTATATCTTCATGGAGAAGAACGGTATCCATATCATTGACCTAAACAAAACGCTTGTTTGCCTCGAAGAAGCATCCAACGCAATCAAGCAGATCGTTCGCTCAGGTAAAAAAATCATGTTCGTTGCGACTAAGAAGCAAGCGAAAGATTTGGTAGCTGAGGAAGCAAGAAGACTGAACATGCCTTACGTAACCGAAAGATGGTTGGGTGGTATGTTGACCAACTTTGCTACTATTCGTAAATCCTTGAAGAAAATGTCTTCCATCGACAAGATGATGAAAGAAGATTCTTACAAGAACCTTGCGAAAAAAGAGCGTCTGATGGTCAGCAGACAAAGAGAGAAATTGGAATCTGTATTGGGCGGTATTGCTGACCTGACCAGATTACCGGCTGCTTTGTTTGTAGTAGACATCAAAAGAGAGCATATCGCTATCGCAGAAGCACAAAAGCTTGGTATCCCTGTATTCGCATTGGTGGACACTAACTCTAACCCTAACGAGGTAGATTTCCCTATCCCAGCCAATGATGATGCTTATAAATCAATCTCTTTGTTGGTGAAAGCGTTTGGAACAGCTATTGAAGAAGGTCTTTCTGAAAGGAAAAAAGACAAAGAAGAAGCTAAACTTTCTGAAGAGGAAGAAGCAAAAAGAGCTGTGGACGCGGACACACAAGAGTAATCCACTTTAAATTTTATGACTACAAAAGATTGAACATAAGGCTCATCCCTGTGTTCAATTTTTTGTTTCTACTAGACCTTTGAGGTTTTCAACCAATACCCAAAGAAAATCTAGAACTACACCTCAACCTCGAAGGTCTTATAAAACTAAACCTTGAAGGTTTTTCCCAAAAAGAGAAAAAAGTTTAAAATCATAAATTGACTAAAAAAATGGCTATAACTGCACAAGAAGTAAATAAACTGAGACAAATGACCGGAGCAGGTATGATGGACTGTAAAAAAGCCCTTACCGAAGCAGAAGGAGATTTTGAAAAAGCTATTGACATCCTTAGAAAGAAAGGTCAGAAAGTTTCAGCTTCAAGAGCTGACCGTGAAACTAAAGAAGGTACTATCGTAACTTCCGTAAGTGCTGACGGAACTACCGGAACATTGCTTTCCTTGACCTGTGAAACTGACTTCGTAGCTAAGAATGAGGAATTCGTTGCTTTTGCAAACACTTTATTGGACCTGGCTACCAAAAATGCTGCAACCTCAGTGGAGCAAATCCTTGCCCTTCCATTTGATAACATCACTGTTGCCGACAAAATCGTAGAGATGACCGGTAAAATCGGTGAGAAAATCGAAATCTCTCACTACGAAGTAGTCAAAGGAGAAGCGGTAGTTCCTTATATCCACTCTAATGGCAAATTAGGTGTTTTGGTTTCCCTTGTTAAAGTAAATGGTGCTGCTGTTGAAGAAGCTGGTAAAGACGTTGCCATGCAGATTGCTGCCATGAACCCTGTTGCGGTTGACAAAGACGGAGTAGACGCTACTACCGTACAGAGAGAAATAGAAGTAGGTAAAGAGCAGGCCAGACAAGAAGGCAAGCCTGAAGAAATGTTGGAAAAAATCGCTTTGGGAAAATTGCAGAAATTCTACAAAGAAAACACTTTGTTGAGCCAGGCATTTGTGAAAGACAACAGCAAATCCATCGCCCAATACCTTGACGGTGTGAGCAAAGGATTGACTGTGTCTGCATTCAAGAGAGTTTCTATCGGATAATTCTTATTTAGATATAAGACTTAAAGCTTGTCCCGAAGTATTTCGGGAACTTAAGATAATAGATTAAAAAGCTGACTTCGAGAGGAGTCAGCTTTTTTTATCCTTTGAGTGCGCCGCGGCATAGTCGAAGGTATTTATTCAACTTAGCACCTCAATCATCTTTGAAAAGCTCAAATACCTAATACAATAGAAGCATCAATATCTAATTTCCTGCTTATCTCCCTGGCGATTTGAAGGGTTGGCTCACTTTTCCCATTTAGGTATTCACTGATTCTGGAGCTACTTACTCCAAGAAACTCAGCGAGGGCTTTCTGACTTAATCCTCTTTCTTGCATTCGAAGTTTGATTGATTCTGCCAATGAAGGTGGCTGTATGGAATAATGCCTTTCTTCATAATCTGCCACCAAATCAGAAAGAATATTTAATTCCAAATAGCCTTTTGATTCAGCGTTTTCAATGTTATCAGGGTTGGAAAGCAATTCTTCGATCCTTTCAAGAAGCGCATTATATTCTTTTTCAGACTTAATCATGGTTCAAATATTTTGGATGTCCTTTATCTTATCATATTCGGCATGGGTACCGATAAATCGGATATACACTTTCTTCGCATTAAATGAAATGATGACAACCAACCTGTATTTATTTCCTTTGATATTGAAAACAAAACGATGATTGCCTACATAATCTACAGAATTGAAATCTTTTTTTATATCGCTAAGTGAAGTCCATTCCTTTTTACTTACTGATGCATACCAGAACCTTAATGGAATTCCAGCATCAGCATGTTTTTCCGAAAACTCTTGAATCCGCTTAAATGTGATTATTCTCATTAACGCATATAGATCATTACTTATAATTCCATATTTCAAAACAAATTTACATATTTTGGAAATCAATTCTATTATTTCTATGCATATTTTTTAAGGACGGGTTTTAGATGAATTGAAAGCCTGAAAGGCGGATCTGTGATAACCCAGACTACCGCTTTAAGAAATATGGGTAAATAAGGGAAAAGTAAATCAGAGGCCTTAAGGGCCGATCTGTTTTAGATTAAAAAAATTCTTTCAAATACTTCTGATGGTAAAAAAATCGGTCCTTCATATCTCAGGAGCTGGACATGCGGTTTTCATCCGGGACTGCATACAGGGCTCATACAGGACGACCCTTCAGACCTGCCCTCTGTGGACCTCCGTGCCTCCTCAGTGAATCTCTGTGATACAAAAAGAATTTCAACTAAAAAACCACCCCGGTAATCCAAGGTGGCTTCGAAGGTGAATTAAACAACTACTCTATACTATTCCAGCCACTGGGGCTTCGTGGTCTTGACATTGGCCTGCAGCTGGTTTAAGAGATTGTACAATCCAAAATAGGTCCTGTTGATATACAGTCCATGTCTGGATCCTCTTGCCTGCCGGGATTTTTTGAACATCTTGTCATTGGAAATCCTGTCTCCTAATTTGAAAATCTGTTCGAAATAACTGTCATCTGCAAAATCAAAACTTTCTGCATGAAATGGTTTTCCTAACAAAGAAATCATTTCTTTAAACACTCCTTTAAAATAAACCTTCTCCTCTTCGGTGTCTTTATCGCTGATAAACTCCAGACCATAGAAAATCGCATTCAGTTCCTCTTCATTGATCAAAAGATCCCTTTTAATCAGGGAAAAGTAGCCGTGATAAAAATCCTCAGGCAATATTTTGACACAGCCAAAATCAATAATTCCCAACTTGCCATCATCCTGGATAATAAAATTACCGGGATGTGGATCGGCATGTAATTGCTTCAGGTTATGCACCTGATGATGGTAAAAATCCCAGAGTGCCTGACCGATCCTGTTCTTTTCCTCTTGGCTTGGATTGGTTTCCAACCATTCCTTGATATGATTGCCCTCTATCCAGTCCATCGTGATGATACGGTCTGAACTGAGTGCTTCATAATAGTTGGGGAAAGTAAGATCCTGAATATTCGAACATGCTGAAGAAATCTCCCTTGAGCGCTGCACTTCCAGCACATAATCTGTCTCTTCGATAAGTTTTCCCTCAACCTCCTCCATATAATGGTCCAGCTCTTTCTCATTCATATTGAGCAACCTCAGAGCGAATGGTCTTACCAGTTTCAAGTCTGAACTTACCGAATCCGCTACCCCAGGATATTGGATTTTAATGGCAAGTTTTTTACCCTTCAAAGTAGCCTGATGCACCTGACCGATGGATGCCGCATTCACTGCAGATCTGGTAAAGGTATCATACATCTGTTCCGGAGACTTACCAAAGTATTTCTGAAATGTTTTTACCACCAGTGGATAAGACAATGGAGGAGCACTGTATTGCGCCATGGTAAATTTATCCTGGTAGGCCCTTGGCAGGATATTCTTGTCCATTGACATCATTTGGGCCACTTTTAAGGCAGATCCCTTTAACTGACTCAGGGAATTGTAAATATCCTCTGCGTTATTATTGTGAAGTTCTTCTTTGGAAATGGAGGGATTCACTACCTTTTTGGCATAGTGCTTCACATAGTTCCCTCCTACTTTGGCTCCTGTACTGATAAATTTGGCAGCGCGCTGCACTTTGGAAACAGGAATACTCTGCTGTTCCTTTACGCTTCTTTCCATATATTCCTGTATTATTTGTTTTGATATAAAAACTTGGCGAAATCAATAAAGGTATCCAGGGCACTCTTTCCCATGAGGTCAAAGGCCAGGTTGACTGACTTTTCAATGGCTGCATCGGTTTTTTCGAATGACGGAGAACTGTCATTCAGCCAAAATTGAAAGACAAACCAAACCTGCAGCCAAAGCGCTTCATCATATTTATCGGAGATGATAGGTCTACTGGCTATTTCATCCGTTTCTTTTCCCTCAAGGATAATTTCATTGGCAAAATCCTTGAATTTGGATTTGAAGGTTTTCACCTCTTTGGGAAGCAGTTTTTTCAGGTCTTTGTGGTCTGCATACAGAGACAGTAGGTAAGACCTGTTTTTTTTCAATTCTTCTACCAGGGTAAATAAAAAGCCCAGCAGCTTCTCTCTGGCACTGTATTCCTTAAATACTTCTTGGGATTCCAGGTTCTGAATGGTAGTATCGAATAATTTGCCCCATACTGCTGATTTGATTGCATCAAATGAGGTGAAATAAGCATAAAACTCCTCTTCCTTCATTTTAAGCTCCTTGGCAAATTTGTAAATAGAAACCGGTTCCTGACCTTGTTCCAGCACATATTCTATATATCCATTGATGATTTTGACTCTTGGATCTGCCTTACTTGCCTTTTTTGCAGTTGTATTTTCCATGTTGGTTTATTTTCTATTGATATAACCTAGAAAAGGGATATGAAGTTTAGAAAAGCTGTAAAAATCAGGATGTTTATGGGAAAATTTTTTAGTTTTAAATACCATGCCTCTATTGCATCCAAGGAGCGCTTTGAAAATGCTTAATTGAACCGGAGCCTAGAAAAAAAAATTAAAGTGAAAGCAGGATCAAGTATGAAGAGAATGCTTCCCCATGCTGTGTTTCCCTGTAGACCAAGCCCTGAATCACCATTATTCAATAAGAAATTCGACTGAACAAAAATTCCGTCCCTGCAAAATGCGACAAAGAAGCAGTTACAAAGCAGTCCGACGGAACCACTGCATTACATCGAAAAAACCTAAGCGAATAAGCCTAAAACGGTTTTTGGTCCGAGTGATTTCCTGAGAGTTCTTCTACCACTCAAAAACTTTCCCTTGGAACAATCTATGGACTTATTTAATATAGCAAAGCTATTGATTTCCTTATGAGACATCTTTACTCCCTTTTCGCTTTGTCCTTCCTTGCTACTGCTACTTGGGCCCAAGACAGGGTCACCGGAAAAACATTTACAACCAGATCTGAAGTCATCGCGCAAAATGGCATGGCTGCCACCGCCCAGCCCCTGGCCACACTCGTGGCCTTGGATATCTTAAAAAAAGGCGGTTCGGCCATGGATGCCGCCATCGCCGCCAATGCGATGCTGGGCTTGGTCGAACCCAATGGCTGCGGAATCGGAGGAGATGTCTTTGCCATCATCTGGGACGCCAAAACCAAAAAGCTCTACGGCTTTAATGGAAGCGGCCGTGCTCCTGAATTGCTGACGATGGAAGTTTTTAAAGAAAAAGGCCTGAATTATGTACCCCTGCTGGGGCCACTGCCCGTATCCGTTCCCGGTTGTGTGGACGGCTGGTTTGAGATGCACAAGCGCTTTGGGAAACTATCCATGCAGGAAATCCTCCAGCCTTCCATCGACTATGCCAACAATGGATTTCCCGTCACCGAAGTGATTGCCTGGCAAATGGACGGTGCTTATCCAAAAATGCAGGACATTCCCGGTTTCCGGAAAACCTACATGCCCAATGGCCAAAATACCCCGAGAAAAGGAGAAGTCTTCAAAAATCCAGACCTGGCCAGAACCTACTCCATGATTGCCAAAGAAGGCCGTTCGGCTTTTTATGAAGGCCAAATCGCACAAACCATCGACCGGTTTATGAAGGAAAACGGAGGCTATCTCCGCTATGAAGACCTGAAAAAGCATACCTCCGAATGGGTGGAACCTGTCAGCACCAACTACCGGGGATACGACGTATGGGAGCTCCCACCCAATGGACAGGGAATCGCCGTCCTACAAATGCTGAATATCCTCGAAGGCTACGATATCAAATCCATGGGCTTTGGAAGCGCGGAATACCTCCATGTGCTGACCGAAGCCAAAAAATTGGCTTTTGAAGACCGGGCAAAATTCTATGCCGATCCGGCTTTCAATCAAATTCCCCTGGAAAAATTGATTTCCAAAGAATATGCCGCCGAACGTCGGAAACTCATCGATCCAAACAAGGCCGCTATGGCCTACCCTGCCGGTGAAATCGAAAAAGGCAACACCACCTACCTTACGGTGGCGGACAATGAAGGCAATATGGTTTCCTTTATCCAGAGCATTTATGATGAATTTGGATCGGGCATGGTTCCTGACGGCTTGGGTTTTGTGCTGCAAAACCGCGGACAACAGTTCAATGTCCAGGATCCAAACCATTGGAATTCACTGGCAAAAGGCAAGCGACCTTTTCACACCATCATTCCTGCCTTTATCACCAAAAACGGGGAGCCTTACATCAGTTTTGGTCTGATGGGGGGTTCGGTACAGCCTCAGGGACATACGCAGATTGTGGTCAATCTGATTGATTTTGGCATGAATCTACAGGAAGCCGGAGATGCACCGCGGATGCGGCACAACGGAAGCTCCGAGCCCACAGGCTCGAAGATGACAAACGGTGGATCACTGAATCTCGAAAGCGGCTTTTCCTATGAAGTCATCCGCAAACTGGAAGAGATGGGACATCGGGTAGAGTACAGTGTCGGGCCTTTTGGAGGCTACCAGGCCATCTTATACGACAAGGTCAACAAAGTCTATATCGGTGCTTCAGAGTCCAGAAAAGACGGACAGGCAGCAGGGTATTGAGGAATGGCACACCTGCCCGTCCGGCAGGCGGGTGTGGTTTTTCCCGACACAAGAGCTAACGCTTTGGCTATATTAACAATGGCTTTATTAATCCCCCGAATTACAGATAATCCTTTATCCCTAAAAAAAATCATGAAAACATATGTCTTATATTGTATGCTACTTTTGATGCTAAGCGCCTGCAGCCAAAATGAACAATGGTACTCGCTTGAGGACTTTTCGAAGGTCAGGAAAATCGATGCCCATGTTCATATTGATACAGAAAGGTCAGCCATTGTTGAAAAGGCCATAACCGATAATTTCCGTCTAATCCATGTGAGCCTAGAGGTTGATAAGGGGTGGAATGATGTATACAGGAAATATGGGGATGGACTTCATCAACATCAATCCTTTCCCAAAACGGTAGATATGATCACTTCCTTTGCTGTTTCGGACTGGGACGACGAAAATTGGGAGGGGAAGGTTATTTCCTGGTTGGACAGTTGTTTTAAACAAGGAGCTTTGGGAGTTAAGGTTTGGAAAAATATAGGCATGGTTTCCAGAGACAGTTCAGGAAATTTAATCTCGGTAGACGATGAAAAGTTTGATCCTGTTTTCAGGTTCATTCAAGAGCGCGGAATAACCTTGATGGGTCATCTTGGAGAACCCAAAAACTGCTGGTTGCCATTGGACTCCATGACTACAGAAAATGACCGCAACTATTTCAAAAACCATCCCCAATACCATATGTACCTTCAACCAGAGATGCCTTCCCACGAGGACTTGATGGATGCCCGGGACCGTATGTTGGAAAAGCATCCCGAGTTAAAATTTGTTGGTGCCCATTTGGGAAGTCTTGAATATAGCGTAGATGTATTGGCAGAGCGTCTTGATCGGTTTCCAAACATGGCGGTGGATTTAGCTGCAAGAATGGGGCAGTTGTTTTATCAGACTGCAAATGATCGGGAGAAAGTCCGGAATTTTTTCATCCAGTATCAGGATAGGATTTTGTACGGGACTGACTTGGGTGATAATGGGGAGCGTTCTAAGGAAAACCTGTACAGGAGCATAGATGAAAATTGGAAACGGGATTGGGAGTTTTTCGTGACTGATCATGATATGCAAAGCGACCTGATCACACAGCCATTTAAGGGTTTGCAATTGCCCAAGGAAGTGGTGGATAAGGTATATTACCGAAATGCTGTGAAATGGTTTGGAATGGAGGATGAGAAATTTTAAAATGAAAGCAATTATCAATGAGACATCCTAATTATTATTTCTTAAAATTATTCCTGTTCCATATCCTTCTTTTCATTGGCATAGCTGATGCCAATTCCCAGAACAAATCAATTCCTATGACTGAAGACATATATGAAATCAAAGATAAAGACCTCTTAAGAAAAGAACTGTATGACCTCTTGGGGAAGCTTCCGGATCGGGAAAGACCCATTTCCGTAGAATTGGTATCCACTGAAGAAAAGGATGGGGTCATCATTGAGAAATTATTACTGGACATCAATGGACTGGAGAAGGTGCCCGCCTTCTTTACCAAACCAAAAAATGCCAATGGGAAGTTGCCGGTGGTCCTTTTTAACCACTCTCATTTCGGTCAATATGAGGTGGGAAAGAATGAATTTATCTATGGCAGAAAAGAAATGCAGGTGCCCCCCTATGCTTTTGCTTTGGCCCGGGAAGGTTATGCGGGTTTTTGTTTGGATTCCTGGGGATTTGGTGAGAGATCGGGAAAGTCCGAATTGGATTTATTTAAAGAAATGTTGTGGAAAGGACAAGTGCTTTTTGGGATGATGGTATATGACAATTTGCGGGCATTGGATTATTTGGATTCCAGGGAAGATATTGATAAGGATAGGATAGCCACTATGGGCATGTCCATGGGAAGTACCATGGCTTGGTGGCTTGCTGCATTGGATGAGCGTATTAAAGTGGTGGTAGATCTAAATTGTTTAACTGATTTCCAAACGCTTTTGGAAAAAAATGACCTCAGTCTTCATGGCATTTATTATTATGTTCCTGATTTATTGAACCACTTTTCAACTTCAAAAATTAACGGATTAATTTCACCCCGGCCTCATTTTGGTCTGGCAGGAAAATTTGATCCACTTACCCCATTGGAAGGTTTGTCAATCATTGATGAAAACCTGAAGAAAATTTATGCAAAAGACGGAGCTCCCCAAGCATGGAAATTAAAAATTTATGATGTTGGACATGAGGAAACAGCTGAAATGAGAGCGGATATTTTACAGTTTCTACGGGATTGGTTATAGGGGGAATAATTTCATACCTGGCATACAAATCCTCCAAAGATCCAAAACAGATCTACCCTTTTATATTTATCCTTCACCCGATATTTCAATTTTAAAATTTCCCGTTTTCTAATTAAGATTATCGAATACCGAAGGTAGAATAAGAATGAGCATATAGCCCTAAAAAGATCTAAAAAGGCTTTTTTAGACCCGTAAATTCATTTTTCATTGACATCTCCTTATGGACCATAAATCGGAGGAGTTCGAAGTTCATAAACTTTTGGAGGTCATTCCTTTCTCCCTTGAAGTACTTCCCACCCACTGCGGCAAAGGGCAAACCTTTGGCAAGGATATAAATGAAATTTGCAAGTGATGCGTTTATGGTGTATTTTTACATCAAATAGAATTAATATGGCAAGGCAAAGTATTTCACTCACGGAACCAAATGATGAATGGCTTAAAACCCAGGTGGACAAAAAGGAATATTCCAGCAAAAGTGAACTCATTAATGATTTAATTAGACAGGCCCGAAAGCAACAGGTCCAGATTGATTGGCTTAAAGCTAAAATTGAAAAGGCTGAAAAAAACGGTTTCACGAGTGACAGTAAGCAAGAAATTTTAATTCAATCAAAGTCTTTGCTTAATGGGTAAATATCGTTTAAGCAATGCAGCTAAAGAGGATCTTATTCGAATTCACCATTATGGAGTTGAGACATTCGGCATGTCACAAGCCGATAAGTACTTTGATTCACTTTTTGAATGTTTTGAAATCATATCTCAACAACCATTTTCCTTTGAATCTGTGGATTATATAAAAACAGGCTATAGGCGATGTGTATGTGGCTCAGACAGCATATACTTTAAAATTGCTAATGATGGTGTTGTAGAAATAATGGCAATAGTAGGCAGACAGGATTTGAATAATGTCCTATAAAAAAATAATGTTGCCGATCAAGTAGACAGCCCTACGCTTGAAGCCCCAAAATGTGAGTAGAATAGGCCCGGAACTTGGAGTAATTTATTGCTACTCCTTTATATTCAAAAACCTTCTGAAAATATGACTTGCAGAAGGCTTTTAGATCCCTTGAAGCTAAAGGGATGAGACACTTCTCCCATCGGGATACCAATGACAGATTTTTGATATTCCCCTCGGCAAGCTCGGGGACCGGGAGGTTTGGTTCTACAGGAGGGGGGAGTGAAATGCGGCAGAGCCGCATTTCACTCCCCCCTCCTCTTATTTATTGCTTATCCGGTGGCCGAGCTTGTCTGTGCCAATCAGGCTTGCCGAGGCCTTACCATTTAATATGTCATTGCCTTTCTGTAAATTTCAAATTTTCAATACTCCGGGTGATGTATTGTTTACAGGGGATTTTTAGGAAAAGTCTACTTCACTACTTTCTCCACCACCAGGTTATGGTTGGTGTAAATGCAGACATCTGCCGCTATTCCCAAACTTTCTCTGACCATTTCTTCGGCAGATAGCTGAGGGGCGAATTTCTTCATCGCACGGGCAGCAGACTGGGCATACATACTTCCTGAACCGATAGTCGCAATTTCCATATCCGGCTCGATCACATCACCCGTTCCGGAAATGATCAGAATATCCTGACTGTCCGCTACGATCATCATCGCCTCCAAACGGCTCAGCATCCTGTCCATCCTCCACTCCTTTGCCAATTCCACCGCAGCCCTTTTCATATTGTTCCCAAAGGCACCCAATTTCTCCTCAAATTTTTCCAAAAGGGTAAAGGCATCGGCGGTGGATCCTGCAAATCCAGTTACAATTTTACCCCCCTGCAATTTTCGGATTTTATTGACCGTACTTTTGGCAACTGTATTGCCCATGGTAGCCTGACCATCTGCACCAATGACTACTTCTCCATTATGTTTGATGGCCACAACGGTGGTTGATTTTATTTTTTCCATTTTTATTTAGAATTAATTTTTTAGATGCAAGACGCAAGAATCAAGACGCAAGATTTAGATGAAATAAACATGATGAAATAAGATTGAAATAGATATTTGCTACGCGATATTGGGTATTCCCTTTGCGATATTTTTAAATTAGAAATGGTACATGAATTTGTTCAAATTGAAACCCAAGAAAATATCCCAATATCAATTAATATCCATTAATATCGCCTCCTTGTTTCTACCCTATTTCCATTTATCCCGAATCGCTTTGCTCTCGGGACTTCCGCAATAGCTCCAGTTTCAACATTATTCCAATCTATACCTCTCCGATATCGCTGCAAGCTAATATCCCAATATCTTATAATATCTATAAATATCCCTCCTCTTCCTATTTCAATAACCATACTAAAAACAAAAAGTCCTGACAGATCAGGACTTTTTGGCATATTTCTAGGCTTAAATTAAATCAAAATTCTTACAGGATCTTCCAATAGGCCTTTTAAGGTCTGTAAGAAGGCAGAACCTACTGCTCCATCCACTACCCTATGGTCACAGGACAAGGTTACCTTCATCACATTACCAATCTTCATTTGACCATTTTTTACAATCACTGTTTCCTTGATACCCCCAACTGCCAAAATACAGGCATCCGGAGGATTGATGATCGCAGTAAATTCATCGATGCCAAACATACCCAAGTTGGAAATAGTAAAGGTATTTCCTTCCCAATCCTTAGGCTGTAATTCTTTGTTTTTCGCTTTTCCTCCCAAAGTTTTGGCCTCATTGGAAATCTGGGACAAGGACTTGCTGTCTGCAAAACGGATCACAGGAACCAACAAACCTTCCTCCACTGCTACGGCCATACCGATATGGATATGGTCATTGTATCTTATTTTGTCACCTAACCAGGAAGAATTCACCTTCGGATGTTGGCGCAGAGCAGCTGCTGCGGCTTTGATCACCATGTCATTGAAAGAAATCTTCACCGGTGAAATTTCATTCATGCTTGCTCTGGCCTCAATTGCCTTATCCATGTTGATTTCCATGGTCAGGTAGAAGTGCGGTGCCGTGAATTTGCTTTCTGCCAATCTCTTGGCAATCACTTTACGCATCTGGGAAACTTTTTCCTCCCTGTAGGATTCTTGACCTACTGCAGGGGCAGAAGTTGCCATAGCGGTAGGTGCAGCAGCCGCTTTTGCAACCGCAGGATCAAAGCTTTCCACATCTCTTTTCACGATCCTTCCTGCTTCTCCGCTTCCTTTTACCAAAGCGATATCGATACCTTTTTCAGAGGCCATCTTTTTGGCCAATGGGGAGGCTTTCACCCTGCCATTTTCTGAAGATGATGAAATGGAAACAGCACTGACAGGTGCCGGAGCCTTCGCTTCCTCTTTAGGAGCTTCAGGAGCGTTTTCTTCTTTCTTTGCTTCTGGTGCAGGTGCAGCTGAAGAAGCTGAACTATTCTTATGCGCTTTCAACAAAGTCTCATAATCAGCTCCTTTTTCACCTATGATAGCGATCACACCATCTATTTCAACGGAATCTCCGGCTTCTACACCTATGTATAATAAGGTACCGTCTTCATAGGATTCCAGTTCCATAGTGGCTTTATCAGTCTCCACTTCCGCAATAATATCCCCTGATTTGACAGTATCACCCACCTTTTTCAGCCAGGAAGCAATGGTTCCCTCTGTCATCGTATCACTCATTTTAGGCATGGTGATTACAGTTGCGTTGATTCCGGAAACATCGATTTTTTCAGATGCTGGAGCTTCCTTTTTCTCCTCTTTTTTCTCTTCTTTTGGTGATGCAACCTTTTCTTCCTGTTTTGATGCAGGAGCAGCTCCCCCATCAATTTCTTTCAGCAATGCATCTATGTTTTCACCTTTTTCACCAATGATGGCGATCACTCCATTTACAGGGACAGCGTCTTTTTGCTGAACTCCAATGTGCAACAAAACCCCTTCTTCATAAGACTCCAGCTCCATGGTGGCTTTGTCTGTTTCCACCTCGGCTATAATGTCTCCCGGTTTTACTACATCTCCTACTTTCTTCAACCACGCTGCGATCACCCCTTCTTCCATGGTATCGCTCATTTTAGGCATTCTAATTATTTCGGCCATAATTTAATTTTGTCCTAGTCAAATTTTAAGGAGTTCAAAAATAGTTGTTAAAATATCTTTATTCAAATTTAATAGTAGTATTTTCAGGATTATAAATACTTAAACTACTGATTTTGTTTTAAAATGCCTTTAGTCAAAAAGATTGATTATGATTATCCCAAATGGCTTTTCAATGGTCATTTGCAGACAATCATCCCCGGCCTTTTCAGAACTAGCTTGGCTTTACCATTTGAAAGAGAAAGAGTTATTACGCCAGATGGAGACTTCTTGGACCTCGATTGGCTCAAAAATGGTTCAAAAAGCCTGACCATTATCAGCCATGGCCTGGAGGGGAACAGCCGAAGGCCATACATGGTCGGGATGGCGAAACATTTCTTCCAAAATGGATTTGATGTACTCAACTGGAATTATAGGGGTTGTAGCGAAGAGCTGAATAAAAAGCCTATTTTTTATCATTCAGGGGCCACCTATGACCTGGATTTCATTATTAACCATGCCGCCCCGAATTATGATTCCTTATATTTAATAGGTTTTAGCCTTGGAGGAAACCTCACTTTAAAATATTTAGGAGAGAAAAGGGAAAGAAATCCCAAAATCCAAAAGGGAGTCGCCATCTCCGTTCCCCTGCATCTGGAGAGTTCTTGCGAGAAAATTTCTACAGGAGAAAATATTCTCTATTCCAAACGCTTTCTTAAAACATTGAAAGAAAAAGTTGTCAGGAAATCCATGCAATTCCCGGAAGAAATCCCTACTGGGATTTTAAGGAAAATAAAAACCTTACAGGATTTTGATGACTATTACACAGGCCCCTTGCATGGTTTCAGGGATGCACATGATTATTACGAACAAAATTCTTCTCTTTATTTCTTGAAAAACATCAACATATCAACCTTAATCCTTAATGCACAGAATGATCCTTTCTTAAGCGATAAGTGCTTCCCTATTTCTTTGGGAAGAAAATTGGATGCTGTATGGATGGATTTTCCCAAATATGGAGGTCATGTAGGTTTTAGTCCCAGAAAGAAAGAGGATATTTATTGGTCTGAGAAAAGGGCATTTGAATTTATCACGGGCAATCAGTAATTTTCCGAAAACAGTAACCCTTATGTGTGGCAGATATTCACTCAGCAAAAGTAAAATTGAATTAGAGGAAAGGTTCCAGGCAGAAATGCTCGGGGATTTCAAGCCAAGATACAATATCGCCCCAACCCAACTTGTTCCTGTAATTACTTCAGACAGCCCCAAAGGTTTTTCGTTTTTCTATTGGGGGATTACCCCTGACTTTGCCAAAAACAAACCAGTTTCACAAAAATTTATCAATGCCAGGGCTGAAAGTGTACATGAAAAGGTTTCTTTCAGGCAATCCTTTCAAAGAAGGCGCTGCCTTGTACCTGCAGATGGTTTTTTTGAATGGAAAAAGCTGGGAAAAAAAACTAAAATACCTTACCATTTCACCCTTGAAAATGGAGAAGCCTTTGCATTTGCAGGTATTTGGGAGGAATTTGAAAATGAATTTGGGGAAAACAACCATACTTTTTTGATCCTCACCACCAATCCCAATCCATTGGTATCAGAAATCCATGACCGGATGCCTGTCATTTTGAAAAGGGAAGATGAGAAAAAATGGATTGACAAATACAGCAATGAGGAAGAATTGAAAAAAATGTTGGGCACCTATTCTACGGATGAAATGCTGAGTTATACGGTATCTCCTTTGGTCAACAGTGTGATGAACGACAGTCCTGCGGTCATCAGAAAAACTTCCCCAATGGATCAGTTTGGTAATTACACCTTATTTGGATGATGGATAAAATCCATGTTATTGATCTAGAGTTTTTGAATACAGAAGAAGCCATTGCCAGCTTTTTGGTAGAAACTTCCATTGGGCCGATTTTAATTGAAACCGGACCTGAAAGCACTTTTGAACATTTAATTAAAGGAATCCAACAGATCGGTTATCAGGCAAAGGATATCCAACATGTTCTTCTGACCCACATCCATTTTGACCATGCAGGAGCTGCCTGGAAATTTGCCGAATTGGGTGCTTCCATATATGTACATCCCGTAGGACTACCCCATCTCGCTTCCCCTGAAAAGCTCTGGAATTCCGCCAAACAAATTTACGGGGAAGAGATGGATCGCCTTTGGGGCAAAATGAGTCCCATACCTGAATCACAGTTAATTGCTGTAGAACATGAACAAAATTTAATTTTTGGAGAAACCCAAATTAAGGCCCTCCATACCCCAGGGCATGCCAGTCACCATATTGCATGGAAATTGGGAAATGAAATATTTACCGGGGATGTTGCCGGGGTGAAAATCGAAAATGGTCCGGTGGTGCCCCCATGTCCACCCCCTGATATTGACATTCAAGCCTGGAAAACATCCTTGGCCATAATTAAGGCTGCAAATCCCCAATCCCTTTACCTTACCCATTTTGGAGTGGTGAATGACATCTCTGAACATTTAGATGCTCTTTCCTATATTTTGGATGATTGGGCCAATTGGATCAAACCATTTTATCAGGAAAATAAAGCCCAAAAAGAGGTAATTCCACTGTTCATGGATTATACCCAAAAACAATTGGCAAGGGAAGGTTGCGGGAAAGAACTTATCCAAATTTATGAATATGCCAATCCAAGTTGGATGTCAGTGGCAGGTCTGTACAGATATTGGAAACTGAAAGATCAGGGACGTCTTTAATCCTTTCAAAGATATTTCGGGCCAATATTTTCCGAAGATAGGACTTATTTGTTTTTGGAATCCAAAAGGAAATTGGATATTTGTATGCATAGCATACTATTACTTAACATACAGGTTAATCCCAATATAACTTTCAACTATATGAAAAAATCCAGAATAATCGGCGTGGGACATTATGTGCCGGATAGAATCATAACCAATGAATATCTTTCAACGATTATGGATACCAATAATGATTGGATTGTTGAAAGAACCGGAATCCATGAAAGGAGATGGTTTACTCCTGGAAAGGACACTGTCACCAGTATGTCAGCAGCGGCTTCGAGGAAAGCTATTGAAAGGGCCGGTCTAAGCCCTATGGATATTGACTTCATTATTTTTGCCACCATCACACCTGATTATTTCCTTCCCGGAAATGGGGTACTTTTACAAAGGGAATTGGGGGTAGGCAACATAGGAGCATTGGATATCAGAAATGCCTGCTCCGGTTTTATATATGCCCTTTCTGTCGCAGACCAGTTTATTAAAACAGGTATGTATAAAAACATCCTGGTGGTAGGTGCTGAAATCCAATCTTCCGCTCTTGACAAAAGTGATGAAGGAAGATCCAGTGCTGTCATTTTTGCAGATGGTGCCGGGGCAGCAGTGGTAAGTGTGGTAGAACCTGACCAACCAGGTATTTTGTCCACGCATTTACATTCGGAAGGCCAATATGCAGAGGAGTTGTATTGTCTGGCCCCAAGCAGTAGCACTGAAGTCAGAATCTCAAAAGAAATGATTGACCGGGGCGATTTTTTGTTGAAAATGAATGGAAATGCCGTGTTTAAACATGCAGTAGTGAGATTTTCAGAAGTAATACAGGAAGCTTTGGATGCAAATGGAAAAGATAAATCAGAAATTGACCTGCTTGTCCCCCATCAGGCCAATCTCAGGATCAGCAACTATATCCAGCATAAACTTGGGCTGCCTGATGAAAAAGTATTTAACAACATCATGTACCTGGGCAACACCACAGCGGGGACTATTCCAATTGCCTTAAGTGAGGCATGGGAACAGGGAAGACTGAAAGAAGGTGATCTGGTTTGTCTGGCAGCTTTTGGAAGTGGATTTGCATGGGCTTCGGCTTTACTCAATTGGTAAGACCTAAACAAATGGATCAAACCGCAAAACTGGATTTTCCATTTTGGGAAAATTCAAAATCTTTTTTTGAACATTTCAATCAACAAACTGAACTTATCCTTCAGCTCTTTACAGAGCTTTGCAATGCATTTCCCCAAACAACGCTTGAGTCATTTTTTGCAAATGCCAAGGGCTGTAAAGTGAGTAAAGGGAATCAATTAGAGGGCATGCCCTACCAAGTTTTGGATATAATTAGGGATTTTGATTTAAATCATGGTTTTAATATCCGGCTTTTAAACTGGTGGGGATATGGCTTATTTATTTTTATTACTTATGGTTCTGATACCGCTAAATCCTTTCAAAGAATAATACCTATCCATTTTGAAGGATATTCCCTTTCCAAATCAAGTACGCCATATGAATATAAAAAGGCAATAATTGAAAGTGAGACATTGGATTCAAAAAATTTAGGAATGGAATTAAGGAAATCCAAACACGTTCAAATCTGGAAAAAACTTCCCGTTTATGAGAACCCAACTGATACTTTGAATGCTTTAAAAGAAATGATCCAGTCGATTTTGGATATTCATACTTAATCTTTCTTTAATTCCATAAATTAAGCTAATTTAGAACCGGAGTTCAGTTATTTCGTATTCTATTTGTAACAATGAAAATTCAATTTATGAAATATATTTTTAGCTTTTTGCTGCTCTTGTCACTTGTTAATCCCATATGCGCACAGGTTACCCCTAATGTAGTTTCAATTTATAACTCAGACTCTACTTTGGTAGGAACAGGCATCCTGAACAACGGTTTAATGGAGGGACTGTGGAAGTTTGAAAACCCACAAACAAGAAGACTTATCCAAACCATCAATTTTGAAAATGGAAGAAGAGAAGGATTTGCTGTGAGCTTTTACTCTAACGGCAACAGGAATGTGGAAGCTGAGTATAGGGAAAACCGTCTCAATGGAATTTACAGACAGTATGACAGTTCTGGTATCCTTAAATTGGATATGGTATTTGCCGACAGTATTCCTGTGGGACCTTATAAAGAGTATTATGGCCGGGTAAACCAACCTGATTTTTTCAATCCAAGACAAGTCAAGGTTGAAGGTCAATATTTGAATGGTAAAAAGCATGGTAAATGGGTGACCTTTTATAATAATGGAGAAATAGCCATGATACAGGTCTTTGAAAATGGAATCCAGGAAGGTGCTTATCAGGAATATGCTATTGATGGAACATTATTGGTAGATGTCAAATATGTAAATGATAAACCTCATGGCCAATTTACAAGATTTTCTTTCGCCAATATGATTCAGGAAAGGGGGATGTATGATAATGGAAGGAAAGTAGGGCAATGGGTATCTTATTTCCCGGGAACTAAGACTTTAGAATCTGAAAAAACCTATGACCAAAATGGAAATAAAACAGGGGAATGGAATTTTTATTATGAAAATAAAAGATTGGCAAGAGTGGAAAAGTATGAAAATGACATTCCTGTCGGTACTTGGGAAGAGTATTTTCCAAACAAAACCCTGTCCAAAAAAATGACTTACGAGCTGGGATTGCCTGTGGGGGATTATATTGAAAACCATTCGAATGGAAAAGTGTCAGTTACAGGCCAATACAAAAACGGGATGAAGGACGGATTGTGGAGAAGCTATTTTCCTGAAGGCAACTTATATTCGATTGGAGAATATAGAAATGATGTGAAAACTGGACTTTGGAAATATTTCAATAAAATTGGAATCCTTATAGCAGAGGGTGAATACACTTTGGGATCGGAAAATGGACAGTGGTTTTACTACTATGACGGTGGTCAGCTGAAATCTGTGGGCAGTTATTTCCTTGGTTTTGAAGATGGGGTCTGGGGATTGTTTTATGACAATAAGCAATTGACGCAGGAAGAATTCTGGAATAATGGCAGGTTGATGAACGTGAGTGATTATAATTCTTTTGATGGAAGCAGCACATTGGAAAAAGGAACACTAAAGGATGGCAACGGTACCCGGATTACTTATTATACCTCCGGAAAAAAAGAATCAGAAGGAAATTACAAAGATGGCAAACCCGAAGGTTTATGGATTTATTATCATGAAAATGGAAATAAAGCCTCTGAAGGTAATATGATCGAAGGGAAAAAAGAAGGTTCATGGAGATACTATAACATCAATGGAAGGCTGGAGCAAATCATCAATTTCAAAAACGATGAAATGGTAACAGAAGATGATGAAATGAGAAGCGAGATTCCTTTCAAATTTGAAAATTGAAAAAACAAGTCTGGCTATAAATTGTTTTATTTAAAAAAATGCTATGCTTGGATTATTCAAAAAGAAAACAGAATCAGAAAAACTGCAGGAAAAATATAAATCACTCTTAGAGAAAGCCCATAAAATTTCCCACAGTAACCGAAGCGAATCAGATAAACTGATGGCCGAAGCCGAGGAAATTGCAAAAAAAATTGAATCACTTTTGAAAAAATAAAAGAAAAGCCTGAAATCAACTCAGGCTTTTTCTTTGCCCCTAAAAATATTTTCAAATAAGAAAATTGGAAATCCTCTGGCATCTGAAGTTTTATTTTTTCAAGTCGATATTTTATAAACCATTCTTTCAAACATGATTATTCTAATTTAACAGGATGATATTTTTTGGTACTTATTAATTATTTAAAGTATTTTTCCCCAATTGATAAAAAATAAAAATTTGCTAAAACGTTTTTTCTAATTTTTTATTCTAAAAATTTATTTTTAATCAAAACTAAATTTCATGAATTGCCGTAATAACTAACAAAAGCACTAAACCGTACTGTTATGAAAAAGGCAACTAAACATCTACTGAGCATCATACTTATGCTGGGCATGGGTATGGCCTCTTCCAATAAGGCACATGCTTCTCCCGCCAATTTTGGAGTTTCATTTCAAGTTTTCTATAATGAATTGAGCCCATACGGAGATTGGGTTATGGACCCGACTTATGGATATGTATGGGTTCCCTATGTTGAGCAGGGCTTTCAGCCCTATGTAACCAATGGATATTGGACAATGACCAACTTTGGAAATACCTGGGTTTCCCATTATGATTGGGGATGGGCCCCCTTCCATTATGGAAGATGGCATTGGAGCAATTACTATGGTTGGGCCTGGATTCCAGGTTATGAGTGGGGACCTGCTTGGGTCAGCTGGAGAACCGGAGGAGGATATTATGGATGGGCTCCATTAGGCCCAGGCATGAATATAGGTATCCATATCAACATCCCTGCCAGACATTGGGTATTTATCCCTCAAAGAAGATTCAGGGCCGGATATTATCACCGTTACATGGTCCCTTATTATAACGTGACTCATGTTTACAACAGAACCACATTCATTAACAATACCTACGTTTATAACAATACTACCTATTATACTGGTCCAAACCGAAGGGAAATTGAAAGGGTAACAAGAACATCAGTTCCTGTCTATCAAGTTAACAATTCCTCAAAACCTGGTAGGGCGATTGTACAAAACAATAGTGTGAATGTGTATAGACCACAAATTTCTAATGCTAGGGGCAATCAGGAAAATGTGAGGCCATCAAGGGCATTTACTGTAGAAGAATATAACCAAAGGTCTGCAGTTCAAAGGAGAAATGCACAACCGCAAGCGGGTAGATCATTTCAGGCAACTCCATCCAGAAATGAACAAGGCAGAAACAATGGACCTGTAGTTCAAAATAGAAATAATACAAGGGTAAATGCAAATCCCAATAATAACAGAAACAATGAAAATATAAACCGAACAGCACCTTCTGTCAATAAAAATAGCCAGGCAACCAGACCAAATAACAGTTCCAATCAAAAGGCAAATGCCGCATTGAGAGGAAGTTCTCAAAACAAGCAGAATTCCAATATGAAAAGTAACACTTCAGTGGGGAGAAGTCCAAATGCCACCCAACAAAAGAAAGATGCTGTTAGAAATTCAACTCCGGCGAGGCAAAACAATAATGCTATGAGGGGAAGTTCACCTACAAAACAGAATAATTCTTCAGTAAGGAGCAGTTCCGCATCAGGGAAAACCAGCCCTGCAGTGAGGTCTTCTTCAGGAACAAGTTCCAGAAATAATTCGGGAACGGTCAGCAGATCAAATTCTTCCTCCAGCTCGAGAGCAACAGCTTCCCAAAGAGGGGGAAGGAACAATTAAAGAAAGGCGGGTCAAAAGACCCGCTTTTTTTTAACCTGTTATTAGAATTCAATTATGGATTTTAAAAAACTTTTTTTAGAATGCCTTTATAAGGCAATAATTGTTGTCAATTTTAATTAAGTTGAATTTCTTCTTAAATTTTTTTGAATAAGCTCTTTTGTAATTCCTTAAAAATTTACGTAATTGAATTTTTAAAACTCCATCGATGAATTTAATCAACCCAAAAAAAGCCCTTGAAAAAATAGAAGGTGTAGTAGAAACGAAAAGCTACATCAATAAGCTCAAACTTATTAAAAATCTTTATACAAAAGGGAACAATACTGCGGGAGAAATGTGTGTTGAAGTGGGTATCAGTTTACCAACAGTCAATTCACTTTTGGGTGATCTAATGACTTCAGGGGAGGTAATAAAGCATGGTAGGGCAGAGTCTCAGGGGGGAAGGAAACCAGACCTATATAAGTTGGCAGATGACTCCTTTTATGTGATCTCGGTTGATATCAATAAGTTTAGGATCAGAACAGCCATTTATAATAGTTCAAATAAGGCTATTACAGAGGCAGAGACTTTGAAATTAACCCTGAACAATGAAAAAGAAACCTTCGAAAAAATCTGTGATTTTATTATTGAACATAAACAAAAGTCAGGATTGCCCGATCATAAAATAATTGCAGTTGGAATTTCAATGCCAGGATTAATTGATTCAGTCCATGGAATTAACCACACCTATTTGAAGTTTGGTAAAAAAAGTTTGGTAGAAAATTTTGAATCAAGACTTGAACGAAAAGTATTTCTTGAGAATGACGCCAGGGCAATGACACTTGCCGAATTTAAATTCGGTCACAATGATCAATATAAGAATGTTTTGGGAATTTTCATTGGTTGGGGGATCGGGCTTGGGATTCTAATTGATGGGAAAATTTATCAGGGGGCATCCGGATTTGCGGGAGAGTTTAGTCACTCTCCGATATTTGAATCCAGGGATATCACCTGTAGTTGTGGAAAAAAAGGGTGCTTGGAATCTGTTTCTTCCGGTACCGCAATCGTCAGGATGGCCAAGGAAGCTATAGAAAATGATCAAGAATCCATTCTTGCCAGATTAGCCAAAGAAAACAATGGAGAGGTAGAACCCTACTTGGTGGTGGATGCCGCACTCGCAGGAGATCAAAGAGCAATCACCATTCTCTCAGAAGCAGGATTGGATTTAGGTAGGGGTATATCCATACTTATACAACTTCTAAATCCAGAACTTATTATTATAGGTGGATCGGTAGCAGAGGCAAAACAATACCTGATCACTCCTATACAGCAGGCTCTGAATATTTACAGTATGGCCAAAGCCAGGGAAAACACAGAATTGGCTTTATATAAACTCGGAAAAGAGGTTGGTTTGTTAGGTGGTGTGGCTGTAGTGAATGAGAAAATTTTCGAAGACGTTCTCCAATAAAAAGGATGAAAGTCCTTGGGATTGAAACACCATTAACTCTATTTTAGAGCTAAATATTTTGTCATGAATCTCAGGTGACTTCAAATTAAAAGATATCAGCAATTATGAAGTAGTAAAAGGTAAAATACCTAGAATACCGAGTTCCAACATAAGTGGACAAAAATGGAAATGAGCTGTTGTATATTTATGTTTGTAATTCCGGAAATGATAACTTCACCTCTATCCCCCAAGTGGAATCCGGATTAAAGTTATTGACCGAAGTGAAATCAATTTTACAAATCCCCTCCCAATCAGGATATTTGCATTTCGCAAATTATCCATTCCGAAATAAAGTCCTAAAAAAATAATAAAAATGAAGTGGTCCAATTTTATATTGAATTCAAAAGTGCTTTCTCAAAAGAGTTGGGGTATTTCAGTCTTGTTTTTACTTTTTGGTAATGTTCTATTTGCCCAAAAGCAAAAACCGGAAACAGATATTTTTATTGACAACCTATTCTTTATCACGGAAGTCATGGTAACTGATGTGGCTTCTCCTCCTGCAGCGGCAAGGTTTTACGCTTACAGCACCCTGGCAGCACAAACAGCATGGATTTTTGCAACTAAAAGTCCAATTGAAGAAAGTTTGATTTCAAAATCAAACCATTTTCTTCCTGAAGTACAAATTGATTCTGAAAATATTGAACCCCATTTTGTATCAATTTATGCCATGTTGGAAGTTGGTAAGCAAATCATGCCTTCAGGAAATGTACTTTCCAGTAAGCAAGAAAAATTAGTGGATCTCTTTGTTAAGTCAAAGTGGATTTCTAAAAAACAAATAGATCAGAACTTGAATTTTGCAAAATATGTGGCAGAGAAGATCCTTAACATTGCAAAAAATGATAACTATAACAGATTAAGTACGCTAACAAGATACTCCCCAAAAAATAAAGAAGGTCATTGGTATCCAACACCCCCTGCTTATATGGCGGCAATTGAACCAGAGTGGAGAACGATTTCGCCTTTTTTTATACAGAATCTTTCCCTCTACAAACCAAAAGCCCCTGCCCCTTTTTCCTTGGAGCCCGGAAGTTCATTCTACAACCAATTGCAGGAAGTGTATCAGGTGACTTCAAATCTTGATGAGGAGTCGAAACTTATAGCCAATTTTTGGGATTGCAATCCATTTATGGTCCAATATTCTGGCCACATGGCAATCGGAATCAAAAAAATTTCTCCCGGAGGACACTGGGTGGGAATAACAGGGATAGCCAGTAAAAAAGCAAACCTGAACTGGAAGGAAACACTATTTATTCATGGACTGTTGTCGATGGGCCTACATGATGCCTTTATTAGTTGCTGGGAAGAAAAATACGATTCAGATAGAATACGACCAGAATCTGCAATCAACAAATATGTAGACCAAGACTGGAGACCATTGCTGCAAACTCCTCCTTTTCCTGAATATACCAGTGGCCATAGTGTGGTGTCTTCAATGAGTGCCACCTTGCTCACAGATTTCTTTGGAGAAAATTTTGATTTCATTGATACTTCCGAAGTGTATTTTGGCCTTCCTGAAAGACATTTTTCTTCATTTTATCAAGCAGCTGAAGAGGCAGCCATCTCAAGATTGTATGGTGGAATCCATTTCAGGGATGCCATCGAGGAAGGAACCAAGCAGGGCAAAATAATAGGACAAGATATTTTAAAAAGAATCAATCCATGAACCGATACCCTTTCAGACAATTTATAAAAACCATGCTTAGTTGATTTTGTGTTAACTATTACTATATGTATTTGGGGTTGGCTCTAAGATCAAAGAAGCAGCTCCATACAAAGCACTTTTCTCTCCAAGTCTTGAAACCTCAATAGGAATATCCACTCCTCTTTGATGTAGATCCCTAATGGTTTTATTCAAAAATAGTCCGGATGAAAGTGAAATATTTCCTCCTATAATCACCTTGTCCATTTGAAATACTGCATATTGATTTTGGATAAATTCAGCCAAGTGGGAGGAGTAAATATCAAAGACTTCATCTATCCTTCCTTTTAAAATTGGATGGGAAATAAACTCCTTAACCCCCTCAATAGCAAGTTCAAATTCATCTTTTGCCCATTTTACAAACCATGGAGTGCCAAGATAATTTTCTGCAATATCATCTTTGAAAGGAACACTCCAAAGTTCGGCATCCTTTACCACAGATCCTGATTTTAAAGCTGAACCAAGACCGGAACCCAATGTAATTCCCAAAATAGAATCGGACCCAACTCCTATTCCATAAGATGACTCTCCCATTAAAAATGCGTGGGCATCATTTATGAATCTAATAGAAGTTTCCGGAATACCCAGCCTTTGGCTCAATTCCTTTTTAACATTCACCCCATAAAGACTTCTATATTTTCCCTGCTCCTTAATCAAACATATACCTTCCATGTAATCGAAAGGTGCAGGTATAGCAAGGGAAACAACAACTGGATCCTTTGGAGTCAAACTTTTTTTAATGAGTGATGCCCAGTGATCCAGTATGGTAGCTTTATCAGCAAAAGAATCAATATTCTCCCTTTCAATTCCTAGCAATTGAAGTCCTGTGGTATCTTCTTCAAAAAGAGCTATTGTGATATGGGAACCTCCAATATCTCCGGCGACAATTCTTCTTCTGGTCATTTTTGGGTCCTAGGTTTTGGAGATAATCACTTTTGAATTCAACTTTAGATCTGTAAAAGCCCTGAAATTGATGCTAAAAGGATTTATCTAAAATAATTATTTTCAAAGTAAATCAATAATTTTCAAAAATTTATTTGATAAATACATTACCTGGAAGATTGCCTTACATGAAGCTCATTAGGTAAAGTGATTTTCTGAAACTTTCTTCCAAGGCTATTTTCATCAAGTTGAAGTAAAATTGATTCCATCAATTTATCAGCTATCGATTCCAAAGGTTGTTCAATAGCCGAAATCTGAGGCTGATAAAGGTTAAAAAAATAATGGTCATCAAAGGATACAACTTTTACATCTTTGGGAATCTGTTTATGGAGACGGGCCAAAGATTGAAGTCCTTCGAAAGCCAGGTAATTGGTAGAAAAAAAGAGTCCATCCAAATCAGCATGATTCTTTAAAAATTCCAGTATTTTTTCTGAGGCTTCCTGTTCTGCAATAGCATGAAATTTAACTTCTAAAATTGAGTGTTTAGTGTTTGATTCCTTCACTGCATGCTGAAATCCTTTCAGGCGATCCACCATTTGTGTTTGGGAGGACTCAACCGTAACGAAACCAACATTATTACATCCTCCTTGAATTAAATGCTTTGTAGCCTCATAAGCACTGATTTCATTCTCCACAACCACATAACTACAGTCGATTCCAGGGATCCATCTATCAAAAAGCACCACAGCCAGGCCTTCATCCAATAATTCCAAAATGGCATTATCCAAGTTCGGGGTAGGTGTAATGATAAACCCGTCCACGTTCCTCATTTTAAAAGTGGTGATTAGCTCTTTAGCCTTTTCCGAATCATTATCTGTACTACAGTAAATTATCTTATAGCCATTTTTATATGCTTTTTCTTCAATAAGCCTGGCAATTGAAGCAAAAAAGCTGTTGGAAATATCTTCCACCATAAAAACAATCACTTTGGATTTGCCCAAACGCAAACTTTGGGCTAGGTGACTTGGCTTATATCCTATTTCCTGAATATAATCCTGCACCTTTCTGGTCAATTCTTCACTGATCCTTTTTTCCCTGGCTTTTCCGTTCAAAATAAATGAAACAGTGGTAATGGAAATTCCCAGCGCTTTAGCAATATCTTTTATGGAGGTTTTCTTTTTGGCCATTTTTTACAATTGCTTCAAACAATAAAAACCAAGATGCCTGTTTTTTTGTTTCTTTAATAGATATTTATCCATGATTATGGATTATTAATCTCATCATGAATAGCATTCAATAAGGTCCGTGAATCTGAATCTTCATGATATTCCCAAAACATCACTCCGCCCATACCTTTATTTTTTATAAACGCTATTTTTTCATGAATTGATGCAGGGCTTTCATAGGTCACAAAAATGGAATCTCTTTCATTCCAAAGATATGATGCATTGGAAAGGGAATCCCATTTTTTGGCATAGTTATCATCTTCCAAAAAAAGCTCAATCTCTCTGTAAGGAAAATTTCTCCATCCGGTTGCAGGTTGAGATAAACCATTATCCTTGGGATTAACTGATTTCCATGCCTTTCCATAAAAAGCTATGCCCATCACCAATTTTTCAACAGGTACTCCAGCAGCTACATGATCAATTACTGCATTTTCGGCAGATCTACCACCCACCTCAGAAGTTGATAAATTGGTATGATGACCGGTCATGGGTTTAAATACCCCTGTAAAATCATAGGTCATGATATTGATGAAATCCAAGTATTTCTGTGCTTCTCCCAAATCATTAACATCAACATACTCTTTAAATCCCCCAGTAGCTATGGTACTTAGATAATAGGTGTTATTCACTTTTCCTAAACTATCCAAGGCTTCTCTGACAGATTTTAGCATCAATACAAAATTTTCCCTGTCCTCCACTCTGTAGGGGTTATCATCACCAGGATATCCTGGATATTCCCAGTCAAAATCCAGTCCGTCCAATTGATGCCGGATCAAATAATCAATTGCCGATTCAGTGAATTTCTTTCTCGACTCTTCTGTCAGCACTGCATCGGAAAAACCTTTGGACCAGGTCCATCCGCCTATGGAAATCAATATTTTCAGATCTGGATTGATAGATTTCAAAGACCTTAATTTAGTAATATTCTCTTTGTCCTGTTCGGCCCTTCCCTCTCCCTCAATGACCACCCCATCGATAACATTGGCAAAGGCATAATTGATATGGGTCAATTTATCCGCTTGAATTCTTTCAGGATCAACTCCTTTCCATCCGGCTATATAACCAATTACTTTATATTCTTTGGAAGCTGGAATAACTGAATCTTTCTTTTCTTTACCACAAGAAAAAAATATGAGAACTATTATCAGGAAAAGGGATATGCTTTGTTTCATTTTATCAGGCTGATTGAGTCATAAATAGAAAAAGGAGGATGTTCAGTATAAAACTGATCAATCCTCCTTTAAATATAACAATTATGGGAAATTAATTTCCTCCGTCCCACCAAACTTTGGTCATGAGCAGGTCACCGCCAATTCTGGCCCGGGCTTGCTCATAGTTATCAGGATTGGCACCAATTTCAGCCTCCCAATATCTCAATCTTCTTGGGATCTCATTAGCTTCAAACCTGTTAGGATCTTGGGTTGGGGTCAATTCAGGATAACCTGTTCTTCTCCAATTGGACCAGGATTCGATGTCATTCAACCAGGTAGCTGCCCAGTATTCTTCTCCAATCAACCTTAATTTATCTTCTGTGGATGCAGCAGCAAAACCCCTTCCGGTAATATAAGCATCAACTTCAGCAGGGCTTCTGGCAAAATCTGCATCAAATTCCACCCAGGCATTGATTGCTCCACGGACCCCGTTTGTAAAGTGAACATTTGCATCAGAGGTAATCCAACCCAAAACGGCTGCTTCAGCTCTCATCAGCTCCACTTCCGAATAAGTAATCAGGTAATAAGGATCTTCCCAATCCAAATACTTCAGGTTAAGCATAGAATACATTCTATTACCGATCACATCAAATTCAGCTAATTCATCAGGGGTAAGGATAGTCCTCAAAGTGGAAGAATTGTATCCGTTAGGCATTCCTCTTTGGGCAGCTGGGTCAGTATTCCAGGTGGAAGGATTCTCCGGGTCACCCAAGCCACCGGATACAATCATCAATCTTGGATCATTGTTGGCTTTCATCCAATCAATAAAGGTCTCACTTATTTTACAATCCCTAGAGTATTTGTAAGTATTCCAGTAGCCATCATTCAAACCGTTACGGTTCACCCCAATTGGTCCAGTGGTAAAGTTGATAATACCATTGTCCAAATTTGATGTAAAGGTTCCGTTATTGCTTGCTTCAACAAATACCTCTCTTGCTTTGGCTGCATCTACTTTACTCATCCTCATGGCTATCCTCATCAGCAAGGCATTGGTGAATTTCCTCCACTGATCAAGATCACCTGCATATAAAAAGTCCTGAGCACCTAATCCCCTTGCAGAAGGAGTGAATTTATCCCTGGCAGCTTTTAACTGATCTACCATATCATAGTAAATATCCCTTTGATTGTCGTATTTGGGAAACCAAAACTCCTCACCTTCAAGACCTCTTCCTGCTTCAAAATACGGGACATCACCATACAAGTCTGTCATTCTATGCAAATCAAATATCCTCAAGACTGTAGCTGCAGCATTAACATTCGCATCTGCAGGATTGTCTTTAGTTTTATCGATCACATGAGAAAATAACCTGATTACTCCGGTATAATGTGTTTCCATATAAGCACCGCTGTATTGGGCGTTATAGAAATATTTATCACCGCTAAAATAACCTGCTAAAGAAGAGGAGTGTTGTATCATCGTTGCAGCATAAAGCATATTTGCTCTTGTATTTTCATACTCACCTGCGATCCTAAGCGTAGCCAAGGAAAACAGGTATTGCATGTCCATATCAGATACTGCATTGGGGTCAGTATTCAGGTCCAAAAGCGCATCTTCATTACAAGAAGTGAATGTAAGAGTTGCTGCTAACAAAAGACCTGTGATTTTATATATCGCTTTCATTTTTCTTTCATTTAATTTTATCAGATCCCTTAGAAGCTCAAATTAATATTGAATCCAAAGTTCCTAGTCACAGGCATAGCAAAGAATTCCAAACCCTGGGCGTTACCGCTGACTGTATAAGCGGATTCGGGATGGATATTTGGAACATTTGACCATAAAAGGGCCAAATTTCTGCCCACCAAGGAAATAGATGCATTTTCAAACGGCGTTTTAGCCAGGAGGCTGTTAGGGAAAGTGTACCCTAAGGAGAACTCCCTTAATTGAACAAATGAAGCATCATACACAATGTTTTCAGTAACATTTGCATACTGTGCAAAATAATTGTCAATCAAGTAACTATTGGGATCCCCAGGGGTTGCAGGAATGTTCCAGGTTCTTGCTTCTCCATTGGTGTCCACACCACTGATGGTCAAGCCATTTTCCCTCGCTGCCACAGTTTCTTTATGGAGACCGTTAGCATAAGCAAAGTAGTTGGTACCGGATACCAGACTTCCACCCATACGCATATCCAGCAAGATCATCAACCTGAAGTTTTTATAAGAAAGGTTGTTGGCAAGACCTCCTGAAATAGGATGTCTACCTTCAGCAATAGTTTCCAATCCATCTGTCCAAACTGGCAGACCATCTGCGTTATATACTTTTTGACCATTGATTTCTTTATGTTTGAAACCTGCAATCATTCCCAAAGGCTGACCTACAATATGCCTGATTCTTTCTCTTCTTAACCTGGACTCATCTAAGTTGATAAAATCAATAGGATCTCCTGCTGCGTTTGTTCCCAAACTCAATACTTTACTCTGGTTATTGGCATAATTCAATGAAAAATCCCACCTGAAGTTTCTGTTTTCAACAGCAACCACATTCAACAAGATTTCTACACCATGGTTTCTCAATTCACCAATATTTATAATGGTAGATCCAAAACCAGAGGTTGCAGAAATTCCAGTAGCCAAAATGTCGTTTGTCGTATTTCTGTTATAGTAGGCTACATCCAATCCCAATTTGTTTTCCAAAAACCTCAAATCTGCACCAAATTCATATTCGGTGGAAAGGTATGGTTTCAGGTTGGCATTTGGAATTGAACCATTATTGATCTGTCCCAAAAATCCTCCCAGGTGGCCATTTCCAACCAATCCATAAGTTAGGTTTAGAACATAAGGATTTGGAGCACCTCCACCTGTTTGACCCCATGAAGCCCTGAACTTAGTAAATGTAATGGCTTTAGGCATTTCAATAACATCACTCAGGACAAAGCTTGTACCAAAGGATGGATAAAACAGTTTACTGTTTTCAGGGGAAAGTGTCGAAAACTGATCTTGCCTAGCACTGACATTTAAGAAAAGGAAATTTTTATATCCAAAATTCGCTGAACCGAAAATAGAATTGATTCCCCACTCATTGAATCCATAGGAAACCTGCGGAGCTGCTACGTTCCTAATACTCATAAAGAATGGCACAACGAGGTCATTTCCTCCTCCACCAACGGACTCAAAGGATCTTCTCATCCTGTTACCACCTATCATTGCATCTACAGAAAAATCTCCAAATTGCTTGTTCATTCCGATAAACAAATCCAGGTTATCTTCTCTGATTGTTCTTTTAGAAACATTGTAATCACCTCTGGGTTTATAGGCAGTTCCATAAGGTTCAGTAGAATCATCTGTTCTTGCCTGGTAATCGGTACCTGCCCTACCCATGATATACAACCAATCAGTGATATCATACCTTAAAGACACTTTTCCCAATACCCTGTCTGTGACATCCTGTCTGAAGAACTGGTAAGCAGCCCAGTATGGGTTGGTTTGAAATACGTTCTGCTGATATCTTAATTCAGTCAAATTTTCCTGAGCTCCAAATTTATCCGGATTTCCTTTGATTACAGAAAAAGGTAAGTTTCCAGGCCTGTTTAAAACAGAGAAATTGGCATTACCTGGGGAATCAGAAAGTCTAGGCCTGTTTTTAGCATTTTGCTTGGAATACTGACCACTGAAATCCAAAGTTAATTTTTTACCTAACTTACTGTTGATGTTCACATTGACTACCTGCCTTTTAAATCCTGCATTAGGCATGATGTCCTTGTTTTCAAGATTCGAATAAGCAAATCGGTAAGTAGCTGATTCATTACCGCCGCTTAATGCGACAGAATTGTTCAAAGTATGACCTGTCCTGTAAAAATCATTGATTCCTTCTCCTGTATGGGAATAGGGTCTTGAAACCCCGTCAAACTGAACTGAATTTGCTCCGGTATATCTTCCACCCCAATGTGACATACCAACTTCTAAAGCTTCACCCGCAGTAGCTGGAATAACTCCATCACGTCCAGGACCAAAAGTTCTTTGGTAATCTGTTAAATCCCAAGCTCTGTCAAAGGTAATATTACTGTTTAGCGCAACACCAATACCTTTCCTTGCTTTGCCGGATTTGGTAGTGATCAAGACTACACCGTTAGCAGCCCTTGCACCATAAAGAGCAGCTGCAGCATTACCTTTAAGAACAGAAATACTTTCGATATCATCAGGGTTAATAGAAGCAAGTCCATCTCCTCCGTCATTACCTCCCCACATACCTGCACTACCCAAATTACCGGTTTCAATCGGCATACCATTTACCACATAAAGCGGTTGGTCATTACCTGTAAGAGAAGACCCGCCACGGATTACTACCCTCGTGGAACCACCAGCACCAGTTGCCGGAGGGCTAACATTCACACCTGCAATTTTTCCAGTGAGAGCATTCCCCAAATTTACTGCTCTTGATTCCGTGAATTTATCACCACCTATCTGAGTTACAGAATAACCCAAAGCCTTCTTATCCTTTTCCATCCCGAAAGAAACCACTACGACTTCTTCAAGATCTGAAAGATCCTCAACTAAGGTGATATCCAATGCGCTTCTGTTACCAACCAAGATTTCCTGGGCAGTAAATCCTATAAAAGAAAATACCAACACTGAGTTGTTGGTTACCGAAATACTGTATCTACCATCAAGATCGGTGGTAGTACCTGTGTTTGCCTGTTTATCCAGAACGTTTACGCCCGGAATAGGCTCTCCTGAAGAATCTACTACTCTACCGGAGAGAATCCGCGACTGTGCCATTACTTCCACCTGGAAAGCAAAAGTCATGACCACCGCGAACATAATTAGTACTAGTTTGTTCATAGGGATTAATTAAAAGGTTTACTTTATTTTTGTTTGTTTGGGGTTCCAAGGAAATAAAAGGTCAATATTATTTCGATTAACCTAATTCTTTATATCAATTACAATTAATAATTCTAAAATCATCCAAAAACTCAAATTTTTATACTACAAAATAGATTTTTTATAATAGGCTTGATATCTGTAAATTTATCAAAAAAAAATTATCTTAAAAATAATTCTTAATATTTTTTTAAAAAAGTATCAGCCCTTTTATTAAATATTTTGGTTATTAAAACGATTTAGTAAATATTTTTTAAAAAAATGCCATACTTTCTTAAACTTATTAATATTTTAATTAAAGTACTGTTATCTTCTTCTCAAAAATCAAAAAAGTCATTCGGATTTCAGCCTCCAATCTATAGAGAAGGTTGCCATTTTTGGTTTTAGCGGGAAAATTTCAAAAATCATTTCATTACTTCCTTGAAAAATTCGGAAATAAAAAACCCAAACTTTAACAGCTTGGGTTTTAATACAGTTAAAATTTAAATTAATTATTTAATAAATAACATTTCCCTATATTTAACCAAAGGCCAAAACTCATCATCAACCAAAAGTTCAAGTTTATCAACAGCATAACGGATTTTATCAAAATAAGCTTCCTTGACGTCTAGGCAATATCCTTTTGCCCTTTTGGCTACATCCTCTTCCTTATTGAGTTTCCTTCTTGCGTCAATCATCGCATTTACACTCAATTTTAAAGATTCAAGATGCTTGCTCACTTCCTTGATGGTTTCTACTGCTGCTGTATTATCTAAATTTAAACCTTTGAGACCATTGGCATTTTCAATCAGTTTGTTCTGATACTGAATTGCAGTTGGAATTACATGATTCAAAGCCAAATCACCCATTACCCTGGATTCAATTTGAACTTTCTTGATATAATTTTCTAACATAATTTCATGTCTGGCATGCAATTCAACAGGAGACAATACATTGTGCTTTCCAAAAATCTCAATTATCTTTTTATCATGGTAAACATCCAAAGCAAAAGGCGTACTCTTTAAATTGGACAAACCTCGCTTTTCAGCCTCTTTTGCCCATTCATCGGAATATCCATCACCTTCAAAACGGATTTTCTTACTGTCCTTGATATACTTTCTCAGCACATTGACAATTGCGATTTTCTTTTCCTTACCCGCAGCAATTTCCTTATCAATTTCTTTGGCAAGGTTTCTTAACACCTCTGCAACAATCACATTCAACACAGTCATTGGGCCGGCTGAGTTTGCACTTGAACCTACCGCTCTAAATTCGAATTTGTTACCAGTAAATGCGAAAGGTGAAGTCCTGTTTCTGTCGGTATTATCTAATATGATCTCCGGGATCTTAGAGATACCCAACTTCATATACATATTGTCCCCCTTCTCAATTTTAACATTACCGTTTTTCTCCAACTCATCCAATACACTGGTAAGGGTAGATCCTAGGAAAACAGACATGATGGCCGGAGGAGCTTCATTGGCACCTAATCTGAAATCATTGCTTGCAGAAGCAATACTTGCCCTGAGAAGATCCGCATAATCATAAACGGCTTTCACGGTGGCCACCACAAATGTTAAAAACTGAAGATTCTCCCTTGCAGAATTACTTGGTTGGAACAGGTTGATGCCTGTATCGGTGATTAATGACCAGTTATTGTGTTTACCACTACCGTTAACTCCTGCAAAAGGCTTTTCATGCAAAAGAACTTTAAGGTTATGTTTCTCCGCAACCTTGTCCATCAGATCCATCAACAATTGATTATGGTCAATCGCCTTGTTGATTTCTTCGAATACCGGTGCAACCTCAAATTGACTTGGGGCAACTTCATTATGCCTTGTGGAAACAGGAATTCCCAATTTGTGGGCCTCCACTTCAAAATCCATCATGAAATCCTTCACCCGGGTAGGAATGGAACCAAAATAATGATCTTCCAATTGTTGGCCTCTGGCAGGGTTGTGACCAAATACAGTTCTACCAGACATCACTAGGTCAGGTCTTGTAGCAAACAAAGCTTTGTCAATGACAAAATATTCTTGCTCTACCCCTAAGGATGGGGTCACTTTCCTAACATTTCTATCAAACAATTGGCAGATGGCCACTGCGGCATCATTAATTGCTTCCATGGATTTAAGAAGCGGTGTTTTATAATCCAATGCCTCTCCTGTATAGGAAACAAATATCGTAGGAATACAAAGCGTTTTATCGAAAATAAAAATCGGAGAAGATGGATCCCAGGCAGTATATCCCCTGGCCTCGAAGGTTGACCTAATCCCCCCATGTGGGAAAGATGATGCATCAGGCTCTTGCTGTACTAAGGCCGAACCTTTGAATTTTTCAATACCTGCATGTGCATCAAAAAATGCATCATGCTTTTCGGCAGTTGAACCTGTCAATGGCTGAAACCAGTGGGTATAATGGGTCACCCCTTTGGACATTGCCCAAACTTTTACAGCCGAAGCTATTTCCTCAGCGGTTGCAGGATCAATTTTAGATCCTCTATCAATCGCTTCCATAACCTTTTTAAATACAGAAGGAGCCAAAGATTCCCTCATTTGCTTCAGGCCGAAAACATAGGTGCCGAAATAATCAGATACCTTGTTTGAAGGTGGAGTTACCGCTACCCGGTTTCTTCCTTGCGCCATTAGAAGTGCTTTTTGTCTTAAAGTTGCCATTTTCTACAATATGTGGTTTAATATTACAGCAACAAAAATATGAAATAATATCAGATTAAAAGAAAATGCCTGATTTTTAAGCCTATTTTCGGAAATATTTACAGTTTTTTTAAAAAATAAGGGTTATTTTTAGCATAAACCTTTAAAAAAAACATAGTTTGGGAATAAAAAATAGAAAATTGAAAACTTAAGGATAATAATTAACTTTGTGGGCTGAAATAAAGGAGCTTCGCGTGAAAAAAGTTGCATTTTATACATTAGGCTGTAAGTTAAACTATTCGGAAACATCTACTATCAGTAGGATGTTTGAGGCGAAAGGTTATGAAAAAGTGGAATTTGAACAGCATCCGGATATTTTTATTATCAATACCTGTTCGGTAACTGATAACGCAGACAAAAAATGTAAAAAAATTGTAAAGGAAGCCAAAAAAATCTCTCCCAATTCTTATGTTACCATTATTGGCTGTTATGCTCAGCTAAAACCTAGGGAAATTGCTGAAATAGAAGGTGTGGATGCTGTGCTGGGGGCAGCCGAAAAATTCAGATTGATTGAATTGTTGGACGGTTTTACGAAAGAACAGGAAACCAAAGTTCTTGCTTCCGAGATCCAACATGCAAATACTTTTAATAATGCCTATTCCATCAATGACCGTACAAGGACTTTTTTGAAAGTTCAGGATGGCTGTAATTATGGCTGCGCTTTTTGCACCATTCCTTTGGCACGGGGAAAAAGCAGGAGTGACAGTATGGAAAACATCGTCCGGTCCGCAAGAGAAATCGCCGAAACTGAAGTAAAAGAAGTGGTATTAACCGGTGTGAATATTGGAGATTATGGCATTCAGGAGGGAAGGAGGAAAGAGAAATTCTCTGACTTGGTGATGGCTTTGGATCAGGTGGAAGGGATTGACAGATTTAGAATCTCCTCCATAGAGCCCAATTTACTTACCAATGAAATCATTGAATTCGTCTCTACTTCAAAAAGATTTGTTCCCCATTTCCACATTCCTCTACAGTCTGGAAGCAATACCATTTTAAGGAGTATGGGAAGAAGGTATCTAAGGGAACTTTATGAAGACAGAGTCAATAAAATAAAAAATCTGATGCCTCATTGCTGTATCGGGGCAGATGTTATTGTTGGATTCCCCGGTGAAACCGATGAACTCTTCCTTGAAACCTATAATTTTCTCAATGAACTGGACATTTCTTATTTACACGTGTTCACTTATTCTGAAAGAGCCAACACCCGTGCAGTTGAAATGGAAGGTGCAGTTCCTATGAAAAAAAGGAATGAAAGATCCAAAATGCTCAGGATTTTATCTGAAAAAAAGAGGAGAAAGTTCTACCAAGAGAATCTTGGCAAAACTTTCACTGTTTTATTTGAAGAGGACATTGAAAATGGACAGATGCATGGTTTCACTGAAAACTATATCAGGGTAGCAGCTAAATACGACCCTCTTTTGATCAATGAACTGAAGACGGTTTCTTTGAGTGAAATAAATGAAAAGGGTGCTGTTGAAGTGGTTGAACCTGAATTTGTTTATGAAAAACATTAATCCAATCTGTTCATGAATCGAATCCCGGGCATTTTAAAAATACCCATTACCACTCTACCTGAGGTTGCCCTTCTTCATCTCTTTGACAGCATAATCCACGGCCCTTGCCGTTAGTGCCATATAGGTAATGGAAGGATTTTGGGATCCTGTCGAGGTCATACAGGCTCCATCAGTCACAAACACATTCGGGCAAAGATGCATTTGGTTCCATCCATTTAGCAAAGAGGTTTTCGGATCTCTTCCCATCCTGATGCCGCCCATTTCGTGAATATCCAGGCCAGGGGCTTGTTTGGTGTCCGTCTTCCTGATGTTGTAACATCCCGCCTTTTCCAACATTTCAGTTCCCTGATCAAAAAAATCCTGAATTACTTTTTCGTCATTTTCATCATAATCAACGTTCACATTCAATAAGGGCATTCCCCATTCATCTGTTTTTTCACTGCTTAATGACACATAATTACTTTCCTTAGGAATGGTCTCACCTTGCATCATCATAAATACATGCCAAGGACCTGGTAGTGAATTTTGCTCTTTGAAGTCTTTTCCAAAAGGCACATTCGGTTTACCTCCCCAACCTCCTCTTCCGGCACTGTAAAAAGTCATATAGCCTCTTAAAAATTCCATTTCCTGTTTTTTAACATTCCTGAAATTGGGCATCATCACTGCACAGGGCCTCCTCCCAAAATAATATTTATCCTCATATCCATCAAAGGAGGCAAAAATATTCCCCCTGTAATTATGAAAGGCTACAAATTTCCCCAGTATACCTGAATCATTCCCTAATCCATTGGGAAAGCGTTTGGATGTACTGTTCAGTAAAATAAGATTTGAATTGAGTGCTGATGCGTTCACAAAAACAACCTTTGCAAAATATTCTGTTGGCTCTTTGGTCACCCTATCTATAACCCTTACCCCTGTAACTTTTCCCTTATCATCATCAAATATGATGGAATGTACAATTGAATCGGGTCGAATGGTCAGGTTGCCGGTAGCTGCAGCTGCTGGCAATGTAGAAGAATTAGAACTGAAATAAGCCCCAAATGGACACCCTCTTTGACATTGGTTCCTTGCCATACACTTGCCTCTTCCCTGTTGTAAATGATGGGGCTGAGGTTCTGTCAAATGGGCGCAGCGACCAATCATGACATACCTGTCTTTATACGACTCCAATATCCTGTCCCTTATCACTTTTTCAACACAATTCATCTCCCAAGGAGGAAGAAATTCACCATCTGGCAAAGTTTCAACTCCATCCTTATTCCCACTAATTCCCACAAATTTTTCAACATAGCTATACCAAGGTGCTATATCTTCATATCTTATTGGCCAATCAACGGCAAAACCGTCTCTTCCAGGTGCTTCAAAATCATACTTGCTCCATCTTTGTGTCTGTCTTGCCCAAAGTAATGACTTTCCCCCAACCTGGTATCCCCTGACCCAATCAAATGGTTTTTTCTGTATATACGGATGTTCGGTATCTTTTACAAAAAAATGTTCTGTATCCTCCTGATAAGCATAACACCTGTTTACAACAGGGTTTTCCAATTTATCTATCAAAGGCATTTTATTTCTATGGGGCATGTCCCAAGGAGCAGAGGACATGGTAGGATAATCCTTGAGATGCTCCACATTTCTCCCTCTTTCTAAGACCAAAGTTTTAAGGCCTTTTTCACAAAATTCCTTGGCTGCCCATCCTCCACTGATTCCTGAACCTATTACAATTGCATCAAAACTATGATCTGCCATTTCCTTATTCGTAACGTAGTGATTCAATCGGATCCAGTTTACTGGCCTTGTATGCAGGAAAATAACCTGAAGCCAATCCGACTATCACGCATATTATAAATGCCACTAATATCCATAACCAGGGAATCAGAAACCCGCCGGGACCTATAGCATTAGCTACAATATTACCGATTCCAATACCTAAAAAGACACCTAAAATACCTCCTAAAATACAAATTACAATCGCCTCAATCAGAAATTGTTGCCTAATTCTAAGAGGTGTGGCCCCTAATGCTTTACGGATTCCGATTTCTCTGGTCCTTTCGGTTACCGACACCATCATGATGTTCATAAGCCCAATAGCTGCCCCCAATAGGGTAATGAAACCAATGGTAAAACCACCAATTCTAAGGTATCCTGCAACTTGCTCCAAACTTTCGCCAATAGACCTACTTTTCGCAATTTCAAAAGAATCTTCTTCACCTATCCTGTCCTTACGGATCTTTCTCATGACACCGGTGGCCTGGCCCATTTCATACTCCAATTTCAAGGGATCTGTTCCACTTGCTGTTATCGTATACCTAAAAGTCCCATTGCTATCCAATCTGCTTGCATTTTCTACCGGGATAAAAATTGCCCTATCAGGCCCTGAATCTCCACCTACACTTCCTTGTTTTTCCAGAATTCCAACAATGGTGTACCTCTTCCCATAAAAGGAAATATAGTCATTGAGCGGGTTTTCATCCTTCCCAAATAATGTTTCTACCACATCAATACCTACAATGCAGACATTATTTCCATAAGTCACTTCGGTATTGGAGAAATTCCTTCCCTTTTCGATTTTAATCCCCTTTATATTAAAATAAAAGTCATCAACACCTGTAACCCTAACATTTGGATTTGTCTTTTTTGATCCCCTCTTCACTTCCACAGCCCCGGAAACAGTTGAAAATACAGTTGAAACTCCGGAGTTCCTGAACTCACTTTGAAAAGCAAGGGCTTCTTTATATTTGACAAGGGGAAATATTTTTTCAGATTTACCCTCTTGTACCATCGTCCCTCCAACCTTTGACTTGATGTCAAAATTATTGGCACCAAGACCGGAAAAGCTTTCCTCAATCTGAGATTTAATCCCATCTATGGCGGTGAGCATACCAACCAAAGAAGTGATTCCAATGGCTATAATTGTTCCTGTCAAAATAGTCCTAAGTAAATTAACTTTGACAGAATTAAGTGCTTCTTTGATATTTTCGAGCAGATTCATAAATCGTCCGTATTGGAACAGTTGTTGGTTTAATTTCTATTTCTATACCTTAATATTAATTATTCTTGTGGATAAAAACGGAAATAATAGAATATTTCTGATTCAAAAGAATTTTAGTATTGGCTCAATGCATCCTATCTCCCCTAAGATCCAGATTTTTTAAAACTTCGGCTTCATAGTCCAACCATTCCTTCCATCTTAAGTTGACTTTTTCCTTATCGTAAATCTCTCTTGCCAACTCAATGAAATTGACATAATGCCCAGCTTCTGAAATCATAAGTTCATAATAGAACTTTTTGAGTTCTTCATCATTTATATGCTTTGACAACAGTTTAAACCTTTCACAACTTCTTGCTTCAATCAGGGCATTCATCAATAAATATTCGGTCAACTGCTGTTCACGGCTTCCTCCTTTTCGGACAAACTCAGTTAGTTTTATGACGTATTCATCTTTTCTGGGTTTCCCAAATGCATAACCTCTTCGGTTGAGATGCTCCATTACCCTTTCAAAGTGCGCCCATTCTTCTGCCACTACCGGAGTAAGAACGTCCACTACTTTTTTGAAATCATAAAAATTTACAATCAGAGAAATACATGATGAAGCTGCTTTTTGCTCGCAATAAGCATGGTCAACCAAAATATCCTCAATATTCATTTCTGCAATATTGACCCATCTTGGATCGGTCGGCAACTTCAAGTGAAGCATTTTTTGTTTGGTGCTTTCTTCCCAGCTCATTTTTAATCGAATAATGGCCAACTTACCCCTAAATCTAATACGCGTTTCAGCCCAGTATAATATGGAGTTACGAAATAGCCTGGTTCACTCATGGAATTAATGTTTAAATGATTGAATCTTAGTAATATCCTTGTCCTTTTGATCCTGGCATTCAAAAAAAGATCAAATACCGGATAAGCATAAACATTGAAATCATTTTGTATAAAATACTGCTGCATTGCAGGGTTATAATTGTACGCAAAATTATCACTTCGGAACCTTCCCTCAATACCTATTTGTATATAGAGGTTTTCCCTAAACATGGGGCTGTCATAATATATCCTTGAATTGGCCACCAGTTCCGGAATTCTGAAATTATCTGCACCTTCTCCTGTGATGGTGGTATAGAAAAACTCGCCTTCCCAAAAGAATTTTTTTCTGATATGAAATGAAAAATTTATGCCCGGAATGACCATAAAAGCCTCCCCTGAGGCTTGGGTAGCCTGTTGGTTTTCATTAAAAAACACATAATTGTTTACCCTATTTGCGGTTAGATTGGGCCTAAAACTCCAACTGGGAAAATCTACTTTCAGGACACCTTTGATCTGATCTACTCCTATATTACTGAAATCATTCTCCCATTGGTGATGGTTTCCAAAATACATCATCTGTATCGAAGTGGGCTTATAAAGTGCTTTGGTATAGGAAGCCTCTAGCCAAGGAGAGGTAAACAGCCCATTAACCCGGAATGCCTCTGGCAACAAATACTCCCCCTCTGCCTCAAAACTCCACTTTTCACTGATCTCTCCTCTTAATGCACCCCCTATAAATAATTCATTGAAATTATTGTCGGATGGAAAATAAGGGCTTTTCATCTTTCCAGATCTGAATTTTACAAAGGCATTATAATATAAAGGACCAATGTCACCCTTAAAACCAACCTCATTTCTCCATTCAGTAAAACGGTTATAATTATTTGTAGTGTCCTGATTATTGAATCTTTCAGGATTATATAGGTTGAAAAAAGTGGAATCCTCTGAGTTAAGGTTTACAAAAAAGGACATTCCCTGTTTTCTTCTATCAAGTACATGGTAGACTTGCCATCCTTTTGCCAATTCATATTGATGATATAAATGGTACTCCTGCCTCAAATCAGTAGCCTTGGAATTTCTTAGCCAGACTTTGGCATCTTCATATGCAAATAAGATGGAATTTTCATCGATCTCGGGTGGAATGATTCCCCCTTGTTCATTCACCACATGGTTCATTCTTGAAAAATTACCAAGCAATAGGTATTTCCCGTTTTCTGAACTGTAATTCGTATGCATGGAATAAGAATTCTGAACAGTCAAATTATCATCCCTTGCACTTGGATTCAAGGTTTTTCTTGCCCTGATAGTACTAAAGTTAAATCCTATATTCCACCTCGGATTTACATTCCTTGCAAAGGCAAGGTCAAGCATATTTCTATTACCTCCGCCAAAAAATGCATTCATCTGGGTGTATGGGGACTTGGTATCATAATATTTCATGCTGTCCGGAGAATTGTAATACAGATCGTAAACATGAAATCCTGAAGTGGTCCCTATCATTTTTGGAACATCATAAAAAATCGGTTTGGCTGCACTTCCTATATTACCCAGATCCTGATACATCCAGCCAGACTTGGCAACAGGTTCATAATAATGGAAATTAATCAATGAAGTATCTATTTCCACTTTCCTTTCCCGGTTCCGTTTAATATCCCTTTCTAAAAAGTATAAGGTGGTTTTAGGCCCAAAAACCATTTTTGTGGAATCATCAATCAATTTCTTACGCCCTCCGGATTCTTCCTGTCCTTCCTGATCCTGATCAAATACCTGTCTTTCCCCGCCAGCCGGAGGAAATTGCCCCTGTCCCTGAGGCGGACGGGTAGGTTTTTGAATTTGAGCATTGGCCTCAAAAATCAGCAACAAAAAAAGAAATAAACCTAAATTAAACCTCACCGAAATACGCTTTTTCCTTGATTACACTTTTTATTCTTTGTTTCAAATGGTGGCTGTCTTCTTTATCCATGTGGATTTTTATAGGCAACGCAAAAATGGGAATTTCTGACAAATATAAACGGAATGCTTTATTTTTAAGTTTGACTGAATCTTTTTCGGTCGTCAATACCATACAGTCCTGATGCTTCTTTACACTTTCGCTTATTTTTTCTATATCCTTTACTGTATAATTATGATGATCTCCAAAACTGAATATTTCCAAAACCTGAAAATAACGTTGGGCTTCTTCAATAAATAACTTGTCATTTGCAATTCCGGATACCAAAACAACTTTTGAGAAGGAGTGCACTTGGTTTGGATTGATAGGATATGGCTCTCCATACCTTATTCCTGCAAAAATCACCTTTGTGTCTGTAATTTTTTTGATGCTGTTCCGAAATTCCTTTTTGATCTCCTCTCCAGCATTCACGGGAGTCTTGGTCACAATTATTACATCTGCCCTTATCGCCCCTTTCGCATTCTCTCTTAAGGTGCCTAGAGGTAATACCTTATCCGTAAAAAAAGGTTTCTGAAAGGTGGTTAATAAGATGTAAAAATCTCCTTTAACATACCTGTGCTGAAAAGCATCATCCAGAATAATTAGATCAGTTTTAGGTTTCTCCAAAAGTATCTTTGGAATTGCCAAAACCCTCTTCTCCCCAACTGCAACCGTGACTTTATTTCCAAATTTGAAATAAATCTGGTAAGGTTCATCCCCCATTTCACTTGGACCCAATTCTGGTTTGGCAAGTAGAAACCCCTTAGTCTTCCTACCATAACCCCTGCTTAAAGTTGCTACATCATGCTCATCCTGAAACATGTCTATTAAAAACTCCACCATCGGTGTCTTTCCCGAGCCCCCTAAATTCAGGTTACCAACTACAATTGTTGGAACAGTAAAGGAAACGCTTTTCTTTTGGCCTGTATCAAATTTTTTGTTACGGATTTTGGTAACCTCATCATAAATTAGTGCAAATGGATAAAGCAAAGGATCATACCAAGGCATTGGCTTATTTTATTTAATTTTGAACAAATTAATATAAAAATTATGGTTTATTCGATTAGGGATGTTGTTTCTTATTTGGACAGAATCGCCCCTCCGGCCTACCAAGAGTCTTATGATAATGCACAACTCATCACTGGCAATCCTAAGGAAAATGTCAGGGGAGTGTTATGTGCATTGGATGTCACGGAAGCGGTAATAGATGAAGCCATTTCTTTGGGATGTAATTTGATTGTAGCCCACCATCCTATTGTATTCAAAGGGTTAAAAAGCCTTACTGGAAAAAATTATGTGGAAAGAACGGTGATAAAAGCCATCAAGAATGATATCGCCATCTATGCCATCCATACCAATTTAGATCATGTATCCAATGGGGTCAACAAAAAAATTTGCGACAGGTTGGGATTGGTCAATACTTCAATTCTCCAACCTAAGAAGGAAATTTTATCCAAGTTGGTCACTTTTACCCCAAAGGAAGCTACTGAAAAAGTATTAAAAGCCTTATTTGATGCTGGAGCAGGAGAAATAGGTGAATATTCTGGGTGCAGCTTTATGACTGAAGGAACGGGTACTTATACCCCATCAGATCAATCAAATCCTTTTAAAGGAAAAAAAGGTAGACCACACCGGGAACCAGAAACCAGGATAGAAGTTCTTGTCCCTTCATTTTTGGAAAAAAGAATTCTAAATGCCTTGAAATCTGCACACCCCTATGAGGAGGTGGCATATTTCATACAAAAACTGGAAAATGAAAACCAATATGTAGGATCGGGAATGCTTGGACATTTGGATTATCCCATGAACGAAACTGAGTTTCTTCACCATTTAAAAAAAACCATGGACCTTCAAGTGATCAAACATACAGGCTTATTAAATAAGCCAATTCAAAAAATTGCTGTCTGTGGAGGAGCAGGAATTTTCCTCTTAAACCAGGCAAAGAATTCAGGAGCTCAAATATTCATTACCTCAGACGTCAAATACCATGAATTCTTTGATGCTGAAAATCAAATAGTTATTTGTGATATAGGACATTACGAGAGTGAAATTTATACAAAAGAATTATTGGTAGAGTTATTGTCGCAAAATTTTACTAATATTGCACTCTATTTGACAAAAGTAGTTACGAATCCCATAACTTATCTATAGTACATGGAAAGTACAGTTGCACAAAAACTTGAAGCACTTCTAAACCTTCAGAAAATAGATTCCAGACTCGATGCGATTTTTAAAATAAGAGGAGCCCTTCCGGAAGAAGTACAAGACCTTGAAGATGAAATAGCAGGATACGAGACCAGATTGGAAAAATTCAATCAGGACATTGTTTCACTTGAAGAAGACATTAAAAAATTCAAGGAAAACATTAAGGAATCCGAAAAGCTGATCAAAAAATACCAAGAACAGCAGATGAACGTCAGAAACAACAGGGAGTACGACGCGATCACAAAAGAACTCGAACTGCAGGATTTAGAGATACAGGTATCCAAAAAGAAAATCGGTGAAGCCCAAGCTAAAATCGAAAGCAAAAATAAGGATGTCGAGGAACTTAGAGACTACTTGAAAGAACGTCAAAAAGACCTTTCCAACAAGCAAGACGAACTTACCACGATTGTTTCAGAAAGTGAAAATGAGGAATCTAAATTAAAGGCAGACAGGGAAAAAGCTGTAAAGAAAATTGAGGACCGTCTTTATAAATCCTATGCTAAAATACGTTCTAACGCAAAGAATGGCTTAGCTGTAGTGATGGTAAAAAGAGGTGCTTGCGGTGGCTGTTTCAATGTTGTACCTCCTCAAAGACAAGCCGATATCAGAGAGAAGAAAAAACTCATTGTATGTGAGCATTGCGGAAGAATCTTCGCTGGCGTTGAAGACGAAATTGAAGAAGAAGCAACCAAAAAGAAAAGAAGCAGAGTTTAAAATACTTAAAAAAAGCCCGATAAATTCGGGCTTTTTTGTTTTTATTATATAATATTTTGATTTTTAAACAATATTTTGCGTTATGTGTTACTTTTTTATACATTAACGTTGTGAAAAATTTTATAACTACTTTCCTTCTGTTTTTAATCTCAATTTTAGTTTTTGCAAAAGAAACTGAAGAGAAAACCTTTTTGGTTCTTTTTGACAGAGCAGAACTGAAAGAATATAAAACAAGTCCCAACTACATTGAATTAAGTCTTACAAATATTTTCAAAACCAAATCTTATTCTGGAAATTCGGACGCGGCAATTATCGTAAAAGTCCCTTACAGTAATATAGATGAGTGCCAATTAGGCTACATTTTTGTAAGGGTTAATAATAAGACAATACTACCTTTACAGGATATCGCACTGAAGATCATTGATTTGGATTATTCCAAAACCACCTATGATCAACTTTTAACCTCTTTTGAGGATAAGGCACAGAAAAACAAAAAAAATAATAAGACTGTCAAAACAATTCCAAGTCTTTAAGGTGCTCCCCGGCATTATTTTTTTCTACACTGAACAAACCCAGGCTATTTTGACTCAAAATATATAATCCGAGATTTTGATGTTTAAATACATCCATAAACCTTAGGTCATATCCCAACAAAAGACTCAAGAGGATCCTCATTGCCCTTCCATGCATGCAGATAAGAATAGTTTCCCCCGGTTGGGAAAGGATATGGCCGATTCCTCTTCTCAATCGCTCTGCCACTAGGACAGGACTTTCCCCTCCCTCAATTGCATAATCCAGATCTCCAGAAGACCATCTTTCCAACATATGTTCATAGTATTTATTTTCCTCAGGGGTCATGGGCACTCCCTCATATCTTCCCCAGGAAATTTCATTTAAGTCTGGCACTGCCTCATGAGGAAGACCCAAATTCAAAAATTCCTGTACGGATTGTTTGGTCCTTTTGAGCCCTGTATAATAGACTTTGTCGAATGGAACATTTTTGTAGTATTCGAAAAATGCCTTTGCCTGCAATTGCCCATTTCTGTTCAAAGGGGCATCTATGCCACTCCCCTGGACCACACCTCTTAAATTATAATCGGTTTGTCCATGACGGACAATGTAGATTTTTTTAGTAAACAAGTTTCTTTATTTTTGTTTCAGGTATCAAAGAAAAAACTTTTATTCCAAATTACATGATATTTCCTCCAAACCTTAGCCTTGAAGAAATCAACAGCTGGGGAAAAAACACCATGACTGATTTTTTGGAAATCCGATTTACCCATATTGGAGATGACTATTTGGAGGCAACCATGCCAGTAAGTCCCAAAACCAAACAGCCCCTTGGCCTGTTACATGGAGGAGCAAATATTGTATTGGCTGAAACCCTGGGAAGTGTAGCTGCTACTTTGACTGTAAACCAGAAAAATCAATTCTGTGTGGGACTGGAAATCAATGCCAATCACCTCAAATCGGTCAAGGAAGGTTTGGTAAGGGGTATAACAAAACCTATACATCTGGGAAAAAAAACGCAGGTATGGGAAATTAAAATTTATACTGAAAATGGAGACCTTAGCTGCATTAGCAGGATCACCATGGCAATAATGGATAAAAAACAACATGCATAAAGCACTGGATCTAAAAATAGAAAGTTTAGAGCATTACTTAGGTTGCTTATTGTCCTGGCACCTAAAAGAAGGTCACCATGTAGCAGTTTGGAGACTGCCTAAATCAAATTTTTTACAGGTATTGATTGATAAAAGTGGCAAAACGAAGCGGGTTGATCCAATTTTGGAGGAATTGCCTTCAGGATTTATTGTTCACCCTTTTGAGGATCAACAAGATCAAAAGGCATTTTTCCTTGAGGCAGATAGCTATTTCAAAATTGATTTGAACATTCCTCTTGCAGAACAAGCTGATCAAATTGATTCCATTAAGGAAATAAAATCTTTGGAAGAAAATGCCGGGATTTTAAGAAAATCATTTGTTAATCCAAAAGAACAACATACTCTAGGTTATTACAAAGCCTGCACAAAAAAGGATTTTGTAAGCTTAGTTCAAAAAGGAATTGAAGCCATCAAATCAGGCCAGCTCAATAAAATCGTTCCAGCAAGATTGAAGAAAAAAACCTTAAGTGAAGAGTTTGATCTTGTTCAATCTATTAAGAGTCTTGTCTATACCTATCCGAATGCCTTCATCAATTTTTTCCATATTCCTGGTGTAGGAACATGGTTGGGCGCCTCACCTGAAATTTTGATACAAACAAGGGGTGATGCCTTTTATACCATGTCCCTGGCGGGAACCCAAAAAGCAAGAGGGGACAACCCCCTGAAAAATGCAGCTTGGACACAAAAAGAAATCGAAGAACAGGCATTGGTAAGCCGTTATATCGTGGACTGCTTTAAAAAAATCAGACTCCGGGAATATGATGAACAAGGGCCAAAAACAGTGCTCGCAGGTAATTTACTGCACTTACGGTCTGACTTTAAGGTTGATATGAAGGCCACAAATTTCCCTCAATTAGGCTCGGTAATGTTGAAACTTCTGCATCCAACTTCAGCAGTCTGCGGCATGCCGAGAAACAAGGCTTTTGAATTTCTCAGGGAATTTGAAAAACTTAACAGGTCCCTTTTTGCAGGATATATAGGACCAGCCAATGTAGAGGGGGAGACCTCCATTTTTGTAAATCTGCGTACTGCTATGTTGACTGAAAAAGAAGCATTCCTTTTTGCGGGTGCTGGGGTAACTGAGGATTCCAATCCGGAAAAAGAATGGGAAGAAACAGAAATGAAGTGTGAAATCATAGGAAAACATCTAAAATAGACCCCATTGATCATCCAGCCTATCATCGATCTTGTTTCTCTTTGTGCCCAAAAAGGCATTAAAAATGCCATATTATCACCGGGTTCAAGATGTGCCCCGATTTCATTGGCATTTGCCAGGCACCCTGATATTCATGCACGGACTATACCGGACGAAAGGTCAGCTGCCTTTATCGCAATGGGAATGGCCCAACAAATAGAAAAACCTGTTGTATTGGTTTGCACCTCAGGATCAGCGGCTTACAATTATGCCCCCGCTATCGCAGAGGCTTTTTTCCAACAAATTCCTTTAGTAGTGATCACTGCTGATAGACCTCCCGAGTGGATTGACCAATGGGATGGTCAGACCATCAGGCAAACAGAAATCTTCGGAAAACACGTTAAGGGTTCTTTCACTTTCCCCGATAGTTTTGATCATCGGGATAAAGTTTGGCATGCCAATAGGATAACCAATGAAGCTATTAATTTGGCCTCGCAATTCCCAGCAGGTCCTGTTCATCTCAATATTCCTTTAAGAGAACCCTTTTATCCAGAGAAAGAGGAAATATTTGACTTTAACAGGGAAGTTAGGTCAATGGAACCCCTAAAGGGTACATTGCAACTTTTGGAAGATGTCAAGCAAAAACTCTCTTCGATCATTTCAAGCTATAGAAGAATACTCATAGTTCCTGGTCAACAGCGACCAAATTCAAAAATCCTGCAAATCCTAAATGAAATCTCATGTGAAGGAATTGCGGTAGTAGTTGCCGATTCTATTTCAAATTTACAATCTGAGTACACCATAAATTACCATGATCATTTTATTGGAAATGATCAATGGGTTGAAAATTTAAAACCGGATTTAATCCTTTCCTTTGGTAAATCTATCATTTCAAAAAATCTGAAACTTTTTCTAAGGAAATCCAAGACTGAACACTGGCATATTCAACCCGGAGGTTATACTCCTGATACTTTTCAGTCTTTAGAGAAAAACATAGAATGTCATCCTCTTTCTTTTCTCCAATTTTTGAAAGAAAATGCAAAAAGCAACTTTGCCTATGTACAAAAATGGATGGAATTGGAAAGCCGTGTGAAAAGCAGAATCACCCAAATATTAGAGGAAGCAGCATTTGGAGAATATAAAGCACTTCACAATTGTTTCGCCAAAATCCCTATCCAATCCAAAGTCCATGTAGCAAACAGTATGGCAGTCCGCTATGTCAATTTTCTAGGAGAAAGACCCCAGGAAATAATCTGCAATAGAGGCACCAGTGGCATTGACGGAAGTAACAGTACTGCTGTAGGATGCAACTTTACAACCAAGGATCCTGTCACATTGATTACAGGGGACATGGCGTTTTTTTATGACAGGAATGCATTTTGGCACAATTACCCGATGAATAATTTACGGATAATTCTGTTAAACAACCATGCAGGTGGAATTTTCCGGTTGATCGAGGGGCCAGCCAAACAGCCTGAATTGGAAGAGTTTTTTGAAACCCGACAAAGGTTGAGTGCAGGTTATCTTGCCATGGATTTTGGTTTTGAATACCATTTGGCTAATGACGAAAGAAGTCTGGAAATGGGCCTGAAAGATTTTTATAACAAATCCATACATCCTAAAATCCTTGAAATCGAAACTGTCAGTAAAAACAATGCTCAGGTGCTACAATGGGTTAAACAGAAAATATCAGAAGTATTGAATTCATAATTTGGTCTGAATCGTTTGGCAATTGGCCACTTAAAATTGCTCAGGCTACCCCAAAACATTTCATCTAATGCCCATCCCTAATATCCATCCTATTTTTTTATCAAAATGCCCTCGAGTTCTTCCAAAGATTTATTTTTAGTTTCAGGCACCACAAACCAAACAAAGAACAGGCCTACAGCTGCAAAAAGCCCATAAATAAGAAAAGTATTGCTACTGCCCAGCGTATCCAACTGCCATGGAAAAAATTGCTGTACTAGATAACTTATCAATGAATTAATAAAGCCTACAAATGAAATGGCAGCACCTTTGATTTTGATAGGGAAAAGCTCTGAGAACAGTACCCACATTACAGGGCCTATGGAAATGGCAAAAGATGCCACAAAGCCTAAAATCCCAACTAAAATAAGTGTTGGGTTCATCTTGATTGCAGAAGTGATCAATTCAGACTCATAAGTAATTGCTTTCTTTTCACCTAAATTATCCCTTATTGCCTGCTTGAATCTGACATCATTTTCATACAGCACATCCATCATGGGAGCTATTTCGCTTTGGCTGATTTCTGAAGGAAGATCGAGATTTGATGCCCTTGATAATTGATAAGTTGCCTGTCCAAAACCATAGGCCAGAAGTCCCATACACAGGGCAATGCCGGCCAAGCCTCCAAGTAACAATGGTTTTCTCCCCAACTTATCAATAAACAAGATGGCAAAAACTGTAAAAACCAAATTGGTCAGACCCACCAAAATAGCTTGTATAAATGAAGCATCTGTCCCAATCCCTGACTGTTCAAAAATCATGGGTGCATAGAAAAAAACAGAATTTATTCCTGTAATTTGTTGCAGAATGGCAATAATAACCCCAATTACCAATACGAGCCGGTAGGCAGGTTTGAAGAACTCTGTAAGTTTAGCTTTTTCTTTTCCCTGTTCTTCATGGATACTTTTGATGGCGTCATTGATTTGCTTTTTGGCATCCTCCACATCCGTAAACTGCTTCATTATAAACAAAGCTTGATCGGTTTGACCCTTCATCACCAACCACCTGGGACTTTTAGGCACGAAAAACAGACCCACATAAAATAAAACTGCAGGAAATAATTCAATTCCCAGCATCCATCTCCAATTCCATTTATCAAACCCTAAAGTATTGGCCCAATTTGAATCTAATGCACCAAGTTTCAAAATCAGGTAATTCGTAAAAAAAGCTATAGATATACCAATGACAATATTGAGCTGATTAAAGGAAACCAATCTTCCCCTCATAGCAGGTGGTGCAATTTCTGCTATATACATGGGAGCAAGAATCAAAGCCGCACCCACCCCAAATCCACCTACCATCCTGGCAATTACCAAAGATAGAAAATTAGGGGCAATGGCAGAACCCAGGGCGCTTACTGCAAACAAAATGGCTGCTACCTGTAGAATTTTCCTTCTTCCATACCGATCACTTAAAGGTCCGGAAACCATCATTGCAAGGGTCGCTGTCAGAGTGAGAGATGCAACAGACCAGCCCAGTTCCAATTTGGTCAAATTGAACTCACTTTCGATAAATTTGACTACTCCTGAAATAACAGATGCATCAAAACCCATCAAAAAACCGCCCAATGCCACGATGAGAGAAATTCTGATGGTGTAAGATTGATTTTTTGTCAACTTATTATGAGTTAGATATCATTAATTTTTTTGAAAAACCCTCACATAATCCACTGCCATTTGTTGAGGAAATTCGGTAGTTCCGTCGGGACTTCCAGGCCAATTACCCCCCACCGCAACATTGAATAGAAAGAAAAAGGATTCCCTAAATTCATTTAAATCTTGAGGAGTGGTGTCTATTTCATGAAAAGCCACATTATCTAATAGCCATACAATCTTTCCTTCATCCCAAACAATGGAAAACACATGGAATTTATCGTTTAAAATACCCTGATCCAAGCGCTTACTACCTCCATAATTAGCCCAATTTCCGTTGCTTGCCCAATGAACGGTTCCATGGACCGTATTGTCTTTTCCATCCTGACTTCCACCAACCATTTCCATGATATCAATTTCTCCACAGAAAGGCCAACCAACTTCTGTTATATTATCTCCTAGCATCCACAAAGCAGGCCATAGCCCTTGTCCTTTTGGTAATGCAGCACGGATATCAATCCTACCATACTTAAATGACTTTTTACCTTGAGTTTTGATTCTTGAAGAAGTAAAATTTTTACCTCCAAAATTTTCCTGGAGAGCTTTAATGATGAGATAACCGTCTCTTACCTCAGTATTTTCCCTCCTATAATACTGGAGTTCGTTATTCCCCCATCCACATAATGCCGGACAGCCATCACCGATTTCAAAAACCCAATCCTCAGATAAGGTGTTTCCTTCAAACTCGTCATTCCATACCATTTGATAGCCCTCATATTCCAAAGGGCTTTCAAAACCACTCTGTGGAAATTCAAATCCCAAGTCGGAATTGGACATGGTTATGATAGAGAATGCAGTGATAAATTTAGATTCGGAAGAATGAGCCTGTACGGCAATATTATACCTTCCAGGATCTGTATAGGAATAGGTCACCTCATTTCCATTGACCCTAATCCAATCACTGTTTGGAATTCCAAAATTCACCATAAAATAATTCGTATTGGCTGCTTGCAAAGTAAGCCTTACCAATCCGTTTGCTTCTTTGCTTATTAAAACCTCTAAACCAGAAGGAAGTGGTTCTACAACAGTATCTTCTCCCTCACCACAGGAATAAAAAAAGAAAGAGAAAATTATTAAATAGTGTAAAAACTTAATTTTGTTCATATTTAAATTTAATGAATTTCTATTCTAAAAATACAAGAATTCTCAAAAGAAAACCCCTTATACAAACTAAAAAAGTTTTAGAAAGGGCTTCTAAACCACAGTTTTTCGAAATTTATTATAAAGATTGCCCTTGTGAAATAAATGAAATGGAATTGTCCGAAGTCCTTTTCCTATATTCTTGATGCAGTAAAAAAATCAAAGCCCCTTCAAACAATGTCAGGAAAAAAAGACCAGGAACAGCAAATACTACAGTCATGAAACTGATTCCTGTAACTATCCCTAGTGCACCAACTATGATATAGGTTGTGCCTTTTGTATTGGACAGATGAATAAAACCGGTAGCAAATAACACATAAAGAATTCCGGAAATCAAAGATCTCAATAGTATTCCGGAATATATTTCTGTTCCCATCCAATAAGTCAGGACATCTTCCAAAATAAATGCACCGGTCAAAATCATGAGAAAGATGGAAGTCACTTTCAAAAGTAGGTTGGAAAATTCTTCTCCCAACCGATAAAAAGCGCTGGTAAATAGCAGAAAAGAAAAAAGCACTGCCGTTTTTAATAAAGTATACAAATATCCAAATCCATGGGTATAGCTCGACTTTTCGACAAATATCTGTAAATCCAAAATTGACTCAACCATGGCCAAAATCAAATAGATGATCCCAGCTATAAATGAAAATTTAAGCCAAGTTGCCAAGTTATTTGTTTGGGTATTCTTTGCATCCTCTATATTGAAATGCTTGATTTCTGAGGGGTTTACCTCTAAAACTTCCAAAATTGCCTTGACGGTATATGACCTTGGGGTCACCTCCCCTGCCTCAATGCGTTGGATCGTGCGTACATTGATATTGCATCGCTCTACCAGTTCTTCCTGGGTCAATCCTTTGGCCTTTCTCCATTCCTGGATCTTCTGCCCTAACAGTGGTTGTTTCATGTTGTGAATGTTTTGTTTGACCATGGCAAGTTGGAAGGATTCTTACAAATATAACCCGAAAAAAGGGAGGATTTCACCCGACATTTGGACGACATTTGAGGGAGAAGCGAGAAATTAAAGGTGAGAGTAAGATACAAGAAACAAGACTACTTTTAGAAATTAATAGGGATTGGTATATACTTTGCGATATAATGGTAGATATTTGCCTACTTCGACAAGCTCAGCACAAGTTCGGCTATATTTTGATGGCGTTTTGAGATGAAGATTATCCTTATAAAAGGATAAATGAAAATAATGACTTTCCAAAATCAGGAAAGCTCTGGTTTGAACAACCGATCATATCCGATGACTTTCCTGAGTTTTTTGTCCAAAGTCCAAAGCTTCAACTCATTTTTGTTTACCGCATGAAAAATAACAGCATCAATCAACCCCACTCCTTGTTTCACCAAGTTTTCTCTTTGCGACAAAAATCCTGCTTCAATGATATGATAAGGCTCATCCAAACTTGGAATGATATTGACCAACTGTATAATCGTCTCCACCTCTCTTTTCCCTTTGGCTCCTTGAAGTAATTCCGCAAAGATCAACTCCATGCCATAAACTCTATTGTCTTCCAAGAGTTCTTGGCATACTAAAAAGACATCTGGATTACCTCTCAGGTATTCAATCCAAATAGAGGTATCAAAAAAGACACCTCTCACCGGCGATTCAAATCTCTTAATTCTTGAGCAGAATACTTAAATTCTAAAGGCTCACTGACAATAGTAGCTCCGATTTGTTTGATTTTTTGAGATCGGATATAAGAAACCAAGGCTACCTTCAATGCCTCCGTGATCGTATCAGCCTTAGAAAGCTCCATCGCCTCATCTATTAATTCCTTGGAAATAATTGCTGTAACTTTCATTATTTCAGTTTTTTACAAAAATACGATAACATATCGTATAAGTAGAAAAATAGAAAGATTTTTTAAGAAAAGTTTACTTAACCTAAATCAACCCTAACACTTTAGCAAGACAAACCTTGACTTCTGCCAATTCAGATTCTGTAAGTAGTCCTATTTTCTTAACAATTCTTTTCTCCTACAGACTTTTGACTTGAAAACAATCTGCAAAAGAAACTTTTGTTAATCCATTTAATTGATTAGGTGAAAAGCTAACCGTCCAAACCTTTCGTTCTTTGAACCCATATGTAAGCAGAACAACAATTTTTAAAGGCAATATTTCAATATCCATCCATATCGCAACGTTAATATCTATTAATATCACCTTTAATTTATATCAACCCTAGTACCTTACCCAAAGCCGGATTCCTATTTCCCTTTTTCCAAACAACATACAGCTCCGTTTTTTGCTTGATCTTGTCCAGCTCAATAAACTTCACCTTCAAATCGTAACCTTGGCGAAGTGATGTCGGAACAATGGCCACACCCAAACCTGCCTCCACCAATTTGAAAATAGTCAGGGCATGGACAGACTTATGGGTGATGCGGGGAGAAAAACCCCTATCCTCACAGATAGACATGATCTTATCATAGTAAATGGAGGAATAATCATGGGAAAAAAGGATAAAGTTTTCTTCCTTCAATTGGCCTACATGCTTGAAATCACTCTCAGCCAGAGGATGGTTCAAAGGCAAAACCACCGAGAAAGTATCCTGATGCACCATTTTCATCTGAAGCACTTCAGGAACCCGTGCCAACCGCACAAAACCCAAATCCAATTTGTCCTTTTCCAGCATTTCTACCTGCAAAGTATTGCTGAGTTCCTCCATGGTCGTTTGGATGCCGGGGAATTGTTGCGAGATTTTTACCAGAAGTTCGGGCAGGACAGTATGGGCCGCTGAACCTAAGAAGCCAATCCTCAGTTCACCAATATTTCCCAAGGAAATTTCCTTGAGTTGGGTTTTCGTGAGTTCAAGGTGATTGAAGATATAGTCTACTTCAGATTTGAGATAATGCCCCGCAGCCGTCAGTTCCACCCGCCGCTTGGTCCGTTCAAACAACTGCACCTCCAGGATTTCTTCCATCTGCTTGATCTGACGGCTGAGACCCGGCTGAGAAATAAATAATCGCTCCGCTGCCCGCCCAAAGTTCAGTTCTTCGGCGACTGCGCGGAAATATTCGAGGTGGCGAAGTTCTATGTTCATATTTGTGTACCCATATATCTGTGAAGGATATTAGGTTTGAAATGATATTGATAGATATTTACACCTAATTAGACTAAGATTTCTTAAAACCGATTGCATTGCGTTCTGTAAAGGTTGGCCTTACCAACTCTTCAATAATCTGGTAAATATTTCTGATATGCTCATTATGTTCACTTTGGTTTTGACTGAGCTCATCAATTTTTTTGATCAAGTCTTGATAATTAGCTGCCCATTCACGCATTTTTACAAAAACCCTCATAATGGAGATATTTACCTGAATGGCAGTTTTACTTTTGAGTACAGAAGATAGCATAGCTACTCCTTGCTCAGTGAATACATACGGAAGGTATTTTCTGTGTCTTCCACGTTCATTCTTTAAGGTCACAATTTGTGACCTTAAAGAATGAACCTCATTTTGTTCTTCTATCCTTACTTGTAAATCCCCCCACTCTTGATAGGAAAGCTGAAACATAAAGTCCTCCGGAAATCTGTCCACATTCCTTTTAACTGCCTGATTGAGTATCTTAGTTTCCACTCCGTACATTTCAGCTAAATCGCTGTCCATCATTACTTTTTGATTTCTAACTAAATAAATGGATCTAGTGATACGCTCTTGTATGATTAAATCTGATGGATTTTGCATATTATCTCTGTTAAAAAACTAACCCCTATTCTATTATAAAAATCAAATCCAATTTAAACATAGTATAGCGGATAATCAAATTCAAGTAGTAAAATAAACGTTTAATTTTTATAACTGTAAGTAATTAATAATTGCCCAATTTGATATTTATAATTATCAGATATCATGACTAATTTTGAAAAAGCAAAAATATGATGTTCTACCGTTGCGATCGTTGCGTTTAAAATCATTGCGTCCGTTTCGAGAACTTTCTTTTTGTTTCACGCAAAGGACGTAAATAAGGTCCGCAACAAGCACATTGTATGTGTTTAAATAAATTCATCAACAGGAACAAAATCTTATGATCAAGAAATTTGAATATGGACAAAATCACCTTACCACATCCATTGCACTCGGCATCGCCCGAGGTGAAATAAAAGGAATCCTTACTCATGAAACCAGAGAAAAAGTGAGCGTTAGCGCTAAAGCTGTAGAGCAAATCGTCTCCAAAGGACAGCCTGTATATGGCATCAATACCGGATTTGGGCCGCTTTGTACCACTCTGATATCTCCCGACCAGACACGCAAACTTCAAGAGAACTTGCTCAAAAGTCACGCAGTAGGTGTAGGTGAACCCATTCCAACTGAAATATCCAAATTGATGCTTATCCTTAAGCTTCATGCACTTGCAAAGGGCTATTCTGGTATTCAGGAAAAGACCTTGGACAGGATCCTGTGGCATATAGAAAATGACGTAATACCAGTAGTGCCTAAGCAAGGTTCGGTCGGTGCCTCAGGCGACCTTGCTCCCCTCTCGCATCTTTTCCTACCATTGATTGGTTTGGGAAAAGTGCATTATCAGGGCACGATTCTTCCCGCAATCGAAGCTCTCAAAAAACAAAACATAGAACCCATCCACCTAGGTCCTAAAGAAGGCTTAGGCCTCATTAATGGCACCCAATTTATTGCAGCCTTTGGCCTCAAAGTAGTGGAAAGATTCTACAATATCCTCGCCCATGCAGACATCGCTGGGGCCATGATGCTGGAAGGTTTGCTGGGTTCGATCAAACCCTTTTCCGCAGAACTCCATCAACTACGCCCCTATGCAGGCAACCAACATGTAGCAATGACCATCCTCAACCTCTTAAACGAATCCGAAATCGTGCATTCCCATGCCACCTGTGCAAGGGTTCAGGATCCTTATTCCCTACGTTGCATGCCTCAGGTGCATGGCGCTTCCAGAAATGCCTGGCTACACCTGAAAAAAAGTCTTGAAACAGAAATCAATTCGGTCACAGACAATCCTGTTGTCTTTGATGAAAACCATACCGTTAGCGGAGGAAATTTCCACGGGCAACCTATTGCCCTTCCTTTGGATTATGCCTGTCTGGCCGCTTCTGAAATTGGCAATATCTCTGACCGTAGGATCTATCTTTCATTAGAAGGAGATACCCCTGGAGTTCCTAAACTTCTCCTCAAAGAAACAGGATTGAATTCAGGATTTATGATTCCCCAATACACTACAGCGGCCTTGGCAAGTGAAAATAAAGGGCTTTGCTTCCCTTCCTCGGCTGACAGCATCCCTACTTCTTTAGGGCAGGAGGACCATGTCAGCATGGGTTCCATCGGGGCTAGAAAAGCATTTCAAGTCATCGAAAACGTTGAAAAAATACTTGGCGTGGAACTATTCTGCGCAGCCCAAGCTGTAGATTTCCATGCACCCTTAAAGTCAGGAAAAATTATGACGGCTTTATATGAACATGTACGCGCAAAAATAAATCATGTCACGGAAGACCAAATCATGTATGAGGACATGGAAACGGCCATTGCAATTATCCAAAGCGGGGAATTGCTTAAATTGGCAAGAGAAGTTGCTGAAAAAGAAGGATTGCAGTTTGAGACCCCTTGGTCTAAGGAGTTTGATAGGTACTAATAACCTTTGAGTGCGCCACGGCGTACTCGAAGGTTTTAGCCCGATTTAAAAAATAGAAATTAGTATTTGTAAATCAGATCTTAGAGGTAATTTACTTAAAAGATAAATAGACTAAAAACCATAAAGACCTTCGAGTACGCTGCGGCGTACTCGAAGGTCAAACCAAAAGCCCATGTCAACCATCAAACATACCCTTATTGGCCCATTTCGTCAAGTAGTTACCATGGCAAGGTTGCCTTTAAAAGGAGCATTGAATGACGAGCAGTTGGAAATTATTTCTGAGGCTGGTATTCTGATTAAAAATGACAGAATTCACCAAATAGGTAACTATTGGGATTTGTACCCAGAGGCACAATCTATCGGGGCGGAAATTGTGAATTTAAAAGGAGACTTTGTGGCCCTTCCCGGCTTGATCGATTGCCACACCCATATCTGTTTTGCTGGCTCACGTGCCAAGGACTATGCCATGCGCAATGCAGGGAAACCATATTTAGAGATTGCGAAGGCTGGAGGAGGTATTTGGGATACCGTTACCCAAACCAGAAAAGCCGAAATGGAAAAACTGGTTCAATTGACTGTCAAGCGGTCCAACAGACACCTCAAAGACGGAATCACCACGATTGAGGTAAAAAGCGGTTATGGACTCTCCGTAGAGGAGGAACTAAAAATGCTCCGTGCCATAAAAGTGGCCAATGAAAGCACCTTTGCAGATCTCATCCCAACTTGCCTGGCTGCCCATATTCCCCCCAAAGACTTTCAAGGAACCCAACGGGACTATCTGAAAGCCATTGTTGAAGATGTTTTCCCCATACTACAAGCAGAACGTCTAGCCAATCGTATCGATGCCTTTATCGAGGACACAGCCTTTACTCCTGAAGATATCCAATCCTATTTCCTGCAAGCCAAGGAAATGGGTTTCGACATCACCGTACATGCTGATCAGTTTCACACGGGCGGTTCGCAGGTAGCCGTTAACTTCGGGGCCATCTCTGCGGACCACCTGGAAGCCAGCACTGATAAAGAAATCGAGTTACTTGCCCAATCTGGCACTATTGCCGTGGCCTTGCCAGGGGCATCTATGGGTTTGGGTGTAGCTTATACCCCTGCCAGAAAACTACTTGATAAAGGCGCTTCTTTAGCTATTGGCTCTGACTGGAATCCCGGTTCAGCCCCTATGGGTGATCTTTTGATGCAGGCATCGGTCTTAGGCACTTTTGAAAAACTCAGCAATGCTGAAGTATTGGCTGGTATTACTTTAAGGGCAGCCGCCGCCCTTGGACTGAATGACCGAGGCCAACTCGCACCCGGTCTTTTGGCTGACATAGCACTTTTCCCAACAGATGATTATCGGGAAATCACCTATCAACAGGGGAGGTTAAAACCTTTGAAAGTCTTAAAAAATGGGGTTGAGGTCTAAAAAATTTGATATTGATGGATATTGGATGTTGATAGATATTGAATTTCATCTACAGATTTAAAATTCAGTTAAATAAAAGTAGCATAGAATATCTACAGAATAATATCAATTAATATCATCCAATATCCAAAAATATCCCAAAGCTAATATCAATCAATGTCTTTGATCAAAAGATTATCTTTCCATGGAATCAAAAAAACATAATAGATAAATAATGACCTTCCAAGACCAAATCCTTCAAGGAATCCCCTCAACCCTACCCCCTAAAAAGCTACCAAATCCTGATTTTTCACATGCGCCTAAGCGCAAGGATATTCTGAACACGGAAGAGAAAAAGTTGGCGGTGAGGAATGCGTTGCGCTATTTCCCTAAAGACTGGCATGCGGAACTGGCGAAGGAGTTCTATTCCGAATTACAGGAATATGGCAGGATTTACATGTACCGCTTCAGGCCGGATTATGCAATGTATGCCAGACCGATTTCAGAATACCCAGCAAAAAGCAAACAGGCAGCAGCCATCATGTTGATGATCCAAAACAACTTAGACCCGGCAGTGGCACAACACCCTCAGGAATTGATTACCTATGGAGGAAATGGAGCGGTTTTCCAAAACTGGGCGCAGTACCTTTTGACCATGCAATACCTGGCAGAAATGACCAACGAACAAACCCTCCACATGTACTCTGGCCATCCAATGGGTATTTTCCCTTCCTCGAAGGATGCGCCCAGGGTCGTGGTCACCAATGGCATGATGATCCCCAACTATTCCAAACCGGATGATTGGGAAAAATACAATGCACTCGGAGTTACACAATATGGCCAAATGACTGCCGGTTCTTATATGTATATTGGCTCTCAGGGCATCGTCCATGGCACCACCATCACAGTCATGAATGCTTTTAGGAAAAAACTTGGAGCGGACATTAATCCAAAGGGAAAAGTTTTCCTGACCGCAGGTTTAGGGGGAATGTCAGGCGCTCAACCAAAGGCCGGGAACATCGCAGGCTGTATCACTATCTGTGCCGAAGTCAACCCCAAGGCTGCTTACAAAAGGCATCAACAGGGTTGGGTAGATGAACTGCTGGATGATTTGGATGGATTGGTGAACCGGATAAGGATCGCCCAAAAAAATCAAGAAGTAGTATCTATAGCTTATTTGGGCAATGTGGTGGATGTTTGGGAGAAGTTTGACGAAGAAAATATCCCCGTGGAACTCGGTTCGGATCAGACATCTCTGCACAATCCTTGGGCTGGTGGTTATTATCCCGTGGGATTGAATTTCGAGGAGGCTAATGACTTGATGGCCAATGATCCTGAAACCTTCAAAACCAAGGTCCAGGAATCCCTGCGCCGACATGCCGCTGCAGTCAACCGCCATGCGGCCAAAGGCATGTATTTCTTTGATTATGGTAACGCTTTTTTGTTGGAAGCTTCCCGTGCTGGAGCTGAAGTGATGGCTGAAAATGGTATTGACTTCAGGTATCCTTCCTATGTGCAGGACATTTTGGGACCTATGTGTTTTGATTATGGTTTTGGCCCATTCCGCTGGGTATGTACTTCAGGAAAGGTGGAGGACTTGGAGAAAACAGACCAAATCGCTTTGGAAGTAATGCAAAGCATCAAAGCAACTGCTCCCTCAGAAATCCAACAGCAAATGCAGGACAATATCAAATGGATTGAGGAAGCTGGAAAAAACAAATTGGTAGTAGGCTCTCAGGCAAGAATACTCTATGCCGATGCGGAAGGCAGGATCAAAATTGCACAAGCTTTCAATAAAGCCATAGCGTCTGGAGAAATATCCGCTCCTATAGTCTTGGGCAGGGACCATCATGATGTAAGTGGAACGGACTCCCCTTTCCGGGAAACAAGCAATATATATGACGGCAGCAAATTCACAGCTGACATGGCAATTCATAATGTAATTGGGGACTCCTTCAGGGGAGCTACTTGGGTATCCATCCACAACGGAGGCGGGGTAGGCTGGGGAGAAGTTATTAATGGAGGCTTTGGAATGTTGCTTGACGGCTCAGAAGAAGCAGAAAGAAGGTTACAATTGATGCTTTTCTATGATGTCAACAATGGCATTTCCCGCCGTGCCTGGGCCAGAAATGAAGAAGCATTATTTGCCATCAAGAGAGAAATGGAAAGAACACCAGGATTGAAAGTGACAATTCCGGAGATGGTGGATGAGCATTTGTTGAATTTTAAATAAAAATTAAGGGGTTTTATTGTAAATCCATCCCATAGCCAGGTTATATCCCAGTGAGAGTATGATTGCACCGGTAAATAACCCTATAAAACCTGAGAAAATAAAACCTCCTATGGCCCCAATGAAAACGACCGCCATGGGTGCAGGAGCACCTTTGCCCAACATGATGGGTTTTAAGAAATTATCCATCAATCCAACCAATATCATCCAGATGGTAAATAGCAATGCTGTTCCTGTTTCGGCAGTTCCCCATATATAAATAATCGAGCCTAAGGAAACTGGTAAAATACCAATCTGCACTATAGCCAAAATCAAACAGATCAATATCCAGATCCCGGCGAATGGAATACCTGCCATTACCAATCCAATTCCAGCAAAAATCGATTGGATCAAGGCTACCCCCAAAATTCCTTTCGCTACATTCCTCACTGTTTTTTCGGCATTTTCAGCCATTTTCTCTCCTTGTTTCCCGACTATTCTTACAAAAAAGTTTTTCGCAAATTCTCCTTCTTCTTTTGCAAAAGACAGCATAATACCACTGATAACTATAGAAAAAGTAAACAATAACAGTCCTGAGGCTGAGCTTTTAAGAAGGTTTAAAAATTTAAATAAGATGGGTTTTATTTCTTCCTGATGTTTGATGACTGTTTCGGAAAGATTTTCTGAAGCACTTGACCACAAACCGTAGAATTCTTTACCAATTATTGGCCAGTCTGCAACTTTTTCAGGTGGCGGTGGAACATGCAGGTCATTTGTTTTGTATGCAGTCATTAACTCCTTAAACTCATCTACAGTAACAAAAAGTAAAGCAACTCCAGGACCAATAATCAGCAAAATCAAAAGAACTGTTATAATAGTGGCAGATAATGCTTGTTTTTTTACCAAGGAGGACAATTTCTCATGTAGAGGATAAAGCGCAGTTGCCAATACCGCAGCCCAGACCAAAGGGGTAATAAAAGGTTCTAAAATAAAAAAACACCAAACCAATAGAAGACCCAATGCCAGTAATTGTACCGCATAATAGATTACTGCACTTTCTTTTGGAACCTGACCAGGTTCCTTATCCTGCTTTTCCATACTATTTGAATTCAAATCATGAAGTGAATTTATCAATTTAATCAACAATCCATTAGATATTTTCGTCTAAAAAATTTTATACCATATTATTCAAAAGTTAAGAGTATTTATTTTCAATTTAAAATTTTCCCCAAACTTTATTTCAGTTTAATCATCCAAACAATCGAATTACATTGGGGAATATTCCTGAAGAAATACTGGACAAAATCAAAGATTTGGCTTTTGAGTATCAGACAATCAGGAGAAAAGGGCGGGGAAATCTCAATAGCCAACCAGGAATGGCTGGTAGAATTCAAACAGATGCTCCATGATTTGAAAGAGGAGGGTATTGATGCAATTATCTAAGAAAATACCCTTTTACCAAAATAACTAAACTTAAGATTGATAATCAAATAATTGATACAGATAGCTTTTGGCCATTTCCAAATGTTTATTCTTTGAAATTGGATCTATATCAGATTGGGCATTTAGAAAATATACTTTGGCCCGCACATTGGCGCGAAGGGCTTTAAAATATTTGAACAATTCCATATCTTCATTTTCTTCAAAACAATTCAAAGACTTGCTGTAAAAGCTTAAAAATTCCTCCGATAAATCCGCCCTTCCAAAATTCTCCAAGTCCATACAGAGGAACCCTATTTCATAGAGAAGATCAATCTGCCTGAAACTGTCATTAAATTCAATACAATCAAAAATTATAGGGTCTTTGTAAAGAAAAATATTCCCACTATGTAAATCCCCATGAAGATCCCTCGCCCATCCATCAGCAGCTCTTTTCTCAAATCTTTGCAGGTGTTTTTCCAGAAAATCATTACTCCAGACAATACTTGAATCTATTTTCTGAGCAGTTTGAACACCACATTCTTCCTGGACGAATTTTCTTACGCTCTCTAGGTCGTTAAAGGTATTTTTGGCCTGACCAAGATCAAATGGTTTCCTTACTTTTTCTGCCTTTTTATGGAAATTTGCCAGAACAGTTGCCAAATTCCGGATATCAGAATATTGAACCAGATCCTTTTTAAGCATTTCATCCATTTTCTTGGAATTACGGAGTTTCTTCATGCAGACTGCATAATCCTTAATTTTTCCTTGTCCTTCTCCAATTACCCAACTGTTTTCAAAATATCTAATGGGTAAAACTTCAAGGTAAATGGAAGAATACCTACTGTTCAAAACCAGCTCTCTTTCGCAGTTCTGCTTTCTTTTTTGAAGGTCTGAATAATCCAAAAATGAAAGTTTGACCGGTCTCTTTATCTTGAAGGCAAATAACTTACTTAAAATCACCCAGGAAATATTGGTTTCCACGACCCCCCCATCAATTGGGTTCCCCTGGAATAATCCCGTTTTTGCCAGCTCATTTACTTCAATTCTTTCCATGTCGGCTCTTCAGATGATGCAGCGTTTTTTCGAGAATCTCTTCAATATTTTCATTGGTGGAAACTAAAGTAAGGTAAGGTCCTTCGAGTGGTTCAAATGCTTCTTTGATTTGCCTGTAAACCTGAAAGTCAGCTTCTGAATCCTTTCTTGGCTTGGACAATCTTTCTCCGATTATTTTTTCCTCAGCTTCAACGAGGATAGGAACTACATCCACCCTGTACTTTTCTCCCAATTCCTCCACCAACTTCCTGGTATTTTTCAAAAAGAAAGTAGCATCCAAAACCACATTTCTTTGATTTAAGATCTCCTTTTCAGCTTTATTGATCATAGCCTGATAAACCTGTTGTTTAGACTTCAAATCATAATGCCCCATCAGACCCATTTTTTTCCTGAGCTCATCACTGCCTGTATATTTTGCATGAATAGCATGGGCCAGCTTTTTTGCAAAGTAGCTTTTTCCTGAACCCGGTAATCCCATCACCATTAATATCTGGCTCATAATCGATTGAATTTAGATAATATGTAAAAAGAGACTGCCCAATATAACCCTCATTACCAAAGAAATTTCGGGCATGTTTTTGAAAAAACAAATGATTTTGGACAGGCTTATGAAAAAACCATCTTATATTAATAATTAATAATTTATCTAAAGAGCATGAGATTCTATCCATTCATTCTATTAGCCCTGCTTTTCATCTGTTGTGACAAAATGGAGGAAAATAAAGAAATTGAAAAGACATTTATAAAGGGAGTTTATGGAAACCCTGCTACCCTGCTTAAAGCAGGTTATAGATTTGATTCATTGGGGATGAATGCAGTTTTTGTCCGAAGCATTTCTCTTAATCCTGAATTTTACAATACGGCCAAAGAACAGGGCATGCAGGTTTTTGTGGAATTCCCAACCCTAAATGGCAAAGAATACCTAAAGGACAATGAAGATGCCTGGCCTATTGATGAAAAAGGTGAACCTTCTCCCCCTGCAGATTGGTTTATGGGCATCTGCCCAACCCATCAAGGTTTTAAGGAATACCGATCCGATCAATTGAAAGACATATTGGAAGTTTATAAAGTGGATGGCATCTTCCTAGACTATGTTCATTGGCATGCCCAATTTGAAACTACAGAACCGATTCTTCCTGAAACATGCTTTTGCGACAGATGCACCGGTCTTTTCAGTGAAAAAATCAATAAAAAAATACCTGGCAACAACATTCCTCAGAAAGCTTCCTGGATTTTGGAAAATGAAGAAAAAGCATGGAGAAACTGGCGTGCAGGAATTTTAAATTCCTGGGTTGAAGAAATGGGCAAAATTTTAAAAGAACGCCAACCAGAGTCCAAACTAGGTATATTTTATTGCTCCTGGTTTCCTACAGATTATGATTCTGCTCTTTACCGTAATCTAGGAATTGACCCAGTTGCTTTGGCGGAAAGGGCTGATGTTCTTTCTCCTATGCTCTTCCATCATATGAAAGGAAGGCCAACATCCTGGGTCGGGGAATATGTGACCTGGTTGGGAGAATTATTGGGTAAAGATTTCGAAAAAACTGTAGATGCAAAGGTTAATAGACCCAAGTCGGAAGACTTGGACCATTACAATAGAAATATTTCCTCCACGCTAATTTGGCCCATCGTACAGGCCCATAACAATCCTGGAACCGTCAGTCCAAAGGAATTCCGTCAGGTAATGCTGGAGGGTTCAAAATCACCTTCTTCCGGAATCATGATGTTTTCGGATCAATCCCTAGTGGAAGAACCTGAAAAAATAAAAATCATGAAGGAATTATACCTTAAAAGCCTAAAATAGTTTAAAATTGTGTCACATGATAATTATGAAAGACCTGAAATACCTACTTGCCTACTCCATACCCCTTTCTGCAGTACTGGCACTGCAATGGCAGGGATGGTGGTCTTGGGCCACAGTAGTGCTGGCATTCGGAGTATTTCCTTTACTGGATGCTATGATTCCAGCCTCTACAGCCAATTATACTGAAAGTGAAGAAAAAAGCAGGTTGTTCAACCGCTTTTTCGACATCCTCCTTTACTTATGTGCACCAATTTGCTTTATCTTGGTTTATTTCTATTTTCAGACCATTTTGAAAGGCGGATTGGCCAAACATGAATGGCTTGGCCTGACTTTTAGTACTGGTGTGGTTTTGGGGGCCTTGGGAATCAATGTGGCTCACGAATTAGGACACCGTACCAACAAATGGGAGCAGTTTCTGGCCAAGGCAGGATTACTTCCGGTACTTTACCAACATTTTTTTATTGAACACAATAGGGGGCACCACAAACATGTATCTACTGACCAGGACCCTGCTACAGCCAAAAAAAATGAATGGGTTTATTCCTTTTTCTTCAGGTCCATCATTGGACAATATATCAGTGCCTGGAATCTGGAAAATAAAAGACTTACAAAAAATAGCCTGCCAATTTTTTCTTGGGATAATGAAATGATCCGCTTTTCAGTTTATCAGACCTTATATTTAGCAGCTATAATTGTTTTTTTTGGTTGGACTTTAGTCCCCTATGCTTTGGCCATTGCTCTAATTGGTGTGTTGTTGTTAGAAACAATCAACTATATTGAACATTATGGATTGAGAAGGAAAATACTGCCAAGTGGAAGACCTGAAAGGGTACTGCCCAAACATTCCTGGAACTCTGACCATGAGATGGGAAGGATTGTGCTTTTTGAGCTGACCAGGCATTCAGATCATCACTATTTGGCTTCAAGAAAATACCAAATCCTTAGACATATGGATGAAAGCCCACAATTACCAACCGGGTATCCTGGAAGTATGTTAATGGCTTTGGTACCACCTCTTTGGTTTTATGTCATGAACAAAAGGCTGGAGGATCAATCCCTTCAATTGGAAATTGCATAATTCAAAATTCTAAGAGGTTGAAAAGTAATAAAATGGACCTAAGATCAGTAAAGTGATTAAGAAGGCCCACAAAAATCATCATCCCCTGAAAACGACATCGAATGAGTAGATCAGGGGAGGAATGACGACGGACCGGGCCTGGATGGTCACGGCAGACAGACCGGCTCCGGCCTTGCGGGCTGATAGGATTCCGTCGTCTTGATCTTTTTGGTTACTTTTTGTATCAAAGCCTGTACCGCAGAATTGTGGGGACAAAAAGAAACAAAGAAAAAATGTTAAAAATCTACCAACCAAGGTTGAATTGGAATTTAAGTTTATATACCAATTAAGGTTAAATTAGATTGAGATTAAAATTAAAACTTCCTCTCGTCAGCACACAATCCAAACCCTGATGAATTATATGGATTAAATTTACCAGAAATGACAAAAAGATTGTTCTGTTTTCTACTCCTGACCTTTCTGAATCAATTCAGCTATGGCCAAGTAAAAAGTTTCAATTATGGCACCAACAATGCCGAGGCTTTGCAGTATTATGAACAAGGTTGGGAGTACATTTTAGACAAAGGAGAATGGCAAAAAGCCGAAGAGGCTTTCAGATTGGCAGTGGCCAAAGATCCGGGATTTCACCTTGGTTGGAGCCAAGTAGGCCGCATCAGTCATGATCCGGAAGAAAGGACTGCAATTTTTGCAAAACTTAACAAACAAAAAGAAAAATTAAATGGCTGGGAGAAAGGTTTACTGGAGGTTTATCTCGCCAGTTTAGAAATCATAGATGCAAAGGACAGGGGCATTCCAATTACTCAAGACAAAGTCAAGGAATTTTACCAAACTTCAGAAAAGAATTTCTCCGGATTTCTGAAGAATTTTCCTAATGAAAGATATGTGCATGCAGAATATATTGAGGTGATTCAGGGAATTTATGGGGCAAAAGCAGCTTTGGACAGTTTGGAAAAACAACAAAGAGAAGATCGGGAATTGATCCCCTTTCTAATCAGTTACAAAGCCCAGTTATTGGCGGAAACCAAGCAATTTGAAGAGGCCTACCAAGCTACTGAAGCACTGGAAAAGGAACTGAACAATCCCGATTTGCCCATCATCCATTTCACTTACACCTACATTGCCTTTGAAAAGGGGGATTTTAAGGAAGCAGGTAATTTGATTGATAAAACCCTAAGCCTGGACCCTGACCATGTTATCGCCCAGCGCCTCCAACAAAAGATTCAGGATCAATTAAAGCCAGCTGCTAAATAATATCAATCCATATTTCAGGATCTATAAATATCCAATCATGCACATTTAGACAGCTTTTTATAAAGCAAATATTTAATTTGCTCTTTCCTTCCACACCCCTTTCCTTTTGAATACAAATCTGAAAACATACTTCAAAAACACCCAAAAAGCTGATAGTTCAGGTTTTGGCCCTCTTCTTTCTCCTATCCGCTCCAATTGCTCCCTGTACCATACGGTTTCCATTACACTCATCCGGTCAATGGGGTCAAAGCCAGTTCTGATTTTTTGAATCATATGATCAGGATCCTTACCCTCCAAAAGCTTATTGGCTGCATCTGGTTCAACGGCAAGTAAGCGGGCCAACCCCACCATATCCACATCACCACTGCTAATGGCATCTGCCATACCCATAAAGGTTTTGAAGCCACCTGTCAAAACCAAAGGAACAGTTACGGATTTACGGACCTTGACCGCAAAATCCATAAAATATGCTTCCCTTTCCAGGGTGCTTTGCCTGACCTTGCTCCCTACCATGGCGGGAGCTTCATAAGTACCTCCAGAAATCTCAATCAGGTCAATCCCTAAATCAGTTAAGGTTTGGATGGTTTCTAAGGATTCTTCTTCCGTAAAGCCACCCTTTTGAAAGTCCGCAGAATTTAATTTGATACCGACAGGAAAATCTTTACCTACTGCATTTCTGATAGACTGATACACCTCTATCACAAACTTCCTGCGTTTTTCAGGGGTACCACCCCAGGCATCTGTTCTTTGATTATGTTTGGGGGACAAAAACTGACTGACAAGATATCCGTGCGCCCCATGAATCTGAACTCCGGAAAATCCTGCTTTTTTGACAACTTCTGCAGCTTTGCCAAACCTCTGGACAATTTCCCAAATCTCTTCTTCTTTCAGCTCCCTGGGTGTTTCAAAGAAAGCCTGCATGTCTTTTCTAAAAGGAATAGCAGAGGGTGAAACATTTTCTTTATTCAGTCCTTTAGGAGCTTGTTTACCGGGGTGATTCAATTGTACCCAACAATGTGTGCCGTTGACCATAGCTTCGTCTGCCCAATGCTTCAGGGCCTCTAAATGACCTTCATCCTCGATGACCACATTTCCCGGTTCTCCTAAGGCTCGTTGGTCCACCATTACATTACCGGTGACACAAAGGCCTATTCCTCCCTCAGCCCAGGTCCGGTACAATATGGACAAGGATGGTTTTGGAGAGCCTCCTTTTTCACCTAGACCTTCACTCATTGCTGATTTAAAAATCCTGTTCTTAATGACCGCTCCACAGGGAAGAGACAGGGGTTGATTCAAAGGGGAAATTGACATTTTTATGATTGAAGGTTTAATATTCTTTTACTTTGGGTTACCCAAGCAATTTATCCATTCCTGTATCTTATCTCTCATAGAAACCAACTCTTCCAATTCAACCTCCATATCACCCATGTTTTCCATGAGTTTTTCAGGCACTAAAGCTGCAGCCTTTTTTAATTCCCTCCCTTGCCGGGTTAAATAAATCATTACCTTTCTTTCATCGTCATTAGCCTTTTCCCTCTTGATCAAACCCATACTTTCCATCCTCTTTAACATAGGTGTAACCGTATTGGTATTCAGGATCAACTTATCCGTGATATATTGGACTGAAACCCGGTCTTTTTCCCAAAGCACCAACAAAGTAAGGTATTGGGGATAGGTGACCCCCAACTTGTCCAAATAAGGTTGATAGGCCCTGATGATCAGCCTGGAAATAGCGTAAAAGGGAAAACAAACCTGATTTTCTAATTTTAAATGTTCCATAGTGCCATTAGGAGAAAACTGACGCTCAACCTAATTTCTTGCTTAAATAAGCATCGATTACCTCAGGTTTGGTGATGGGGGAAAACCGCTTCACTGGTCTTCCGTTTTCATCTACCAAAAACTTGGTGAAATTCCATTTGATTTTTGAACCCAATATTCCTCCAAGTTTACTTTTTAGGTATTTGAAAAGCGGGTGGGCAGTATCCCCATTTACATCTATCTTGGAAAACATAGGGAAAGTCACCCCGTAGTTGAGGACGCATCCTTCTGAAATTGATTTCTCATCTCCGGGCTCCTGGTTGCCAAATTGATTGCAAGGAAAACCCAAAATGACCAAACCTTTGTCCTTGTATTTTTCATAAAGCTTTTCCAAACCTTCAAATTGGGGTGTCAGACCGCATTGACTTGCTGTATTGACCACCAAAACAGTTTTTCCCTTGAACTCATCCATTGAAACCTCTTTACCTTGCAAGGTCTTGGCTTTAAACTCATAAAATGTTGAACCCATAATCAGATCAAATTGATTTTAACATCCACGTTTCCTTTGATAGCCCTGGAGTAAGGGCAACTTTCATGAGCAAGATCAACTAATCTTTTTGCCTCGGCCTCTTCCAAACCATTGATTTCAACATCCAAGGTCACATCCAAATCCCAAGCTGTAGGTGTTCCCTGGACCAATGCCACATTTGCGGTTACTTTGGATGAAATAGCCAACCTTTGGCTTTTGGCAATATAGTTCAGGGCATTGTCAAAGCAAGCTGCATATCCTGCTGCAAACAATTGCTCGGGATTGGTATAAGCCCCCCCTACTCCTCCAAATACCTTAGGTAAACGTACTTCCAAATCCAAAACCCCATCATTGGATTTGACCCTTCCATTTCTACCCCCTACTGCAAAGGCAGCAGTTTCAAATAATTTCTGCATATGTTTTTTTATTTATATCGTACGCGATACAATAACAGGATTAGTATTTAGAATGTTTATAAAAAAAATTATATCCGAAAGAATTTAATAGAAAGCCATCCATAAGAAAAGGGACATCTATTTAAAAATCAATGTCCCCAATTGTATCCGGCCATATCATCCAAACAGGCCTTTAATAACAAAATACAATCGGCGATATCCTCCTTATGCGCCATTTCTATGACTTGATGGAGATGTCTGGTCGGTATGGATATTGCTCCGGCAATGGCACCTTGTTTACCCATTCTTTGAACTCCGGCAGTATCTGTTCCACCTGCTGTCAAAATTTCAGGTTGCCATTTGATTTTATGTTTCTCAGCTGTTTGTTTCATATAGGCTACCATTCTATAATCACAAATGGTGGATGCATCCATGATTTTTATAGCAGCTCCTTTACCCAACTCGGTGATTTTCTCATGTGGCTGAGCGCCCGGAACATCATAGGCCACGGTTGTGTCCAAAGCAATGCCAAAATCAGGATTAATTCCATGGGCTGCTACATTGGCTCCCCTTAAACCTACCTCTTCCTGTACTGTGAAAGTGGCATAAACGTCATATGCCGGATTGTCCAATATTTTTAAAGTTTCAATTAAAATAAAAACAGCCACCCTGTTATCAATGGATTTGCAATTGACACAATTACCCATTTCTATCAATTCCCTTTCCCTGGTGATGGTATTTCCTACGGAAACATACTTTTCCACTTCCTCTTTAGACATCCCCAAATCAATAAAAAAATCTGTAGTCTGGGGAAGCTTATTTTTTTCTTCCGCTGTCATGACATGGACAGGCTTGCTGCCCATCACTCCTACCAAATCTTTCTTGCCGTGTATAATTACTCTTTGTGCAGTTAAGGTTTTGGGGTCAAATCCCCCTAAGGTATGAAATCTGACAAAACCCTTATCATCAATATGGGTCACAATAAACCCAATTTCATCCATATGGGCAGCCACCATGATTTTTTTGCCATCCAGAATTTTTTTAGATTTTTTAACAGCAATGACATTCCCCAGATTGTCCGTTTTCACCTCATCTACTAAAGGTCTCACCAACTGGACCACCAAATCCCTAATTTTTTTCTCATATCCAGGTGCACCCGGAATTTCACAGACTTGCTTTAGTAAGGGTATATTAATTTCCATAAATCACAATTGCTTAGTCAATATTAATTTTTCCCCAATTTGGGGAATTTTTCCCTATTTTAAGGCTTTTTCAAGGAATAGAAAAATAGTTTGACCCTCTGTTTTGGCATGAAAATTTCTTCCTTAGGGGTAAATCAAACAATCAGGAGTTTTTCATGCAAATAATCCTTTTACTTATAGGTTCATTTATAATTTTTATTTTAAGTACGTTGACTGGCGGAGGGGCAAGTCTATTATTGATGCCACTGGTAGCCGCAGTAGTAGGTGTCAAAGCAGTAGCTCCGGTGATGGCTATCAGTATAGGCATGAGCAGTACCTCAAAGGTTTTTTTCTTTTTTAAATATATAGACTGGAAACTCTTTGCCTGGCTTTTCCCCTCCACAATAGTAGGTTCCATCATAGGGGCCAAAATGTTTGCAGAACTATCATCGGATTACCTCCAAGTTCTTATAGGCATCCTTCTTGTTTCCACCGTATTTCAATTCAATAAAACAGAAAAAAGAACAGGTTTCAAAGTAAAAGCATGGCATTTCGCCCCGATGGGACTTGTTGTAGCATTCCTATCAGGCCTTATTGGAGGGGTAGGTCCTTTGATGAATTCCGCTTATCTAAATTATGGCATCAGTAAAGAATCTCTTTTGGGCACCAGAAGTGCCAATGCCATCCTGCTTCACCTTACCAAGATCATCAGCTATGCTTATTTCGGGTATGCAACAGGTGAAGTACTGAAGTTTGGGATTTTGATAGGTATTTCATCTATGGTGGCTGTTTATTTTGGCAAACTTATCCTGAACAAAATGTCTGAATTGATCTTCCGTAAAATCGTGGTGGTCAGCATGGTTTTAAGTGGTGTACTGATGCTTTGGAAGAACAGGGATTTTATCAGTGAAATGGTGGCCTTGATTTAATCCACTCAAAATTCAAAAACCTCCTACATCCTAAAAATAAAAAATCAATTCGGTATAAGTTAGCTACTCTGCTGGAAAAGAGTAATGTGGGGCTAAACCAGAAAACAATGAATTTAAAATCAACTTTATGAAATTATCCATATCTAAAAATGTTCACCTGGTTGAACCAGGGGATTTTGAAGCGACAGATCATTGGTATCCAAGAGTGCTCAATTCAAATATCCATCCTTTAGTGGCATATTTTCTAAACCTTAGCCATGAGCAAATGGTAGAAAGATATCACCGACTACATCCATCCAGTGATCTGAATGCGATTATGGAGATTCTCCAATATCAACCACAGTATTTTAGATGGGCAGGGACAGATCTCATGCATATCACCAATCATGAAGGGTACAGAAAACTTGCTGTTATCGAAACCAACAGTTGTCCTTCAGGTCAGAAATCAATGCCTCTTCTGGATTTAAATGTAGAACAGGGTGGCTACAAAAGGCTGATTGAAAACACCTTCAAACCTATGGTCGAAAAACATCAGGAACCAGGTGGGCTTGCTGTGATTTATGATAAAAACCCCATGGAGAATATTGGTTATGCGGCTACCATTGCTGATGTTTTCGATGAAAATGTCTTATTGGCAAAATTTGATAAAGACGATCAAGATCCTCCTGCAAAGTTTGTGAACAACAAACTCTTTGTTAGGAATGAAAAAGAAGGTTGGACCGAAATCAGGGCAGCTTTCCGCTATGTTACCCAGGAACCATGGAATAGGATACCTCAAAAATCCAGGACATTACTTCTAAATCCTATAGAGGCCTGTTTGGCCGGTGGAAGAAACAAAGAAGTCGCTAGCTTGGCTTATGACAATTTTAACGAAAAATTCTCAGGGAGTGGTATAAGCATTTTTACCCCCAAGACATTCACAAAAGTACCTTATGGAGAATTGGCCAAATATTTCAAATTATTAGCGGGAAGCATGGTCATTAAGGTGCCCGATTCAAATGCAGGTCAGGGAGTCTATACAGTAATTAATGAAAAAGAATTGGATTTTACACTTTCCAAAATAGATCCTAACAGTGAGTATTTGGTTCAACAATTAATCCATAGTAATTACAGCAAGGGTTTGGACCCAACCCAAGCCTGGTACCATGTAGGTACCATTCCCGATAGTAAAGGAAGAAGCTATGCCTTTGACCTTCGATTGATGATGCATGCTACTGCAGAAGGAATGCGTCCTTTGGCAGTATATTCAAGGAGGTCAGGGTTTCCATTGAACCAAGAGCTACCTGAAAACATGAATTCCTGGGAAGTTTATGGGACTAATCTATCCATCAAAGGGGAAGATGGCTGGACTTATGCAGATGAAAGATTAATGCTATTTGACATCAGGAATTTTGGCCAATTGGGATTAGGAATAGATGAATTGATCAAAGGTTTTGTCCAAAGTGCCATGGCAGTGTATGCCATTGATCAAAATGCCATCAAAAAATTTGGTGTAAATCAAGCGAATATCTAATTTCCAATATTAACAGAAAAATGATGAATAAGAATATATTAATTGTGGAGGATGATGTAGTATTCTGCAAATTGCTCACCAGATTTCTTACCAAGAATAATTTTGATGTGATGGATGCACAAAGTGGCAAAGATGCTTTGGAATTAGTCAACCTCAATCAATTTGAACTGGCCATATTGGATTACAGATTACCGGATATGACAGGAATTGAAATCCTGAAGAAAGTAAAAGAAAAAAAGCCGAATGCAAAAGTTGTGATGATTACCCGATACGGAGACCAGGAAGTTGCCGTAAAATCAATTGAATCAGGGGCGGATGCTTTCATTTCCAAACCCATCAATCCTGAAGAATTATTACAGGTAATTCAAGGGTTTGAATAAAAAAAGCTCACTTATCTGTGAGCTTTTTTTATTTCTGAATTTTTCTTGTATTAATAAGCCCTAACGACTTTCCCTTCCATATAATTTGCAAATGCCCTATTTACAACCCTCATCCCTCCTGAAGTAGGAAAATTACCCGTAAAGTACCAATCACCCAAATGGTCAGGGATACACTTATGCAGGTTTTCAACCGTTTGGTAAAGAACCTTCACCTCAGCCTTGATTTCCTTAGTCGTGATGATTTCTGCTACCTTATCCGAAATTTCCTGGTCACTAAACGGCTCATAAAGCTCCTTCACATAATTCTCAGTCAAAATTTGTTTGGTTGTACATTTTTCATACACCTCATCCATCAAATTGGACATACCTCTTTCTTTCAACAGTTCCACAGTAGCCCTGAAAGCAATAAACTCCTTCATTTTGGACATATCTATCCCATAGCAATCCGGGAACCTTATCTGGGGAGCAGAAGAAACAATAACAATCCTTTTTGGATTCAATTTATCCAAGGTAGTCAAAATACTTTTTTCCAAAGTGGTCCCCCTTACAATGCTGTCATCTATCACCACCAAAGTATCAATCCCTGCCCTGACTACTTCATAAGTCGTGTCATACACGTTGGCCACCATGGCATCCCTGTCGGAGTCGTTGGTAATGAAGGTCCTCAATTTTACATCTTTACTTACTAATTTTTCAACCCTGGGTCTAAAACTTAATAAGGATTCCGGATCTTCTAAATGAGGTTTACCTTCTAATAGCACTTCTTTCCTTTTGGCAGAAAGATAATCTTCAAGACCTTCAATCATTCCCAAAAATGCTGTTTCAGCTGTATTGGGGATATAGGAAAATACTGTGTTCTTTAAATCAAAATCAATTGCCTGAAGAATCTGGGGAACCAAGGCTTTCCCCAATAATTTTCTCTCTTTATAAATATCCGGGTCGGTTCCTCTTGAAAAATATATCCTTTCGAAGCTGCATGATTTTTTCTCCCTTTCAGGAAGTATTTCATGCTCTGCGTAGGTACCATCTTTATTGATGACCAATGCATGCCCGGGATGGATTTCCTTAATTTGATTATAGTCAATATTAAAGGCCGACTTGATTGCTGGCTTTTCAGATGCCACAACCACTATTTCTTCATCCGCATAATAATATGCCGGCCTGATACCCGATGGATCACGCACTACGAAGCTAGAACCATTACCGATAATTCCAGCCATCGCATAACCCCCATCAAAGTCCCTACAGGATCTTCTTAATATCCGGGCTACATCAAGTTCATTTTCAATTACTGCAGTAATTTGTTCATTGGAGTATTCGTGCTTGTATTTATCAAAAATCCTCTGGTTTTCTTCATCCAAAAAATGTCCTATTTTTTCCATGACAGTAACCGTGTCTGTCTTTTCCTTAGGATGCTGCCCTAGCTGTACCAATTTGGCGAAAAGCTCTTCGACATTGGTCATGTTAAAATTACCCGCCATCACCAGATTCCGGCTCCTCCAATTGTTCTGCTTAAGAAAAGGATGGCAGGTTTCTATACTGTTTTCGCCATGGGTACCATACCTCAGATGTCCTAACCACACCTCGCCTGTAAATGCAATGTTTTGTTTTAGCCACTCTGCATCCAAAATTGCCTCTTCACCTCCCTGCTTTTTGGCCTTTTTATATTTCTTTTGAATTTTGTCAAAAATATAGTTGACTGCCTGCGGTTCTATAGACCTGTACCTGCTTATATAGCGAACCCCAGGCTTGGTATTAATTTTGATATTGGCAACCCCTGCACCATCCTGACCTCTATTGATCTGCTTCTGCATCAGCACATAAAGTTTATTGGGAATGTAAAGGGGAGAACCATATTTATCAATATAGTATTGCGGATTCTTCCGAAGCCTGATCATTGCAATACCACATTCATGTTTTATTTGGTCACTCATGAAGTTAAGGGTGAAATATTCTGACAGTGCAAAGTTAGCTCTTTTTTAGAAGTTTATGGAAGTAAATAAAATTTGGTTTACATTTTATTTTGACCCCCTCTTCATCCCCGAACAAAACTTCCAGAAAAAAGAGAAGAATAAGCCTCCTTTTATTTTTAAAACCTGGGTAAAATTTCCCCAATTGTGGATTATTTACACAGTTTGACCACATCATAAACACTCATGATTGATTCAAATCAGGGTATTTTTCAATTGGCATGACCCCTGCATGGTATCAAACATGAAAAAATTGACAATGGTTCTTCTAATGGGAATTTACCTGTTATTCTTAGGTATCAAATCCTATGAAAAATGTCAGGCCAATGCAGTAGCCCATAATGAAGAAAAGGAAATACAGTTCTTGGGTGGAGAATTGGAAAAGAAATTCTACGCCCCATAAAATATCAATTGTCCAATTATTAACCCAAAACCGCAATATCATGAAAAAGCAACTGCTCATTACCGCAATCTTCATGTTGGGGCTTTTTGTGTCCCCGTTGATGTCAATGCCAATCCCTTCTTTGAAAGAAAGTCTGGATTTCATTAATGACCAGGAGAAAGTTCAGTTAGACCCCAATCATCTCCCAGAAAAGGTCAAGAATACCATTGAAAATAATGAAGAAATCAAAGACCTCCCTATCACACAGGCCTGGCAGATCATCGAGGAAGATGGGACATCTCACTTTAAAGTGAAATTCGATATAGGAGGAGAAGAGCTTATCAAAATTTATGACCCTGAAGGAAAAGAAATCATAGATTAAATTAACCTGCTCTAAGTTTAAGGCATTGGGTGTATCCCATTGCCTTATTTTTTTATTAGCTTAGTAGAAAATTTTGTATGGGCAGATGGGAAAAATACTTTTAATTGAAGACGATATAAGTTATTCCAGAATTATCAAAAATTTTCTTGAGAAAAACGGTTTTGAAATTTTTACTGCCAATAAAGTTTCAGAAGGGCTTTCCGGTATGAAAATTTATAAGCCCGACCTGGTAATCACGGATTTTAGATTGCCGGATGGTAACGGAATGCAGATTCTGGAATCTATCCTAAAAGAAGGCAAGAACACCAAGGCCATCTTGATTACCTCTTACTCAGATATCAGAATTGCCGTAAAAGCCATAAAAATGGGTGCTGTGGATTATATTACTAAACCCATCAATCCGGAGGAACTGTTAGAGACAGTAAAAGAAGCTTTGGAATACCCTTCAAAAGACCAAGGTGAAGGGGAAAGTATTTCATCAATGTCCAAGCAGTATGTTGAAGGAAAGAGTCCTGCTTCACAAGAAATGGAAGAACAGATCCAATTGGTGGCACCTACTGACCTAAATGTATTGATTCTTGGTGAAACGGGTTCAGGGAAAGAATTTGTTGCCAATAAGATTCACCTGCTCTCAAAACGGAAAAACAATGTGTTTACCGCTATTGATTGTGGAGCAATCCCCAAAGAACTTGCTGGAAGTGAGCTCTTCGGCCACATAAAAGGGTCGTTTACAGGAGCTTTTGATAACAAAACAGGACATTTCGAAAATTCTAAGGGAGGAACTATCTTTCTCGATGAGGTAGGGAATCTAAGCAGTGAGGTTCAAGTGATGTTGTTAAGAGCTATCCAGGAAAGAAAAATCAGAAAAATAGGCTCTAACTACGAAGTTCCTATCGATGTAAGGATTATTTCAGCCACCAACGAAAACCTTAAATCACAGGAAAAAGACGCTTCATTCAGAGAAGATTTATACCATAGGCTGAATGAATTTTCCATTCAGGTCCCCTCTCTTAAAGAAAGAAAAGAAGACTTGGATCTTTTTATTCAAAGATTTATCCAATCCAGCAACCAAAGGTTGGGCAAATCTGTGGAAGGCATTGACCCCGAAGTCAAAAACATTTTTTATAACTATTCCTGGCCGGGCAATCTCAGGGAACTGAAAAATGTAATCCGAAGGGCGGTACTGCTTTCGAAAGGTCCTAAAATCACATCAGATTTGCTTCCTGTAGAAATCAAAGATTATATAGTAACCAGAAACGAATCCTCTTACACACCCCCATTTAAGGACAGTCTTCAGATCCAAGAAAGAGAAATCATTCAAAAAGCACTTTTGGAAACAAAATACAACAAATCCAAAACAGCCAAACTTCTGGGAATAGACAGAAAAACACTTTACAATAAAATGGAGAAATACGGCTTGAATTAAGCCAGGCTCAGCCTAAAATCTTTTTCGATTTTCCCCAAGAGCTTATTCGTTTCTTCAATGAGTCTTAAAACTTGATGATCCAATTCATTAATTGCTCCATCCTTAATGTTGACTTCAATTTCTTTCGCCATCTCTCCTTCCTTTGCTTTAATCTGGGACAATCTACTGGATAATTGATGGGTTATTTCCCGGACCTTTGATAAATCACCCGATTTTATAGCTTTTCCCAATTCTAAAATATTGGAATGGGTTAACTGAAGGATATCGGAAATTACTTCAAGCAACATCTCCTCATCTCCCATACAAAATTTCTTTATGTCGGAAACATCATATGTTGAGGACTGTTGGACCAAACTCTGATTTAAATCTTCTTTCCCTCCGATTTTTTTCTTTTTAAGTTTTAATAGTCCTCCAATTTTAGAAATAAGTTGCTTATCACTGAAAGGCTTTAAAATCAGATCATTAAAACCATTATTTTTCAACTTATCCTGTTCATCCGCAAAAACATTTGCAGTCATTGCCAAAACAGGTAAAGATTGGTAGGTATCTTTTGCCCTTAACATCTTCAATACTTCAATTCCACTAACTTCCGGCATCTGAATATCCAATACAGCCAAATCAAAGGGCATATCCTTAAACTTTTCTTTGAACTCAATCCCACCATGATATGCCGTAACATTGGCCCTCTCGGATTCCAAAAGCAACTTAATCAACTTCAAACCTAAAGGATCATCATCTACAACAAGCACCTTCAATCCGGCGATTTTATAGACTGATTCAATGGATTCTTCTTCCTGATCAATTGGGTCAACACAATCCATGGGTAAAACCACCTTCATTTTTGTTCCTTTATTGAATTTACTTTCCGCAGAAATACTTCCCCCCTGGAGATCTATCAATTTTTTGATGATGGCTAAGCCAAGTCCGGTCCCTCCAAATCTTCTGGTAATTGAGGTATCTCCCTGATTGAATTCTTCAAAAATTTGAACCAACATTTCCTCAGACATTCCTACCCCTGTATCCTCAACGGTAATTTTAAGCTGACCATTTTTAAAAATGACTGCTACATCAATCTTCCCTTTATGGGTAAACTTAATCGCATTGCTAAGCAGATTATTCAAGATCTGATTGATTCGGAGTTGGTCTCCTAAAAGCCATTTGGTTTTAGGAATATCAATATCCCAATTAAAACCAATACCTTTTTCTTCTGCTCTAAAAGAATAAAAACTCTTGATGGAAAGGAATAATTTTAGAGGGTCAAAGGGTTCTTTGTCAATCTGCACTTTTCCTGCTTCGAGCTTTGAAAAATCAAGGATATCATTCACAATCCTTATCAAGGTATCTGAAGCAAATCCAATCATGCCAACAAATTCCTTTTGGTCTTCATTAAGCGTTGACTTTTCTAGAGCTTGCTGATATCCCTGAATAGCGTGGAGAGGATTTCTTATCTCATGGCTCATGTTGGCAAGAAAATCCTGTTTAGCCTTGGCCAATTTATCGGATTCTTTCTTTGCTTCTTCCAACCTAAGCCTATAAAGATTGGCCTTTTTAACCTCATTCAGAATGCTGTTGATAAAACCCAAGGAACCTACTACCCCTAAAAAGACCATGATAGCCAACACAATCGAAACATTGTAAGTCAATTTATAGGCAGATCGGTTTTTATCATCATAATTTTCAAGCAAATCCCTTTGCATACTGGAAATCATTGCCTGAATCTGGGAAAAAACTTCCTTGTTTTTCTCAATCAGCCTGGTCTCAAGGTCCACAAAATTCCTTTGAAGCCTTTGCTCATCCTCAAACATTTCTGTCATATAGCTTTTGAGGGCCTCGAGCGCTCCTTCAGGTGTCTCAGCTTTTTTTCCTTCGGATCCAGCCTGCAATTCCCCTATATCTTTGACAATCTCCAAAATTTCATCTCTATAATCAATCTCCCCCTGTGACAAAAGGGTCTTTTCCTCCTCTTCAATTTTGGAGTTCAGGCTCCTTCCGGAAATTTCAGACATCAGATCTCTATTTCTGATTTTACCCAAAAACTGCATTTCGCTCAGTTCCTGCTGACGTTTGATCCTGGTCTCAATACTTTTGAGTGCTTCTTCACTGAATGTCCTATTTGTCAAATTATACCTTACCTCCTCCAATCCGGCAAAAACCACCATAAGCTCACTGATATTCAAACTTATTTTTTCACAACTTTTGACTTCTAATGAATCCTGGGCGTTTGATTTCAGCCAGTCCAAACGGAATTTAACTCTATTTAGGGTCTCCTCTAGGACAGAATCCTTATCTGATGTCCTTTCTGTCTTGGACATATCCAGCAAATATACATCCGCCAGTAATCCGTTAAGTTGGGTAAGTTTTTCATTCGGTTTGGTTAAATTCTCAACTGTATCCAATAGTTTGGTAATACTGAAATAGGTGATTACACTTACTGTAATCACTAAAAATGCTGCAAGGATAAACCCTATTACAACTTTACTCCTCAACTGATGTCTTTTCCAACTCTTGATCAAGGCTCTTTAATTTAAACTATCGTTGATTGCATATCAGAATTATGGCTGGCAATATGGTCGTTCTGATCAATTACTCAGACAATTATTGTTCCATTTAAATTAATGGATATAAATTAAGCCGTCCTAAGATCTAGGAAAGGAATCCATTCCTCTGCATGCCTTTCTGCATATTCTGCAATAAAAAAACCCAAAGTGGGTTTGAAAGGCTGTGTCTTCAGCCTCATTCCCGCCTGTTCAGGTTCTTTATCTCCTTTATATACATTGCACCGGTGGCAGGCAGTTACCAAATTGGTCCAATTACTTTTTCCACCTTTAGATTTTGGAATCACATGGTCTATAGTGAGTTGTTTTTTGGAACCGCAATATTTGCATTCATGCCCATCCCTCTTAAAAATATTGGCCCGATTGAGAAGCACCCCCTTGTAGGGAATGTGTTTGTAATCGTTCAACCGGATGACAGCAGGATATCTATATTCTCTGGAAACCGTCCTGATGGCCAAAGATTCGTAATAGGTCAAACAGCTTACTTTTTCCAAAACAGATAAAACAATTGCCTTTTGAACCGTCACAACAGCAACAGGCGAATGATCGAGATTCAAGACAAGAACACGTTTCTCCATAATCCTCTAATATAAAATCTTTGATCGGAAAAACCTGTTGTTCAATGTGATTGTTTTTAGAACTTCATTCTATCAAGTTCTCTCTTGACGTCCTTGGCTTTTATGTCCTGTCGCTTATCATGAAGCTTTTTACCTCTGGCAAGGGCTATTTCCATTTTTGCAAGTCCTTTGTCATTGATGAAGATCCTTACAGGAATAATTGAAAGCCCTTTTTCTTCAAATTTGGACTCAAGCTTTTCCAATTCCTTTTTATTTAATAATAATTTCCGCTCCCGGACTGCGTCATGGTTATAACTAGATGCCATTGAATAAGGAGCAATGTGCATCTGTTTGATAAACAATTCCCCTCGTTTAAAATAACAGTAGGCTTCATTCAAAGATACTTTTCCCTCACGGATGGACTTGATTTCCGTTCCACTTAGCATCAATCCTGCCGTAAAAGTGTCTATAAATTCAAACTCAAAACTTGCCTTCTTATTACGGATATTGATGACCTTATCAAATTTATTTCTCTTCTCTTTGGACATATGTTACCTGATATTGATTGTGAATGCCAGAACTGTTAGTGGCCAACCCCGAACAAACCTAAAATTTAAGTCTGGCTTCTGGAACCACATCTAGTCCACAAAACTCACCTTTTAAATATTTATAATGTGCCGCAATAGCTATCATAGCAGCATTATCCGTACAGTATTCCATCTTGGGAATATAGATGTTCCAACCTAATTTATTGGCCGTTGCCATTAATTCATTCCTAAGGCCTGAGTTGGCAGAAACTCCTCCTGCAATCGCTATTTCTTTGATATTATAATCCTTTGCTGCCTTTTTAAGTTTTTGCATCAGCATACTGATCAGGGTAAACTGAACTGAAGCACAAATATCTGCCAAATTTTGCTCAATAAATCCCGGATTTTCCTTCAAGCTATCCCTCAAAAAATAAAGTACCGCAGTTTTTATACCTGAAAAGGAAAAATCCAATCCGGGCATATCAGAAACAGGGAAAACAAAAGCTTTAGAATTACCCTGTGTGGCATATTTATCTATCAAGGGGCCTCCAGGATATGGCAAACCCAATAATTTGGCGGTTTTATCAAAAGCCTCCCCAACAGCATCATCTGAAGTTTCTCCAATAATTTCCATGTCCAGAAAATCTTTTACCAAAACCAATTGGGTATGCCCTCCGCTTACCGTAAGGCAGATAAATGGAAAAACCGGCTTGGGATCATCGATGAAATGGGCCAAAATATGGGCCTGCATGTGGTTCACCTCAATAATAGGTAACCCTAAAGCAAAAGCAAATGACTTTGCAAAAGACACGCCAACCATCAAAGATCCCATCAAACCCGGTCCTTTTGTAAATGCAACCGCTGAAAGTCCCTTCTTGGAAATACCTGATGACTGTATAGCCTCGTGTACAACAGGAATCAAGTGCTGTTGGTGAGCACGGGATGCTAATTCAGGAACAACTCCCCCATATTTTTCGTGTACTGATTGTGTCGCGACTATATTATTGAGTATTTTGCCATCAGAAATCATAGATGCGGACGTTTCATCACAAGATGACTCTATAGCCAGAATATTGATCTTCATTTCTGTTATTCCTTGAAAAAGAACCCCAAAGTTACGGAAAAATTGTTGAAAGCCTTAAGAGTATTCTTTAGGCTATTTCTCTTCCTTATCTTTGGATTACTTTTAATTGCAATCCTCCTGCAGATTCCGGTTGCTCAGACTTTCTTTACCAAAGGACTTACCAATTATATTTCAAGAAATACGGGTTTTGATACCAGCATTTCCAAAGTCCGTATCCGATGGTGGGATGCCATTAGCCTTAAGGACGTTGTTATCTATGATCCCCAGGATAGTTTAATGGTTGATTTAGAGGAAGTTTATATTGATTTTTCTATAAATGGACTTTTTGATAAATCCAATCCTGCATTGGACCAAATCAAAATGGAAAAGGGAAATGTAAGATTGATTTTCCACAAGAAAGAAGGCAATTTAAATATAGTTGAGTTCTTTGACCGATTTAACGACCTGATCCCGGGAACAAGGGACCCCAGCAAACCAAGGGGCAAATTCAGCATTAACAATATTTATTTTAAAGAGACATCACTGGACATTCTGAATTATCAGGCTGAGCCAGTAAACTCAGGGTTTGATTACAATAATTTGAAATTCAGAGGCCTTATTGCGGATGTAGATGCTTTTTATACCAAAGGTCCGGAGATCGGCATGAAAATCAATTACCTAAGAGGTTTGGAATCCACTTCGGGAATGGCCTTTCAACAACTTAAAACGGACTTCACTTTTTCTCCCACCTATATGGAGTTTGACGACCTATTTTTGCGATCCAATAAGACAGAAATAAAAAATTACCTGCGCTTTGATTTCGATTCCACCCAAGCTTTATCCAATTTCAATGAAGAAGTTCGGATTTTAGCCAGATTGGATGAATCAATCCTGGATATTCAGGATTTAAGGTATTTTTCTGACCAATTACCGAATATTGAAGACCGAATATCTCTTAGTGGGGAAATAGAAGGAAAAGTATCGGATTTTTCTTCAGACCAATTATTAATAAGGTTCGGCAAAAGGAGCGCTCTATTCGGTAAGTTTAAGATTGATGGACTTCCCAATCTCGATGAAACATTTTTCCAAATGTCTTTGATGAATTCAGCCCTCAACAGCAATGATCTTTCACCTTATATATCGGAAGAGGCAAGAAGAGAAATCAACAAATTCAAGGATATACGATTTGATACTGATTTTTCAGGTTACCTTCATTTTTTTACGGCCAATGGCAACTTTAGGACCGGTATTGGTAATATCATCGGAAGGTTGAATTATAAATTTGACAAAGGGGAGCCCACCTTTTCTGGAAAATTAGAACTCAATAATTTAGATATTGGGGTGTTGCTTGAAGATCCACAAAGGTTCCAAAAAGTAACGATGACTGGGAGCATCAAAGGAAATGGACTTACATTACAGTCTGCCTTACTGGAAATTGATGCCAACATCCAAAGTGCAGGCGTTAATGGCTACAATTACACCAACATACAAACAGATGCTACCTATGGTAAGGATTTGTTCCGTGGAAAAATTACGGTAAATGACCCCAACCTTAAAGGAAAGGCAATTGGCGTTTTAGATGTTCGTGATGGAAAAGATTCTATTCGCCTCAATGTTGAAATTGACACGGCCTATCTTCAGGATATTGGTCTGATGGAAAAAGAAACTTTCATCAGCGGTAAAATTGACCTGGATACCAAAGGTGTTACTCTGGATGATATAGAAGGTATAGCCAGGTTCAGTGAAATAAACTTAAGCTATGAGGGGAGAAACCTCTATATAGACAACTTCTTTTTTCAATCTCTTTTTACAGATGATTTCAGGTTGATTTCCCTGAATTCAGATTTATTGGTCGCTGGAATTTCGGGAAAATTTAAAGTACAACAGTTATTGGATGATGTTGAAAATCTCAGCAAAGAGTATCTGGCCATCCTAACCAACTCAGAAAAACCAAAATCCCTATTAATTGATTTAAAACCCGAACCTTACAATATTGATATCAATCTGAATTTTATTGACATCAATCCAATCATTAACCTCTTTGAACCAAGGGCTTCCATTTCAAAAAATACGATAATCGAAGGGGCATTTTACCAGACCCCGGACAACACTATATTGAACTTTTTCTCCAGTATCGACTCTATTTACTATAATGGGAATTTTCTTTTCGATACCAATCTTGATTTTAACACCTCCAAACTTACCGCCAATGATGATGTTTTGGCATCCTTTTACATATTTTCAAAAAAACAGGTTTTAAATTCAGGCTTAACCTTCAACAATTTGGCCATGGAGGCAATATGGGACGAATCCAATATTGATTTTACCTACAGGCAAGACCAGCTTGAAACAGGAAGTTATGTAAGGGTGAAAAACGAAATCACGATTTACCCTGACCACACCACTATAGTTTTTGAACCCTCTGAATTGAAAATACTTGAAAAAACTTGGAAATTCGATCCCGAAAACCTGATTTATATTTCAAACAAAAATTTTCTCTTTGATAATATCAAACTTTTTAATGAGGATCAGTTCATTGCCTTATCCGGAACCATTTCTCCTAATCCAGAAGATGTGCTTAGTCTTCAAATCCATAAAGTAAACCTTGATTTTTTCAACACATTAAGCACAAAAGAATTTCAGGGTTATGCAAATGGACAATTTGGATTGAACAATTTTTATCAGATGCTTGGTATCAATGGGCAACTGAATATAGATGATATGTACATCAATAACTTTCTGATCGGAGATATTGAAGCAGCAACATATTTTACTGATCGTCACATCAATCTGGAAATGAACAATATACGGGAAGGGAAAAATGTAATTTCACTGGGTGGATATTTAGGAAGCGATGATGAGGAACTAGCTTTAAAAGCCAAATTAAATGATGCGGATTTATCCATTTTGGAGCCCTTTCTGTCCAATTACCTCACCAAAATGGGGGGGACAGTCTCAGGTGATTTAATTATTGAAGGCTCCCTTACCTACCCGGTTGTTGTGGGTTCAGGAAAAGTTACAGAAGGAACTGTATTAATCAATTACCTTAATACTTTTTATACCATCGATGGTAATTTAATTTTCGATCCTGATGAAATCAGTTTCAGAGAATTGACCTTGAGAGATGTCAATGGTAATCGGGCAAGAATGAGAGGAGGAATTTCACATGACTATTTCAATGATTTCATTTTGGATATCACCACAGGGCTTGAAAATTTCCAGGTTTTGAATACTACTATAAGAGACAATGAGTCTTTCTATGGGACAGCTTACGCAACAGGATCTCTGAATATTTTTGGAGCCGCTAATAACCTGGATATTACCGCCAATGCAACTTCGCGGCCAAATACCAGAATTTTTATCCCCATCGGATCAAGCAATGTACAGGCACAGGCAGAATTCATCAATATCATAAATGTAAGAGATACCACCAAAGTGGTCAGCTTTGAAGAAACCGTAGAAAAACTAGCCATCAATAATGTGAGAATGAATTTCAACCTTGATGTAACACCCGATGCTTATGTTGAAATTCAGGTTGACCCGAGGACGGGTGAAAACATACAAGGTAGAGGAAGAGGGGTGTTGAATTTGTTAATTGATACCCAGGGAAACTTCTCCATGCTGGGCAATTATGAAATCACAGAAGCAAAATATAATTTCTCACTCTATAATGTCATCAGAAAAGAGTTCAACATACAGCCTGGAGGAAGAATTTCCTGGTACGGAGATCCCTATGAAGGGATTATGAATATCCGGGCATCTTATCAGGAAAGTGTTTCCTTGCAAAACCTTCAAAACCTACGTGCCGGGGCTATAGAAGACCCCCAAATGAGAAGAAGATTCCCATTAAAAGTAATCATGGACCTGAAAGGCAACCTTCTTTCTCCCGATATCGCCTTTAATTTCGATTTTTCAGAATTTCCAACCGAAGGGACTGTGCAAACCTATATTTCAGCTTTCCAAAACAGGATTGCCAATGATGAGCAAGAGAAAAACAGGCAGGTTTTCTCGGTTATCATGATGCGCTCACTTTCACCCGAAGGTCAGTTTAGCGGGGTAAGCAATATTGCCACCTCGAATTTAAGCCAATTACTTTCCTCCCAACTGAACAGTTTCATTGCCCAGGTGGACCAAAACCTTGAAGTAGACATAGATCTGGCAAACTTGGACCAAAATACCCTTGAGACATTCCAATTGAGAGTTGCTTATACCTTTTTGGATGGTAGGTTGCGGGTTTCCCGCGACGGAGGTTTCACCGACCAACAGGGTAATGCCGACCTCAGTAGCATTGCAGGAGAATGGCACGCTGAATACTTGATCACCGATGACGGAAGATATAGAATGAGGGTATACAACCGAAATAATTTCAATACCTTCACCTCCCTTTCCCTGACAAGGAATGTGGCAACATACGGGGTGAGCGTTTCACAAAACCTATCATTTAATTCCTTTGCTGAACTATGGGCTAAAATAAAGAAGAAAGAAAATGAAAAATTAAGGTTAAATGATACTGATGACTTTTTGCGCTATGAATTTGAAGAACAAAATAGATGGCAGCCCATTCCGCTGGAAAACCTGGATAATAGAGTCAGCCCTTTGGATTATTTGATTGACCAACCTTTAAAAAATTACAGAAAAGAGGATGAAGATTAAAACTTTTTCACGTCTGACCTCTTTCTATTGCTGTAAACTATACAATAAATATGGAAAAAGTCAGCATTTTCTGGTTTAGAAGGGATCTAAGATTGGATGATAATACCGGTCTCTATTATGCCAATAATCAAGAGAAGAATATTCTTCCCTTATTTATTTTTGATAGGAATATTTTGGATAAACTTGAAGATAAAAAGGATGCAAGAGTCTCATTTATTCATTCTCAAATCTGCAGGTTAAGTGAAGAATTGACATCATATGGAAGTTCTTTAATGGTTAAATATGGAAATCCAATTGAAATATGGCAAACCCTTTTGGATGAATATGATATCCAAACAGTATACACCAATAGAGATTATGAGCCTTATGCTAGAGAAAGGGATGAGATGGTACGAAAATTACTCCAAGAGAGAAATATCCAATTTTTGGATTTCAAAGACCAAGTGATTTTTGAAAAAGATGAAATCGTCAATGGAAGTGGAGAATTTTACAAAGTCTTTACGCCATACAGTAAAAACTGGCTGGAGAAATTCAAAAACACCAAGATCCAAATGCTAAGTTTGGATAAAAAAAGAAACCAATTTCTTCGGATGGCCCATATCGAAATTCCATCTTTAGAAGAAATGGGATTTCAAAAAAGTGACATTGAAATACCTCCCCTTCAAATTGACAGGCCTCTAATTCAAAAATATGACCAAGTCAGGAATTTTCCTTCCATAAAAGGAACAACAAGATTAGGGATTCACCTTCGATTTGGAACCATTAGTGTCCGTAAACTTGCTTTGGAAGCCTATAAGCTCAATGAAACATATCTGAATGAATTGATCTGGAGAGAATTTTACATGATGATCCTCTACCATAATCCACAGGTGGTAGATAAAGCATTCAAACCCCAATATGACCATATTCCTTGGAGAAATAATGAAGAGGATTTCAAGAAATGGTGTGAGGGTCAAACCGGTTATCCCATTGTGGATGCGGGGATGAGGGAATTAAATGCAACGGGATTTATGCACAACAGGGTCAGAATGATTGTAGCCAGCTTCCTGACCAAACACCTCCTTATTGATTGGAGATGGGGGGAAGCATATTTTGCAAAAAAATTATTGGATTACGAACTGGCATCCAATAATGGAGGCTGGCAATGGGCAGCTGGTACGGGAACAGATGCCCAACCCTACTTTAGAGTATTTAATCCTGATTCCCAAACTGAAAAATTTGACAAAGAATTAAAATACATTAAAAAATGGGTTCCTGAATATAGTACATTAGCCTATCCAAAACCCATGGTGGATCATAAATTTGCCAGAGAGAGGGCAATTGAAACATATAAAAAAGCATTAAATTCATGAATATAGGTGATAGGGTCCGTTTATTGCACGGCAATGAAGAAGGAGTGATAGCCAAAATTTCTCCAGGTGGAAGAGTAGAAGTTGAAATTGAGAATGGATTCAGAATTCCAGCGATGAAAAATGAAGTAGTGGTGATTTCATCGAGTGAGAAGCAATATTTTGGCGAAGGAATTGAGGCGGAAAAATCTCCTTTTACATCCCTTCCTGCTACCGGTAAAGGGGATATTAAATCGGTATTTATTGCTTATATTCCTTTAAACGATAAAGACCACAGCATATATTTATGCAACAATTCTGAGCGTGATTATTTGGTAATGGTATCGGAAGTATATGGAGAAAATAGCCAAACCCTCCTTGCTGAACGATTGAATGCCAAAAGCAGCAAAAAAATCGGCGAGAAATCCATTCAAAACTTCGAAGAATGGCCGGTCATGTTGGTTCAATTTTTCCCCATCCATAAAAAAATAGAAAAAACTGAAAAATCATTTGAAAGAAAGCTGAAATTCAAAGCGTCAGTCTTTTTCAAGAGTAAAGGGCTTGTTCCTATTTTGGAGAAAAACGGCTATGTCTTCAAATTATCAGAAAATATACGGGATATTGATATTAAACAGCTTAATGAAGAATTGAATGCCGGGAAACCGCAATCAGTTCCCCAATTTGAAAGACCCCCCAAAGAGATCGACCTACATATTGAAAAATTGACCAAGGACTATCCCTTTATGAGCAATTCTGAAATGCTGAAACTGCAAATGGAAACTTTTGAAAAAAATCTTAATTATGCCATCGCTTCAGGGATGGATGAGATCACCTTCATTCATGGGATCGGAAATGGCGTTCTAAAAAAAGAAATCCAGAAGTATCTCAGTCATTTGGGAAATATTAAGTATTTTCAGGACACACAGAAAAGCCGTTTTGGATACGGCGCTACATTGGTCAGAATTTCTTAGGCAATGCAAGGTAAAACATCCCCGATTTTCGGGCTTTTTCAACAGCATTTTGAAGGAGCGAAGGCTGCTTTTAATTCCCTCAGTAAGCAGTATAGAGGGAAGAAAGCCATTGAACTTGAGAGCAGGCTTATTTTTCTGGAGATTTACATTGACTTGCTTTCAAGAATTCACTTCAAAGAAAGTGATCTAAAATTCCGTCTATTCTCTCCTTTTAAGAAAATTTTCAAAGGCCTAAAAAAAACAAAGCATATCAAAATGATTATGAATCAGATTGAAGCTTTGAAATTCAAAGAAAACATAGTTTTCAACTCCTACAAAAAAGCTTTGGAAAATGAAAAACTGAAACTTTATAATGAGGTTTATGACCTCATTGTTTCGGCTCCGCTCAGAATCTGGGAAGATCTACACCAAGAAGCTTTCAATTATAGTAAAGGATTAAAACCATTAATGATCAATACCGCTACCACACAGATCATCAATGAAGAACTGGAGTTTTTCAACGTGGAGAATTACGGGAAACTTGATAGTAAAGCCCTTAAAGATATTTATGAAGGTATTCGTGTGATCACTGCTCTGGAAAATCTGAGAATCGAATCTGGCTTTAACCCTATTTTTGTTCAGGAGGTCCATGAGCGGATGAGTGAGTTACAGAAGGCACTACACCTTTGGTATGAAAACCATTTATTCATTCAGCATCTCATGGGTTATCTCGCTGATAAGCCTGATGTCCCGAAGAAATATTTAGATCTACTTTCCTCACTTCAAACAAATAAGAAGACCCATACTAAACAAGTTGAAAAATTGACTAAAGAATTATTCCAAAGAATTTTGGAGTAAATTTCCCTTATTTTATAGTTACTTGACAGGTTTATAACTTTTATAGGAGGCCAAACTGACTATAGTATAACCCACAGTCAACATTAGGTGAAATAGAAACATTTCAAATGTACCTGAAATAACAGAAAGAATGGACATGGCAAAAAAAATCAAAGCCATTCCACTTTCCAAGTAGGTAGTGATAGGGACTTTGACCTGGTTATAAATATTTTTTTTCCATGACTCTTTTGCCTGAAGGTTATATTTAGGTGTCCTGATAAAAGGAGATTTTTTCCCAGACAAACCTTCCCAAACAGCTTGAGCATTATGAAGCGCTAGTCCCATTGAAACTGCAAGAAACAAAGGCAATTCCCATAAAAATTTCCCCAAAACCTTCCAAGAATATTTTCCTAGACTCCAATTGGCAAAGAAATAAACCAAGGCAATGATAATAAATCCCAAAAAGAAAAAAGTTGCATATTGGAAATAGAATTGCGGAAGCAGCCCTAAGTAAAAGCCCCACCAAACCGGTATACTGGCAAGACTGACCATCAAAACCGCAATAAAAATCACTGCATTAAGTAAATGAGCAGAGGCATGAAATTTCTTCCTGAATGACAATTTTTGGCTAAGTACATCCCCCAAATGTTTAACTGCACATTCTGCCCCCCCTTTGGTCCATCGAAATTGCTGTGATTTGATAGCGGACATCACCGGTGGGAGCTCAGCAGGTGATTCAATATCCGGCCTGTAAATGAATTCCCAACCTTTCCTCTGGGCTCTATAACTTAAGTCCAAATCTTCCGTAAGGGTATCGTCATGCCAATTTCCAGCATCAATAATGCAGCTTTTTCTCCAAATACCACCGGTTCCATTAAAATTGATAAATGCATGCTGAGCATTTCTCCCGATTTGTTCAACCATAAAATGGGCGTCCAAGGCAAATGCCTGTAACCTGGTTAGGATTGAGAAATCCTCATTAAGATGCGTCCATCTGCTTTGAACCATTCCAATTTTTTCATTTTTGAAATGTCCAACCGTATTTAAAATAAATTGGGGATCTGGTACAAAGTCTGCATCAAAAATGGCAATAAAGTCCCCTTTTGCTTTCTCTAGGCCCTCCCGTAGTGCCCCTGATTTAAATCCTGTCCTTATATTCCTATGGATATATTGAAAGTTTATTCCAGGATATAGGAGAATATGATTTTTAATGATAGAAGAGGTCTCATCTGTACTGTCATCAAGAATCTGGATTTCCAGTTTATCTTTTGGGTATTGGAATTTGGCAACCGAATCAATCAATCTCTCCACTACATACTTCTCATTGTAAATTGGCAGTTGAACCGTAACCATGGGAAGATTATCCCAAACAGGCGCACCCACTTTCTCGATTTTTTTATGGCTCTTCAAAAAATGAAACAATAAATCCGCCTGGGCAATGCTATAAACCAGAATAAAGAGCATGCCTACCACATAAACTAACAAAAAGAAATAGATCAGTACCATTAGGATTTTACAATTACTGACTTATTCCCAATAATTATGGGCATTTCATTGATCCTACCTTCTTCATCCCCATTTTCAAGTTTTAAAACTCCCCTTGGGCAAACTGCAGAACAAATACCACAACCCACACAGGAAGACCTGACAATATTTTGCCCACGTTGGGCATACCAACGCACATCAATCCCCATTTCGCAATAGGTGGAACAGTTGCCACAGGAAATACATTGCCCACCGTTAGTTGTGATCCGGAACCTGGATTTAAATCTTTGAACAAGACCGAGATAGGCTGCCAATGGGCATCCAAACCTGCACCATACCCGGTTACCCATTAATGGGTAAAACCCGGTCCCTATAACACCAGCAAAGGCCGAGCCTATCAAAAACCCATAGATGGAATGCAGCTGATTGGTGGCCTGTCCCAAAAGGCTGAATTGCATAAAATAATTTGCAATGGTTACAATAGTCATGAGAACTGCAAATACCAAAACACCATGGATCATATACCTCTCAATTTTCCATGCCTTTAATGACTTGTCCGATAGCTGTCTATAAGGGTCCCCTAAAGTCTCAGCCAGACCTCCACAACCACAGACCCATGAACAATACCATCTTTTACCATATAAATAAGTCAGGATCGGTACACCCAAAACAATCAAAATAATCCCCCATACCAGCATAAACATACCCAATGCACCTGAATTGAGCATTCCGTCAATCCTATAATCATAAAAAAATGAATAATCCAAAGGCCAAATATTCTTAAAGTCATGCCATGGCATATTTAGTAAGACCAATATTTCAGGTAAAAGGAATGCAAAAGCCAATTGGAAAAACATTACTGAACCTGTCCTTAAAGTCTGATAAGCATTCCCCTTATACTTTCGGAACATTCTGATCCCCATAACCAATATGGCCAAGGTGTAGATCAAGCCATAAAGAAACCATTGGCTGGCTTCATTCCCTGAAATCGCCCTACTCAAAGGATCCACCATTATGACCAGGTTTGTCATATATTCCGGAAACCAATAAAGAATCACATAGAATAAAATGAGATATCCTCCTGTCAGGATTCCCAATAAACCCCTTGATTTCATGGAAGAAAAATAAATTCCATTGTTTTTGATGCCTTCTGGTACATCCTTATATAAGGGTAAGATATAGATCAATGCCCCAATGACTGCCAGTAAAATTGATCCTGAGAGGAATAGCATCGGAACTTCATTTACATCCCCTTGACTTGCAGTTTTGGTCAAAGTAAAGGCATAATTATCCCAAATGACAAGATCCCATTCCTGTTTGGCTTTCAGATCATCATTGTACTCACGCAAATAGGCTTTGAAATCATTGATGAATCCGAAATTTGATTCATACTGCTTGTCAAACATAGGTCTCAAAATCCTTAACATGGCCTCTTTGTGCTCAGGTTTGACTTTTTGCTCGACCATTTCTTCTTCTAAATAGTAGGTCCCCAAAAATGGTATATAACTAAAGATCAGAAGACCAATAATAAAAACAGCAAGCCCTAAGATTTGAAACTTTTTCATGTGCGCATTCCGGTTAATCTCTTAAAGAATGGGACTTTTTTGAATAGAATATTACGCCCGGTCTCCTTGTTGTACTTTTCCAGAACATCTTTAAAATACGGTTTATAAAATTCTGGATTAAAATTAGCTTGTTCTAAATTTTCAAGCACCTTTTCAAATTTCCATCCTTCTGAAATTACCTGATCGAAGAACTCATGACGTAACCTCATTCCAAAGGCATTTACCCCTGTGATTTTGCCTGTTTCGCTTTCGTAGATAAGCCGCAAACAGACCTTTCCATAACTATCCTCCCAGTAGAAACAACTGAATTTTGAATCCCAGACAGGAGGAACCCATCCATAGGTCTGGTATTCAATATCAAAAAATTTGGCAGAATTAAACCAAATACCCGGTCGATAAGGTTTTGGGTTTGAAGAAGTCAGGTTATGGGCCAAGGTTTCTCCGTGCATTCTTCCTGTATACCAAACCTGCTCAATATTTTTCCTTCCTGGGCCAGGAATTTCCTTAAATTCGGCACAGTCACCGATTGCATAAACATCTGAAATATTTGTTTTGAAATATTGATCCACTAAAATCCCCCTGTTGGTATCCAACTTGGTATCTCTTAGAAAGGAAATATTGGGACTTACTCCCACAGTCAAACCCACAAACTCACAATTTATAGTTTCTCCTTTATTTGTCCTTATCCCTTTAACCCTATTTTCCTCATCCCCAATAATTTCCTCGAGTTCGGTTTCCAATCTAAGATCGATATGATGTTCCCTGATATGTCTGTTGACCAATTCAGCCTCTTCCAAAGGAAGTACATTATCCCAAAAGTTTTTCTCCCTGACCAAAAATGTAACCGGAATTTTCCTGCTTGCCAGCATCTCGGCCATTTCAATTCCTATCAGCCCTCCTCCAACAACTACAGCTTTTTGAATATCTTGGGTATTTTCCTCCATCAACTCAAGATCCTGAATGGAATAAAGTCCCTGAACCCCATGTAATTCCTGCCCTGTCAAACCCAGTTTATTTGGTCTGGAACCTGTTGCCAAAATGAGAATATCATAATTAATTTTATTCCCATCATGACAAAAAAGCAACTTATTGTCAAAATCAACTATTTCTATCCAGGCTTTCAAGAGGTTTATCCTGTTTTTATCCCAAAACCAGTCTTCATAGGGCTTGGTATGTTCATATCTCATATGCCCCATATAGATATACATCAGGGCTGTCCGGGAAAAGAAGTGATCCGTTTCCCCCGAAATCACCAATATCTCAGCCAGATCATCCCCTTTTCTGATATTTCTGGCACAGGTAATTCCTGAAATCCCATTCCCAATGATGACTATTTTTTTATCCGGTTTACTCATTCAGTGACCAATCGTAAGTGAGGTGTGATATTTTGGCATTTTGACTAATCTTTACCAAGGAATACTTGTTAAGATAGTCAATTAAACTTCCATTTTTGGTAAAATCACCCTTGAACCATGAAAAAATCTGAGATATCTCAACCTTATCGGATGTTATTTTATTTCGTAAAGGGTCATTAATAAAACTTTTAGCCACCTTATCCAATTGAGAATCAATATCCTCAGAGAGAAACGCCTCATTCAATAATTTTGGGCAGGAAAAGGAGGCACAATTGATGGCAAAATGAATTCTGGGTTCGTCAAATTCCTTCCTCAAAATCTTATGTTCTAATTCATCAAGAGAAGCATCCTTTCCTCCTATTTTAAAAAATTTGATGTGCCAAACGGTATTGACCAATGGAATACTCACCTTTGGATCCAAATCCTTTATACTATTAACCGGGTAATTATCGACGATTAGCTTGATGGTAAAAGCATTATACGCATTGATCCAATAAGCCAACTGCTCTTCTTTTGTCCAGTTTCTTCGATCAGGGGCATTGTTACTTAACAGATCCAGGTATTTTTCCAATTTGGCTTTGTCCTGAATAAATCCCTTATAGTTGACCAAACCTTCGGGATTTACATACTTTTTCAATAATTCATCAAATATTTGATGGGAAGGTGGCCTAGAGTTGGATTGTCCTAGTTCAGAATAGCCACAGGAATGATTGAAAAGAAGGGAGATCAATAAAACAAATAAGGTTTTCATAATTCAATCACATTCATTTTAATACACCTTTTCTCCTTTGTTCAACCAAATACCCCAGGATTTACTGTAAGCATGTATCCTTTTTGTAGGTAAATTATTGGAATAAACCGGCTTTTCTTCATTTACCCAATGAAAAATGCCTCCATAAAGGTTGTACACTTCCTTAAATCCCGCATCTTTAAGCTTTTTCCCTATATCCTGACTTCTGGCACCTATGGAACAATAAACGACAACCGGTTGGTCTTTAGAAATATCTTTGACTCTCTCCAATGAGAAATCCTCATATCCAACCCACATTGCTCCATCCAAATGACTAACCCTGTATTCCTCAATTTCTCGGGTATCCAATAAGACGGCTTTTTGCAAAATTTCATCCTGATCCGGGTATACTAAAGGAAAGTCCTTGTCATAAAAACCTTTTAATAAGGTTTTGTATGCCACACTTTGGGCCAAAATGCCTTGACTGAAAAATGAAAACAGGAAGACAAGAAGGATTGGGTATTTTATTCTCATGGTTTATTAACACCAACTTTTCAAAATTGATTGCAAAAAAATACCTTTAAAGTATCAATATTACTTTAAAGGCATAGGGTAATTCCTTGGACTATTTAGTCTACCCATAGAAATCTGAGAGCCTGGCCAGTCCTTTTTTATCCAGCACGATAATTTTTTTACCTTGATAATCTATTAGTTCATCTTTTTTGAACTCGGAAAGCAATCTGATGACAGTCTCTGTGGCAGTTCCCACCAAACCTGCAATTTCTTCTCTGGTAAGAACAATATCTATTTTATCACCTTCATTGCCATCTATTCCATAGGTTTCACTCAACTTCAATAAGGTAAAAGCCAACCTCTCACGGATAGATTTTTGGGTCGCGTCTGTCAATTTACTTTCCATAATTCCCAGGTCATGACAAAGGGCTTTTGTAACTCTCCTATGGAATTCGGTATCCTCAGCCAAAACCTTTAAAAAAGATTCCCTCGGTACAAAACAAATATTGGCATCCTCTACAATGGTGGCGGAATTGGAATATGATTCCTCACCCAATAATGAAGCATAACCCAAAAAATCCCCTTTTTTTGCTAATCTGATAATTTGCTCCTTTCCATTGGAAGCGGTTTTGTACACTTTTACCACACCATCACTGATACAGAAAACCCCTAGAGGTTTAGTACCTTCATAAAACAAAATCTGTCCTTTTTTATGGGTAATAAAATTTTTACTTTCTGATAATTGGCACAAGTGCTGATCGGATACATTGGCAAACAATGAAAATTTCCTACTCATGCATAATTCACAGGGAGTATTTTTCTGCTGCACTTTCATAAAGACTGGTTGTAATAAAGTTCACTAACTTAATCCTTAAATTTAATCAAAAACATGACATATGTCACTTATTTATACAATTAAATTTAGGAATATCCGCAATTTGCACATAGTTACCTGTTTTTTTATCAAATGCCAAAAATAGGTGTTTAATCCCATTGGTGATCCCTAAAAATTGGGCATTTAAACTCTTATTGTAGACACAAATCTGTTCTACCGTTTTTTGGGAGAGCAATACATTTGGGGCTTTGCACTCCATTAACAAAAAAGGATTACCCTTCCTATTCCTTATTAAAATATCGAATCTTTTTTGGAGTTGATTGTATTGGACTCCCTTCTCCAGAGAAAAAAGACTTTTAGGATAATCCCGAAATTGAATCAAAAATGCTATCATATGCTGCCTGACCCATTCTTCCGGAGTCAAAATCAGATATTTTTTTCTCAGGGAATCAAATATGCTCAATTTCCCTTCCTCTTCCACAATTTTAAAATTGAGTTCTGGAAAATTCAGCTTTTCCTGTAAAAACGCATATCGATTTGCTGTCATGGTGCAAATATGAAAGCTTTTATTTGAATCTTTGTAAGATTCAAATAATCAAAATTCCAGATAAGGCTCAAGCCTGGAAACCCACTCCTGATTGAAGATCTTGATCTTAAGCAAATCTTCTGCCTTGGTATAATTGCCGTGCTGTTCCCTATAAGCCACGATTACTTTTGCAGCTCCATAGCTGATATAGGGATGTTTTGCAAGAGCAGATATATCAGAGTCATTGATAGAAAGTTTTCGGATTACTCCCGGTTTGAAGACAAAATATTCAAAAACCCTATCCAATACTTCCGGCGTCATGCCATAAACCTCCAATAATTGATCCTTTTCGTAAATTCCTCCTATGTTGTCCCTAAATTTTATAATACGTCCTGCCATAGTAGCCCCTATGCCCGGAACAATCTGCAAAACGATGGAATCTGCTTCATTGAAATCCAGGGTATTCAATTCAGATTTCTTCACAGGTTGAAAACTACTTTTTCTTTTTGTTGAATCTAGATTTCCGAAATGAACTTGAATGGGGGATTTTTTGTCAAAGGGAGTAAACCCAGCCTGAATCAAACTATCCACCCTTTCCATATACAAGTCAAACTGCTTATCGCTTTTTTTCTTTATCATCAACCCATAAACAGAAGGGGCAGCATAAAGGAGAATTAATGAAGGAACAACTAAAATAAAACCCCTGGATTCTCTGCGCGTAAAGCCAAAATAGGATTTAAGAAAATAGAAAAGTCTGGATTTCATAAAAATTAAGATTACATTCAACAATAAAAAAGCACCTCATAGATTTCATCTATGATCTTTAAATTAATACAATTGGAAAATAAATCCAACTTTTCCGAATATTGCATCCGGATTAAAAGCGAGAGATTCTTTTATTTAGACCGAATTTAAATTATTCTTTCGGTTCATAAAATTTTCTTTTGCCACCCAAAGTGAATTAAATTTGCATATTAAAGTACAAGGAATGCAAAATCAGTTTAGAGCCATCAGTCTATCTTATAAAAATGCCCCCGTAGAAATTCGGGAAGTTATTGCATTGGACGAAGGGTCTATCCATTCTCTACTGGTTAAACTGAGAGATTTTTTTAGCATTTCTGATACTTTGATTCTTTCCACCTGTAACCGTACAGAAGTTTATTATTCCCATGAACTTGATATCAATACCGAAATCATCAAACTGATAGGTCTTGAGAAAGGCATTGATAATGTCATAGATTACTTGGAATATTTTGATTGCCTTAATGATGACAGAAAAGCCATTGAGCATTTATTCAAAGTTTCCGTAGGTCTGGAAGCCCAGGTAGTAGGGGACATGCAAATAGCAAATCAGGTTAAACGGGCCTATCAGGCTTCCGCGGACCTCAATATGGCTGGGCCTTTCTTGCACAGGCTCATGCATACTATTTTTTATACAAACAAACGTGTTGTTCAGGAAACCGCTTTCAGGGATGGCGCGGCTTCTGTTTCCTATGCTGCAGTTGAACTTATAGAGGAACTTACTTCCAATACCTATCAACCAAGAGTGCTTCTGATCGGCGTTGGTGAAATTGGTGAAGATGTAGCTAAAAATATGGTCCATATCCCGGAGGCAAAAGTCACCATTACCAACAGGACATTTGAAAGGGCCAAAGCACTTGCTGATGAACTGGGTTTTGAAGTGATTCCCTTTGAGGAATGCTTTGAGGCAATGAAAAATTCTGATGTGGTAGTTTCTTCTATCTTGAAATCAGAACCCTTCATTACCAAAGCGCTGGTTAAATCTATGGAAATCCCCAGCTACAAACTTTTTGTGGACCTGTCTGTTCCCAGAAGTATTGAAACTACCATAGAGGATGTACCTGGAGTTTTGCTTTATAATGTAGACAATATCAGAAGCAAGGCTACAGAAACCTTGGAAAAAAGATTGGCTTCCATTCCTCAGGTTGAAAAAATTATAACTGAAAGCATCGATGATTTTTATAATTGGAAAAAGGAAATGATGGTATCTCCTACCATCAATAAACTGAAAAACGCGCTCGAACAGATCCGTCAGGAGGAAATGTCGAGATTTTTAAAAAATGCGGATGAATCTCAGATTGCAATGATCGACAGGATCACTAAAAGCATGATGCAAAAAATCCTGAAGGTTCCTGTAGTCCAATTACGCGCTGCCTGTCAAAGGGATGATGCAGACAAACTCATTGATATCATTACTGATCTTTTTGATCTAGAAAAAGTCAGCGATAAAAAGCTTGACGCTTAATAAGTAAGTTTAAGTTCCCTTCTTAAAAATTCATCTTCTAACTTATTCCTTTTCCAATAGTCAATAATTTTTATTGCCTTGCGCTTGGCATGTGTTATTTCCTTTTCCCCATTAGGTCTGTTTTGGATTTCTTCCCATTCCAGAATCTGATAGGGAAAAGCGTTTTCATACAAAATCTTCAAAGTCCTTATTCCGGAGCTATACGTTAATTCCAACTGACTTCGGCTTTCGCTCATCTTTTCCAATTTGATAAATGCAGGTTCGGTTTTAAATTCCCTGTGGCTCAACCTTTGATATAAGAGAGAAGGCAACATTTTAACATTTCCTGTTGGGATTTCTGAGGGATTGATCCGGATTAGATTCCAAAGATCATCTTCCATAATTCCTTCCACAGAAAAGCTCTGATCCCCTTCTTGTTCAAAATAAGAAAAAAGTTTACCTGTATAGGTTTCTTCTCCTTTTCTGTTCATTTGAGTAAAGGTCTGTCCACACCACTCTTGGGAACTTGCGGTAAATTTTATTCCAAGACCTTCTTCCTTGGTCGGGGTGAATACGGACAACATCATATGATAGGGATAAATCCCTGTTACAAAATCCCTCGTTTGATTGAGTTTTAGCACACTTATTTTGTCCCTACCTGCTTTTTCGGGTTCATCCAATTTTACCTGATTTTTTCTGGAAAAATCCTCTGTGACAAATATCATTACTGCCTCACCTTCCCTAGCTTCACCATACCGGTATTGTATGAGGTCAAAGCTGCTGATTTCAGCTTTTCCCTGAAACCAATATTTTCCCCATTCTACAAAATCAATATTTTCTCTTTCAGGTCTACCACAACCGGTTATTCCAAAAACTACCAAAGAAATGATTATCAAATTGCTTTTCATACTTCCTTAATTCTTCCCAGTCAAATAAATCCTTTTTCCTGTTTTTGCAGATTCCATAGCCGCAGACAATATCTCCACTACCAAAAGATTATTTTCCAATGAGTACAGACCATATTCCCCGATTTTGAGATCTCCTCTGATCACATCTACAAAATATTCAAATGGATTGGCAATGGTGCCAGTATCCTTTGCATATATCAAATTAAGTTCCTCAGTAGCCTGTCCTTTGAATCTGGCCTTTAATTTCTCACGGTCCAAAGCAATACAATATCCATTTGCCCCATATACTTCCATGTCTTTCCGGTCAAATGGCCAATTCCAGGAAGCCTGAATAATGGCCTGGGCGTCTTTGTACTCAATCAATATGCTTGCTTCATCATCCACTAGCGGGTATATATCCGGTTTATGGGTTTGTGCCAAAGCCATTATAGAAACAGGCCTTTCCCCTTTTATCAAAGCGGTCATAATATTGGCACCATAACATCCAAAATCTATCAAGGCCCCTGCCCCGTTTTTATCCGGATCGGTCAGCCATGTCAAAAATTCAGGGCCAACTCCGATTTCTTTCGGTCCTCTATGTCCATGATGGAAAACAGCCTTTCTTATAGGTCCCAAATCATCTTTGGGTTCAGAAAAAAACCGGAGGATCGCATCTGTGGTCGGATACCATGAAGTTTCATAATTGGTTAATAGGTGAATTTTATGCGTTTTGGCCAGGGTTTCCATTTCCCTTGCATGGGATACATCAAAAGCCAATGGCTTTTCCACCATAACATGGATTCCCCTCGGAGCACAGGAACGAACTACATTTAGGTGTTCTGAAATTGGGCCAAAGGCCAAGGCTCCTTCCGGCTGAACCTCATCCAGCATTCGGTCTAAGTCTGAGAAAAATAAGTCATCTTTGAGTCTATATGTTTTCTTAAACTGATCAACTAATTGGCTATCCGACTCATAAACGCCTGCCAATTCAAAATCCCCTTGAAACTGCTTTTGAAATATCCAATGGGAATGTCCATGACTCAGACCCACCATCACAAAACGTACAGGTTTGTCATCAAGCTGCTGGGCAAATATGGATTGTTGTATTAAAAGAAATAGGAAGCTGATAAAAAACAATCGGAAGGTATTGGGCATATCCCTGAGGTTTAGTGTATTCTTATAAAAATAAGAAAAACATGGTGAAAAACCTTCTTATCGGTACTTCCAGATTGTCCAAAGTATTTTATATCCCGCGCCAAAAACACCTTTGACCGTGCCACTTACTTTTGATACCCCGATTCTTTTCCTGTAATCTACTGGTACTTCAATGGTTTTTAGACCCAATTTAGCCGCTTTGATCTGCATCTCTATGGTCCAGCCATAATTTTGGTCAACCATCCCCAAAGCCATCAACTTCTCCCATTTTATCGCCCTAAATGGGCCCAAATCAGAATAGTCTGTACTATAAATCCACTTCATCAAAGTTGTAGCCAGCCAGTTGCCAAATACCTGAGGTAGGGTCATAGAACCTCTTTGACGATTCCCTTTGGCGCGGGAACCGATTACCATATCATAATCCTTTTCGATGATAGGTTGGATTACTTCTGCCATCTGCTCAGGATAATCACTATAATCCCCATCCAAAAAAACCAGAATATCCGGAGGTCTTGAAAGTGAGGCCAAATAAGCCATCCCTGTCAGGCATGTCTTTCCATAGCCCATCTTGGGTTCATGCAAAACAATTGCCCCTGCATCCTTAGCAACAGATGCGGTATTGTCAGTGGAATTGTTGTTTACCACCACGATATTCCTAACAAACCTAGGAATATCGTCTATCACTTTTCCAATGGAATTTTCTTCATTATATGCAGGAATCAATACATCGATGACAACTTCATTGAGTCTTGGCAAAGTACTTTCAGACATACAATTAAACCTTTGACAAGGCAGCCTCCAAGTCTGCTTTTAGGTCTTCCACATCCTCAATCCCTACGCTCAACCTAATCAGCGAATCAACCAAACCCACTTTTTCCCTTTCTTCCTTTGGAATACTGGCATGGGTCATAGTTGCCGGATGGCCACATAAGGATTCCACCCCACCAAGGGATTCCGCCAAAGAAAAATAATGTAAGTTTTCCAGCACAATCTTCGCATCCTCCACCTTATTGCCTTTAATAACAAATGAAATCATACCCCCAAAATCCCTCATTTGCTTTTTGGCAATGCCATGGTTAGGATGGTCAACAAAACCCGGCCAATACACCTTATCTACTTTGGGATGAGTTTTAAGGAAATGGGCAATTTCTCTGCCATTTTGACAATGCCTTTCCATCCTTAAGTGAAGGGTCTTTATACCCCTCAAAACCAGGAAACAATCCTGAGGACCTGGGGTAGCCCCACAGGCGTTTTGAATAAATGCCAGTTTTTCCGCCAGTTGGCCATCATTGACAATAAGAGCACCCATTACCACATCTGAATGACCTCCCAGGTATTTGGTCACAGAGTGCATGACAATGTCTGCCCCCAAATCCAAAGGATTCTGAAGAAACGGAGTCGCAAAAGTATTGTCTACCGCAAAGAGCAATTGATGCTTCTTAGCCACTCTCCCGATTTCCTCGATATCAATGATATTCATCATAGGGTTGGTAGGTGTTTCCGCCCATATCAATTTGGTATTCTTATTTACATAAGAATCAATGGATTTCGGATCCTCCATGGAAATGAAATGGAATTTGATCCCATAGCGCTCAAATACTTTTGTGAAAATCCTGTACGAACCTCCATAAAGGTCATTGGTACTGATCACCTCATCTCCTGGATTCAATAATTTGATGATGGCATCTATGGCACCAAGACCTGAAGAAAAACACAAGCCATATTTCCCGTTTTCAAGTGCTGCCAAGTTATTCTGAAGTGCTGTTCGTGTAGGATTATGGGTCCGGGAATATTCATAACCCAAATGATCTCCTGGAGATTTTTGAACATATGTTGAAGTCTGAAAAATAGGTGTCATAATGGCACCAGTTGATGGATCGGGTGTTAATCCCGCATGTATGGCCTTGGTTCCAAATTTCATAATCTCAATTTTATGGGTTCTATTCTGTATAAATTGCTTTCCTTTGCGATTAAGCAGCCCAAAGATGGAAAAAAAGCTAAGTATTTTCAAGGAATTCAGGGAATCAGGAAGGAATAATCCAAAGATTGCCTTCGCCTTTCTCTGGGTTAGTCTGATGCCTTCACTGGGAAGTTTGATAATAGTCCCTTGGACTTTACATCAATCCAAATGGATTTCCAGTCTGGATTTTTCCATTCCATCAGCACCCATTGCCGCCCTGACAATTTCTATCTTGTTAATGGGATTGGCCATCATGCCCACCACCTTAATAGCCGGATTAACCGGGTTCCTTTTGGGATGGAAAGCATTCCCTTGGTTGGTTTTGGGATATTCCTTAGCCACCCTTTTGGGGTATGCCTGGGGAAAAGGCCTAAGTGGGAAAAGCTTGGATTTTTTACTGATAAAATACCCAAGAGTGGAAAAACTTCTCGATGAGAAAAAAGAAAATCTTGGTGAATTGATATTTTTTGTGAGATTAAGCCCGGTTATACCTTTTGCCTTATCCAACTTGTTCTTTGCCTTATTAAATTCCGGGTGGAAAAAACTTATCCTGTTTGGAACCTTGGGTATGTTGCCCAGGACAACTTTGGTGTTTTTTTCTGGTACTTTGGTTTCTGATCTTTATTCCGCTGTCAAGGCAGAGGGAATTTCAGGAAAAGGTTGGATTTTCTTATGTTTTTTGTTGATAAGTATATGGGGAATCTTTCGGTTTTTTAAATCAAAAAAACCGTAAAAGGAAATCAAAAGACAATTTTTAATTAGTCAAAGCTAAAATGATTTACCATTAACATATTCTTAAAAAATATTTTTATTTACTGCCTATTTTTTAAAAAATTGGCACAGATTTTATGGATAGATGTATTGTCCATGAGACATTAAACTTATCAAAAATCATGAAAAAAAGCATCTTTGCAATGATGATTGCCGCAACTGCCCTATTGGCTTCCTGCGGATCCAAAACTACAGAAGAAGTTACTTCTGAAGAAGTTGAAACAGCTGTTGAGGAAACTCCAGTTGAAGAAGTTCCCCAATTAGAGGAAGTCGAGGAAGTTGAAGAGGTGGTTGAAGACTCAACCGAGAATTCCGGGAATTAATTTTGAAAAAGACAAAAAAATAACCCGTCAAATTGGCGGGTTATTCCTTTTTTATCCCATAAAACACCAATCCCAAAATCAGTGATACATTCCCTGAAACAGTATATCTCAATCTTGTTACTGTTGGCCTTTGGCATTTCGGGAATATTTTATCCTTTTGTATCTGCAAACAAGCAAAATTCGCCTGCATCTGAATTTTCCCAGCTTATTCCTGTTGACCATAATTTCTATTTAGAACATGGCTTAAATTTACAGATTGACCACTTCGGGGTAACAAAATCCAACCAATCAGATTATCAATTTGATTTTTCCGCCTTACTGTCAGCTCGCTTGGCTTTGGAAGTTATTTTCGATCTGAAAAATACATCCTGGTTGAAAAATCCTACCATTTTTTTTGATGTCCTATCCCTTCTTTATCCATTCCATCATTTTTGGTAATATTCCAGGCCCCGGCCTTTCTTTTTAATTGTCAAGTCAAAGTTATCACTTTGCTTCTTTGACTCTACAACATTCTAATTTTCACCCATTAAATAAAAACATATGTTTGACATTGAACCTGTGTCATTGGGAGTTTCCATACTCCTTGTGATTGGATTTATCGCGCCCCTTTATATTTATAAAAGAAAACAGTCTAAAAAAGCCTCATATCAAAAAAACCTTTTCAATGAAACCGAAAAAACACTTGGATTGACATGTGATGTGAAAGATTTTTGGAGAGATTATTATGCCATTGGTTTGGATTCTGATCATAAAATGTTGGTTTATATAAAATTTGAACAAGAATCTCTACCACAGGTATTTGATTTGAGAAATTATGATAGCATTACCCAAATTCAAAGACATGAAGAAATAAAAACTGGTAATATCCGAAAGGAAATCACCAATTTTATTGGACTTAAATTAAATGTCCAAAACTCCAATCAAAAGGAGACAATTTTGGAATTTTACGATGGAGATCTTTTTTCTGACCATCAAGGAGAAGGCCCCTTGGCAGCTAAATGGAAGGACCTGATTAAACAAAGTATGCAGAAAAAAGGAAAATAAATAAAGCGCCCCAGATAGAAATAAATCCTTCAAGTCTGGGGCGCATTTTTCTCTAAGTCAATCTGAAATAGCCTTAATTGATCATTTTGGCCAGGAAAAAGAAATAACCCTTGATCTTCCATCCCCAGTTTTTCCAAAAGCCGAATGGATCTGTTGTTTTTGGGAAGGACTATAGCTTGTATTTTATCCAATCCCAGTTTTACTTTTGAATATCCCAAAATGGCCTTAGAACATTCAAAAGCAAACCCTTTCCCTTCAAATTCAGGCAAAAAAGCAAATCCAATATCCGGAAAGGGAAGATATTCTCTTTTTAATAAACCTGCAATCCCAAGCTTTTGTAATCCATTCCTCATAAGAACTAAGTATAGGCCAAAACCATTTTTGCTATAACTCTTCAACGGACCTTCTAATAGGTAGTTTTTTGCATCTTCAATGGAATTGATTCCTCTATCACCAATATATTTCAGCCAACCGGGGGTATTCAGCAATTGAAAAATAAAATCAGCATCTCTCAAGGTTAACTCCCTTATAATCATTCTTTCTGTCTGAATAGGAAACCCTATATCCATGCTGCTTGAATTTATATTTCCGGGTTTTAAATTTGAAAAAACCCAAATTTACCTCAAAAGATACATTTTTCCATAGCCCTGCTTAAATGCCTTATCCCCGGCAGTTGCCCTAGGTTCTACAAAGGCTCCGTTTTTTCTGACCAGAACTCTATAAATATAAACACCATTTGCTAATAGGTCCCCAAATTCATCCCTTCCATCCCAGGCATATTCGGTGATATTATTTCCGATGCGTATCGGCCCTAACTCATCTTGTAGAATTTCCCTTACAACTCTCCCTGTGACGGTCATGATCTGTATTTTGATCTGATCAGGCACTTCTGAACCTGTTACTGTAAATACAAACCTTACACTGGTACTAAAAGGATTAGGGTATGGATAGAAGTTCGTTATAGAAGCTTCATTGATGACCTCAAAATTAATTTCGTAGGGCTTATCTACCCCAAGCTCTTCGGTAACTATTCTAAAGGTATACATTCCATCCTCTAAAGGACCAGGGCGAAGTTCAACCTTGTAACTGCTGTTTTCTGTAGCTTCAGACCAGGTAATTTTCGGGCTTGAAAAACTCATCCGCTCAAAAAGACAGCCCTCACATTGTTTTTTGAGGAATAGCTCAATGCCCAAAGTGTCCTTTTTTAGAATCAGAGATTTTTCATTTTTTAGCACTGAAGTTATCATCACCGTAGGAGAAACGATGTCCCCATCCATGATATAAACCCCATCGAAATTTACATCCAAAATCGCTGAGGTATTATCAGGATTGACCACATAATAAACCCCCAGATCCAGCTGGTTATTTCTGAAGGTCTGCTCCATGATAATCCTTGGGTTGGCAAATACTTCAACCTGAATATTCCCACCCCTACCCACAGAATTGAACGGAATTGAAAACTCATGAGACTCTCCGATTTTGACTGCTGGGATCTTTTTAGAAAAAGTCTCAAATACCCTTTTGGTGGTATTATTAAATTTCCATTGCACTACAATAGAATCCAGGAAATCAAATTTGGAAATATTTGTAAATTCAAAATTCAGGACTGACTCCTGACCTTCCTGAAGATTGACCTGACTTTCTTTGTTTTTGAAAATTAAAACCCCTTCCGGTACTCCCGAATAATTTACCTGCCATTTATCCAATTGGGCCGGAGCAGTGGATTCCTGGTCTTCCATCGTATAACGTAACCTGACGAAAGGAAATTGGGAAGGACTAATATTACTTAAATCTATCTGGGATTCCTTAAATGCAGATATGAGCAACTGTTCTTCTCCATTTTCTTTTACCCCAAATAGATCAAAATGAGTGAGATCTTCATTAATCCAATCTCTATTTTTGACATGATTAAAAAACTGCTTCCATTCTGAAGCGGGGCCAATTCTAGGAGTAACAATAGAGGCAGAGGTAAAATAACCTTCCAATTTCGTTTCGAAATCAATAACCTGTTGGTTACTTCCAAGTTCAGGATCACTTTTTGCGACCACTTCAATTGATTCACCAGGATTCATTCCTTTTCTTCCAAAAAGTATATAGGGGTCTCCGTTTTTGAGGTTGCGGAGAACCGCTTCATTTGCCCCAAGTTCCTTCAATTTTGCTATTGTTGCATCAGACCACTGCTCAAAAGTTACATTTCCAATGGAGAAAATGACAACATAATCCCCCTCCTTCACTCCGTTTACATAGTCTTCTATACCAAAACCCGGACGCTCAATCCATGCATTTCTGATATTTTGTATGATCTGTGGAACTTTGCCGCAACTTCTTCCATCCAAAATGTCAAAACCTGGTACTGGAATAGCCAAATAAGGGGTTAGTGACCTTTGTTCGAAGGCTACCAAACCCAATGAGCCATTTGGACATAATCTGGCACTGCCATCCACAAAATTATCAATGATTTGAGGAACACCATCCAGAATAAACTGGGTATTTCTAAATGTGAGGCTGTCTGCCTGATTTCCGAAGGTAAACACTTCAATATCCAAGGAAGTATCCGGGTATTTCCATATTCTTTGCACTGGATCAATCTCCAGATTATTAAGTTGATTGCTTTCCAATTGGGGCAACACTCTTTGTGTCCAGCCTTCAGGACCCTCTTGGATATAACTGAAGCTGCTATTGGTCCAATCATTACTTTCACCCTCCCTCGGCTCCAAAAATCTTGTTCTCCAGAAAAAGGTCACTGAATCCCTCTGTGGGACATTTTGGAAAAGATCCAATGTCCAATTGGCCAAATTTGCGGTAGTCACCCTTAATTCCCGTCTCCTTGCTGAAGAAAAATTTGCCTCCGTGTCAATCTGGAACACCAAAGTTCTGGGTTCCACAGATTTCCCTGGAATTTGAGTTATCAATTCAACCTCCCTTTCATTTACTATTCCAAAATTAAAAGGCAAAACATTCAGTGTTCCACTCAAAGGAATGAACATGGAAACGGTCACTGCATTGTTAGCATAGTTCATCTCAGGGATATTTCTTGAAGGATTGATCTCTATGGTAAAAAAGTTTTCTCCAAAAGAGGCAATTCCTGAATTCAGTACTGAAAAATCTATGGTATCTCTCCTGTAAACAGGGGCAATGGTCAGATTGGGATAAGTAATATTGGTACCATCAGGTAATCTTCTACTGACCTTAAACTCCACGGAATCCAAATCCACTCGGCCAAGATTCCTTAACACAAAGGACAATTTGAGGGAATCCGCTAAAGCATTAAAGACATCTCCTTCAAAGGCATCTAAACTAACATCCGATTCCCTTACTGCATAGTCGGCCTTATCTGCCGGAAACAATCTGGCAGCAGGATCGCCCAACAAAACCAATTGTTCTGCATGGGAACGGTTGACAATGGATGTCCCATACCTCAAGAAAAATAGTTTTTCCGCTTCCCTTCGTACCAAACCAACAGGTTGGTATATCATGGATGAATCTGCAAATGCCTTTGAATAAAAGGATTCGGAAAACCGCCTCAAATAAATATCAACTCCAATATTCGCATGAGCTAAAAAATTGGAGGCTCCTTTTGAAGGAGTCAAAATCCAATCCTCTCCGAAAGTATACACACTGCCGAATGAATTTCCGGCATCACAGCCATTCATCAAAATGAATGGGTATTTACCACTATTATTATATCCCATGGCTGGATCAGAAGCCAATCCGATTTCAATATCAATTACAGTGGGCCCTGCATGACCAAAAAAGGTCATGAGACTTATCCCCTCGTTAACATCACCTGAGACATCGATAAGCTCTACAACTGAATTTGACCTTTTTCTGTAAGTCTTTACATTTCCTCCTAAAAATGGCCCTTCGGCTATATTTTTGAACCCATTCAAAAAATTATAAAATCTATTTAATTCAAAAGCCGTAATTCCCCCACTTAGATGTAGGATTTCCTTTTGCCAATCTTCTGTTGCGCCCAAAGCATCCTTTTCTTTGGCTTTTTCCAGATAATTGGTCACATCCTGAGGACTTCTTGCAGGTATCCTTCCAATACCCAATGCAGGAACAAATGGATTTTGGAGATCAAGTCCTATAGCATAATTATTATCTGCATAAGGATATCCGGCTGGAGGAATCAGATCCTGGAAAGTAAAAACTGAAGGATTTTTCCGATAAAAATGGGTAACGTTGGAAACCCTTGTGGTAGAGTACATGCCAAGTGCCCTTCCTATTAAAAACAGATACTCAGGTTTGTGACGGGGATAGTAAAGCTTCAGAAACTCATATATTGCCAATGGAGTCTTTTCACCAAAGGAAAACTGGTCATATAACTCGTCAATATTTACCACCAAAGTGTCATAAGCTCCACCCTCCGCTGAAGCCCTGTATTCAGCATAGGCCTTAACTGGGTCTGGATGAATAGTGCTTTGCCTTCTTAAATTTCTATGGGATACAATGAGGTAATCAGCTGCCTGATCCAAAATATTCCTAAATCGAACCTGTCTGATTTCATTTACTTCCCTAACATTTAACCTGTTCTCCAACCAAACCTTACTGGAATCCAAACTCACCCCCGCTTGCAAACGGATCTGATTATTTGTCTTGACAACAGGTATTTTTATAGGATTGTTTGGATCTGAAATCTCATATGCCACATAGTTGGAGAGCATATTTTCAAGCTGAAGAACTGATTCCCCTTGTCCTAAAATAATGGTTTCTGCATCCAATTCCCCATTTTCTACTTTTTTAGGATAGGTAATACGCACATAGGAAATGGATATATTGTCAGTTCCTTCGGGACCTAAGGAAGCAACCCGAATATTTAGGCTTCCATCTGGATTAAAATCAGTGGACTCAAAACTGATTTCCTGATTGAGTACTTCAAAATTGGCATATTCAAATCTTCCAACTTCCCTCAATGTTCCTACTGTCGGGCCTACTGATATAGCAGTAATATGTGGGTTTTCAGACCTTCCTGTCAATCCGATTTCCAGTTTTGCATCACCAATTCCTATTTCTCCCAATGCAGAAAATGAAATAGTCCTTGGATTAGGCTTGGTAACAGGAGCACTCATCCAACCTTGGCCTTCTTCATATACCGCCAGTCTGACACCGGGAAAGTAACTCCTTCCAAGATTGTATTGATCAGAGAAAACAATCATTCTTTCCGTATTGTAGGTATCTACCAACGGCGAAGCGGCTGGAGCCTGTCTTTGTGTCATCCTCTTTCCTGGAATACCTTGGGTTATGGTAAGAAAAAATGCAGTTGTATCATTATGGTGGTTATACATGATATTACCTACATGATCAGGATTATTGAAAAGCTTGAAATCCAAAGTTGCGTCATTCCTTTTTCCAAAAAAGTCAATAAAATCATTGGTGTCAAATCTTCCATCCTGCTCCCCTTGAATATAAATTGCCACTTCTTCTCCTCTATGGTATAATCTGATATTTCTTGGATCAAGGGTATTCGGATTAATTCCGGCTGAAGAAAGAGAAGCAAATGTAATCCTGTGAATCCCATCTTCCACAGTAGGGATTTTATAATACGGCCTGGTATAATCAATCCATCCGGTTTGTGCCTTAGCAAAATCCGAAAGCATAAAAATTAAAACCAATATGAAAATCCTTCTGCCCATTTAATCTTCCCAACCTTTATTTATTCTAAACTTAGTATCATTTTCTTTAAGACTCACCTTAACACTGATGACATGAGAGTAAGGTGTTTGCGACACCCCTCCAATATCCGTAAGTGCATAATCAATATTGAATTTTTCATTGAAAAAAACTCCCACACCGAAACTAGGTTTCCAGGCCATGTAATAGGTATTGTCAAAATCCTTGATTTTTTGAACATTACTGCCACCGGCACGGAAAAATACAAGATTTTTATAAGCTGCTTCTATTCCAAGCCTAGGATCAAAACTTACCAAATTTGTTCTGATTATTGTATTTCTTTTTCCATCAAATGTGAAATCAAGATCCAACACGCCCTGGACTTTGATATCTTCCGAAATAACCACGTCTCTTGTAACACTAAAAATGGCTCTTGGCAAGGTCAATTCAATGGAATTTACGGGAATCACATTGTTTGTCTGGGCATAAATGTCTCTTACCATTTCAGCATTATGAAACCAAGCATTGAAGGTACTCGTCACATCCCTTAACATAAACCCGAGTCTCCATTGTTCCAATAAAAAGATTCCTCCAAAATCCAGCCCAAAACCCCAGGCCTGAGCAAACTTTCCTACATTCCTATGAATGATTTTCGCATTTCCTCCAAATTTAAAAATATCACTCACATCCCTGGCATAGGATAATAGAAGTGCATAATCAGCAGCATTGAAAAACTGTATATTGTTATAATTCAACGTTCCATTGGCGTCATATAAAAAACGGGTATCGGGAATATCATCTACGCCAAAACGGATAAGGGACACCCCGACCTGATTGTCCGCATCTATACTTGTACTATAACCTAGATAATCAAACTTGGCTATCCCCGCAAAATATTCTGCATGCATCAAAGAAAATTCATGTTGATGTTTGATGCCCAGTAAACCAGCTGGGTTCCAATAAGCTGCAGTGACATCTTTTACTGAAGATACCTGTGCGCCTCCCATTGCCAAAGCTCTTGCCCCTATTCCAATATTCATAAATTCATTGGAATATTTTGGAGCAATAGTCTGAGCGCTAAGTGTGAAACTTAGTATAAAAAATAAAATTGAAATGAAAACCCTGAAAATGAACATGTACTATGCGTATTTCACCAATGCAAAGTAAAAATAAATACTTAAGTAGTAAGCGATTTTTAAAAAAATTAAAGGTGGACAACCTTGTAATTTGTGTACATTTCCGTACATAATTATGTCCATTCAAGTCACATCTTTGCTTTCCAAAAATAGAAATTGTAGGTTGAGCCTAAAAAAATTCAGTTTGGCCCTAAAAGTTAAAAAACAGCCTAATTTTAAAAATTTTAAGGATTTTCCCATATTGAAAGAGTTCAAAAGCCTCTTTTTATAGCAAGCATATAGGCAATACAAGGTAGCTTTTTTCACTTTGGTACAATTTTTCTTTATTTCTGGCATGAGACCATGTATGAATCCCGATGATTGGTCCTGGTTAGAAATTTAAAAAATATAGACATATGAATGCTTCAAACACCCAAATTCAAATGCGGAAAGGCCTCCTGGAATTCTGCATTTTGCATATCATATCCCGAGGGGAAGTTTATGCCTCGGATATGATAGAGGAACTCACAGAGGCAAAGATGATAGTTGTGGAAGGAACACTCTATCCTTTACTTCAAAGGCTGAAAAATGCTTCTTTGGTCACTTATAAATGGGTAGAGTCTGAATCCGGACCGCCAAGAAAATACTACTCAATCACTGAGGATGGCAGAAAATTTCTTGAAACCCTCAATGAAACCTGGGAATCATTGGTTCATTCAACCCAATTAATCACCTCAAAGCAATAAAAACATGAAAAAGACCATAAGTATAAATATAAGCGGTATCCTTTTTCACATTGAAGAGGATGGATATGCTACCCTGAAAAAGTACCTGGAAACCATCAACAGGCACTTTTCCCACTATCAGGATAATCAGGAAATAATCTCTGATATTGAAAACCGCATAGCGGAAATCTTTTTAAGTTACCTGAAAAACAACAAACAGGTCATCACTGCTGAAAATGTCAACAGTTTGATTGAAAAGATGGGTACAATAGCAGATTTCAAAGCAGAAGAGGAAGAAAATGAACCTATAAAGGATAAAGAAGAAAATCAGGAAAATGATTTCTACAAATATATCACTCCTCCAGGCCAGGAATCCAAAGGATATAAAAAACTGACTAGACTTGAGAACAGAAAAATATTGGGTGGGGTCTGTGCCGGTTTGGCCCATTATCTAGCGATTGATCCATTATGGACGAGATTAGTGGCCTTATTGCTGCTTTTCAGTGGTAAATTGAACTTTGGCAAGCCTGCCTGGGATTTCTTACCATGGAATTTCTCTTTCTCTTTGGGAATCTGGGCGCTATTAGCCTACATCGTGCTGTGGGTAATTTTGCCTGTTTCTTATGATGAACCTGAAGACAAAAACATTAAAAAACTTTACAGAAATCCTGATGACAGAACATTAGGCGGGGTTGCCAGCGGTTTGGCTGCTTATTTCAATATTGAAGTTATCTGGGTAAGACTACTATTCATAGGATTGATTTTTGCCGGAGGTGCAGGATTTGTGATTTATTTGATTTTGTGGATCATTACACCCCAAGCAAAATCAATTACCGAGAGGATTCAAATGAAAGGTGGGGCCATTACTTTGGATAATATTGAGACGACCATTAAGGAAAATATGAACCCTATACCTCCACAAGAGGAAAGTCAGGCAAGAAAGATACTGCTAGCTCCTTTCAGATTTCTAGGAAAAGTAATCAATGGATTGGGAGAAGCCTTAGGTCCATTCGGGATGTTTATCCTTGCTGTCATCAGGGTTTTCTTCGGGCTGATAGTTTCAATCATCGGGATGGCGATTACTATTGCCCCAATTATACTACTTGGAGTCTATTTCGAAATTTTTCCGGTAGGTGATTCAGGAATTGTTCTGGACAATATCCCTGCCGAATGGATAAGTGATATTCTACCTATTTGGCTAGCCATTGCTGTTGGGGTTGTTATCCTGATACCGGGCTTGATTATTCTCCTGTTGGGAATAAGTGTTATCATCAAAAGAAGTATCATTGAAGGAAGATTTGGTCTTATTGCCCTAGGCGTATGGTTACTAAGCATCGGGGTAGTTGGATTTCAGTTACCAAAGGTTATTTCACAATTTAAATCAGAAGCCATCCACACTACTGAAGATACCGTCAATTTATCAGAGGGGATTGTAGTTTTAAAATCAGAACAGAACCAAGGAGACCAAGGAATCTTTGATTTGGTAAATTTGCAACTGGTAGGGACAGATGGGAAGGAAATGGTATTGGTTCAGGACTTCAAATCCAAAGGAAAAGGGTATGAAGACGCATTAAATAATGCCAGTAAAGTTACTTACAATTATATAGTAGCTGACACCATCATCACCTTTGACCGTAGCCTTGACCTAAGCCAATTGGACAAATTTAGAGGTCAAAACCTAAGTCTAACCCTGGAAATCCCTTATGATAAAGCATTTGTTCTCGATAAGTCAATTTTACCCATCATCCGGAACACTTTGAACAAAAATGGTTATAAAAGCAGGGATGTAAGCTCAAGAAATTATTGGGTATTCAATGAAGATGGCCTCCTCTGTCTTACCTGTAGTCAAAATGATGAACTCTCGGAAGCAGATAGTTTATCAAAAGCAAAGTTTACTGATGCTTTCTTTATGAAATAATTTAAAGAGAACGCTTAAAATAGGAAAAGGCTGAACAGATAATTGTTCAGCCTTTTTGATTTTCCTACAGTCCAAAAATCAAGCAGAAGGAAATAATTCAAATTAGAAATTAAATTCCAACATCTACTTATTTACTTATCTTGCATTTCCGTTAATTAATAAACCCAAAACATAATGCAAGTAAAAGTAAAATTTTTAGGAGGAGCCAAAACCGTGACTGGCTCAAGATATCTTTTGGAGTTTGACCATAAGAAAATTTTGGTGGATTGTGGCCTTTTTCAGGGTCTGAAAGAATACAGGTTAAGAAATTGGGATAAATTCCCTATTGATCCTTCAGATATAGATTTGGTTATTTTGACCCATGCGCACATTGACCATAGCGGTTATTTACCAAAATTGGTCAAAGAAGGGTTCAGCGGACCAATTTATTGCACCTTTCCAACCGAAGAGCTGGTCAGGATTTTATTATTGGATGCAGGAAAACTACAGGAAGAAGAAGCAGCCTACGCCCAGAAAAAAGGTTATTCCAGGCATGAGAAACCTTTACCTTTATATACTATAGAAGATGCTGAAAAAGTATTCCCTTTATTGTATCCTGTTGATTTAGAGCAGGAAAACCATATAAATGAACAACTTTCTTTTACATTTTATAATGCAGGCCATATCCTGGGTGCAGCAATTGTAAAAATTAAAGTCAGAAGTGAAAATCAGGAAAAGAAACTTATCTTTTCCGGAGACTTGGGAAGGTATCATGACCCCATACTCCACGCCCCTTCAAGAATACCATTCGCAGATATCCTTTTTATGGAATCCACTTATGGTAACAGGGTTCAGACCCATCAAAAACCGGTTGAGGATTTAGGTTTGGCCATAAGAGAAACTTACAGAAATGGTGGTGTTTCGGTTATTCCGGCCTTCGCCGTAGGTAGGACTCAAATGATACTTTATTATCTCAACTTGTTGCAACAAAAAGGGAAAATTCCTGACATTCCCATTTATGTCGACAGTCCTATGGCCATTGATGTCACAAAGCTGTATAAGAAATTCCCCCAGTACCACCGGTTAGGGCCAGTACTTGAAGAGGAAGGTGCAAATCCCTTTGTGAATAGAAATCTTCACTATTATCAAACCCAAGAAGCGTCCATGTCCCTTAACGCCATCAAAGGTGATGCTATCATTATTTCTGCCAGTGGAATGGCCACCGGAGGAAGGATACTGCATCATCTTTACAACAGATTACCCAATGAAAACGATAGTATCATTTTCGTCGGATACCAGGCAGAAGGAACGAGGGGACGTAGAATTCTGGATGGAGAACCGACTTCCAGAATGTATGGGATCGATGTACCCGTAAAAGCCAAGACCTATTACATAGAAGGATTGTCAGCCCATGCGGACCAGGATGAACTAATTGAATGGGCGGAGGGATTTACTTCAAGACCCAAGAAGATCTTCCTGATCCATGGCGAAAAGCTAGCGGCAGAAGGATTGGCCAACAGGCTTAAAGAAGAATTAAACTGGAACCCTATAATCCCGGAATATCTGGAAAGTTTTGTACTATTTGACGGCATATAAACACTTACAGCTATCAGAAAAACTGAATTCCCTGACCCTATTTCTTTATCTTAAGTTTGCTTAGCTTTGCCAAGCTCAATTTGGAATAAGGAGCCTAAATAAATACCATTCCGCATATGTACATGAAATCACTGATAGAAAAAAGATATAGCTTATCTATTAAAACGACTTTTCCAATTTTACTTGCCTACCTTATCAGCAGTTGCGGTGTTTTAGGACCAAAACCATCACTATTGGTGATTTCTGGAGATTTAAGCCCAAAAAATTCTGAACTTACTTTGGAAGAACTAAGTCGATGGAATCAATTAGACCTGATACAGGATACGATACCGGGAATGAGTGTGGACAGAGCTTACAAAGAAATCATACGGAGGAAAAAAGGGAAACCGATAATTGTGGCGGTCCTGGACTCAGGAATAGACCTTCTTCACGAAGATATCAGCAATGTTTTATGGAAAAATAAAGGTGAGGTACCCGGTAACAACGAGGATGATGATAATAATGGCTATATCGATGACATTCACGGTTACAATTTTTTAGGTGACGCCTATTATGAACAGTGGGAATATGCAAGGATTTTAAGGCTGGGGATTGGGGATGAAAATTACCAGGCAAAAGCAAAAAGAAAATTTGATTCAGAATTTGAAGAGGCCATGCAGAATATCTACCAAATGCAAGGTATGGCAGGGATGATAAATGAAGCGGATTCAGCTGTCAGAAAAGAATTAGGGAAAAACACCTACACCATTGAAGATTTGGAAAGCCTCCCCTATGAAAACGAGGACCTCAACCAAAAAGCAGCATTATTGATGCAGATTTTAAGCATTTCTGATGGCCTTGATGAATTAAAGGGATTTATTGATGATGGGGTTTCCTATTATTCTGAACAATTAAAGTACAATCTTAATCTTGAATTTGATGGCAGAAAAGTGGTCGGGGATGACCCATATGATCTTGATGATAAGGGCTATGGAAATGGTAATCCACAAAGCCAATTAAAAGATGAAAGCCACGGAACCCATGTGGCAGGGATAATTGCTGCTGAAAGGGGAAATAAACTTGGAATCAATGGAGTGGCCAATCATGTTGAAATCATGGGTATCAGGGCTGTACCTGATGGTGATGAATACGATAAGGACATTGCCTGGGGAATTAGGTATGCCGTGGACAATGGGGCAAAAATCATCAATGCCAGCTTTGGCAAGTCATTTTCCCCAAATCCTGAATGGGTATACGATGCTATCAAATATGCCGAATCTAAAGATGTACTTATTGTATTGGCAGCAGGAAATGATGGGCTTAATCTGGATGATCCTGAAAATCCAAATTTCCCCAATGACCATAAATTCCAAATCGGGAAAAAGTTTGTTGATAATGTGATAACAGTAGGTGCCTTAACTCCCTTCTTTGGGACTGATATGATTGCTACCTATTCCAATTATGGAGCCAAAACTGTAGATATATTTGCTCCCGGAGAGCAAGTATATTCTACTATGCCTGAAAATGAATATGAATTTCAGGGAGGTACTTCCATGGCTGCCCCTGCCGTGGCAGGAATTGCGGCGTTAATCAGATCTTATTATCCTGGATTGAGTGCTTCTCAGGTTAAAAAAATAATCATGGAATCAGGTTTAGCTCCAAAGCTTAAGGTTTCAATCGGAGAAGAGGGAATGAAGGAACTGAGCTTGGCCGACCTCTGCATATCAGGGAAAATCGCCAATGCATATAACGCCATGCTTTTGGCAAAACAGGTCCATAAAGGTAAAGTTTCCATGTGACTTTACCCCTTTAAAGCATCCCATAAAATCTCGACCGGGTGTTTGGCTTTTTTGCCGGTACCATCCCAGATCTGATGACGACAGGAAGTGCCCGGCGCTGCTATGTCGATGGATTCCTTAGAATTACGAACAGCTGGGAACAAAACCATTTCCCCTATCTGCATACTCAATTCATAATGTTCAGCCTCATAGCCAAAGGAGCCGGCCATTCCGCAACAACCTGAAGGAATGATTTCCACTGTATAATGCCTGGGCAAGGAAAGCACTTTTTGTGTCCACGTCAAAGAAGAAAGGGCCTTTTGATGGCAATGTCCATGTAATTTGATATGTTTGGAATCCTGGGTAAAGGATTCCGGAGTAATGTTTCCTGCTGCAATTTCCCTTCCTAAAAATTCATCAATCAACAATGTATGGGATTTGATTTTTTTTGCGTCTTCTAGGTATTCTTTTCTTACCAATCTTGGGTACTCATCCCTGAAACTCAAAATTGCTGAAGGTTCTATTCCCACCAATGGGGTATTTCCGCTTACTTTATCCCTGAATGTCTTCACATTGGCCTCAGCATGATTTCTGGCCTTTTCCAGTAATCCTTTGGATATTGCAGACCGGCCACTTTCTTCATGATCTACCACCTTCACCTCATATCCCAATTTTCTGAGAAGTTTTATGGCAGTAATTCCTATCTCTGTGTCATTATAGTTGGTGAATTCATCCACAAAAAGGTAAATGGTTTTGATTATGGGTGTTGTAAAAGGAAACTTTGATTCATTTTTCCGGAACCAGGATCTCAGATCGACTTTACTAATTTCAGGAAGGTTTCTTTTTGGAGCAACACCCAAAATTGACTTCATCAATCCTGAGGTCATAGGATTCCTTAAGGAAAAATTGGAAATCCCGGGAAGTATAGCCCCCAGTTTATTTAAATCGTTAATATAGGCAAATGCCTTTGACCGCAATGGAACCCCGTTTGATTTTTGGTACTGGTACAAAAATTCAGCTTTCATGGATGCCATGTCCACATTGGAGGGACATTCTGCGGTACAACCTTTACAGGATAAACAAAGGTCCAATGCGTCTTTGATTTCAAGATGATCAAAGGCATTCGGCTTCTTATCCTTTGTCAAAAATTCCCTTAATGTGTTTGCCCTTCCCCTGGTAGTATCTTTTTCATTTCTTGTGGCCTGGTAACTTGGACACATGGTTCCCCCTGACAATGGTAATTTGCGGCAATCTCCTGATCCATTACACTTTTCTGCCATCCTTAACATCCCCCCCACTTCAGAAAAATCCAGTAAGGTTTCCTGCTCGGGTGTCTTCATATCCGCCTCATACCTTAGCGAAGTGTTCATTGGAGCAGTATCCACAATTTTTCCGGGATTAAAAATATTGTCAGGATCCCAAGTATATTTGATCCGTCTGAAAAGTTGGTAGTTCTCTTCCCCAACCATCAAGGGAATAAATGGTGCACGAACCCGGCCATCCCCGTGTTCTCCACTTAAGGAACCATTATATTTTTTGACTAACCTGGCAACATCAAGGGAAATATTGTAAAACTCTTGCTGATCTGCTTTCTTTTTCAGATCCAAGATAGGTCTTAAGTGGATCTCCCCAGCTCCGGCATGGGCATAATGTACCGGTTCCTGACCATATCCCTCCATCATTTTGTCAAATTCATCAATATAATCTGCCAAATCTTCAATATCCACTGCCGTATCTTCAATGCATGCTACTGCTTTTCTGTCACCTGGAATATTGGCCAAAAGTCCCAATCCAGCGCTTCGAAGAGCCCAGGCGGACTTCGTCTTGTCAGGACCGATGACGGGATAGGCATAGCCCAGACCGGCATTTTTCAAATCTGCAATCAGCTTGTCTCCTTTCTCCCTAGCCTCCTCCTCTGTTTTTCCCGTGAATTCTATCATCAAAAGTGCCATAGGATCACCCTCAACAAAATACCTGTTTTTGCTGTATTCCAAGCTCTGTTTGGTGCAGTCTAAAATAATTTTATCCATCAATTCCACTGCTGTAGCGGGATGTTTCATCGCTACCTGGGCTGCCTTCATGCTTTGATGAATGGACTCAAAATGGGCTGCCACAACAATCTCCACTGGATCCGGTAAAGGATCTAAAGAAATTTTAATCTCGGTTGTAAAGGCCAGAGTGCCTTCCGATCCAGCCAATAATTTGCAGAAATTGAAATGGTCCGAACCCTCGGAAAAAATTGCAGAATCCATTAAAGCATCTACTGCATAACCTGTATTTCTCCTATGAATAGACTTCTTAGGGAAATTTTCAACAATTTTTTTTTGAATGGAAGGATTGGAAAGCTCAGTCCTGATTTGTCTGTAGATTGTACCTTCCAGAGAACCTGAGAGGCATTTATTTTCAAATTCTTCCTTAGAAATACTTCCAAAAACAGTTTTAGACCCATCACTCAATAAGGCTTTTAGTTCTAGGACCTTGTCTCTGGTCGTACCGTAAACAATGGAAGTGGTTCCAGATGAGTTATTACCCACCATACCACCAATCATCGCCCTATTGGCAGTGGAAGTGATAGGGCTAAAAAACAGACCATGGGACTTTAAAAAATGATTTAACTCATCCCTCACTACCCCAGGCTGCACCCTAACCCATCTTTCTTCCTTATTGAATTCAATTATTTTAGTAAAGTATCTGGAAACATCCACCACTATCCCATTTCCAACACATTGACCGGCCAATGAAGTGCCTGCTGTTCTCGGAATCAAAGAGGTTTTATTTTCCCTAGCAAAAAAAATGAGCTTTTGGATATCAGCTTCTGTTTTTGGGAAAGCCACGGCCAAGGGCATTTCACGATACACCGAGGCATCTGTAGCATATAAGGTCTTAGTCAGGGAATCGAATTTAATCTCCCCTTCCAACCGGGAAGCTAAATTCTCCAATAAAGGCAATAGGTTAGGTTTAATTAAAGTCATACGACAAAAATAAGCATAAGAAATAAGCTACATATATGCTTCTCAAAATAAATCAAAGAACTTCAACTACCTGTGTCATTTTATAACAATCGGATCAAATGCCTGATTACATTGACAACTTTTCAAAAGATCAATAAATACATTAAAAATTTGTCAAAAATTCCAACAGAATTATCTATTGAAAAAACAATTCAATCCAAAACAAGAGAGGGCTTATCTGGAAATTGACTTGGTAAATTTTGGTTTGTAATAGGATTTTATTACTTTAGGAATATGGCAGGAGGAACATCAGGGTTCAATATGATCCAATCCACTAAGGACAACAGAAGTATCATTTCCAAAAGGATGGGAATGAGGGACAACCCTTATGGCAAAAATATCCCAACAATCGAAAGCAGGAATTCAGATCAGTATGATGAATTGATCAATGAGCGATTTGAGAGGAAAGAACAGCAATATCAATCCAATAAGATCGTATTGATGTTTTTCGCATTGTTGGTCTTACTTTCTATTTCTCTATTTTTTATTTAAAATTAATACAAAGCCAAAACAGATTTCTATCCACCCTAAATGGTTTTTTGAATAGTACTCATTTTATTTGTCCTTTATTTGACAAAAAATCAGATTTCAAGATAATGTTTTTCTACCTTTCCCAATTCCTGAGTTTTCTGGTCATGCCTTTGACTCTGATAATCATTTTGCTTATTGCAGGTTTTTTTTGGAGCAATAAAGCAAATGGAAGAAAAATCATACTCACAGGAATAATCTTTCTTTTGATTTTTTCAAATCAGTTTTTCTCCAATTGGGCCATGAATCAATGGGAACCTGGATTCAAGGCTTTTTCCCAGTTACCTAAATATGAAGTAGGAATAGTCCTTACAGGGGTGACCAACCTGAGTAAAACTGTTTATGACCGGACTTTTTTTAATAAAGGCGCAGACCGGGCTACCCAAGCTGTCCAACTTTATAAAATGGGCATAATCAAAAAAATCCTAATTTCCGGTGGACAGGGACTAAACCCAAGCAACCCCAATACAGAAGCTGAATTATTACGTGATTTCATGCTTATCGCAGGAGTAGACCAAAAAGACATTTTGATTGAAAAACAGGCTAAAAACACGTATCAAAACGCAGTGCTGAGTAAAGAAACTTTAACTGAACATGACTATTCATCCGGTCAAAAACATTTGCTTATTACCTCAGCGTTTCATATGAAAAGAGCAAAAGGCTGTTTTGACAAAGTGGGTTTAAATACCGATACTTTCCCCGTGGATTATTATTCCGAAGATACCAAATTTGATATACCCACCCTACTTTACCCAGATCCCCAAGCCATGCTTCTTTGGCACAAACTTTTTAAAGAATGGATTGGAATAGTTACTTATAAATTGGCAGGGTATATTTAATTTCTCACCATAATCTACAACTAGGTCTTCGTGACTGCTTTCTTTGGAATTCACATTTATTATCGCCAGCGAATCCATGCTTTCTTTGATTCCATTTTGAGCGCTGTCTCTGGAAACGGGCAAGCAAAAATTACCCTGGGTTTCGATCGTGCCTCCCTTTACCCAGGGCTACCCATAGGCCACCCCTACAGGGTGGTTCCATCCATATTTCAAATAAAATCTCTTGAAATGTAAGAGTGAAATTTCCAGGTTTCTAACCACGACACTTGGCCGTGGTGGAACAATGACAACTTCAAAACTCCTCACTATCCACTCTACAATTTCTTCCCCGCTTTTGCCTTTTTACTTTTGCCTTGGCTCTTAATATCCTCCCCTACAGCCTGGCCCCTCGCTAAATTAATCCACTGGATTAATTTTTAACGCTCGGTCCTGAAATCCACCCTTCGAACTCCGATATTTAAAACTTACTATAAAATGCCTCCTTGATTTTTACCAAGTAGTGGATTTCAATTTAGGAAATGCCCTTATAATATCAGACAAACTGATCTGTCCAACCAATTTCCCATCTCTCATCACCGGAAACCTTCTGATTTTTAATTCTAAAAATTTTTGAGCCGCATCAAATAAGGACATATCCGGTGACAAAGTAATCACATTTTGTGTCATATGCTCAGACACGGATCCGGGAAAACTAGGTGTATTTGAATATTTCCCCTTTATAATCTCTTTGAGACAATCTACTTCTGAAATAATTCCAACCAACTCCCCTGACTTATCAACAACAGGTGCACCGGAAATTTTTCTTTTTGTCAGCATTTCCAATACATGATCAATGGAATCTTCAGGTTGAAAAGTGACCAAATTGGTGCTCATATGATCCTTTACTAAAATGGGATTTGCTGCTTTTTTGGGTTCTACCACCCTTACGCCTTGAAAACTTTTAACCATGATTTTTTAGATTTATCGTGAACTGAATAATTTACTGTAAAAAAATATTATTTCAAAATGATATTCTTGAAACAACTTATTTAACCCATAAAAAAATTTACTTGGCTTCAATTATAAAAAAACAAAATTCAAAAAAATCAAAATTTACTTTTTTCCAACCAAAAATGATATCTTCTTATCCAGTAGAATAAGCAACACTGTCTTAAACTTACAACAGTCTAAGAAAGCATCCAATATACCTTTTCTAACATGGTCATCTTAAATGATGATCAAAAAAAGATATGTAAATTGATGCCATGAAGAAATCATTATGTTTTTCACAATATGATTAAAAGGGCAATCCTTTTATTAATGATTGTATAGTTCCAAACAAAGGTCCTTTTATGGGTACAAAATATGGTGAATTTTATGATGGATGATGGCCTGAACCAAGCTCAATTCATTGCTCTTAAAAATTCTATCACCATCCTTTCATCAATGGTCAATACCTGTTTGAAAGCATTAGGGTCATTGGACAAAGAAACGTTTGGATGAAAATACATACTTTCAGTAGGCCTGAAGGTTTTGCAACTGGCATGGATTTCCCTGAGCTTACCCGTACTTTTCAGTTGGGGAATATGGCCGGACTTAAGTCCTCCTCCTGGAATAATGATAATCCTTTCCCCTGCCAATTCTAAATAATTCAAAATATTGTTCAGACCTAAGTCCACTGAATTTTCACCACCTGAAGTCAATATTCTTTTAAACCCACAATCAATGATATCTTCCAGAGCCTGATCTTTGGATTTACAGATATCAAATGCCCGGTGAAATGTACAGGGTAATCCACCTGCCTGATTGACCAAACTTTCGCAGGCAGCTTTATCCACATCACCTTTTTTATCCAAAACACCAAAAACAAACCCATCCGCACCCAAAGATTTCAATATCCCAATATCACGGCGCATTACTTCCAGCTCCTCTAGAGTATATACAAAATCACCCCCTCTAGGTCGGATCATTACATATATGGGAATTGAAATCTTTTCCTTTAAAAAAGAAAGGTTACCGGCAGAAGGTGTCTCCCCTCCTTCTCCAAAGTCTGAGCATAATTCCAGCCTGTGGATGCCAAATTCTGCTGCTTTTATTGCAGCTTCGACAGTAAATACAGGAGCTTCTATAACCATTTGTTCCATTACATTTTGTAGCCAGCAGTTAACAAATCCTTTCCACCATTGTAGTGCCTTGCATAGGTAAATCCCTTTTGAACTGCAAATGCACCATACTCTCCCTCTTTATTGATAGCAAGAAAACCAGCCTGAATATCCTTAATGTCTTTGGCGTTTTTGGCAATCAATCTCCTCACAGCTTCTTCACAGGCCTCCTGTGGACTCCTGCCCTGACGCATCAGTTCCACAATGAGAAAACTACCACAGATCCTGATGATGGATTCACCCAACCCGGTCGCTGTGGCGGCCCCCACCTCATCATCTACATAAAGTCCTGCACCAATAATCGGGCTGTCTCCAACCCTGCCATGCATTTTAAATGCCAAGCCGGAAGTAGTACAGGAACCCGCCAGTTTCCCATCTGGCCCTAAGGCTATCATCCCAATGGTATCATGATTCTCAATATTGATGATCGGTTTATATTTGGATTCCACTTTCCAATCCTGATACATTTCATTGGCTTTTGGACTAAGGACTTCTTCCTCCATTTTAAAACCCTGAGCAATAGCAAACTGACGTGCACCCTCCCCGGCCAACATCACATGGGGCGTTTCTTCCATAACCTTCCTTGCCAAAGAAATGGGATGCTTTACCTGCCTGACAAATGCCACCGATCCACAGGAACCATCTCCTTTCATGATCGATGCATCCAAGGTCGGAATGCCTTCCCTATCTGGCAAACCCTGCAATCCCACTGAAAGATTATCCATATCCAATTCGGTCACTTTCACTCCCTCTTCTACTGCAGAAACAAGATCACCTGTCTGCATAAGAACCTCCCAAGCCTTATCATTTGCCGGCATCCCATGATCCCAAGTGGAAAGTATAAGTGGTTTCAACTTTTCTCTTTCTGCTTCTTTTGGCGCTTGGGCACAGGCTTCCAAGATCCCACTTGGAAAAAGCAGGGAGGTTGAAATAAGTGTCTTTTTAATAAAGGATCTCCGATCAGACATGGTATTTTTTTTGAATGAAACATGAAATTTAACAGGAATAAAGATTCAAAAAAAATCGCATATTTATATTTGACTTTAATGATTATTTTGAAGAAGTCATTCTTTAAAGCAAAAGGAGATTGTAGATTTATGATTTTAGATTTTGGATTTTGGATTGCAGTTTCGATTTTGAGTTTTGGAATTTGGGGCTTGGATTTTGGATTTTTGGATTTGGTAATCGGGTAAGTCAATATTACCTTGTAAAACACAAAAAGATTAAAAAAATGAGACCTTATATTTTAGCTGAAAATAATTGGAAAAACTTAAAAGATGAACGCTTCGAATTGGCAGTACTTCCATGGGGAGCAACTGAGGCCCATAATTACCACATGCCATATGGAACAGACATATTTGAGGCTGATTCGGTTTCAGCCGGGGCAGGTAAGATTGCATGGGAAAATGGGGCAAAAGTCATTGTTCTACCTACTATCCCATTTGGGGTTAACACAGGTCAAAGTGACATCTATCTGGATATCAACATGAATCCAAGTACCCAATTTGCCATCTTGAAAGATATCTTGACGGTTTTGGATAGACAGGGAATAAAAAAATTCCTGATCGTCAACAGCCATGGAGGAAATGACTTCAAAACGATGTTAAGGGAATTAGGCTTACATTTTCCAGAGATGCTGTTGATGACCTGCAACTGGTACCAATCCTTGGATAAAACATTGTACTTTGAAGAGGAAGGGGATCACGCTGATGAAATGGAAACGAGTCTGATCATGTATTTACATCCGAATCTGGTGCTGCCCTTGGAGGAAGCTGGTGATGGAAAAGAGAAAAAATCCACTATCCCCGGTTTGAGGGAAAAATGGGCCTGGGCAGAAAGAAAATGGTCACAGGTCACTGAAGATACAGGAATAGGAAATCCGAAAAAATCCAATTCCGAAAAAGGCAAACGGTATTTTGAGGATGTCTGCAAAAAAGTGGGCCAATTAATGATAGATATCTGCAAAGCAGATCTGAAGCACCTTTATCATTAAATAAGAAATTTCCTTAAAAGATTGGAGCATTGATTCTTGAAATCAATGCTCACAAAAAATTCAACAAATCTCCTGACTTCGACAGTCGTCAGTCCCATTTGATTATAAGTAATTGATATTTAATATTTTGTAATTTTCGGGTTGCTGATTTGGGTGTCCCAGATATGTTTTTTATTATTTTTAGACATGTTTGT